>NZ_JBITES010000005.1:0-531982 GCF_044455405.1 Streptomyces sp. NPDC051243 | reverse complement strand
GAGAACACCCCCCTGCGCCCGGGCAGCGAGGAATACCTCGACTCGGAGAAATACCAACTCCGACCCCGCGACTGGGAGACAGCCGAACGCGAGGGCCGCACCATCATCCCCCTCGTCACCAAGCTCAACGCCATCCGCAGGGCTCACCCCGCCCTCCACCGCCTCAGGAACATCCGCTTCCACCACACGGACAACGACGCGCTCATCGCCTTCAGCAAACGCACAGGCCCGGACACGGTTCTGGTGGTCGCCAACCTTGATCCCCACCACACCCAGGAGGCCACGGTCTCGTTGGACATGCCGCAACTCGGCCTGGACTGGGATGCCTCCCTGTCCGTGCACGACGAGCTGACGGGTGAGACCTACCGCTGGGGCCGGAGCAACTACGTACGCCTTCAGCCCGGCAGGGCTCCCGCGCACGTGCTCCACGTCCAGGCATCGCCATCGCAGATCGGAGGGTCCCCCGCGTCATGACCGTCAATGAACCCGTGCTGGACACCTTCGAGGACACCCCTGCCAAGGATCGTGACCCCGACTGGTTCAAGCGCGCCGTCTTCTACGAGGTCCTGGTCCGCTCCTTCCAGGACTCCAACGGCGACGGCGTCGGCGACCTCAAAGGCCTGACCGCAAAACTCGACTACCTGCAATGGCTCGGCGTCGACTGCCTGTGGCTGCCGCCCTTCTTCAAATCACCGCTCAGGGACGGCGGCTACGACGTCTCCGACTACACCTCCGTCCTGCCGGAATTCGGCGACCTCGCCGACTTCGTCGAGTTCGTCGATTCCGCCCACCAGCGCGGCATGCGGGTCATCATCGACTTCGTCATGAACCACACCAGCGACCAGCACCCGTGGTTCCAGGAGTCGAGGAAGGACCCCGACGGGCCCTACGGCGACTACTACATGTGGGCCGACGACGACAAGGCATACGCCGACGCCCGCATCATCTTCGTCGACACCGAACCCTCCAACTGGACGTACGACCCGGTCCGGGGTCAGTACTTCTTCCACCGCTTCTTCTCCCACCAGCCCGACCTCAACTACGAGAACCCGGCCGTGCAGGAGGAGATCCTGGCCGCCCTCCGCTTCTGGCTCGACCTCGGCATCGACGGCTTCCGGCTGGACGCCGTGCCGTATCTGTACGCGCAGGAGGGCACGAACTGCGAGAACCTGCCCGCGACCCACGAGTTCCTCAAACGCGTCCGTCGCGAGATCGACGCGATGTATCCGGACACGGTGCTGCTGGCGGAGGCGAACCAGTGGCCGGAGGACGTCGTCGACTACTTCGGCGATTTCCGGAGCGGCGGCGACGAATGCCACATGGCGTTCCACTTCCCGGTCATGCCGCGGATCTTCATGGCCGTACGGCGGGAGTCCCGCTACCCGGTCTCGGAAATCCTCGCGAAGACCCCGGCCATCCCCTCGCGCTGCCAGTGGGGCATCTTCCTGCGCAACCACGACGAGCTGACCCTCGAAATGGTCACCGACGAAGAGCGCGACTACATGTGGGCGGAGTACGCCAAGGACCCGCGGATGCGCGCCAACATCGGCATCCGGCGCAGGCTCGCCCCGCTCCTCGACAACGACCGGCACTCGATCGAGCTGTTCACCGCATTGCTGCTCGCCCTGCCGGGCAGCCCGATCCTCTACTACGGCGACGAGATCGGCATGGGCGACAACATCTGGCTCGGCGACCGCGACGCCGTCCGCACGCCCATGCAGTGGACCCCGGACCGCAACGCCGGCTTCTCCACCTGCGACCCGGGCAAGCTCTGCCTCCCCACGATCATGGACCCGGTGTACGGCTACCAGGTGACGAACGTCGAGGCGTCGATGGCGTCCCCGTCCTCCCTGCTGCACTGGACCCGGCGCATGATCGAGATCCGCAAGCAGAACCCCGCCTTCGGACTGGGCTCCTACACGGAACTGCAGTCCTCCAACCCGGCGGTGCTCGCCTTCCTGCGCGAGTACGAGGACGACCTCGTGCTGTGCGTGAACAACTTCGCGCGGTTCGCGCAGCCCACCGAACTCGACCTGCGCGAGTTCAGCGGACGCCACCCGGTCGAGCTGTTCGGCGGGGTCCGCTTCCCGGCCATCGGTGAGCTGCCGTATCTGCTGACCCTCGGGGGCCACGGCTTCTACTGGTTCAGGCTCTCCCGAGTCGCATCCCGCATCGGCAGACGACTTTGAGCGTGAGCTTCGAGCGTGTGCCGAGGAAAGGACGGGTCACCATGCAGAAGACCGCATCTCCCCGACCGGCCCGTACGGTCGACGCCAGCCCGATGGCCTCGCTCGCCGGGCTGCTGCGCGAGTGGCTGCCACGGCAGCGCTGGTTCGCGGGCAAGGACAGACCCGTCACCGACCTCGCGCTGCTGTCGATGACGGAGCTGTTCCCGGGCTGTCTGCATCTGCTGGTGCACGCCGGTCACTCGGCGGTGCCCGTGCCGGGCGGCACGCCCCCCGTCGGTGACTGCTACCAGCTGCTGCTCGGCGTACGGCAGAACCTGTCGCCGCGCCTCGGCCGGGCGCTCATCGGCCGTGCCGAGGAGGGACCGCTGGCCGGTCTGACGGTGTTCGACGCGCTGCAGGACCCCCGGTCGGCGCAACTGCTCCTGGAGCGGCTGCGGCACCCCGGCGCGGCGGGCCCGATCCGCTTCGAGGCCGATCCGTCCGTGACCGTGCCGGCCGGGCTGGTGCCGCGGCTGCTGGATGCCGAGCAGTCCAACACTTCTGTGGTGTACGGCGACTCGTTCATCCTGAAGCTCTTCCGGCGCATCCAGCCCGGCGTCAACCCCGACCTGGAGCTGTCCGGCGCGCTGGCCGAGCAGGGCTGCCGTCGGGTACCGGCCCCCGTGGCCTGGTTCCGCACGACGCATCCCTGGGAGGCGACGCTCGGCGTGCTGCAGCCGTTCCTGCGTGACGCCAACGACGGCTGGACGCTGGCGCTGAACGCGCTGGCCTCGGGCGGTGACTTCACCGCGGAGGCCCGTCAGCTGGGGCGGGCGACGGCGGAGGTGCACCTGGCGCTGGCGGCGGCGTTCCCCTCCCGGGCCCGCGGCGAGAACGGCCGTACGGCGGCGGCGATGACCGAGCGCCTGGAGAACGCCGCGCACTTCGTCCCCGCGCTGCGGCCGTACGTCCCCGGCCTGCGGACCGCCTTCGGTGCCCTCGCCGGCTGCGATCCCGGGCCGCCCGCCCAGCGCATCCACGGTGACCTGCACCTGGGTCAGGTGCTGCGGGCGGGACGCGAGTGGTTCGTCATCGACTTCGAGGGTGAGCCGTCCCGCCCGCTCGCCGAGCGGCGCGGCTTGCACTCGCCGGTGCGGGACATCGCCGGCATGCTGCGTTCCTTCGACTACGCCGCCCGGCAGCGTCGGCCGTGGCGTCCGGAGTGGGCGCGCCGCTGCCGGGAGGCCTACTGCGCGGGCTATGCCGCCCTCGCCGGGTGGGACCCGCGCAAGAAGCACGGGTTGCTCCGTGCGTACGAGACCGACCGCGCCGTGTACGAGGTTCTGTACGAGGCCCGGCACCGACCCGACTGGTTGCCCGTACCGATGGCGGCGATCGAACGCCTCGCCGTGAGAGGAGCCTGACCCCATGGCCCTGCACGAGACCTCGCGCCCCGAGTCGGCCGGACCGGGCGGGTGCGCCGCCGCGCCCAAGCTCGATCCGGCCGACCGCGACCGCCTGCTGTCGGGTGCCCACCACGATCCGCACGCGCTGCTCGGCGCCCATCCGGTGCCGGGCGGGATCGCCTTCCGGGCGCTGCGCCCGTTCGCGCGTGCGGTGAGCGTGGTGGTCGACGGCGAGCGCACCGGGCTGGTCTCGGAGGGCGGCGGCCTCTTCTCCGGCGTACTGCCGCTGGACGCCGTCCCCGCGTACACGCTGCTGGTGTCGTACGCGGAGGACGGGTCCGACGAGCGCGAGGTCCACGACCCGTACCGCTTTCTGCCCGCCCTCGGCGAGTTGGACCTGCACCTCATCCGTGAGGGCCGGCACGAGCAACTGTGGAAGGCGCTCGGCGCCGAGCCGATGATCCACGACGGGGTGGCCGGCACCCGCTTCACCGTGTGGGCGCCCAACGCCCGAGGGGTGCGGGTCGCCGGGGACTTCACCTGCTGGGACGGGACGGCGTTCCCGATGCGGTCGCTCGGCGCGTCCGGGGTGTGGGAACTGTTCCTGCCGGGCATCGGCGAGGGCACCCGGTACAAGTTCGAGATCACCTCCCGGTACGGCCACCGCTTCCTCAAGGCGGACCCGATGGCACGCTGTGCGGAGGTCCCGCCGGACACGGCGTCGATCGTGCACGCCTCGCACCACGAGTGGGGCGACGAGAAGTGGATGGCGCACCGGGGCGACATCCCGGTGCACGAGGCGCCCTTCTCGGTCTACGAGGTCCACCTGCCGTCCTGGCGGCCCGGACTGTCGTACCGCCAACTCGCCGAGGAACTCCCCGCGTACGTCAACGACCTCGGCTTCACGCATGTGGAGTTCATGCCGGTCGCGCAGCACCCCTTCGCCGGTTCCTGGGGCTACCAGGTCACCGGCTTCTACGCGCCGACGGCCCGCCTGGGTACGCCGGACGACTTCAAGTACCTGGTCGACGCCCTGCACCGGGCCGGCATCGGGGTGATCATGGACTGGGTGCCGGCCCATTTCCCCAAGGACGACTGGGCACTGGCGCGGTTCGACGGGGACCCGCTGTACGAGCCCGGGGACGCGCGGCGTGCGGAGCACCCGGACTGGGGGACGTTCGAGTTCGACTACGGCCGCACCGAAGTGCGCAACTTCCTGGTCGCGAACGCCACGTACTGGTGCGAGGAGTTCCACATCGACGGGCTGCGGGTGGACGCCGTCGCCTCCATGCTCTACCTGGACTACTCGCGCGAGTCCGGGCAGTGGGCGCCGAACGTGTACGGCGGGCGGGAGGACCTGGCCGCGATGGCGTTCCTGCAGGAGATGAACGCGACCGTGTACCGGCGCAACCCGGGGGTCATCACCATCGCGGAGGAGTCGACCGCCTGGGGCGGGGTGACCCGGCCGACCGACTGCGGCGGGCTGGGTTTCGGGCTGAAGTGGAACATGGGCTGGATGCACGACTCGCTGGAGTACATGGCCAAAGAGCCGGTGCACCGCAAGTACCACCACAACGAGATGACGTTCTCGATGGTGTACGCCTACAGCGAGAACTACGTCCTTCCCATCTCCCACGACGAGGTCGTGCACGGCAAGCAGGCGCTGGTGTCGAAGATGCCGGGCGACTGGTGGCAGCGGCGCGCCAACCACCGGGCGTACCTGGGCTTCATGTGGGCCCATCCCGGCAAGCAACTGCTCTTCATGGGCCAGGAGTTCGCACAGGGCGCCGAGTGGTCGCAGGAGCACGGTCCGGAGTGGTGGCTGCTCGATCCCGGGTACGCGTCGGCGGGCGACCACCGGGGCGTGCGGGACCTGGTCCGTGATCTCAACGCGTTCTACCGGGCGACCCCGGCCCTCTGGGCGCGGGACACCGATCCCGGCGGGTTCCAGTGGTCGCTCGGGGACGCGGCCGACGACAACGTCTTCGCGTTCCTGCGCTACGACGCCGAGGGCGGCGCCGTGCTCTGCGTCTCCAACTTCTCGCCCGTCGTCCGGCACGACTACCGTCTGTGGGTGCCGGACCATGTCACCGCCTGGCAGGAGGCCCTCAACACGGACGCCGGGCGCTACGGCGGCAGCGACGTCACCAACCCGGACCCCGCCAAGCCGGAGGACGGGCACATCCGGCTGACGCTGCCCCCGCTGGCGACGGTGTGGCTGGTGCCCTCCCCCTGATGGGACCGGGCCGGGCTCACAGGATCAGGACGAGGGCGTAGACCAGGAAGAACGCGGCGATCACGGCCACGAGGAGGAGGATCAGGGTCAGGGGCGCCTTGGCCCAGCCCGTCGGCGGGTTGTGCGTCTCGCGTGGGCCGGCACCGGGCATGCTGCTCTCCGCCGGCGGGGTCTCGCCCGGGGGAACGCCGCCGCCGGGTTCGAGGCCGGTGCTGCGCTCGGGCTCCGGGTCGGGGTTCGGGCGGCGGTTCGGGTCGGCGTTCGGATCAGGGTTCGGTCGGCTGTTCGGATACGTCATGCCACCCGGGTTCCCCGATGGGGCCGAGATCACCAAACGAGGTCAATTGTCAGTTCCCGGCACCAGGCGCTCTCAGCTGGGCTAGATTCGGGCACCGCCGATAACAGTACTCATCGGTGACGTCACACCCGGTACGCATCAGGAGCAGCGCATGCGCGACCTCGGCCTCGCTCCCCCGGCCGTCACGCCCCTGACCGGCGGGCTCGCCGACAGCGTCTTCGAGACGGCGGCCCGCAATCCCACGCTGCCGTTGCTCGCGCGCCGCCCCGACCCGTCCTCCACCACGTGGGAGGAGGTGACGGCCGTCGAGGTGCGCGACGAGGTGACCGATCTGGCCAAGGGTCTGATCGCGTCCGGGATCTCGCCGGGCCATCGGGTGGCCATCATGGCGCGCACCCGGTACGAGTGGACCGTGCTCAGCCACGCTCTGTGGGCGGTGGGCGCCGAGGTGGTCCCGATCTATCCGACGTCGTCGCGCGACCAGGTCGAGTGGATCCTGCGGGACGCGGAGTGCGTGGCCGTGGTCGTCGAGGACGAGCAGGCGGTCATGACGGTGGGCTCGGTGTGCGGATCGCTGCCGCAGCTGCGCCACGTCTGGCAGCTGGACGCCGGAGGACTGCAACAGCTGGTGGACCGGGGCCAGTTCATTCCGCTCACCACGGTCGAGTCGCTGCGCCGCATCGTCCTGCCGGACTCCACCGCGGTCGTCGCCTACACCTCCGGCACGACGGGCCGGCCTCTGGGCTGCGCGCTGAGCCACCGGAACCTGGCGAGCACCTGCGACACGCTGCTCGCGGGCTGGGGCCACAAGGTGGTGCCGCCGGGAGGACAGGCGTCCGTCCTGGCCTTTCTGCCGCTCTCCCATGTGTACGGGCTGCTGGTGCAGACCCTGTGCATCCGCGGCGGCATGATGATGGGTCACGAACCCGACCTGAGCGAGGAAGCACTGTCGGCCGCCCTGCGCACCTTCCGGCCGACCTATTTCTGCGGCGTGCCGTCGATCTTCGAGAAGATCTACAAGAACGCCCTGCGCACGGCCCAACAGGCGGGCCGGGGCGCGCTGTTCGAGCGGGCAGCCGACACGGCACGGGACTTCGCCGCCGCCCTGGAACGGCACCGGCTGGGCGGGGGCCCCGGACCCGGCTTCGATCTGCGGCTGCAGCACGCCCTGTACGAGCGCACGGTGTACCGCAAGTTCCGCGCCGCGCTGGGCGGCCGGGTGATGCTGGGGACGTCCGGCGGCTCGTCCCTGAACCGTGAGCTCTCCCTCTTCTACGAGGGCATCGGCATCTACGTGAACGACGGGTACGGCCTGACGGAGACCAGCGGCGGTGTGACGGCGCAGCCGCTCGGCCGGGAGATGTCCGGGACCGTCGGGCAGGCGCTGCCCGGCATCGACATCCGGGTGGCCGACGACGGGGAGATCCTCGTGCGGGGACCGTCCGTGTTCCAGGGCTACGTCCACGACGAGGCCTCGACGCGGGCGGCGCTGCGCGGCGGCTGGCTGGCCACCGGTGACCTGGGGCGGCTGGACTCCGAGGGCTATCTCACGATCACCGGGCGCAAGAAGGACGTCATCGTCACGAGCAGCGGCAAGAGCGTCTCCCCGGCGCTCCTGGAGCAGCGGCTCAGGATGCATCCGCTGGTGCACCAGGCGGTGGTCGTGGGTGACAACCGGCCCTGTGTCGGGGCCCTGATCACCCTGGACCCGGACTTCCTGGCGTTCTGGCGGGACTCCCTCGCGGCGCGCAGCGACGCGCGGATGCGGGAGGCACGGGAGGAGAACCAGCTGCGGGAGGAGATCGGCCGAGCCGTCGCCGCGGCCAACAGCGCGGTGTCGCGCCCGGAGTCCATCCGGGTGTTCCGGGTGCTGCCGGAGCCGTTCGACGTGGCCAGCGGCCTGCTGACGCCGTCGATGAAGCTGCGCCGGGACGCGATCGTGCGGCACTACGCGCTGCAGATCGACGCGATGTACCAGGCCCGCTCGCGCGCGCCCCGGGAGCAGTTGTCGGACGAGTTCGCGCACTGGGACGACGTGGACAACGTCTTCCGCTGAGCGCGGCTACTCGCCCGTGGTGAGCCGTACGACGTTCGACGGCTCCGCGAGGACGAAGGCGCGGATCCGGTAGGAGGCCCGTCTCTCGCCGGGCAGGGTGGCCAGTGTCGTGCCGGTGACGTCCGGGGCGAGGACGGCGACGGGTTCGTACCCGGTGCCGTTGTCCCTGCGCGCCTCCAGAAGGAATCCGTCCTCGTCCGTGGAGGTGTCGGTCCAGGTGAAGCGGATGCCGTCCGGCTGTTCGGAGCGGGCGGGCCGGGACGCGGGGCCCCGGTAGGCCCGCAGCCGGTAGAAGAAGGTCGTGTTCGGCATGAGGTCGGGGTGGCGGTAACTCGACACCCGCGTCGGCAGGTAGTCCACAACGGTGTAGGGGCCCGCTTCCTCGGTCGCGAACTCCAGCATGTGACCGGCGACCGGCGGTCGGCCGTCCGTCCAGTCGAGGTGGATGTCGGTGGGTGTCGCGAGAACACCGCGCAGGGGCTGCTCCGGACCGGCCGAGCAGGCCGACAGCGCCAGGACCAGCGCTGCCGACGCTGCGAGGCGCGCTTTTGCACGCATACGGCGGCCGCTACCTGCGCCAGAAGCGGATGCCGCTCCACTCCACCGTGGCCGGCCCGCCGCCGCTGTTGGTGCGGTAGGCGCCGAACTTGTCGTAGAAGCTGCCGCCGGGGCTGGCGTAGGTGTGCTTGAGGGAGCCGTTGATGTAGGTGCGGTGCTCGACGCCGACCTGGTGGACGGTGTTGACCCGGACGGTCGCGCCTACGGTCCCGGCGTGGGAGAGCGTGGTGCCCCCGTGCACCGCGTACAGCCTGCCGCCGCGTTCGACGGCGAGCATGAAGTACGGGCCGGAGCCCGACTCGTGGAACGTCTGCTTGAGGCTGATCCGGGTGCCGCTGAGGCTGGTGATGCGGAAGTAGCCCTCGAACTGGCGCGTTCCACCGGTGTAGGTGGCGTAGCGCCGTTCAGCCCGCTGGTCGCCGCTCGCGGTGGAGCAGGTGAGCCGGAACGTCAGGCCGTCGACCTGGCCACAGCCTCTCTCCTGTACGGAGTAGCCGGGTGACACCGACTGCCAGCCGCCGGGCTCGCCTTCGGCGAAGGCGTGCGGGACCGCGTGCAAGGAGACGGCGCACAGCGCCGAGGTGACGGTGAGGGTGCGCAGGCGTGCGAGCATCCTGCCTCCTGTCCGTTGTGGGGGGGTGGGCCGCAGGTCGCGCACACCGACCAATGGTCACATACATGAACTGCGATCCCTGTTTTGGACGAGCGCGTCGGACGCTAGGTCCAGACCAACCGACCGTCAAGAGATCGCGCGTACACGTCTTTCACCTCCGAACCGGTGTGCTGCCGCACGGCTTGGGGCAAGGTGGCTGTCGACGGGTTCATCTGCCTGCTGCTCCCGGCTGGCGGAACGACCGGTGGCGCGGTGGGATCGAGGCGTGCGAAGCAGCGATCCAGGGGCAGGCGAACATCGTCCAGGCACACCGCCCGGAGCCGCAGAAGGGATGATCACCGTGACACGACCCAGGATCCTGGTGGTTGGCGCAGGCTTCGCCGGAGTCGGCTGCGTACGCCGGCTGGAACGCAAACTCTCCCCCGACGAGGCCGAGATCACCTTGGTGACGCCGTCCTCCTACCAGCTCTATCTGCCGCTTCTGCCCCAGGTCGCCTCCGGCGTCCTCACCCCACAGTCGATCGCCCTGTCCCTGCGCCGCAGCCGCAGGTACCGGACCCGGATCATCCCGGGCGGCGCCATCGGCGTGGACCTCGCGGCCAAGGTCTGCGTCGTCCGCACCATCACCGAGAAACTCGTCAACGAGCCGTACGACTACATCGTGCTGGCCCCCGGCAGCATCACCCGCACCTTCGACATCCCCGGGCTCACGGACAACGCGTACGGCATGAAGACGCTCGCGGAGGCCGCCTACCTCCGCGACCACGTCATCTCCCAGCTCGACCTCGCCGACGCCAGCCAGGATCCCGACGAGCGCGCGGCACGGCTGCAGTTCGTGGTGGTCGGCGGCGGATACGCGGGCACCGAGACCGCCGCGTGTCTGCAGATGCTGACGCACAACGCGGTCAAGCGCTATCCGCGGCTCGATCCGAGCCTCATCAGGTGGCATCTGATCGACATCGCGCCGAGGCTGATGCCCGAACTGGGCGAGAAGCTCGGCAACGACGCGCAGGAGATCCTGCGCAGGCGGGGCATCGAGATCTCCCTGGGCGTGTCCATCGCGAAGGCCGGCCCCGAGGAGGTCACCTTCACCGACGGCCGGGTGATCCCCACCCGCACGCTGATCTGGACCGCCGGAGTCGTCGCCAGCCCGCTGATCGGCACGCTGGGCGCGGAGACGGTCCGGGGACGGCTGGCCGTGACGGCCGAGATGAACCTGCCCGGGCACGACGGCGTGTTCGCGCTCGGCGACGCCGCCGCGGTGCCCGATGTGGCCAAGGACGAGGAGGGCGCCGTCTGCCCGCCCACCGCCCAGCACGCCATGCGCCAGGGCAAGGTCGTGGCCGACAACGTCATCGCCGCCCTGCGCGGGCAGCCGATGCGGCCGTACAAGCACAAGGACCTCGGCCTGGTCGTCGACCTCGGCGGCCGCGACGCCGTCTCCAAGCCCCTCGGCGTCGAGCTGAAGGGCCTGCCCGCCCTGGCCGTCGCCCGCGGCTACCACTGGTCGGCGCTGCGCACCAACGTGGCCAAGACCCGCGTCATGACGAACTGGCTGCTCAACGCGGTCGCCGGGGACGATTTCGTGCGCACCGGGTTCCAGTCCCGCAGTCCGGCCAAGCTGAAGGACTTCGAGTTCGTCCACGCCTATCTGACGCCGGAGCAGATGCGGGCGCAGGTCGGCGGGAAGGGCTCCGCGGAAGGGGCGGCCGGTTGAGGAGGGCCGCTCGAGCAGGCCGGTTCCGGTAGGCCGGTTCCGGCAGGCCGCTCAATGGGCCGATTACGGTAGGCCGGCGAGGTGGGCGAGCGGCCCGGCCCGGGCGCGGCTCGCGGCGTGAGCGGGAGAGAGTGGGAGAGAGCGGGAGAGAGTACGGCGACGTGAGGGCAGCGGGACGGCCGGTCCGGGCGCGACTGCGTGACCGGGTCGCGGCCTCGGACCCGGGACTGCTGCGGCTGACCGCGGGGCTGCGGACGTCGGGCGCGATCGCCCTCGCGCTGGCCGTGCTCGCCCTGCTGGGCACCGATGTGACCCATCTGGTGGCGGGGGCCCTGGCGGCGATGGTCGCCACGTTCGCCATCCGGGAGAAACAGCGCGGGCAGCAGGCCGTCACGCTGGCGCTGGGCCTCCCGGTGGCGCTGGCGTCCATGTCGTCGGCGGCGGCTCTGCACGGCGACGTACTGGCCGGCGACCTGGTCTTCGTCACGCTCATCTTCTGTGCGGTCTACGGCCGACGGTTCGGCGACCGGGGCACCGCGCTCGGCCTGATCGGCTTCCAGATCTACTTCGCCTCCCTGTTCGTCGGCGCCACGGTCGAGGACCTGCCCGAACTGTCCGGGGCGGTCGCGGTGGCCTTCGGGTGCAGCGCGCTGGTGCGTTTCCTGCTCGTCCCCGAGACGCCGACCCGGGTGCTCCGGCGGCTGCGGGAGGCATTCCGCGCCCGGCTGGCCCAGTTGCTGTCGGCGCAGGCCGACCTGCTCGACGCCGGCCCGCAGGACGCGGACCGGGCCCTGGAGCGGGTGCGCGGGGGCACGGCGCGCCTGCACGAGACGGCGCTGCTGATCCAGGGGCGGCTGAGCGACGGGGCCACCGACGAGGCGACGGCCCGGCTCGTCCAACGGCGCGTCGCGGACGCCGAGATCGCCGCCGAGCGGCTGGGGCTGTCGCTGCTGCGCGCACGCGGCGCCGAGCGGGTGGACACACTGGCCCTGCACCTGCCGGACGCGCCCGTCCCCTCGGGCGGGCGCCAGCCCGTACGGGACGTGGCGACCGACACGCTGCGCCGTGACCTCCAGGCGCTGCGCCTGCTGGTGCTGCGCCCCGTCGACCAGGCCGCCGGAACCTCGGTGGCGCACCTGCGCAACCGGCTGCTCGGCTATCGCGACGAGGAGAACCTGCCTGCCGCGTCCCCCGCCGTGCAGGACGTCTTCCGGCGGGTCGGCGAGGCCGCCCGCGCGGTCCTCGGGCTGCGGACCGCCCTCGGCGGGGCCCAGGACGAGGCGGACGACACCCCGGCCACGGCCCGTTCCCGCGAGGAGCTGGACGCGGAGGACGCCGTGCTCGACGCCGACGAGGAGGAGCCGTCGCAGGAGGCCACAGGTCTGCGGCGGCCCACCACACGCGCCGCCGTACAGGTCGCCGTGGGGTCGACGCTGGCCATCGTCGGCGGCGAGCTGCTGTCCCGGGACCGCTGGTACTGGGCGGTGCTGACCTGCTGGATCGTGTTCCTCAACACCGCGTCCACGGGCGAGATCCTGGTCAAGGGATACCGCCGCCTGCTGGGCACCGTCCTCGGCGTGCTGGCCGGCATCGTGCTGGCGGGCGCCGTGGGGCACCACACCTGGACGGCGTTCGCGCTGGTGCTGCTGTTCGTCTTCGCGATGTTCTACTCGGCACCCCTGTCCTACACGCTGGTGTCCTTCTTCGTCACCGCGGCACTGGGCCTCCTCTACACCCTGCTGCACACCTACAGCCTCTCGGTGCTCGTCCTGCGCATCGAGGAGACCGCGCTCGGCGCGGCCTGCGGGGTGATCGCGGCCGCCTTCGTGCTGCCGGTGCAGACCGACCGCCGTACGAACGAACTCCTCGCCGCCGTGCTGGAACGGCTCGCCGACGTCACGCGCAGCGCCGTCGACCAGCTGAGCGGTGGACCGCCCGTCGAGCTGCTCGACCAGGCACGTGACCTGGATCAGGCGCTGGCCGATCTCCGAGCCGCCACGAAGCCGCTCACGCATCCGGTGACGCCGCTGCGGGCGCGGCGGGAGACCGCCCGCTATGTCGTGGCGCTGCTGGAGACGTGCGCGTACCACGCGCGCTCCCTCGCCGCGACGGCCGAGCTGCTGCCGACCCACCCCTCCATCGCGGCGGACCCCCGGCTGCGCCGGGCGGCGGGGCGCATCACGCACAACATCGAAGTAATCTCGGCGCATGTCACCGGCGAACGCACCGCGGACGGAATCGAGACCGGCCCGAGCATCGCCTCCCTCCTGGGGCCGGACGTCCCGGGGGCACCGCGATACGGCCGGGTCACCGACCGCGTCCTGAGGCATCTGCAGCGACTCGACGAGAGCGTGGCCGGTCTGGCCCGTCCTCTGGGCGTTTCCGTGAAGCCACCGGACGGATGACCGGTCATCGGAGGCGATACGGGGTACGCGGAAGACATGACCGATGTCGTGGACTCAGACGAACTGCTGCGCAGGATGCAGCGTGCCCGGGCCTGTGCCCGGCAGGAGGAGCGGACGTGGCGGACGCGAAGCGAGACGCTGAGGTCGACCGATCCGGAGGCGGCCCGCGACGCCGCCGTACGGACACTGGCCTACGAGACCGTGATCGAGGTGCTCGACGAGGTGCTGACCCCGGGGAAGCATCCCGAACCGGCCTGAAACCCGGATCGGAGTGAAACGGGTCACGTGCCGCGCTCTCGGTTACGCAGAATCCCCCCAGATGGTTTACCGTTCATACATACGTGGTCGCGGGGTAGAACGCATACGTCCCCTGTGCACCACCGCTTACGGCCCTGGCTGGCTTCCCCCGTCCAGCCAGGGCTTTTTCATGCCCTCAGCGCCTCGTCCCGCGAGATTCCGGCGCGAAACCGTCCTCCGCCGAGGTGCTCACGGGCCCGGCAGCGGCTGAAATGGACGCAGGCAAGCACCGGAACCTCAGTCGTCGGCGAGGAGCCCCGTGTCATGACCAAAGCGATCAAACTGCTGACCGCCCTTCCGCCGCCTCAGCGCGAGCGTCTGATGTCACTCGCGCGGGAGGTCTCCTTCCCGGAGGACGCCCGGATCTTCGAGGCGGGCGGCACGGCCGACCGCTTCTGGGTCATCCGCTCGGGCGCCGTCTCCCTCGACCAGCGGGTGACGTCCCTGCAGCGGGTCACGGTCGCCAGCCTCGGCTCGGGCGACCTGCTGGGCTGGTCCTGGCTGTTCCCCCCGTACCAGTGGGACTTCGGCGCGGAGGCCTTCAGCCCCGTGCGGGCCTACGAGTTCGACGCGGCGGCGGTGCTGCGGCTGTGCGAGGAGGATCCGGGCCTCGGCATGTCGCTGGTGCGGCACGTCGCCGAAATCCTCGCGCACCGGCTGGAGATGACGCGGGGCAAGCTGATGGAGCAGTACGGGCACAACCGGCGCAGCGTGCTGTGACGATCCGGCGCGGTGCCCAGCGCCGCGTCGGACCCGCGGCCGCCGCGGGGCCGGCCCTGCGCCCGAATGCGTCGCGCCCGGTCAGGCTCCCGCGATGAGGCTGACGCCGAGCGCGATCATGGTCGCCGCCACCAGTCCGTCCAGCACCCGCCAGGCCGTGGGCTTCGCGAGGTGGCGGCTCAGCAGCCGCGCCCCGAAGCCGAGCGCGGCGAACCAGCACAGGCTCGCCAGTGCGGCGCCGAGACCGAACGTCCAGCGCATGGGGCCCCGGTCGGCGGCGACCGTGCCGAGCAGGAAGACGGTGTCGAGGTACACGTGCGGGTTGAGCCAGGTCAGGGCGAGGCAGGTCAGCACCGCTCGCCGCCGTGACCCCGCCGCCTCGCCGTCGGTGAGCAGGGCACCGGCCGGCCGGAAGACCCGGCGGGCGGCGAGAGCGCCGTAGCCGAGCAGGAACGCCCCACCGATCCACGCCACCGCCGTCAGCACGCCGGGCCACGCCACGACCACCGCGCCGACGCCGGCCACGCCCAGGGTGATGAGGAGCGCGTCGGACAGGGCGCAGATGCCGACGACGGCGATAACGGCGTCGCGGCGGATCCCCTGACGCAGGACGAAGGCGTTCTGGGCGCCGATGGCGACGATGAGCGAGAGGCCGGTGCCGAATCCGGCGGCGGCAGCGGTCAAGGCGTTGGTCATGACATCGACGCTACGGAGTCGATCAGTGCAAGTACAGCTAAAGATTCTTACGTATCCTTAGCTCTCGTGAAGACAGAGCTGACCGAGCTTCCCCTTGACCAGGTGCGCACCCTGCTCGCGGTGCTGGACGAGGGCACGTTCGACGCGGCCGCCGCCGCGCTGCATGTGACGCCGTCGGCGGTGAGCCAGCGGGTGAAGGCCCTGGAGCAGCGCACGGGGCGGGTGCTGCTGGTGCGGACGAAGCCGGTGCGGGCGACCGAGTCGGGCGAGGTCGTCGTCCGGTTCGCCCGCCAGCTGGCGCGGCTGGAGCGCGACGCGCGGGCCGAGCTGGGGCTGAGCGGGGCCGGGGAGGCGACCCGGGTGTCGATCGCCGTCAACGCGGACTCGCTGGCGACGTGGTTCCTCGCGGCGCTGACGCGAGTGCCGCAGGAGCCGCGGCTCTGCTTCGAGCTGCGCCGGGAGGACGAGAGCCGTACGGCGTCGCTGCTGCGGGAGGGCCTGGTGATGGCGGCGGTGACCTCATCGCCCGATCCCGTGGCGGGCTGTTCGGTGCGCCCGCTGGGCCGGTTGCGCTATCTGGCCGCGGCGAGCCCGGAGTTCGCCGAGCGGCATCTCGGCGGCTCGCTGCGGGACGCGATCGCGCGGGCACCGGTGATGACCTTCGACCGCAGTGACGATCTCCAGGACGCTTTCGTGCGCGGGCTGCGGCGCTCTCGTACGGGAGCGAGTGCGGTACGGCACCACGTGCCCACGTCGGAGGGTTTCCTCTCGGGGGTGACGGCCGGACTGGGGTGGGGCCTGATCCCCGAGTCCCAGGCGGAACCGCTCCTGAGGGACGGCCGCCTGGTGCAGCTCGTCCCGGAGCGGCCCGTCGACGTGCCGCTGTACTGGCAGCAGTGGAAGCTGCACTCGCCGGCGTTGGTCGCGGTCACGGACGCCGTGGTGGCCACTGCTCGGCAGGCGCTGCGCGCCTAGGCCCTGTCGTTTGGATCATCCCCGCGTCGCGGGGTCTGGCACGCACATCTGCCGCGTTGTCGTCGATCGCCGACTCCCCCACTCTCGAACAACCTCGCGCGGGGGCACCCCCATCGCGTCGACTCCCTCCTCCGCCTTGCAGCTGCACGCACCAGACCCCGCTCGGGTCGGCTCAAGGGTGCCGTACCTCATGGCCGGCCTGATCCAAACGACAGGGCCTAGCTCGCGGGGCGCTCCGCCGCCAGCTGCGCCGCCGCGCTGTCCAGCAGCATCTCCAGAGCCGTCGGATAGGCGCTGTTCACCATCCGGGTCGCCAGCAGCGGAGCCGCCTCGGCGATCCGCGGATGGGTGGTGCGCGGCACCCGCGCGTAGGTCGACCGCCACATGTCCTCGTCGGCGCGCAGCGACTCGCTCGGCAGAGCCAGGGACGCCGCGTCGAGCGCCGCGAAGGCCAGGGTCTGGTCGATGAAGGCGTGGTAGATGCGCACGGTGTCCGGCAGCGCGAAGCCGGCCCGGCGCAGAATGTCCAACACCGCCTCGTCCGCGGCGAGTTCGTGGGCCCGTCCGGTGACCCGGCTCGTGGTCAGCACAGCGGCCTGCGGATGGGCGACGTACGCCTCGTGGATGCGCAGCCCGACGGCACGCAGGTCGGCCCGCCACTCCCCCGTCGGCTCCCAGCCCCGCAGGGCCTCGCCGATGAGGGCGTCGCCGATGGCGAGGGTGAGGTCGTCCATGCCGCGGAAGTACCGGTACAGCGTGCTCGGGTCGGCGTCGAGGGCCAGGCCGAGGCGGCGGGCGGTGAGGCCGGCGCTGCCGTGCTCGCGCAGCATGCGCAGCGCCGTTTCGACTATCAGCCGCTCCGACAGCACGGTGCCGCTCTTCGTGGGACGGCGCCGACGCCGCTTTTCCTCAGGAACGACCGCTTTCGGCATGGCGCCCTCCATCCTTATGCCAACGCCATTGACCTTACGTCGGCGGGCGGCGTTGTATCTGCGGCGGGGCCCCACCACGTCGTAGACCTTCAGCCGAGGGAGTCTTGTCATGCGTGTACTGCTCGTGGGCGCCGGTGGTGTGGGCACCGCCGTCACCCGGATCGCGGCCCGGCGTCCGTTCTTCGAGGCGATGGTGGTCGCCGACTACGACCTCGCGCGGGCCGACGCGGCCGTGGCGGCGCTCGCCGGCGACGCGCGGTTCCGGGCCGAGCGCGTGGACGCGGGCGACGAGGCGGCGGTGGCCGCGCTGCTGGAGCGGCACGCGTGCGACGTGCTCCTCAACGCCACCGACCCGCGCTTCGTGATGCCGCTGTTCCGGGCGGCGCGCACGGCCGGGGCGACGTATGTCGACATGGCGATGTCGCTGTCGCGGCCGCATCCGCAGCGGCCGTACGAGGAGTGCGGGGTCAAGCTGGGCGACGCCCAGTTCGAGCAGGCGGCGGACTGGGCGAAGGCGGGTGCGCTGGCCCTGGTCGGCATGGGCGTGGAGCCGGGGCTGTCGGACGTGTTCGCCCGGCACGCGGCCGACGAACTCTTCGACGAGATCGAGGAGATCGGCGTCCGCGACGGCGCCAACCTCACCGTCGACGGCCATGACTTCGCCCCGTCCTTCAGCATCTGGACGACGATCGAGGAGTGTCTCAACCCGCCGGTGGTGTACGAGGCGGGGCGCGGCTGGTTCACCACCGAGCCGTTCAGCGAGCCCGAGGTGTTCGACTTCCCCGAGGGCATCGGGCCGGTCGAGTGCGTGAACGTGGAGCACGAGGAGGTGCTCCTGATGCCTCGCTGGGTCGACGCGCGCCGGGTGACCTTCAAGTACGGCCTGGGCGAGGAGTTCGTCAGCACCCTCAAGACGCTGCACCTGCTGGGTCTGGACGGCACCGAGCCGGTGACCGTGCCGAGCGACGGCGGGCCGGTGCGGGTCTCGCCCCGGGACGTGGTCGCCGCGTGCCTGCCGGACCCGGCGACGCTGGGCGAGCGGATGCGCGGCAAGACCTGCGCGGGTACCTGGGTTCGGGGCGTGAAGGACGGCAAGCCGCGCGAGGTGTACCTGTACCACGTGGTGGACAACCAGTGGTCCATGACGGAGTACGGCTGTCAGGCCGTGGTGTGGCAGACGGCGGTCAACCCGGTCGTCGCGCTCGAACTCCTCGCCACCGGAGCGTGGTCGGGCACCGGAGTGCTGGGCCCGGAGGCCTTCCCGGCCCGGCCCTTCCTGGACCTGCTGACCGCGTACGGCTCCCCGTGGGGCATGCGCGAGCAATGACTTGATTCACCGGTGTCCGATGGGGTTTCACCCATGCATCGACAGGCGACCCGAAAGCGAGTAAGGCATCCACCGAGGGCACGTACGACGATCGCAGGTGACTTTGATGGACGACTGGCGAGACCACGCCGCCTGCCGCCATGAGGACCCCGACCTCTTCTACCCGATCGGCACATCCGGACCGACCCTGTTGCAGACCGAGCAGGCGAAGGCCGTCTGCCGGCGCTGCACGGTCCGTGAGCAGTGTCTGAGCTGGGCGCTGGACATGGACCAGTTCATCGGGATCTGGGGTGGCACGAGCGAGGCCGAGAGAAGGGCGTTGCGGCAGCGGACCGGGTGAGCGGCGGACCGGCGGGACACGCGTCCCGGCCGCTCGCTCAGTCGGGCGGCTCCGCGGCCGGCAACCGCAGCGTGAACACGGAACCGGCACCGGGCTCGCTCGCCGCTTCGACGGTGCCCTCGTGCGCCGCGACCAGGTGCCGGACGATCGGCAGGCCCAGCCCGCTGCCCCCGGTCCGCCGGCTGCGGGACTTCTCCGCACGCCAGAACCGGTCGAAGACGTACGGCAGGTCCGCGGGGTCGATACCGGTCCCCGTGTCGGTGACGTCGAGGACGACGTCGTCGCCGTCGTGCCGGGCGGTGAGCGTGACGGTGCCGTCGGCCGGTGTGTGGCGCAGGGCGTTGGAGACGAGGTTGCCGAGTGCCTGGCGCATGCGGACGGGGTCGGCGTCCAGCCAGGGCGTGCCGTCCGCCGTGGTGCGCAGGGTGACGCCGGCCGTGTCGGCGGCGACGCGGTGGGCGGCGGCGACCTGGTCGAGGAGTTCGTCGGCGCGGACGGGCTCGCGGTGCAGGCGCAGGGTGCCGGCGTCGGCGGCCGCGAGGTCCTGGAGGTCGTCGATGACGCGCTGGAGGACGAGGGCCTCCTCGTGCAGGGAGGCGAGCAGGGCGGGGTCGGGCTCGACGACGCCGTCGCGGGTGACTTCCAGCCAGCCGCGGATGTTGGTGAGCGGGCTGCGCAGTTCATGCGCGATGTCGCTGACCATGGCCTTGCGCTGGGCCTCCAACCGCTCGCGCCGGTCGGTGAGTTCGTTGAAGGCCGCGGCGAGGATGCCTGCTTCGTCCCGGGTGGTGACCGGAACCCGCACATGCAGTTCGGGCGGCTGCTGGGCCGCCTCGGTGAGCGCGCGCAGCGGCCGCACGAGCCGGGTGGCGACCACGGCGGTCAGGGCCACGGTGACGGCCAGCACGAGTCCGGCGGCGCCGACGATCTTGGCCTTGTTGGCCGGGGACATGTCGAACCGGACGGCGCTCGTGTCCCCGACGCCGAGGAACAGTTCGGCGACCGGGGCGACGTACGGGTCCAGCTGGGCGCGGCGGGCATCGGCGGCGCAGCGCTCCGCCTCGCGTAGCGCGTCGGTGTCCCGGGGGTTGGCGAGCTTGCCCATGAGGTAGCGGGCGCTCAGGCCCTGCTCCGTGGTGTCGACCGCGACGAACAGCCCCGAACCGAGTTTCAGGCCCTGCGCCTGCAGACAGCCGCGCGAGCGGTCCGTCAGCTCCGCCAGGGCCTTCTCCTCGGTGGGCGTCGGGGTGTTGAGCTTCCCGTCGGCGCACTCGTCGGGCACATAGGCGGTCGTCACGTCGTCCTCCACGAAGTCGAGGACGGGGCGGCCGCTGGGCGTCTGCACGACGGTGGCCCGGTAGCCGCTGCGGGCGTAGCACTGCTGCCGGACCCGGGCGAGCCGGTCCAGCTTCTCGCGCTCGTCCGGTGGCAGCAGGTAGGGACCCACGACCCGCGGGTCGGTGCCGCTGCGCTGCGCCCCGCGTTCGGTGTAGGTGTCGGTGCGCAGCGGGTCGACGGTGGCGGCCGCGCGCGGTGGCAGGGAGGTGCCGGACGGTGCGGAGTCGGCGATGATCGTGCGGTCGGGGGTCGTCAGGGCGATACGGCGCCCGGTCCGCTCGGACAACGCCCGGACGGTGTCCTCGACTCCCTCCCAGGCGGAGTGGGTGGCGGCGTAGCCGCTGAGCCGGGCGAGGACGTCCATGTCCTCCGCGAGGACCTGCCCCTGTTCCTCCCGCAGCGCTCGGGTGGTGGTCTCCACCGCCAGCCAGGCCGTCGCCGCCACCGAGCACACGGCGATCAGCACCGTGGCGATCAGCAGCCGGACCAGGAGCCGTTTGCGCAGCGGTATGCGCCGGGTCATCCGCGGCCGCCGCTGAGCTTGTAGCCGACACCGAACACGGTCAGCAGCCGCACGGGCCTGCGCGGGTCGGCCTCGATCTTCCTGCGCAGGTTCATGATGTGGACGTCGACGGCCCGCTCGGTGGACGCCCGGTCGATGCCCCGGGTGCACTCCAGCAACTGCCGCCGGGAGAAGACCCGTTCGGGCTCGGCGGTCATGGCCAGCAGGATCTCGAACTCGGCCGGCGTGCACTCCACCGCCGCCCCGTCGCACCGCACCTCGTGCCGTACGGGGTCGACGGCGATCCCCGCGGCGCGGACGACGGGATCCTCCCGTCGTCCGGCGGCGCGCCCGCTGCGCCGCAGCACCGTGCGGATGCGGGCCATCAGCTCGCGCGGGCTGTACGGCTTGGTCATGTAGTCGTCGGCGCCGAGTTCGAGGCCGAGCAGGACGTCGTCCTCCGCCGACCGGGCGGTCAGCATCAGCACGGGGATGTCGTCGTCCCGGCGCAGCACCCGGCACACCCCGAAGCCGTCGATCACCGGGAGCATGAGGTCCAGCACGACGAGGTCGGGCCGTTGCCGCCGCACCGCGTCGAGCGCGGCCGAGCCGTCGTGGACCACGGTGGCGGTGTGGCCCTCCGACAGCAGGGAGCGGCGTATGAGTTCGGCCTGCATCTCGTCGTCCTCGGCGACCAGCACATGTGCGCACACGCGGCGGATCCTAAGCGGTCGGGGAGGTCAGCGGGCCAGCGACTTCGCGTCGCCCATGACGACGACGGGATGCCGGTCGGGGTCCAGCGCCACCAGCAGCTCCTTCATGTGCTCCCGGGCGATGCTCACGCACCCCTGGGTCGGCCCGTCGTGGTCGACGTGCAGCCAGATGCCGCCGCCCCGGCCGGTGCCGAGCGGGCGTGTCCAGTCGAGGGGTGTGGTGCCGGGCTTGCGGTTGTAATTGATGGCGATCACGTAGTCGAAGGAGCCCGCGAGGGGTTCGCCCTCGAAGCCGGTGCCGGTGGCGGTGAATCCGGAACCGTGGTCGTACGGCAACCTGGTCCCGGGGTCGCGGAGCAGGCCTCCGGCGTCGGTGAGCGTGAAGACCCCGATGGGTGAGCGCAGATCGCCGGCGCGGTGGTGGTCGGTCCAGCCGCGCAGGGCGTTGTGGGCGGGCCAGCTGTCACCTGCTTCCCAGCCGATGTCGCTGCGCTCGTACAGAACGACCGTCGACTGCGAGGAGTTCCTGCCGCGTCCGGTGACGACGACGGCCTGGCGCGCCTCGGAGGGCACCTTCGCCCAGGTCTTCGGGCCCAGACCGGGCAGTTGCCGCGGGGCCACCTCGAGGGCTACCTCGGGTATGGGTGTGCTGGTCGTGGGCCTCGTGACCGCGGGCTCCTGGTCCGGTGTCGCCACCGCGCCGCCGCCGCAGCCGGTGAGCAGCAGGGAGGCGGCGAGCAGGGCGACACGGGGCTTGTGCGTGATCATGCGTCGACCTTCGCGGACACTTGTGAGGAACTCGTCAGGTTCCCCGACGTGCCGCCCGTCTCGTGAGAAAGGCCCGGCCATGACCGTTCGCATCCGTCGCGTCTACGAAGCACCCGAGCCCGAGGACGGCGTCCGCGTCCTGGTCGACCGGCTGTGGCCGCGCGGTCTGGCGAAGGACGCGGCCCGTGTGGACGAGTGGCCCAAGGCGCTCACGCCGTCGACGGAGCTGCGCCGCTGGTATCACGCGGGCGAGGGGTCGTACGACGAGTTCGCGCGCCGTTACGAGGCGGAGCTGGCCGCTCCCGAGGCGGCCGAACTGGTCGATCATGTGCGGGAGTTGGCGAGCAAGGGCGATGTGACCCTGCTCACCGCGTCCAAGTCTCCCGAGGGGAGTCACGCAGCCGTGTTGGCCCGTCTCCTTCAGGCGTGACGCCTTCGCCGCTGATCGGGGCGGTGGGGAGACGGGCCGTGCACGCCCGTCAGGCCGTCTGCCGCGCCGCGGCCCGTCCTGCCGTCCGGCCCGAGAAGAGGCAGCCGCCGAGGAAGGTGCCCTCCAGTGCGTTGTAGCCGTGGACGCCGCCGCCGCCGAATCCGGCGACCTCGCCAGCCGCGTACAGACCGTCGATGGGCGACCCGTCGGCTCCCAGCGCGCGGGAGTCGAGGTCGGTCTGGATGCCGCCGAGGGTCTTGCGGGTCAGGACGTGCAGTTTGACGCCGATGAGGGGGCCGGCCGCCGGGTCGAGGAGGCGGTGCGGGGTGGCGACGCGGCCGAGGCGGTCGCCGATGTAGCGGCGGGCGTTGCGGATGCCCTGGACCTGGGCGTCCTTGCTGTACGGGTTGGTGATCTGGAGGTCGCGGGCCTCGATCTGGCGCCGGATGTCCGCGGCGTCGAGGAGCGGCTTGTCCGTCAACTGGTTCATCTTCTCGACCAGCTGCTCCAGGGCCGGGGCGGTGACGAAGTCGGCGCCGTTGCGCAGGAAGGCCGCCACCGGGCCCGGGGCGCCCTTGCCGAGCACCCGCTCCCTCAGGAAGCCCGCGCGGTCCTTGGCGGTGATGTCGGGGTTCTGCTCGGAGCCCGAGAGCGCGAACTCCTTCTCGATGATCTTCTGGCTGAGGATGAACCAGGAGTGGTCGTAACCGGCGATGTCCTCGTTCGTCCGCAGGTACTTCAGGGTGCTGAGGGTGTCGTAGCCCGGCAGGCACGGATCGGGCAGGCGGCGGCCGAGGGCGTCGAACCACATCGACGACGGGCCGGGCAGGATGCGGATGCCGTGGCCGGGCCAGATCGGGTCCCAGTTCTGCAGGCCCTCGGTGTAGTGCCACATGCGGTCGCGGTTGACCAGCCGAACGCCCGCCTCCGCGCTGATGTCGAGCATGCGTCCGTCGACGTAGGCGGGGACGCCGGTGACCATCTCGGCGGGCGGGGTGCCGAGCCGCTCGGGCCAGTAGCGGCGGACGATGTCGTGGTCGGCGCCGATGCCGCCGGTCGTCACGACGACCGCCTGGGCGGTCAGCTCGAACTCGCCGACGCGCTCGCGGCTGGAGGCGACACCCCGGGGCGAGCTGTCCTCGGCCAGGACGGTGCCGCGCACCCCGCGCGCGGAGCCGTCCTCGAGGACGAGCTCGTCGACCTGGTGCCGGTGGTAGAAGGTGAGCAGCCCGTCGCGCGCGGCCTGCTTGGCGTACCGCACGAACGGCTCCACGACGCCCGTGCCCGTGCCCCAGGCGATGTGGAACCGCGGCACGGAGTTGCCGTGGCCGTGGGCGCGCAGGTCGCCGCGCTCGGCCCAGCCCACGGTCGGCAGGAACTTGATGCCGTGCGTGTCCAGCCAGGCCCGCTTCTCGCCGGCCGCGAACTCGACGTAGGCCCGCGCCCAGCGCACCGCCCAGGAGTCCTCGTCGTCCACCCGGTCGAACTGGGCGCTGCCCTGCCAGTCGTTCCAGGCCAGGTCGAGGGAGTCCTTGATGCCCAGGCGCCGCTGCTCCGGGGAGTCGACGAGGAACAGCCCGCCGAAGGACCAGAACGCCTGCCCGCCGAGGTTGGCGGCGTTCTCCTGGTCCACCAGCGCGACCCTGCGGCCCCGGCTGGTCAGTTCGCTCGCGGCGACCAGGCCCGCGAGTCCCGCTCCGACGACGATGACGTCGGCATCCATGGCGACCGTCCCTTCCTCATTGGGTGGTGGCGCTATTCGGTGGGGGTGCTGCCGTCGGTGAGCAGCGCGGTGAGCAGTTGCTTCAGCCAGGCGCGGGCGTGCTCGACGTCCTTGTCCAGCAGCAATTGGGTGGTGACTCCGTCGTAGGCGGCGACCACGGCGTGAGCAGCGCCGTCGATGTCGCCGAGCACGGCGGGCAGTGCGGTGTGTCCCCGCGCCCGGGCGAGCCGGTCGGCGATCGCGCCGCGCAACCGCGCGCGGTGTTCCAGCAGGGTGTGGGCGACGGCCGGATCGCGCGCGGCATGCACCAGGAAGTCCGTCTTCACCAGCAGCCAGTCGCGGTCCAGGAGCAGCACCTCGGTCACCCGGTCCACGGCGGCGGGCACATCCAGGTCCGGCCCGTCCAGGGCGAGCGCGCCCGACACCTGGTCCGCGATCAGGTCCGCGCGCTGCTGGTAGAGCGCGAAGAACAGCTCGTCCAGGCTGGCGAAGTTGGAGTAGAAGGCGCCCCTGCTGTAGCCGGCGGCCTCGCAGACCTCCTCGATGGAGACGCGGCCGAACCCCTTGGCGGCGAATACCGCGAACGCGGCGTCCAGGAGGTTGGCCCGCGTGCGGACCCGACGCTTGGTGACGCGCCTGGTCGTCTCCTCCACCACCATGTCCCGACCTCCGTTCGATACATGAATGTATCCGATACAGCAATGTATCCAAAGGGGCAGGTCGAGAATCCAAGACGGGATTTCAATAGGAACAGATATTCGATTCAGGGGTACGCTGGAACCATGGCCACGCACCTCCAGGGCTCCCTGTTCGACCAGACCGACGAGCTGCGGCTCGGCTCCCTCACCGGGATCCTCCGTACGCGACTCACCCATGGCGCCTGGATCGACGTCCTGCCCGGCTGGCTCAGCGGGGCCGACGCCCTGTTCGAACAGCTGGCCGCGGAGGTGCCGTGGCGGGCGGAGCGGCGCACGATGTACGACCACGTCGTCGACGTACCGCGCCTGCTCGCCTTCTACGGCGCGGACGACGTGCTCCCCCATCCCGTGCTCGCCGACGCCCGCGACGCGCTGACCGCGCACTACGGCGAAGAGCTGGGCGAACCGTTCACGACGGCGGGGCTGTGCTACTACCGCGACGGCCGGGACAGCGTCGCCTGGCACGGGGACCGGATCGGGCGCGGCGCGCGGGAGGACACGATGGTGGCGATCCTCTCCGTGGGCGCGCCCCGGGATCTGCTGCTGCGTCCGATGCGCGGCGGCGGCGCGACGGTACGCCGTCCGTTGGGACACGGCGACCTCATCGTGATGGGGGGCTCCTGTCAGCGGACCTGGGAGCACTCGGTACCGAAGACCACGCGTGCCACGGGACCGCGCATCAGCATCCAGTTCCGCCCGCGCGGCGTGCACTGAGGCTCGCTTCAGAGGCGGCCGCTCCGGGCGCACGCGGGGCTGCCTCCGGCGGACGGTGCCGGAGGCGGCCCTTCCTCTGGGCGAAGCCCTGCCGTGCCCCCACACTGGGGCGGGTGAGCACGCAGGCACCGGCCACCGCTCCCCGGCGCGGCGAACTGGACGCGCTGCGGGTCCTCGTCGTCCTCGGGCTGGTCTTCTTCCACTCCGGCCTCGTGTTCTCGCCGGACGACGACTTCTACGTCAAGAACGCCGAGACGACCGACGCCGTCACCGTGCTCGCCGGTTTCGCGGTCGTCTGGGCGATGCCCATGCTGTTCCTGGTCGCCGGGCTCGGCTCCCGGTACTCGATCCGCCGACGCGGACCCGCCCGCTTCAGCCGTGAACGGCTGCTGCGCCTGGGCGTTCCGCTGGTCTTCGCGACGCTCGTGCTGTGCCCGCTCCCCCAGTGGCTGCGGCTGCGGGCCGCCGATCCGGGCTACGACGAGTCGTACTGGCGTTTCTGGCCCCGTTTCCTCACCGTCCGCCCGGACCTGGCCGACTTCCCCTTCGTCCTCGACGGGGAGTACTTCGAGACCGGGCACCTGTGGTTCGTCGTGCTGCTGCTGACCTTCAGCCTGCTCCTCGCCCCGGTCGCGGCTCCGCTCGCGGACGGGGCCGAGCGCGCGGGACGGACGGTGGAGCGGCGCCCCGCCCTGCTCCTCCTGCCCGCCCTGCCGCTCGCCGCGATCAACGCGTTCCTGGGCATGGAGGAGGGCTTCGCGGGCTGGAACCGCTGGGCCTACCTGGTGTTCTTCCTCTTCGGTTACGCCCTCGCCGACGACGGACGCGTCCGCGCCGCGCTGCGCCGGCTCGCCGTGCCGGTGGGGGTTGCCGGGCTGGTGCTGTTCGCGGGGACCGCGCCCGGGTTCCTCTCCCTGGACGACCCGTTCACCGAGTGGAGCCCGTTCGCCCTGGTGACCAGGGCGGTGTTCGGGGCGGCGGGCTGGTGCTGGGTGGTGGCGATCCTCGGGCTTCTCGACCGGCGGCCGCGCGAGGCCGGGCCGCCCTCGCGCGCGATGGTCTATCTCGGGCTCGCCGCCCTGCCGTTGTACGTGCTGCACCAGCCGGTCGTGGTCGCCCTCGCTTACGGCGTGGTGGGCCGGCCGGCGCCGATCGTCGTCGAGTACGCCGTGATCGTGACCGGTTCGCTGGCCGTGATCCTCGTGCTGTACGAGTGCGTGGTGCGCAGGACGCGGCTGACGCGGTTCCTGTTCGGGATGCGTCCGGCCCCGCCGGAGGCGCATTCACCCTGATCTGCTTTGCTGTGTCCGTCGGGCACGGACCTCACCACGCGGGGCGATCATGCGGGCAGATGTGCAGCAAGTCGCGGACGGCACCCATCTGGTGCACGGCAGCAACACGAACTGGGTGATCCTCGCCGAGGGCGACGCGGTCACGCTGATCGACACCGGTTATCCCGGCGACCGGGCCACGCTCCTCGCCTCGCTCGCGCAGGTGGGGAGTTCACCGGAGGCGGTCACGGCCGTACTGATCACCCACGCGCACACGGACCACCTGGGCAACGCCGAGTACCTGCGCGACACCTACGGCACGCCCATATACCTCCACGAGGCCGAAGTGCCGCACGCCCGCCGGGAGTTCCTGCACCAGGTGAACGTGGGGACGGTCCTGAGGAACGGCTGGCGGCCGGGTGTGCTGCCCTGGGCGATCCACGCGATCCGCTCCGGCGGCACCGCGCACGTGCCGGTCACCTCGCCCGAGGCGTTCCCCTCGGCCGGTCCGCTGGACCTGCCCGGCCGTCCCGTCCCCGTGCACACGCCGGGCCACACCGACGGGCACTGCGCCTACCACCTGCCCGACGCCGGTGTGGTGATCGCGGGCGATGCCCTGGTGAGCGGGCATCCCACCTCGCGGATCAAGGGGCCGCAGCTGCTGCCGGACATGTTCCACCGCGAGCGTGCCCGGGCCGTGGCCTCGCTGGCCGTATTCGAAGGCCTCAAGGGCGACGTGCTGCTGCCCGGGCACGGACCGTCGCACCGCGGATCGGTGCGGGAAGCCGCTCTTCAGGCCCGCGAGCGCGCACTTTAAGGTGAGGTGACGATCACCGCGAGGCGAGGACGAACGGCCCATGGCACTGCAGATCAGCGCGACGAACCCGGAGCATCCCGCGCTCCTGCTGGAGCTGCCCTGGCACCTGCCCCTGGAGGAGTGGCCGGAGGAGGTCCTGGTCCCGCTTCCGCGCGGCATCTCACGGCACATCGTGCGTTACGCCCGCGCCGGCAGCGAGGTGATCGCCGTCAAAGAGCTCGCCGAGCGCCCGGCGCTGCGCGAGTACGAGCTGCTGCGGGACCTGGACCGGCTCGGCATCCCGGCGGTGGACCCGCTGGCCGTCGTCACCGGCCGCACCGACGCGGGCGGCGACCCGCTGGAGTCGGTGCTGGTCACCCGGCACCTGCGCGGCTCGCAGCCGTACCGCTCGATGTTCGAGACGACGATGCGTCCGGCGACCATGCACCGCCTCATGGACGCGCTCGCCGTGCTGCTGGTCCGCCTCCACCTCGCCGGGTTCGCCTGGGGAGACTGCTCCCTGTCGAACACTCTGTTCCGGCGGGACGCGGGCGCGTACGCCGCGTACCTGGTGGACGCCGAGACCGGCGACCTGCACCCGCAGCTGAGCGACGGCCAGCGCGACTACGACCTGGACCTCGCCCGCGTCAACATCAGCGGTGAGCTGCTGGACCTGGAGGCGTCCGGGGCGCTGCACCCCTCGGTGGACCCGATCGAGTTCGGCACCGAGATCTGCGCCCGCTACCGGAGCCTGTGGCAGGAGCTGACCCGCACCTCGGTGTACCCGGCGGGCAAGTACCACTACATAGAGCGCCGGATACGCCGCCTGAACGAACTCGGTTTCGACGTGGCCGAGATGCAGATCGAGCACGCCGCGAACGGCGACACGGTCACCTTCGTGCCCAAGGTCGTCGACGCCGGCCACCACCAGCGTCAACTGCTGCGTCTCACCGGCCTGGACGCCGAGGAGAACCAGGCCCGGCGGCTCCTGAACGACCTGGAGAGCTGGATGGCCACCCAGGACGACTACGCCCCGGGCGACCCCCTCGGCGCCCGCCCCGAGGTGCTCGCGCACCGCTGGGTACGCGACGTCTTCCGGCCCACGGTGCGAGCCGTACCACTGGAGCTGCGCGGCTCCATGGACCCGGCCGAGATCTACCACGAACTGCTCGAACACCGCTGGTACCTGTCCGAGCGGGCGCAGCACGACATCGGGCTGGACGCGGTGGTCGAGGACTACATCAAGAACATCCTGCCCACGGCCCGGGAGACGCTCCAGCCGACCGCCGAGTGACACAGGCTCTCAGGCCGGCGGTACCACCGCCACCGGGCAGTCGGCGTGGTGCAGAACACCGTGCGCCACCGACCCGATCCGGGCACCCACGGCCGTACGGCGGGCGCGGCGCCCGACGACCATCAGCTGGGCCCGACCGGCGACCGACAGCAGCACCTGCCCGGCGCTGCCCATCTCGACGTGCTCGACGACATGGACGTCCGGGAAGCGTTCCCGCCACGGCAGCAGCGCCTCGCCCAGAGCCTTCTTCTCGTACGGCTCCAGGCCTCCGGCGTCGTCGAGGAGCTTCAGGGAGGCCGGGCTGTAGGCGAACAGCGGCGGCAGGGTCCAGGCCCGTACGGCACGCACGGTCGCTCCGCGCGCGGCGGCCGTCTCGAAGGCGAACCGCAACGCGGCGGCGCTGTCGTCCGCGTTGCCGTGCTGACCGACGACGATCTCGCGCCCGGCGGCCTCGGCGGAGGCCCGGTCCCCGGCCCGTACGAGAACGACGGGCCGCGCGGCCCCGGCGATCACCTGCTGTCCGACGGAGCCGAGCAGGAACCCGACGACCGCGCCGTGGCCCCGCGATCCCAGCACCAGCATCTCGGCGTCCGCCGCCGCGGCGACCAGCGTCTCGGCCGCCGGGCCGTCGAGGACGTCGGTGGTGACGTCGAGGCCCTGGTGCCGTTCGGTGACGGAACGGGCGGCCTCGGTCAGCCCCTCCCGCACCCACCGGACCTGGGTGTCCGGGTCCCCCGCGTCGATCGTCTCGTGCGGCTGGAACCTCCAGGCGTGCACCACCCGCAGGCCGAGCCCCCGGCGGACCGCCTCCCGGGCGGCCCAGGCCAGCCCGGCGAGACTCTCCTCCGATCCGTCGACCCCTACCGTGATCGGGCGCGTCATTCCGGCTGCCTCCTCAAGTCGCGATCTCGTCCGTCGGGCCCAGTCTTCACTACCCTGCAGCCATGGCTTTGGAGTGGGAGCAACTGAACGTCGACGCGGCCGATCCCGTGGCCCTGGGGCGCTGGTGGGCCGAGGCGCTCGGATGGGTCGTGGTGAACGACTCGGCCGAGGAGTACGAGATCCGGCCCGGGAAGGACCGCCTGCCCGGACTGCTCTTCGCGCCCGTCCCGGAGGGGAAGACCGTCAAGAACCGCCTGCACCTCGACTTCCGCCCCGACGACCAGGACGCCGAGGTGACCCGCCTCCTGGCACTCGGCGCGCGCCACGCGGACGTCGGCCAGGGCGACGAGCCGTGGGTGGTGCTCGCCGACCCCGAGGGCAACGAGTTCTGCGTGCTCGCCGCGCGCCACCCCTGACGACGACCGACGGCGGCCGCGCCGGGCGCCCTCGGAGTTCTCCCACCTGTCGCGTACCTGAGCGAAGCGGGCGGATCGAACATACGATGGCCGGGAGTCGGCTCGACGACCCGCCCCCTGAGGACGCTCGCCGTCGCGCCGAGAAGCGACGCCGGGGTGGGAGACGCATGGCACAGGCCGCCGAAGCAGCGCGGACCGTCATCCTGACCGTGGACGACGACCCGGGAGTGTCCCGGGCGGTCGCCCGTGACCTGCGCCGGCGCTACGGCGAGTCGCACCGGATCGTGCGCGCGGAGTCCGGCGAGTCCGCGTTGCAGGCACTGCGCGAGCTCAAGCTGCGCGGTGATCTCGTCGCCGTGATCCTGGCCGACTACCGCATGCCGCAGATGAACGGCATCGAGTTCCTGGAACAGGCCCTGGACGTGTACCCGGGCGCGCGCCGGGTGCTGCTGACCGCGTACGCGGACACGAACGCGGCGATCGACGCGATCAACGTCGTGGATCTCGATCACTATCTGCTCAAGCCGTGGGACCCGCCGGAGGAGAAGCTCTACCCGGTCCTGGACGACCTGCTGGAGGCATGGCGGCGCAGCGACTTCCGGCCGGTGCCGAGCACCAAGGTGGTCGGGCACCGCTGGTCGGCGCGTTCGTCGGAGGTGCGGGAGTTCCTGGCCCGCAACCAGGTGCCGTACCGCTGGTACTCGGCCGACGAGCCCGAGGGGCAGCGGCTGCTGGCCGCCGCCGGGCAGGACGGGCAGCGGCTGCCGCTGGTGGTCACGCCGGACGGCACGCCCCTCGTGGCGCCCGAGGCACCCGAACTGGCCGCGCAGGTGGGCCTGGCGACGACACCGACGGCGGACTTCTACGACCTCGTCGTCATCGGCGGCGGCCCGGCCGGGCTCGGCGCCGCCGTGTACGGGGCGTCCGAGGGGCTGCGGACCGTGCTGGTGGAGCGGTCGGCGACCGGCGGGCAGGCCGGGCAGAGCTCCCGGATCGAGAACTACCTCGGCTTCCCGGACGGTGTGTCGGGGGCGCAGCTCACGGACCGGGCGCGGCGGCAGGCGACGAAGTTCGGTGCCGAGATCCTCACCGCGCGCGAGGTGACCGGACTCGAGGTCAGCGGCGCCGCCCGGATCGTACGGTTCTCGGACGGCTCGGCGGTCGCCGCGCACAGCGTGATCCTGGCGACCGGCGTGTCCTACCGGCAGTTGCAGGCGCCGGGCTGCGACGACCTGACCGGTTGCGGGGTGTACTACGGGTCGGCTCTGACGGAGGCCCCGGCCTGCCACGGACAGGACGTGTACATCGTCGGCGGCGCCAACTCGGCCGGGCAGGCGGCGATGTATCTGTCGCGGGGCGCCAAGTCGGTGACGCTGCTGGTGCGCGGTGAGTCGCTGTCGGCGTCGATGTCGCACTACCTGATCCAGCAGATCGACGAGGCGCCGAACATCTCGGTACGCGCCCGGACCGTCGTCGAGGCCGCGCACGGCTCGGACCACCTGGAGCAGCTGACGCTGCGCGACGTGGACAGCGGGCGGACGGAACTCGTCGACGCGCAGTGGATGTTCGTGTTCATCGGCGCGGCCCCGCTCACCGACTGGCTGGGCGAGACGGTGCTGCGGGACGAGCGCGGGTTCATCCTGGCCGGGCCCGACCTGACCTCCGGCGGGCTGCCGCCGGCGGGCTGGGAGCTGGACCGGCCGCCGTACCACCTGGAGACCAACGTTCCCGGTGTGTTCGTGGCGGGCGACGCGCGTGCGGAGTCCGCGAAGCGGGTCGCGTCCGCCGTCGGTGAGGGAGCCATGGCCGTGATGCTCGTCCACCGTTATCTGGAGCAGTCATGAGCGGTCAGCCGATGCCGTGCAACCCCCAGGAGATCGGGGCGCTGTTCCTGTTCGAGAAGCTCACGCCCGAGCAGCTCGGCAGGCTGTGCAGCGAGGGACGGGTGGAGAGGTTCGAGCCGGGACCGGTGTACACCGAGGGAGATCCCGCCACCTGCTTCTACGTGATGGTCGAGGGCACGGTCGTACTGTCCCGGCGCGTCGGCGGTGACGACGTGGAGGTCACCCGAACCTCCCAGCGCGGTGTGTACTCCGGGGCCTGGCAGGCCTACCTCGGGGACCGGGTGCCGCAGGTCTACAACAGCTCGATGCGGGTCACGGAGCCGACGCGGTTCTTCGTCCTGCCCGCCGAGACCTTCGCGGCAGTGATCCGCGACTGGTTCCCGATGGCCCTGCACCTGCTGGAAGGCCTCTTCTTCGGGCAGAAGAGCACCCAGTTGGCCATCAACCAACGCGAACGGCTGCTGGCGCTGGGCTCGTTGTCCGCCGGTCTCACCCACGAGCTCAACAACCCCGCGGCGGCTGCCGTACGGGCCACCGCGACGCTGCGCGAGCGGGTCGGCAAGATGCGGCACAAGCTGGCCGTCATCACGCAGGGGTCGTACTCCCCCGAGGTCATCGCGAACCTCGTCGACATCCAGGAACGCACCGCCGAGCGGGTCGCCAAGGCCCCCACGCTCAGTCCGCTGGAGGCCGCCGACCGGGAGGACACGGTCACCGACTGGCTCGACGACCACGACATCCCGCAGGGCTGGCGGATCGCGCCCACCTTCGTGCAGGCCGGTCTCGACGTGGACTGGCTGGACCAGGTCGCCGCGGCGGTCGACGAGGAGATCCTGCCGAGCGCGATCGGGTGGCTCAACTACACCGTGGAGACCGAGCTGTTGATGGACGAGATCAACGACTCGACCGCCCGCATCTCGCAGCTCGTCGACGCCGCCAAGCAGTACTCCCAGCTCGACCGCGCGCCCTTCCAGAACGCCGACGTGCACGAACTCCTCGACAGCACCCTGCTGATGCTGTCCGGCAAGATCGGCCGGCGGATCAGGGTCGTCAAGGAGTACGACCGTACGCTGCCGAAGATCCCCGCGTACCCGGCGGAGCTCAACCAGGTGTGGACGAACCTCATCGACAACGCGGTGTCCGCGATCAACAGCGCGGGCGGCGAAGGGACGTTGACCGTGCGGACGGCTCCGGATCACGACCGGCTGCTGGTGGAGTTCCGGGACACGGGGGTGGGCATCCCGGCGGAGATCCGCGGCCGGATCTTCGATCCGTTCTTCACCACGAAGCCCGTGGGTGAGGGCACCGGGCTCGGTTTGGACATCTCCTGGCGGATCGTGGTCAACAAGCATCACGGCAACATCCAGGTGGAGTCGGAGCCCGGTGACACGCGGTTCCAGGTGCTGCTGCCGCTGGCAGCGGCCGAGGAGGAGTCCGAATGACCAGCGACGACGGAATCGATCCGAGCGTGCCGCCGAGCGGGAGCGGGTGTGCCGAATGCGACGCCGACGGGGGGTGGTGGTTCCATCTGCGGCGGTGCGCGCAGTGCGGGCACGTGGGCTGTTGTGACAGTTCACCCGCCAAGCACGCCACCGCGCACTTCCGACAGACCGGGCATCCGTTCGTGCAGAGCTTCGAGCCGGGTGAGGAGTGGTTCTGGAACTACGCCACGAACGAGATCTACGAGTCGGGGCCCGAGCTCGCGGCACCGGTGAGCCATCCCGCGGACCAGCCGTCGCCGGGGCCCGCGGGACGGGTTCCGCAGGACTGGGCGAAGACGCTGCGCGCCTGAGGTCCGGTGCCGATCAGCCGGTGACGTCGCAGTCCAGCGCGTTCAGGTCGACGGCGTCGGCCATGGCCTGCATGCCCTTGTCGTTGGGGTGTATGCGGTCGCCGCCGTCGAGGGCGGGCAGCATCCTCGCCCGGTCGTAGGGGCTGCGCAGGATTCGGTCGAAGTCGGTGACGGCGTCGAACTCGCCGCTGCCGCGGATGAAGTCGTTGACCTCCTGGCGTACGGCCTCGGCGGCCGGGTCCCATTCGTGCCAGCCCTTGAAGGGGCCGATGGTCGCGCCGACGACGCACTTGCCGGCCGCGTGCGCCCGGTCGACGATCTCGCGGTAGCCCTCGATCAGGTCGTCGGCCGTGACGCCCGTGTGGGCCTTGATGTCGTTCACCCCCTGGAAGAGGAACACGGTCCGCACGCCCGGCTGCGACAGGACGTCCCGCTCCAGCCTGTTCAGCGCACTCTGACCGGGGCCGTCCGCGAGCACCTTGTTCCCGGACATGCCCTCGTTGGCCACGCCCTTCACCGCCGTGTCCGCCCGCTGCAGGCGGCGCGCCAGGTAGTCGGGCCAGCGACGGTTGAGGTCGGAGGTGGACTGCCAGCCGTCGGTGATGGAGTCGCCGAGGGCCACCACCGCGCCCGTGCCCTGCGAGGCGTGTACGGAGACGGCGTCGAGGTAGAACCAGGAGCCGGTCGGGATCGTCCAGGCGGCGCCGCTCTCCTCGGCGGTGTGGTCGCCCTGGGTGGCGTACGAGGTCTGCATGGCCATCCAGTGGCCGCTCGCCGGGCCACCCGCGTCCGGGCTGTGCAGGCTGACGACCAAGTTGGTCGCGGCGGGCAGCCGGCCGGGCAGCGGGTCGCTCCATACGGTGGCGCCCGCCGGCACGGTGACCGTGCGCGCGCCGCCGAAGCTCAGGCGCCGGTTGCTGCCCGGTCGTAGCTCAGCGCCCTGCTTCTGGATGCCCGCGTAGACGCTGTCGATGGTGAGCGGCCGGTCCCCGAAGGCGTTGGAGAGCCGGATCCGCAGGTCGGTTCCGGCCGCGCTGGTGTGCACGACGAGGCGGTAGCCGCGGCCGGCGACTCCGTCGCCCATGCGGTCGGCGCTCGCCGCCCAGGTGACGACGCCGCTGCCGTCGGCGGCCGTCCGGGCGGCGGGCGCGGACTGACAGGCGGCGACCGTCAGCAGGACGACGGCCAGCGGGAGCGCGGGCCTCACCGGGCGAGGCCCTTCAGCGTGACGGAGGCGCCGGGGTTCAGGGTGACCGTGCGCGACACGTGGCCGTACGCGACCGCCGTGGCGCGGCCGCCGACGCTGCGGACGCGGACCTCGGTCGGTTTCCCGTCGCGCCAGCTCAGGTCGATCTCGAAGCCGCCGCGTGCGGCCACGCCCTTGATGAACCCCGAGGCGGCCCAGGCGTCCGGGAGCGCGGGGAGGAGTTCGATGTGTCCCGGCCGGGAGTACAGCAGCATCTCCACCATCGCGGCCGGCGTGCCGAAGTTGGCGTCGATCTGGAAGATGCCCCGGCCGCGTTCCGCCTCGTAGATGTCGAAGAGGTTGAAGGCCGTGCCGTTGCTGCCGTCGGTCGAGGGGCGCAGGTTGTCGACGACCAGTCGGTAGGCGTTGTCGGCGTTCTTCAGGCGGGCCCAGCACAGGCTGCGCCAGGCGTTGGCCCAGCCGAAGCTGTCCATGCCGCGTGCGGTGAGCAGGGCGGTGGCGCCGGCGACGATGCCGGAAGGGGTGGAGCCGTCGGGGCGGATGCGGTCGCCGGGGAACAGGCCGTAGAGCGGGGACAGGTGCCGGTGCGTCGTCTCACCCAGGTTGTCCGGCGACATCCACTCCTCCAGCCACCCGGTGGTCGGGCTGACCCGGGGCAGGTACAGCTTTCCGCGCAGTGCGGCGATCGTGTCCGCGTGGTCGGTGTCCCTCCGCAGCTCGGCCGCCGCGGTGCAGTAGTTGCCGAACAGCGCCCACACCAGTTCCTGAGCATAGGTGATGCCCTTGGCGTCCTGCGGGCCGTGCTCGGGAGACCAGTCGCTGTCGTCGACGAGCACCTCCTTCGCGGTGCCGGGCAGGGTGACGGCGATCAGCCGCGCCTCCCAGAACTCGCAGGCGCCCTTGAGGAGCGGGTAGATCTTCTTCAGGTACTCCCGGGACCCGGTGTACTCGTAGTGCTCCCACAGGGTGGTGCAGAGCCAGGCGTTGCCCGCCGGGTGCCACCACCAGCCGGATCCGCCGTAGGGGTTGGTGGAGAAGGCGACGGCCCAACCGGCGGTCCTTCCCGAGGAGTTGCGGTAGCGGTTGCGCGGGTCGTCGAACAGGCGGCGGGTGAGGTCGGTCCAGGACGGCAGCTGGGCGACGCAGTAGTCGGCGAGGGCGTCGAAGCACGGCTGCAGTGCCGTGCGGTCGGCCATCCAGTAGTTCATCTGGATGTTGATGTCGGTGTGGTAGTCGCCCATCCAGTCCGGGTCGTTGCCGTCCAGCCACAGGCCCTGCAGCCCCATGGGCAGGCTGTCGCGCGAGCCGGTGATCATGAGGTAGCGGCCGTACTGGAGGTAGGCCGCTTCCAGTTCGGGGTCGGGTTCCGGGTCGCGGCTGCGGGCGTGCAGGCGCTCCCAGGTGTCCAGTTCGCGTTGCGCGGCCGTGGACGTGCCCAGGGAGAGGCCGAGTCGTCCGTACAGGGCGCGGTAGTCGGCGACGTGGGTGCGGCGCAGGGCGCCGGCCGATTCCGCGGCGGCGGCGCGGACCTTCGTACGGGCCAGTCGCTCGGGGTCGAGGGCGAGGTCGCGGAAGCCGGCCGCGGCGTCGGGTGCGTAGTCGGTGCCGGCGCTGACGACCACGGTGAGGTCCGCGCAGCCGGAGAAGTCGATGCGGGTGCCGTGCACGGTGACCTTGCCGCCGCTGCCGCGGGCCTTGACGGCGGCGCCGTAGCGCAGGCCGTTGGGGAGGGTCGCGCCGAAGGACCCGGCGGCGGTGGGCTGTTCGCCGTGGGTGCCGGTGAGGGTGATGGTCCCGGTGTAGCGGCCGCCGCCGCTCTGGGTGAAGTGCAGGACGATGACGTCGTCGGGGTGGCTGGCGTACATCTCGCGCCGGTAGGTGACGCCGGAGCGGACATAGGTGCTGGTGACCAGGCCCTGGGCCAGGTCGAGCATGCGGCGGTAGCCGTTGACGGCGCCGAGGTCGTGGTCGGGGAGGTCGACGGTGAGCCGGGCGAGCAGCGTGAACGAGCCGAAGTCGGAGCGGCCGTAGGGGAACTGGCCGTGCTGGTCGAGGGTGTCGTTGAGGCCGCCGGTCCACATGGTGGCGTCGGTGATCAGCAGCAGTTCGCGGCCGGGGTCGTTGCTCGCGAGGGCGCCGATACGGCCGTTGCCGATCGGGAGGCCCTGTTCGATCAGCGAGCCCTCGTCGCCGGGCGCCCGCCACCACAGTCGGTGGCGGGAGGAGTCGGCGGGGAGCGGGACTTCGGCGGGGCGGGCGGGTGCGGCGGAGGCGGTGAAGGCGGGCAGCGAGCCGAGGGCGGTGATGAGGCCTGCGGTGCTGGCGAGGGAGAGGAGGGTTCTTCGGCTCGGCTCGTTCGGGCTGGAGTTCATGTGCGGCTCCGAAGGCGTCTGGGCCGGGGCCCGGCGCGCGGCCGGGCCCCGATGGAGGGAGGTCAAAGAGACGTCTGTACGTCGACGCGGTCGATGTCCGGCGCGTAGCCGGTGCCGCTGTCGAACGTGATCGTGTTGGCCCCGGCCTTCAGCTTCACCGGCACGTGGACGCTGTTGACGGTGGACCAGTCCCCGGTGGACGCGAACTTGTGAGAGGTGGCGCCGCCTGCGTTGGCGGAGACGAGGACCGTACGGGAGTCACCGCTGACGTAGGCGACCTTGATCTGGTAGGTGCCGGCCCTGGCGACCACGATGTCGTTGACGGTGACCTTGCCGCCCGTGTAGAGGTTGCCGATCTTGCGGCCGCCGGAGCAGGCTGCGCAGTCGGCCACGGAGGCGTTGCCGCTGAGGGTGTTGGTGCCCGCCTCGGCCTCGTGGGCGGTCCAGGCGAGGTCCGTGCCGCGCGCGGTGACGGTGAACAGGCGCGAGCCGTGCGCGGGGAGCGCCTGGGTGATCTTGTCGGTGTAGGTGCCGAGGTTCTCCTTGTTCCACACGTCGCGCACGGAGGCCCTGCCCCCGAAGCCGAGGGTCGACCAGTCGGCGGTCACGGAGGCGGGTGCGTCGGCGAGGTTGAACAGGGCGACGGTGTAGGTGCCGTCGGGGTTCTTGGCGGCCCACACCTGCTGCGGGTCGGAGGCGGTGACGGGCTCGGCGGGCGGTCCGCCGCGCTGGTTGATGGCGATGACCTCGCGGTCGGTCAGCAGCCGCAGGCCGTAGGAGTCGAGCCTGGTGAGGTCGTCGCCGGTGTACAGCGGGGACTTGGCTATCGCCCACAGGGTAGCGTAGCTCTGCCGCTCGGCCTTGGTGAGGCCGTCCATCTCACCGTTGCCGACGTTGAGGGAGTCGAGGTCGTTCCAGCCGCCGGGGCCGGCGTGGGCGGTCCAGGCCGGGGCGTCGTCCCAGCGGTCGTCGACGGAGTTCTCCCAGGTGACCAGGGTGTTGCAGTAGCACTCGACGTCGGTGTCGATGCGCCAGCCGTTGGAGTACTTCTTCCAGTCCTCGACGTGGCTGTAGGCGAGGGACCAGGAGAGCTCCAGGTGGATCGGGCGGCCGGCGGACCTGATGGCCTTCTGCCAGGCGGCGACATCGGCGACGTTGTCGTAGTTGTCGCCGCTCTTGAAGGAGCCGGGGCCGACGCCGTCGAGCTTCAGGAAGTCGTAGCCCCAGTCGGCGAACATCCGCGCCTGGGAGTCGATGTACTTCTGCGCGCAGGGGTCGGAGAAGTCGATCTTGTAGGCGCTGTCCCAGCCGTTGGTCGTGCGCAGGTCGTCGTACACGATGTCGCCGGTCGTGCAGCCCTCGGCGTTCCAGATCGGGTTCCCGCCGTCGTTGTAGGCGCCCTTCTCCAGGCCGACCGGGAGGTAGATGCCGGCCTTGAGGCCCTTGGCGTGGATACGGTCGGCGACGGCCTTCATGCCGCTGGGGAAGCGCTTCGGGTCGGCCTGCTGCCGGCCGTACTCGTCGAACCGCGGCGTCCAGGACCAGTCCATCCACCAGCCGGCGTCGATGTTGACGTATTCGTAGCCGTACTTCTTCAGTTTGGCGGCCATGGCGTCGGCCTGCTTGATGACGTTCGCCTCGGACAGATAGCTGTAGTCGCCCTTCGGGTTGAGACCCGGGTACTTCGACGACTGCATGGTCCAGCTCGTCCAGCCCATGTAGGGCTTGGCGGCCACGGGCGTGGTGACGGCCGGGGTCTCGGTGGTCCCGGCCCGCGCGGCGGGCACGGCGGCGGTGACCGCGGCGGTGAGGGCCAGGACCACCACGGTTCTCAGGGCGCGTACGGGCATGACGGAGTACGAGGATGACCGCATGGGTCGTACCTCCCGGGGTCGGTTCAGCGGCGCTACCGCTGGTCGTCGGCTCTGATGAAGGACTGGATTGCGGTGGCCGCGGCCCCGCGCGCCCACTCCTCGAAGGGCAGCGGGCGGGTCTGTACGTCGCACTCGGCGGCGGAGCCGAACGCGGCCGCGGCGAACGCGTCGCGGATCTGTTCGGCGAACAGGTCATGGGCGGCGAGACCCTCGCCGGAGATGATCACCCGCTCGGGGCCGAGCAGGTTGGCCACGGTGGCGATGCCGCGGCCGATCGCCTCGCCCGCGCGGGCGTACGCCTCGCGCGCACCCGCGTTCCCCCGGTGGGCCAGCGCCACGGCCTCGGCGGTGTCGGCGACTTCGAGGCCCGTGGTCTCGCGGATCCGCCGAAGGATCGCGGCGTCCCCCGCGATGGCCTCCACGCAGCCGCGGTTGCCGCAGTGGCAGTGCGGGCCGGCGGGGTCGACCGTCACATGGCCGATCTCTCCGGCCACACCGTGCGCTCCGGCCACCACCCGGCCGTGCACCACGAGGCCGCAGCCGATGCCGGCGCCGACCGTGACGACGGCGAAGCCGGACAGGCCCACGCCTGCGCCGAACCACTGCTCGGCGACGGTGAGGGCCCGGACGTCGTTGTCGACGGTGACCGGCAACCCGGTGGTCGTGGCGGCGAGTTCGGCGAGCGGAACATCCCGCCACTCCAGGAACGGCGAGTAGCGGACGACGCCCGCGCCCCGGTCGACATCACCGGAGACGGCGATACCGAGGCCGAGGACCGGGATCCCCAAATCGCCCGCCTCCGCGAGCAGTTCGCCCGCCAGCCCGGCGACGGAGGTCAGCACCCCCTTGGGTTCGCGGTCCGGGAGCGGGGCGTGCCGGGCGACGCGGATGCGGCAGCACAGGTCGGTGAGCACCGCGATGATCTCGTCGCCGGTCACCTTGACGCCGATGAACAGGGCCCGTCCCCCGTCGACCCGCACCGGGTTGGCGGGGCGGCCGAGCGCGGGACGGGCCTGGTCGTCCGCGCCCTCCACCAGGTATCCGGCCTCGATGAGCGGCCGTACCGCCTTCGTGACGGCGGCCGGGGACAGTCCCGCGCGCCGGGCCACCTCCAGGCGGGTGAGGGGCCCGTGGCTGAGAACCGTGGTGAAGATCTGCGAGGCGGCCGGCGTGCTCGCCGGGAAGGCCTCGGCGCGGCGGATCGAGGACATGCCCGGGAACCTAGAGTCATTATTTTCCGCCGTCAATAAAAGAAGCAGGATTCGCGGAGGCGGCCGCCGAGGAGCCCCACCCGGTGATCCATGACTGTCCAACTGCGCGGCGCTCGTGGCGATGTGACGGGGCGCGAGGAGTTGCCCGGCGCGAGGGTGATCGTTCTCGTATCAGCGGCACATCGACGGAAACGGGAGAAGGCGGATGGTCTCAGCAACGGTGGTCAGGGGTATGGCGGTGGCGGCGACCCTGGTGTCGCTCCTGGCGGTGCCCGCACACGCCGTGTCCTCGCCACCAGGCGCCACCAGGGCCCACACCTCGGCGAGTGCCCTGCCTCAGCCCGACGTCAAGGGCCTGTGGAGCGTCCTGCACACGGTGCGCCGGCAGGGCGCCCCCGGCGCGATGGCACGGCTCGACGACCACGGCACGGTCCACTGGGCGGCCACGGGTGTCGCCGACCGCAAGACCGAACGGACCATCAGCAACGCCGACCGGTTCCGCATCGGCAGCGTCACCAAGGTCTTCTCCGCCGTCGTCCTGCTGCAACTGGCCGACGAGAAGAAGCTGAAGCTCGACGCCCCGGTCAACCGCTATCTGCCGGGTCTGCTCCCCGACGACCGCATCACGGTGCGGCATGTGCTCAGCCACCGCAGCGGCCTGCACGACTACACCAACGAGATGTTCGCGCAGACGGTTCCCGGCTTCGAGGCGGTCCGAAGGAAGGTCTTCACCTACCGGCAACTGGTGAACCGGTCCCTGAGCAAGCCACGGACCACCGAGCCCGGCGGCGCGTACTCCTACTCCAACACCAACTTCGTCGTCGCCGGAATGCTCATCGAGAAGCTGACCGGCCACTCCGTGCGCACCGAGTACGAGAACCGCATCTTCGGCCCGCTGGACCTGCGCGACACCTTCTACGTACACCCCGGCACGAAGCTCCCCGGCCGCCACGCCCGTGGCTATCTCACCCCGGACGCGGCGGGCGCGGCGCTCGTCGACTCGACCGAGCAGACCGTGTCCTGGGCGCAGAGCGCGGGCGCGGTCATCTCCAGCACAAGCGACCTCAACACCTTCCTGTCGGCGCTGCTCGGCGGCCGCCTGACCTCCCGGGCACAGCTCGCCCAGATGCAGCGCTGGGTGGCGTCGGGGACGAACCAGGAGTACGGGCTCGGGTTGCGGCGCCGCCGGCTGTCGTGCGGGATCCGGGTGTACGGCCACACGGGCGCCGTCCAGGGTTACTACACCTACGCGTTCGCGTCCGAGGACGGCAGGCGCAGCCTCACCGCACTCGCCAACACCTCCAACAACGGCACGGTCCTCAACTCCCTGCTGGGCACCCTGGAGTCCTCGTTCTGCGGCAAGGAGGCGAAGGCGCGCCCGGTCACCGCACCGGTCGAGCGGCCCGAGGACACCGCGCCGGGGAACCGGCTGCGCCCGAACGCGGACTGAGCCGCGCACGTCGGGCGGGAACCCATGAGATCCGGTGGACGTTTTCCGGACATCCCCTTCACCGGATCTCGCACCACCACCAAGGTCCACCCGACTTCGAACCACCCACCCGGATCCACCGGATCTCGACCACCCACCTGGACGGCACGATGAGCGAGTTGGTTCCCGGGGGCAATCTGCCCCTCCCGGGCGGCAGCGTGACCGTACGGGTGCCCGGCCCCTTCGACGTGTCCGCGCTCGTCACCGACGACAGCGGCAAGGTCCGGGGCGACGCCGACTTCGTGTTCTACAACCAGCCGTCCGCACCCGGGGCCCGGCTCCACGGCGACACCCTGACCGTGGACCCGCCCCGACTGCGGCACGGGGCGACCCGGGTCACGGTGGTCGTCAGCCCCGCCGACCCCGGAACTGCCCTGGGCCGGCTGCCCGCCCCCACACTCCATGTCACCGGCCCGGGCGGCCGGGCGATCGCCCGGTTCGCCCCACCGCGCCCGCGGCAGGAGACCGTGCTGCTGCTCGCGGAGATCTACCGACGCGGCGACGGCTGGAAGCTGCGGGCCCTGGGGCAGGGGTACGCGGACGGACTGGCCGGGATCGCGCGTGACTTCGGCGTGGACGTCGTCGAGGACGCGACGCCGCCGCCCGCGCTGTCGGCACCCGCGCAGCCGGCAGCCGGCACTCCGCCGATGCCCACCGCACGGCCCACGATGCACACCCTGTCCGCCGTCGCCGCCCCACCGGTCACCTCCCCCGACCCCGACGGCTTCCTCGGCCTGGTCAACTCCGCCCGCGCCGGAGCTGGTTCACCCGCGGTCACCCTCGACGCCCGCCTCGCCACCGCCGCTCAGGCCCACGCCGCCGCCATGGCCGCGGCGGGACGGCTCGGCGTCGAGGGCCACGACGGCGTCTCGGTGTACCAGCGCGTCACCGCGGCCGGGTACGCGTATGTCACCGTCGGCGAGCACCTGGTCTCCGGCCCGCGCACACCGGCCGAGTTCGTCGCGTACTGCCTGCGCACCGAGCAGGCAGGCCGCACCCTGCACGACCCGGCCTTCAACCACGCCGCCCTGGGGTACGTCAGGGGCGGCCCCTCGGGCGACACGTACTGGACCGCTCTGTGGGCCCGGCCGCTCACGCCGGGGGATCTGTCCCGCACGGCGGCGGAGGTCGTCGGCCTCACCAACCGGGAGCGGGCCGGGGCCGGGCTGCGTCCCCTGGCCGTCGATCCCGCACTCGGCACCGCCGCGCAGGCCTACAGCGCCGACATGGCGGCCCGCGCCTTCTACTCCCACACCTCGCCCGAGGGAAGCCGGCCCTGGGACCGGGCCGCCGCCGCGGGCTCCCGCATGCGCACGATCGGCGAGAACATCGCGTGTGGCCAGCGCTCCCCCGCCGAGGTAGTGGAGGGCTGGATGAACAGCCCCGGCCACCGCGCCAACATCCTCAAGCGGGACTTCACCCACATCGGGATCGGCTTCGCGGGCGGCGGCCCTGCGGGCACCTACTGGACACAGCTCTTCGGCGCGTGACGGAGCTCGCGACGCAGACACGAGGCGAGCTGGCCGGAACGGGGCCGTCCGGGACACGATGCCCCCATGAAGGGTGACCTCTTTTCCAGCGAGCACATGGTCCAGCCGGCCACGGCGCCGGGTATGACGATCGAGAACGCCAAGTGCATCAAGTACGCGGTGAACGGCGAGATGCACGCCCGCCAGGGCGCGATGGTGGCCTACCGCGGCAACCTCCAGTTCGAGCGCAAGGGCCAGGGCGTGGGCGGCATGCTCAAGCGAGCCGTGACCGGTGAGGGGCTGCCGCTGATGGCGGTGCGCGGGCAGGGCGAGGCCTGGTTCGCGCACGAGGCGCAGAACTGCTTCGTCGTCGACGTCGATCCCGGGGACGAGTTCACGGTCAACGGCCGCAACGTCCTGTGTTTCGACGCCTCGTTGTCGTACCGGATAGCGACGGTGAAGGGTTCGGGCATCGCCGGTGGCGGCCTGTTCAACAGCGTCTTCTCGGGTCAGGGCAGGCTGGGGCTGGTCTGTGAGGGCAATCCCCTGGTGATCCCCGTCTCACCCGAGTACCCGGTGTACGTCGACACGGACGCGGTGGTCGGCTGGACCGCCGGCCTGCAGACCTCGCTGCACCGCTCCCAGTCCCTGGGCTCGATGCTGCGCGGCGGCTCCGGGGAGGCGGTGCAGCTGATGCTGCAGGGCCAGGGTTACGTCGTCGTGCGCCCGAGTGAGGCGACGCCGCCGAAGGCCCAGCAGCACTGACGCCTCCCGTGAGGTGATCTGCGCCTCACGAGCAACCCGGTCCGCCCAACCGGCGTCTTGATCGACAACAAGCGAACAACATCAGGTGATCGTCCACAGCTGACGCCCTGGCCCTTTGGGCCAGGGCTGGTTTTCGACGCACTATACCCTCCATGTATACACACCGCGTATAGATGGCGTGTATACCGGATCGAGAGGCATACATGTACGGCAAGGCATTCGCCCCGGAGTACCAGGGCGCCCTGACCACCCTGTCCGTCAACTCCTCGCTGACCGACGTACTGGCCGCCGGTACCGAGCAGTTGGCGGCGGCCGAGCGGGCCGGGCAGCATGGCGAGGCGGCGCGTTCGGGGCTCGCGGTCGCCGAGGCGCACCGCCGACTGGGGCAGGTCGGTGACGCGGACCGGGCGTGGAAGGCCAGCTACCGTGCCGCCCGGGAGGCCGGCGACACCGGGGCGATGGCCTGGGCGCTGTGGAGCGGCGGCACCCTGGCCCGGCAGCGCGGTGCCTTTCCCCTGGCCCGGCGGCTGCTGCAGCTCGCGGCCGACCTCGGCGAGCGCGGCGGCGACATCGTCGTACGGGGCTACTCGCTGGCCGGTCTGGCGGAGACGGGCCGGATCCAGGGCGACTACGAGGCCGTCCACCGGCTGCACGAGCAGTTGCTGGCCGAGGCCCGGCGGCGCGGCGAGGCGCGGCACACGGTGTGGGCGCTGGAGGGCATCGCCCAGATCCATCGCAACACCGGGTCGTACGACACCGCGTACGCCCTGTTCGAGGAGGCCGCCGAGATCGCCGCGCGGGCCGAGGACCGGCGGGGTCACGCCTGGGCGCTGCGCGGGCTCGCCGACATCGTCTCCGTCCGGGACGGTGACACGGAGCGAGCGCTGGGTCTGCTGTCCGAGGCCGAGGCCGTCTGCCGTGCCATGAAGCTGTCCAGCGCGCTGGCCTACAACCACAAGATGCGCGGCAACGTCTTCTACCGCGCCGGGCGTTACGCCGAGGCCCGCGGCATGTACGAGCTGGCGCTCACGGAGTTCCGTGCCATGAGCGAGCCGCGCGGGGAGGCACTGTCCCGGCTCGGGCTGGTCAAGTCGCGGGCCCGGCTGGGGCGCGATCTGGCCGAGACGGCGGCCGAACTGGCCGAGCTGGCGAGGGTGTTGGAACGGATCGGGCTGCGACACGCACGGGAGATGGTCGCCCGGGCGCAGGAGGAGTTCGGCGCCGGGGAGGGCTCTGAGGGGCAGGAGGACGCGGCGGGGATGGCCGTGGCAGGTGCCCGTAGCGGTACCGGTACCGGTGCCCGTGCCGGTGCTCGTGCCGGGGCGGTGACCGCACGGTGACGGCGATCCCTTCGGCGGTGCGGACTCCGTTCGACGCCCATCAGAACAGCTCGCCGACGCACACTTTCGCTTCGTCGGCGCCCGCAGCCGACGTCCGCCAGGTCCTCGGCCGCTGCCGCGCCTTGGTGCGGCCCGCGCTGCGTGACGCCGTGGGACGTATGCATCCCTGGGTCGGTGAGATGGCCGCCTATTCCTTCGGCTGGTGCGAGGTGGGCGGCGCTCCGGCCGCCGCCCCCGGCGGGAAGGGCGTACGGCAGGCGCTGGCCGTGCTCGGCGCCGAGGCGGCCGGTGCTCCCGGGCAGGCCGGGGTGCCCGGGGCGGTCGCGGTGGAGCTGGTGCACGTCTTCTCCCTGCTGCACGACGACATCATGGACGGTGACACGATCCGGCGCCGCCGCCCCACCGTGTGGCAGGCGTACGGCACAGGACCCGCCGTTCTCGCGGGCGACGCCCTGTTCGCGCTGGCCGTCGAGACGCTCGCCGAGGCACCGGCGGGTCCGCGGGCGGTGCGGCTGCTGTCCGCGGCGTTGCAGGACCTGGTGCGCGGTCAGGCGGACGACCTGCTGTTCGCCGCGCGTGCGTGGACGGGGCCGGAGCGGGTCCGGCCGGCCGAGTACCGGGCGATGGCCGAGCACAAGACGGGCTCCCTGCTGGGCTGTGCGGCGGCACTGGGTGCTCTGCTCGGCGGTGCGCCACCCGCTTGCGTCGCCGCCCTCGACCGTGCGGGACGACATCTGGGCGTCGCCTTCCAGGTGGTCGACGATCTGCTGGGCATCTGGGGCGACCCCGCCGTCACCGGCAAACCCGTGCACGGCGATCTGCGGGAGCGGAAGAAGACGTTCCCGGTACTGGCCGCGCTCGACTCCCCCGCTGCCGGCCGTCTCCCCGCCCTGCTGGAGTCGGCCGCCGACCCCGCCGACGCGGCCACGCTGATCGAGGAGTCGGGAGGCCGCTCGGCCGCGCTGGCCGAAGCGCGGCGCCATGTGATCGCCGCTGAGGCGGCGCTCGCCGATGTGCCGCTCGAGGCAGGGGCCGCCGGCGAGCTCAGGTCACTGATCGACTTCCTTGTGCGGCGCGATGTGTGACAGCTCGGTCAGCGACTCGGGGACGGACGGCGTCCACGCCGTGCGGCGGTGATCGACGCATCGCCGTGGCGCGCGCCGAGTGACCGAGTTGACCGGGACCGGGTCCCGCGTCAGGGTGCGAAGCGGTGCGGATCACCGCCCCGCGCCGGAAGGGTGACTGCCTTGATCGGGATCTCGGACATCGAAGCCGCGGCCGGCCTCATCGCCGGACACGTCGTACGCACCCCGACCGTACCCAGCCCGGGCCTCACGGAACTGCTCGGCGTCCCGGTCTCGGCGAAGCTCGAACTGCTCCAGCGCACCGGCTCGTTCAAGGCGCGTGGGGCGACGGCGAAGCTGCTCTCGCTGAGCGACGCCCAGCGCGCCGCCGGAGTCGTGGCGGTCAGCGGCGGCAACCACGGAATCGCCCTGGCGATGACGGCCGCCGCCCTCGATGTGAAGGCCACGGTGGTGATGCCGCGCTCGGCGCCCGCCCGCGCCGTCGAGATCGCCCGGAACGCCGGAGCATCCGTGCGTCTGACCGACGACATGGACAGCGCGTTCTCGCTCGTCACGAGGTTGCGGGACGAAGGGCTGACGCTCGTCCACCCCTTCGACGACCCCGTGGTGATCGCCGGTCAGGGCACCGTCGGCCTGGAGTTCGCCGAGGACGCCGGCGAACTCACGGACGTGCTCGTCAGCGTCGGAGGCGGAGGCCTCGTCGCGGGCGTCGCGGTGGCGCTGCGGGCCCGTCGGCCGGACGTGCGGATCTGGGGTGTGGAGACCGAAGGCGCCGAGGCCATGTCCCGGGCACTGGCGGCGGGCGGGCCGGTGCCGGTGACACTGTCGTCGATCGTGACCACCTTGAGCGCGCCGAGCGTGTCCCGACTGACGTACGAGCATGTGTCCGCCCTCGTCGGCGAGGTGCTCGTGGTCCCGGACCGGGAGGCGGTGCGCGGTGTGCTCGACCTCGCCGAACACGCCAAGGTGTGGACCGAGCCCGCCGCCGGCTGTCTGCTGCCCGCGGCACGACGGGTTCGGGAGCGGGTCGGGGAGGGCGCACGCCTCGGGCTCGTCGTGTGCGGGGGCAACGCGACGACCTCGGACATGCTGCGCTGGACGGCGGATTTCGGTCTCCACTGAAGCCCCTCGGCTCAATTCCCATGGGTTTTCCGTTTCTTACTCACGCGTAAGAAACAACGGAAAAGAGCCGCCCTTTAGTTGTGGATTTCATTGAACGCTTCGCGCCACACCTCTCGTACTTCCTGTGAGAAATGAGAGCCAGGGGTTCAGCGAGGGATGGCCATGGTCAAGGCGCGCGTCTCCACAGCCGAGTTGGTCGCCGGAAGGTATCGGCTCGTCGATGTCGTCCATCGCGAGACGAACCGCGTCAGTTACTACGGCGAGGACATCGAGACCGGACACACGTGCCTCCTCACTCAGATCGGGCTGCCCGACGACACCGGCCCGGACGACCGGCGCCGGGCGACGTCGCGGATCCTGCGAACGTCCGAGCGGATCGGGCTGCTGCGTCCGGGCCGGGTCGCCACCGTTCTCGCGGCCGTCGAGGAGTCCGGGAGCCTGTGGATCGTCACCGAGTGGGTGGAGGGCACGCCCCTGAGTGAACTCCTCGCCCAGCAGGGCACGTTCAACTATGTCCGGGCCGCCCGCATCGGCCTCGAGCTGCTCGACGTGCTGGAGGCCGCACACGTCGCGGGCATCACCCATGGCGAGCTGAGCCCGGGCCAGGTGTTCGTGCGCGACGACGGCTCCGTCGTCGTCACCGGCTTCGGGCTGGCCGGCGCCACCCTCGCACCCCGGGTCGCCGCGCCGTCGTACGCCTCGCCGGAACAGGCCCGCGACGAGCGCATCGGCCCGGCCTCCGACCTGTGGGCGCTCGGCGCGATCCTCTACACGATGGTCGAGGGGCGCCCGCCGTACCGTGAACGCGACCGGCCCGAGGCCACGCTGAAGGGCGTGGACCGGCTTCCGCTGCGCGCCCCGGTGCGTGCCGGGCCGCTCACCCAGGCCGTGCAGGGGCTGCTGCGCAAGGACTCCCGGGAGCGGCTGAGCAGACCGGTGGTCCGTGACGCGTTCGTGCGTGTCCTCAACGAGGACCCCGAGGCCGCCCTGCAGGAGATGCCGCGCGCCCGCGTGCGCGGTCGGTGCGCCGTCGGGCCGGCCTGGGGCAGACGCGCCATGGTCGTCGGTACGGCCCTGGCGGTGGTCAGCGTCGCGGCCGCCGTACTCGTGGTGACCAACGGCCGGCCCGACGACTCGGACCCGTCGGCGGCCGGCACCGCGCCCGGTCCGTCGGCCACCGCCGGGACGCCGACCGGCGCCCCCTCCACCCCCACGGGCAGCCCGACCCCCACCCAGGAGCCGACGGAGGCAGGCACGCCCACCGCTTCTCCCACGGACCCGGCCCTGCCCGACGGCTACCGGACGTACGAGTCACCGGAGGGCTTCTCCGTGGCCCTGCCCGAGGGATGGAAGCCGCTGCGCACCCAGCGCGCCTCGGACCTGGCGTACCGGGTCTTCTTCAGCGCCGACGGCGATCCGCGCAAGCTGGCGATCACCTACAGCGAGCGCCTTGGCCCGGACCCCGTCGCCGTGTGGCGCGACGACGTCGAGCCGGGCCTGGAGGAGTGGAGCGGTTTCCGGCGGATCGGCGAGATCGAGGCGACCACGTACCAGGGATACCGGGCCGCCGACATGGAGTGGCTCTCGGAGAAGGAGGGCACCCGGGTGCGCACCTTCGGCCGCGGCTTCCTCATCGCCGAGCACCGTGGCTACTCGTTGCGCTGGACGACCCCGGAAGGCGACTGGGACGACCCCGGGAACCAGGAGGCCCTGGAGGTCTTCCTGCGGACCTTCCGGGTGCCCGGGGACTGATCAGACCGACGCGCGGGCTGCCCGCATCGCCCGCAGGGGCAGGCCGTGCAGCGGATCCGTGCGCCAACTCGCCTTGAACGTGCGGTCCTTGAGCGAGCACCTCACATCGAGGTGGTGCGGCGTCTCCAGGAAGGCCAGGTCCACGACCAGAGTGTCCGGGTCGGTCCACCCGCCGCTCACCGCGGTGGGCACCGGCTCCTCGGCGACGGTCCACCCGGTCTCCCCGAGCCGCACGCGCAGCGGGTGGCCGTCCTCGGTGAGCGTCAGCGTCCAGCCGTCCGTGTGCTGCTCGAGGTCGATGGCGGTCAGCCCGGGCACGTGGCCGCAGACCCCGCCGTCCGGGGTGAAAGCGGCGGCGGTCCAGGCCTCGGCCTGCTCGGGCGGTGCGGGCTTGCCGGCCGCGGGCGGCAGCGCGAGGCCCGCCAGCCGCTCGGCCAGGGCCTCGTCCGCCGCCTCGCCGCCGGTCACGGGCGCGGGCCCGAACGCGGGCAGCAGATGCTCCCAGACCAGGTTCAGCAGGGCCTGCATGTCCCAGGTGTCCGCGGTCGTCGCGATCACGGCGTCCTGCTCGGGCAGCACGATGCAGAACTGGCCGAACGCGCCGTCACCGCGGTAGCCGTGCCGGGACATCCAGAACTTGAAGCCGTACCCCTGCTGCCAGTCGCCCCCCGGCATGACACCCGCGTTCGGGATCTGCGGACGGGTGGCCTCGGTCACCCACCACTCGGGCAGCAGCCGCTCGCCCTCCCACACCCCGCCCCGCAGATACAGCTGGCCGAGCCTGGCGACGGCGTCGGTCGTGGCGTGCAGCCCGCTGAAGCCGAGCTCCCGGCCGCTGCGGTCGCACAGCCACGACACGTCGCCGATGCCGAGCGGGTCCAGCAGGCGGGGCCGGAGAAACTCGGTCAGCGACTGGCCACTGGCGCGCTGCACGATGGCGGAGAGGGTGAAGGTGGCGGGCTGGTTGTAGGCGAAGACGGTGCCCGGGTCGCGGGTTGGCGGTATCAGCAGGAACCCGCGCACGAGGTCCTCGCGGTCGAGGTCGCGCGCGTCGAAGAGGGTGTCGCTCTCGTGGCCACTGGCCATGGACGCCACGTGCCGCACGAGCATCGCGCGGCTGCGCGGATCGGTGATGTCGGCGTCGAGCTCGGGGAAGTACGAGATCACCGGGTCGTCGAGCCGTATCAGCCCCTCGGCGGCGGCGATTCCGGCGGCGGTCGCGGTGAAGCTCTTGCTGATCGAGTAGAGCAGGTGCGGGCGTTCGGGCGTGTACGGCGCCCACCAGCCGGAGGCGACGAGGTGGCCGTGCCGCAGGATCATCAGGCTGTGCGGCTCGATGTCGGGGGCGGAGTCGAGGGCGTCGAGGAAGGCGAGGACACCGCAGGCGTCGACGCCCTGCGCGGCGGGGGTGCTCGAGGGCAGAGGGCGAGCAGGCATACGGGCATCCTCTCCCGGCACTCGTTCGGTGAGCGAGCGAGTTTCGCACCGCGAACCGCGGCGGCGCACCCCGTCCGTCCCGTTTTCATCACCTGCGGGCCGGGGACTCGGCCCGCATGGTGCAGATCGGATACACAATGATGACCGAGCAGGCCGGCCCCCGGGAGCTGGTGGACCACCTGGTCCGCGCCGAGGAGGCGGGCTTCGACTTCTCCGTGACCTCCGACCACTACTTTCCGTGGCTGGCATCGCAGGGTCACTCGCCGTACGCGTGGAGTGTGCTCGGCGCCGCCGCCCAGGCCACGTCCCGGATTCCGCTGATGACCTATGTGACGTGTCCGTCGTTCCGCTATCACCCGGCCGTGGTGGCGCAGAAGGCGGCCACGATGCAGTTGCTGTCCGAGGGCCGGTTCCGGCTGGGGCTCGGCTCGGGCGAGAACCTCAACGAGCATGTCGTCGGCGGCGGTTGGCCGTCCGTGGACGTGCGGCACGAGATGCTCGAGGAAGCGGTGGAGATCATCCGGGCACTCTTCGAGGGCGGCCATGTGAACCGTCGCGGCACGCACTTCGACGTGGAGTCGGCCCGCCTGTGGGACCTGCCGGACCGGCCGGCGCCCATCGGGATCGCGGTGTCCGGGGAGCAGTCCTGCGAGCTCGCGGGCAGGCTCGGCGACCTGGTGATCGCCACGGAGCCCAAGGCGGACCTGCTGGCGGCCTTCGACCGGCACGGCGGCGCGGGCAAGCCGCGCGTCGGGCAACTGCCGGTCTGCTACGACCCCGACCGCGACAGCGCGATCAAGCGCGCCCACTCCATGTTCCGCTGGTTCGGCGGCGGCTGGAAGGTCAACTCGGAGCTGCCGCACCCGGATTCCTTCGAGGCGGCGACCCAGTTCGTCACTCTTGACGATGTCGCCGAGTCCATCCCGTGCGGCGACGACCCGGACACCTTCGTCGAGGCCGTGCGCCCGTACGCGCAGGCCGGGTTCACCGAGATCGCCCTGGTGCAGATCGGCGGCGAGGAGCAGATCCCCTACATCGACTGGGCGAGGAGCACGCTGCTGCCCGCCCTGCGGGACGCTCTCGGCTGACCGCTCGCCCAGCGCACCGGGCGCCGCGGGGACACCGCGACAGCGCGACAGCGCCGTCCACGGGTGCCATAAGCTGCCTGTCTGCACTTGTGCCGACCGAGCAGCCCTACAGGAGAGTCGCCCGTGACCCTTGCGTTCGTCCCGCCCGAGACGTCCCCCGCGCCCGAGACCCCGCTGTCCGACCTCGTGGCGCGGGACGCGCGCGAGTTCGGGGTCTACGCGCGGACCGGAGGGTGGGCCTTCGGCCTGATGGTGGCCCGCAGCGTGCGGCCCGGCGGCCAGAGCGCGGGCGAGACGCCGAAGGTGTCCGCGAAGGAGTTCGCCGAGCTCGCCGGGTGCTCTCCCGAGCGCGTCATGCGCTACTACAAGGCCTGGGACCGGGCCGCCGACGACGGCCTCGTCCCGCACTTCGAGGCGCTCGCGCCGGGCCAGGAGGTCCAGCTGCCGGACGCCGACGTGTGGCTCAGCTACTACGTCTCCCGCAACAGCGCCACCTCCGAGCGCGGCACCGCCATCGCCAAGGCCGCCGAGGCCGAGGGCATCCGCCCGACGAAGGCCCTGGAGGTCGCCGAGAACCCCACCGCGCTGCGCGCCGCGATCCTCGCCGACCCCTCGACCGCCCGCGCGGCCCGCCAGGCGCTCCTCGACCGGGTCCGTGAAGACCCGGAGCTGCAAGCCGAGTTGGCGCGGGACGTGGTCCGCACCGAGGAGCTGAAGAAGGCCGTGGCCGGCGAGAGCCGGGCGGCCGAACGGATCGACTACGTCCGCCAGATCGCCGAGTCCGGCCAGATCAAGACGCCCGCCGGGCAGACCGTCGACGCTCCGGTGGACCTGCGCCAGGAGGCCGAGCGGCACCTGTCGCTCATCGACGAGCTGGACGACGACGAGGATGCCGGTGATTGGGCCACCGAGGCCTACGGCACCATGAAGTCGCTCGTCGTCGAGGCCGTGGAGGCCGATCCGGAACTGCGCGTGCAGGAGCGGCGGACGAAGTTCTACAACAGCCTGCAGCGGGCGACGAAGGTCTTCGAGGAGCTGACCTTCGACGATGTGCAGGAGTTCGCCGAGGACGACATGGTCCAGCACCTGGAGGAGCTCCAGCAGGCCATCGCCACATGCATCGCCGCGCTGCGCGGGGCACCCGCGGGCTCGGCGCGACCGGAGTAGCCGCGTTCGTCCCTCGTTCCGCCGACGCGCCGCCGCTCACCCTGTGCGCCACTCACTCTGTGTAGCGTCTCACTCCGTGTAGCGGCGGCGTGTCCACAGCGGCAGCACGAACCAGCACAGCAGGTACCAGACGACCACGCCCGTGACCAGCCAGGGCACATAGCCGTCGTGCGTGGCCACCCTCAGGATCAGCAGGAGCGAGGACGCCATCACGGCGAGGAGCAGGATCAGGCCGACGAGGGTCAGCCGGGAGGCCCACGTCACCGCCTGCGGTTTGATGCGCCGCCCGGACACCAGACGGTGCAGGGACACCGGACCGATCAGGGCGCCGGTGGCGGCGGCGCCCAGGACGACGGTCACGATGTAGATGGTCTGCTCGGTGCCGTCGAGCGTGTCGTACTTCGGCGTGAACACGACGGTGAGCAGGAAACCGAACAGGATCTGGACGCCCATCTGGGCCACCCGGACCTCCTGGAGGAGCTCGCCCCACATACGGTCGGCGCGCTCGTCCGCGGTCTCGTCGCGTCCCGTCCGTCTGTCCCTCTCGGCCATGCGAGCCGGGTAACCCCGGCGCTGAGGCCTCAAACGACGGGGCTCCGGGAGCGGCGGGGCGCCGCTCCCGGGCCGCAGGCGGCTACCAGCGGTGCTCGACCTGGTCCTTGATCCGCCGGTCGTAGAGGTCCTGGATGGCGGCGAGCGTCTCGTCGGACAGGTCCGGCAGCGCGGCGGCTGCCGCGTTGGCGTGGGCCTGTTCGGGCGAGCGGGCGCCCGGGATCACGGTGGTCACGCCCGGCTGCTGGATGACCCAGCGCAGCGCCAGCTGGGCCGGGGTGAAGCCCTCGGGGGCGAGGGCGGAGAACTCGGCGGCCGCCTCCACACCGGAGTCGTAGTCGACGCCGGAGAAGGTCTCGCCCTGGTCGAAGGACTCGCCGTGGCGGTTGTAGGTGCGGTGGTCGTTGGCCGGGAAGACGGTGTCCTTGGTGTACTTGCCCGACAGCAGGCCGGAGGCCAGCGGGACGCGGGCGATGATGCCGACACCCGCCTCCTGGGCGGCGGGCAGCACCTCGCGCAGGGGCTTCATACGGAACGCGTTCAGGATGATCTGCACGCTGGCCACGCCGGGCCGGGCGATCGCGGTCAGCGCCTCCTCGCAGGTCTCCACGCTGACGCCGTACGCCGCGATGCGCTCCTCCTCGACTAGGGTGTCCAGGGCGTCGAACACCTCGTCAGTGGAGTAGACGGGCGTCGGCGGGCAGTGCAGCTGGACCAGGTCGAGGCGGTCCACGCCGAGGTTGCGCCGGGAACGGTCGTTCCAGGCGCGGAAGTTGTCGAGAACGTAGTTCTCGGGGATCTGGTCGACCCGGCGGCCCATCTTGGTCGCCACGAAGATGTCCAGCTCGGGCCTGCCGCGCAGGAAGGTGGCGATGGTCTGCTCGCTGCGCCCGTCGCCGTACACGTCGGCCGTGTCGAAGAAGGTCACCCCGGACTCGACCGCCGCGTCCAGTACCGCAAGGGCTTGCCTGTCGTCGACGTCTCCCCAGTCCGCACCCAGCTGCCATGTGCCGAGTCCGACGACGGATGCCCGACGGCCCAACCTACCGATTACACGCTCGTCCATGGCGTAAGTGTGTCATTGGTCCCGCACGCGCGCGGAACAGGCCCCTCCGCTCCGCCCATCGGGAATCCATCACCCACAAGAGTGAATCGGCTCGACGGGCAAGCGCTTGCCGTCAGGGCGATCCTAGCTTGGGCCTGTGATCGACGACTTCAGCCGCAGGGGGTTCCTGCGCACCGCCGCCGCCCTGGCCGCCCTACCGACCCTGATCCCGGCCGATCCCGCCGTCGCGGCACAGGAGTTGCCGGACTTCCCGGCGGATGTGGCCCTGTACCGCTCCGCGTACCGCAACTGGGTCGGCGAGATCACCGCGGACGGGCTGTGGGCCTGCGCACCGGCCACCCCGGACCAGGTGGTCGCCGCCGTCAACTGGGCCTGGCGGCACGGCTGGAGGGTCCGCGCCCGGGGCGCCTCGCACGGCTGGTCACCGCTGACGATCCCCCGGGGGACACCGTCGGACACGCCGGTCCTGCTCGTCGACACCGCCCGGCATCTCACCGGCCTGTCCCTGGAGTCGCCGGACGCGGTGCGTGTCGGCACCGGCGTCACCGTGGAGGCCCTCCTCACCCGCCTGGAGGAGCACGGCCTCGGCGTGACCGCCGTACCCGCGCCCGGCAACCTCACCCTGGGCGGCGCCCTGGCCGTCGACGCGCACGGCACCGCGGTACCGGCGCGGGGCGAACGGCGGCTGCCCGGGCACACGTACGGCTCGCTCAGCAATCTCGTGCTCTCGCTGACGGCGGTCGTCTGGGACGAGGCCAGGGGCGCGTACGTGCTGCGGACCTACGACCGTGACGAGGCGGACTGCGCGGCGCTGCTCACTCATCTCGGCCGCTCCCTGGTGACCGAGGTCGTGCTGCGCGTGGGCGCGAACACCGACCTGCGGTGCGTGAGTCGTACGGACATCCCGGCCGCCGAGCTCTTCGCGGCGCCCGGAACCGACGGACGCACCTTCGAGAGCTTCCTGGACCGGGCAGGCAGGGTCGAGGCGATCTGGTTCGCCTTCACCGAGTTCCCCTGGCTGAAGGTGTGGAGCGTCTCCCCCACCCGGCCGCTGACGTCGCGGCCGGTGCGGACGCCGTACAACTACCCGTTCTCCGACAACGTCCCGCGGCCGGTGGCGGACCTGGTCGGGCGCATGGTGTCGGACGGGGCCTGGTACCTGGCACCGGTGCTGGGCAACGCTCAGTACGACGTGGCCGCGCTCGGACTGGTGGCGACACTGTCGGCGGACATCTGGGGGCCGTCCAAGAACACGCTGCTGTACCTGCGGCCGACGACGTTGAGGATCGCCACGAACGGCTGCGCGGTGCTGACGAGCCGGGCCCGAGTGCAGCGCGTGGTCGCCGAGTTCACGTCCTTCTACCGGGAGCGGCTCACGGCGTACGCCGCGCGGGGGCGGTTCCCGGTCAACGGCTCGCTGGAGATCCGGGTGACCGGCCTCGACGAACCGGCGGACGTCGGTACGGACGGTGCGCGGACGCCGCTGCTGTCGGCCCTGCGACCTCGCGAGGACCGTCCCGAATGGGACACGGCCGTGTGGCTGAACATCCTGACGCTGCCCGGGACGCCGTACGCGGAGGCCTTCCTGCGCGAGATCGAGCAGTTCGTGCTGACTGCCTTCGACGGCGGGTACGCCATGCCCCGGGTCGAGTGGTCGAAGGGCTGGGCCTACACGGACGAGGCCGCCTGGAGCGACGGTGAGGTGCTGGGCTCGGTCGTGCCCGGCAGTTTCGGGGAGGCCGGCTGGCGGGAGGCTTCGGCGATCCTGGACCGGCTGGATCCCCATGGCGTGTTCGGCAACGCCTTTCTCGACCGGCTGTTCAGGTGAGACCCGGCCGGCTCCGCGACGCCCTGGCGTGCACGGCGCTTGCGACCTTCGGTCCCAGCCGGCGTTTGAGGCGGCGCAGCACCTCCAGCTGCCCGGTCGCCCTGTCGATCCGGTAGTACAGCTCGGGCGGCAGGTACGGCAGCAGCGGGGAGTGGCGCTGGCCGAGCAGCGCGAACATCCGGTGCGGGGGCAGGTCGATGTAGCGGGGCAGGTTCTCGTACCACTGGGCGCTGTGGCGGGCCGCGCTCTGGATCGGCAGCAGTGCCTGTCGGCGCTCCTGTTCGTAGCGGGCGAGAGCCTGGGGGAGGGCGGGCTGCTCGTGCAGTGCGCCGGCGAGGGTGATGGCGTCCTGCAGGGCGAGCGTGGTGCCGGCGCCGATGGAGTAGTGGGTGGTGTGGGCGGCGTCGCCGATGAGGACGAGGTTGTCACGGTGCCAGGTGCGGTTGGTGACGGTGTGGAAGGTCAGCCACTGGGCGCCGCCGTCGGCGCCGGAGCGGCCGGCGAGGGGGTGGCCGTCGAGGACGTCGGCGAAGAGCTTCTCCAACAGGGCGAGTGCGTCGGCCTCGTTCGCGGTGTCGAGGCCGAGGCCGGTCCAGGTCTCGGGGGCGCATTCGACGACGCACGTGCCGGCATCGGGGCCGTAGCCGTAGCCGTAGCACCAGATCCAGCCGTGCCCGGTCTCGACGAAGGCGAAGGTGAAGGCGTCGAAGGCCTTGCTGGTGCCGAGCCAGGTGTAGCGGTTGCGGCCGGCTCCGATCCGGGTGCCGAAGTGGTCGGTGTGGCGCCCGCGCAGGGCGCTGTGGACGCCGTCGCCCGCCACGACCAGGTCGGCGTCGGGCAGGTTCTCCGGTGCGATCCGGTACTCGAATTCGAGCCGGACGCCCAGCGAGCGGGCGCGGGCGGCGAGGATCTCCAGCAGCCGGTGGCGGCCGATGCCGCGCCCCTCGTCGCCGGACCGACGGGTCGTCAGGCCTCGTACGTGGGCGACTCCCTCGCTCCAGCCGACCGAGCTCTCGTCAATGGCGCGGGCGGACTCGGGGTCGTGCTCGTGCAGCGTGTCGAGCAGTTCGCGCCAGTACGTGACGCCCCAGCCGTAGGTGGCGCCCTCCGGGTCGCGTTCGTGGACGGTGATCTCGTGGGACGGGTCGCGCAGCTTCAGCAGGATCGAGAGGTACAGGCCGGCGGGCCCGCCGCCGACGCAGGCGACCTTCACACACACTCCCAGGCGTTACCAAAATCGGACATTTCGAATGCGCAGGGTAGCAGGGCGGGCACCTCGCACCGCGGCGTTCCGAATCGCGCCAGTTTCAGCAGGTGAGACAGACCACTGCGACCGCGGTCACCCGCGAAGGATCACCGGGATCGCGATCTCCAGGAGAAGGAATTCCCCGTTCCGGCGACTCGGGGCCCTCGTGAACAGCAAGATCATCTTTGTTCAAGCTTGCACGACATGTGGGTACTTGTCCGGATCGGAGCCAACCACTACCGACCGATTTCTCCCTCTCTCGTCCCGCCCGATAGGCATGCGGAGTCGTCATTCGAACGAACTTTGGAGTTCCGTATGCCACAACTCAGCCGTCGCCGTGCGCTCACCGCCGCGGCCGCCCTCGCCACCGCTGCGGGTGTCCAGACCGTCGCCGCCCCGGGTGCGTCCGCGGCCGGGCACGACGACCACCACTCCCCGGCGTCCTTCGACGAGGTCTACAAGGGCCGCCGGATACAGGGCCGGCCGGCCTCGGTCGGCGGTCATCAGCACCATGGCGGCGGATACGCCGTGTTCATCGACGGCGTGGAGCTGCATGTGATGCGCAATGCCGACGGCACCTGGATCAGCGTCGTCAGTCACTACGACCCGGTGCCCACCCCGCGCGCCGCCGCCCGGGCCGCCGTCGACGAACTGCGGGGCGCCGCACTCCTCCCCTTCCCCGCCAACTGACCCGCACCACCCGCACTCTGGAGCACCGCACCATGACCGTCCGCAAGAACCAGGCCCTGCTGACCGCCGACGAGAAGCGGCGGTTCGTCTCCGCCGTCCTGGAGCTGAAGCGCAGCGGCCGTTACGACGAGTTCGTCACGACGCACAACGCCTTCATCGTCGGCGACACCGACAACGGCGAGCGCACCGGCCACCGTTCACCGTCCTTCCTGCCCTGGCACCGCAGATTCCTGCTCGACTTCGAGCGTGCGCTGCAGCAGGTGGACGCCTCGGTCGCGCTGCCCTACTGGGACTGGAGCACCGACCGCTCCATACGGTCCTCGCTGTGGGCGCCCGACTTCCTCGGCGGCACCGGGCGCGCCCGCGACGGACAGGTGCTGGACGGGCCGTTCGCCGCGTCGACCGGCAACTGGCCGATCAACGTGCGCGTGGACGGGCGTACGTTTCTGCGCCGCTCACTCGGCGCGGCCGTGCGCGAACTGCCGACGCGGGCCGAGGTGGAGTCCGTGCTGGCCATGCCGACGTATGACATGGCGCCCTGGAACAGCGCGTCGGACGGCTTCCGCAACCACCTGGAGGGGTGGCGGGGCGTGAACCTGCACAACCGGGTCCATGTGTGGGTCGGCGGGCAGATGGCCACCGGTGTGTCGCCCAACGACCCGGTGTTCTGGCTGCACCACGCCTACATCGACAAGCTGTGGGCGGACTGGCAGCGGCGGCACCCCGGCTCCGGCTATGTGCCCGCCGCCGGGACGCCGAACGTGGTCGACCTGAACGACACGATGAAGCCGTGGAACGACACCCGTCCCGCCGATCTGCTCGACCACACCGCGCACTACACCTTCGACGCGGCCTGAGCCACCGCCCCCGGCCCGCCCCGGGTCAGGCCTCCGCGGTGCGGCACTCCGGGTGGCCCCAGCCCTGGGCGTTCTTGGCGATGGACTCGCCGGCCGCGTAGCCGCGGCCGCAGACGCAGCGGCCGGGGAACTTGGCCTTGATGGTGCGCGAGGAACTGCCGTTCTTCCGGGGGGCCGCGGCCTTGCGGCGCGGGGCCTTGGCCGGCGGGGTGTCCGGGGCGGGCGGCGGCTGAGGTGAGCCGAGGCCGCTGCCCGCGGGCTCCTGGACACTGGCCGCCTGGCTGGCGGCGCGGTCGGCGAAGTCGTTCAGCGGGTCGCCGTCGACCTGGTGGGCGGGGACGTAGCGGAACTCGACCGTGCGGCCGGCGAGCAGTTCGTCGATGCGCACGACCAGGTCCTGGTTGGCGACCGGCTTGCCGGCGGCCGTCTTCCAGCCGTTGCGCTTCCAGTTCGGCAGCCAGGTGGTGACGGCCTTCATGGCGTACTGCGAGTCCATCCGGATCTCCAGCGGCACGCCGGGATCGGTCGCCGTGAGCAGGCGTTCGAGCGCGGTGAGTTCCGCGACGTTGTTGGTGGCCCGGCCGAGCGGGCCCGCCTCCCAACGGGTCGGCGTTTCCTTGTCGTCGGCGACGACCCAGGCCCAGCCCGCCGGTCCGGGGTTTCCCTTCGAAGCCCCGTCGCACGCGGCCACAACACGTTCACGCATGTGCCGATCATGCCATGGGCGGGCCGGGCGCCCGGTCACGGAGCCGGTCAGGAGACGTCGCTGAGCTTGGGCATGTCGCCCTCGGTGGTGCTGGTGTCGATCACCGAGAAGTTCGCGCCCTGCGGGTCGCTCAGCGCGGCGAAGCGGCCGAAGGGGCTGCTCATCGGGCCGAAGCGCAGGACTCCGCCGAGCTTGGTGGCCTTCGCCACGGCGTCGTCGCAGTCGGGGACGTTGAAGTAGACGTTGATGTACGGCGGGACCTCGGGCGGGAACTCCTCGGTCATCGTCATCCGGCCCAGGGCCATGGTGTCCTTGCCGAGGGTGTAGAGGCGGAAGTCGATCGCGTCGTCCTCCATCTGCTGCTGCCCGTAGCCGAAGACGGCGGGGAAGAAGGTGTCGGACTTCTCCGGGGTACGGGTGAAGACCTCGGCCCAGCAGAAGCCACCGTGGTCGTCCATCGCCGTCTCGAAGCCCTCGTGGGTGCCGGCCTGCCACACGCCGAAGACGACGCCGCCCGGGTCGCGGGCCAGGCACATGCTGCCGAACTCTCCGACGGCCATCGGCTCCATCAGGATCTCGCCACCGTTGTCGCGGATCTTTCCCGCGGTGGCGGCGACGTCGGGGGAGGCGAAGTACAGGCACCACTGCGACATGCCCTCCTGCCCCGGCATGGGCGGGACGACCGCGGCGGCGGCCTTGCCGCCCGCGTAGGCCTGCGTGTAGTTGCCGTACTCCGACGACTCCTCGCCGAACGTCCAGCCGAGGACATCGCCGTAGAAGCTCTTGGCCCCCTCCATGTCGCTGAACATCGCGTCGGCCCAGATGGGGGTTCCTTCAGGTTTCGCGGCCATGTCTGCGGCCCTCTCCCGGATCGATGAGTTGTCCGGATTCTCACGCTAGTCACCCGGAAGTCCGGTCGCGCGCCGAATGGCTGATTCCGTTCGAAACTGGGGTCAGAGGGCGGCCGGGCGTCGAAGGGGCACGGGATGGCCTGCGGGACGATGCGCGCGTGGTCGGTGGCCGAGCCGGGCCCGGTCGAGTCGGGGTCCCTGCGGCTGGTCGGGAAGCCGGTGCCGGTGCCGGGCGACGACGAGTTGCTGGTGCGGGTGCGGGCGTGCGGGGTGTGCCGTACGGATCTGCACGTCACCGAAGGGGATCTGCCGGTGCACCGGCCGGGAGTGACCCCCGGGCACCAGGTCGTCGGCGTGGTGGCCGGGTTCGGGGCGGCGGTGCACGGCTTCGACGTCGGGGAGCGGGTGGGCGTGGCCTGGCTCCGGCGTACCGACGGCACGTGTGCGTACTGCGCGCGGGGCGCCGAGAACCTGTGCCCGGCGTCGCGGTACACGGGGTGGGACGCCGACGGCGGTTACGCCGAGTACACGACCGTACCGGCGGGGTTCGCCTACCGGTTGCCGGGCGGCGTCGACGACGTGACGCTCGCGCCGCTGCTGTGTGCGGGGATCATCGGCTATCGCGCGCTGCGGCGGGCGGCGCTCCCTCCGGGCGGGCGGCTCGGGCTGTACGGCTTCGGGGGCAGTGCCCATCTGTGTGCGCAGGTGGCGCTGGCCGAGGGCGCCGTCGTGCATGTGCTGACGCGGGGTGCGGCGGCCCGCAGGCTCGCGCTGGACCTGGGGGCCGCCTCGGCGCGGGACGCGACCGAGCTGCCTCCGGAGCCGTTGGACAGCGCCATCCTGTTCGCGCCGGCCGGCGACCTGGTGCCGGTGGCGCTGCGGGCCCTCGACCGGGGCGGCACGCTGGCGATCGCGGGCATCCGCCTCAGCGACGTCCCGGCGCTGCGCTACGAGACCGACCTCTTCTACGAGAAGCAGGTGCGCAGCGTCACCTCGAACACGCGCGAGGACGGCCGTGAGTTCCTGGCGCTCGCCGCCGAGCACGGCGTACACGCCACCACACACCCCTATCCCCTGTCCCGGGCCGACCAGGCGCTGCGGGACCTGAAGGCGGGCCGGTTCGACGGTGCGGCGGTGCTGGTGGACTACCTGGCGTGAGGGCCGCCCCGCGCGAGTGACGACCTGGTGTGAGCGCCGCCGCTCGGCCGTGACCACCGGTCCGGAGCGGCGGCACACAGGCGTGCGGGGGCACAGGAGAGGAGCGGGGTCACTCACGGTGTGTCCGCTGCCCCATGCGGCAGGTTTGCACCTCCTGGGCCTGAAGCCGCCCCTTTCACGCCCTGATCCGGTTGCCCCTGCGGCTGTTTGGCTGGTGCACGCGCTCGGCCAGCCCGCTCACCTCCCGGGAGGGAATGTGTCCACACCGGACAGCGCCACCGGTCCCGCCATCGACGAACCCGATCCCGAACCGAACCCCGACGCCCCGCTCACCAGTCTCAGCACCCAGGCGGCCCGGCAGCTCGCCACGACCACCAAGTCCGAACCCCAGATGCAGGCCATCAGCTCGCGCTGGCTGCTGCGCATGCTGCCCTGGGTCGACGTCAAGGGCGGCACCTACCGCGTCAACCGGCGTCTGCAACTGCGCGTGGGCCGGGGTCGGGTGCAGTTCGACCAGAACGGCGCCGACGACATCAAGGTCATCCCCGAGACCCTCACCGAACTGCCGGTCCTGCGCGGCTACCCCGACATCGACGTGCTGAGGGAGGTCGCCACCCGGTTCCGGGTCCGGGAGGTCCGGGCCGGCCAGGTACTCGTCGAGGCCGGGCAGCCCGTCACCGAGGCCTACCTCGTCGTGCACGGCCGATTCACCCGGTTCACGGAGGGCAAGTACGGCGAGGAGGAGATCCTCGGCGTCGTCACCGACGGCGACCAGCTCGGCGACGAGGCCATCGGCCAGCCCGATCCCTTGTGGCTGAGCTCGGTGCGGGCGGAGACCGCCGGCGTGCTGCTCATGCTGCCCTGGTCCGTGGTCGAGGAGTTCACCGACCGCGTGCCGTCCCTCGCGGAGCACCTTCAGGCCTACGCCGCCCGGCAGAGCCTGCCCATGAACCGCAAGGGCGAGGCCGACGTACCGGTGCAGGCGGGCCATGTCGGCGAGCCGACCATCAGCGGCGGCTTCGTGAACTACGAACTCGCGCCGCGCGAGTACGAGTTGTCCCTGACGCAGACCGTGCTGCGCGTCCACACCAGGGTCGCCGACCTCTACAACAACCCGATGGACCAGACCGAGCAGCAACTCAGGCTGACGATCGAGGAGATCCGCGAACGCCAGGAGTGGGAGCTGGTCAACAACCGGGAGTTCGGGCTGCTGCACAACGTCGACTACGGGCAGCGCATCAGCACGTTCACCGGGCCGCCGACCCCGGACGACATGGACGAACTGCTGTCGATGCGCCGCAAGACGAAGCTGTTCATCGCCCATCCGAAGGCGATCGCGGCGTTCTTCCGGCAGTGCAACCGGCGCGGCCTGGTACCGGGCACGGCGAGCGTCGAGGGGCACGAGATCCCCGCCTGGCGCGGTGTCCCGATCTTTCCCTGCAACAAGATCCCGATCAGCCCGCAGCACACCAGCAGCATCATCGCGCTGCGCACCGGGGAGGGCGACCAGGGCGCCATCGGGCTGTACCAGACCGGGATCCCGGAGGAGTTCCAGCCCGGTCTGAACGTGCGGTTCATGGGCATCGACGCCAACTCGATCATCCGCTATCTCGTCACCGCCTACTACTCGCTGGCGATCCTCGTCCCCGACGCCGTCGGGATCCTCGAGAACGCCCAGATCGGCCGGACGGCCGAGTGACCGCGTGGAGCACGCCATGAGCACGTCGTCCTCCTTCTCGCTGCCGGGCCCGCCGAACATGGCGAGCACCCTGAGCGCCCGGCGCGGCGGGGCGATCCCGGGGCTGCGGTACCGGCAGGTCGAGCCCGCCGACCCCGCGAAGGCCGCGGAGGTCGACCGCAGGCTGGAGGCCTGGGCGCGGCGCCTCGATCTGTTCCCCGAGGCGTGGAACGGGGACTTCGCGGGGTTCCAGTTCGGGCGGGCCGTGGTGCTGCAGCATCCGTGCGCGGTCGATCTGGAGCGGCTGACGGTCGCCGGGGAGCTGCTGCTCGCCGAGAACGTCGTCGACTCCTGCTACTGCGAGGAGGACGAGGGCCGGGGCGGGGAGCGCCGGGGCCTCGCGGGCCGGCTGATCATGGCCCAGTCGGCGATCGACCCCTTCCACGGCGTTCCGGAACTGGAGGAGGAGTGGCGGCAGGGGGTGCGGGCCGACGGTCCGCTGCGCTCGTACCACTTCGCCCTGCAGGACTACGCCGCCCTCGCCACGCCCAGCCAGACCGACCGCTTCGTGCACGACATCGCCCGGCTGCACCTGGGCTACCTCGCCGAGGCCGCCTGGGCGGAGACGCGGTATGTGCCCCGGGTCTGGGAGTACCTGGTGATGCGGCAGTTCAACAACTTCCGTCCGTGTCTGTCGATCGTGGACGCCGTGGACGGCTACGAACTGCCCGAGGCGGTCTACGCCCGTCCCGAGATCCAGCGGATCACGGCGCTCGCCTGCAACGCGACCACGATCGTCAACGACCTGTACTCCTTCACCAAGGAGCTGGCGAGCGACCCGACCCACCTCAACCTGCCGCAGGTCGTCGCCGCCAACGAGCGGTGCGGGCTCAAGGCCGCCTATCTGAAGTCCGTCGAGATCCACAACCGGATCATGGAGGCCTTCGACGAGGAGTCGGCGCTGCTGTCCGCCACCTCGCCGCTCGTCGAGCGCTACGCACGGAGCCTGTCCGACTGGGTGGCCGGCAACCACGAGTGGCACGCCACCAACACCCACCGCTACCACCTGCCCAACTACTGGTAATGCGCGATCGAATGACACAGCGTCACAGAAACCAGCACGAGGAGTCACCGTTGACCATCGCCCCCGAAGCCGGCACCACCCGTCTCCCGGTGCCGTCCCAGTCCACGTACCAGACCCGCGTCGCGGACTACTGGAACGCCGAGGAGAACCCGGTCAACCTCGAACTCGGAAAGATCGACGATCTCTACCACCACCACTACGGCATCGGCGACGCCGACCGCTCCGTGCTCGACGAACCCGACCCCGTCCGGCGCCGGGAGCGCATCACCGCCGAACTGCACCGGCTGGAGCACGCCCAGGCGGAGCTGCTCGCAGAGCGGCTCGGCCCGTTGACGCCCGACGACCGGGTCTTCGACGCCGGCTGCGGGCGCGGGGGCGGCAGTGTCGTGGCGCATCTGCGGTACGGCTGCGAGGCCGACGGCGTCACCCTGTCCGAGAAGCAGGCCGCGTTCGCCAACGAGCAGGCCCACAAGCGGGGCATCGACGACCGGGTGCGCTACCACTGCCGCAACATGCTCGACACCGGGCTGCCGTCCGGGGCGTTCGCGGCCTCGTGGAACAACGAGTCCACCATGTACGTCGAGCTCGACCTGCTGTTCGCCGAGCACGCCCGGCTGCTGCGCCGCGGCGGCCGCTACGTGGTGATCACCGGCTGCTACAACGACACCTACGGACGCGCCTCGCGCGAGGTGTCCCTCATCAACGCCCACTACATCTGCGACATCCACCCGCGCTCGGCGTACTTCCGCGCCATGGCCCGCAACCGGCTCGTGCCGGTCCATGTGGAGGACCTGACCGAGGCGGCCCTGCCCTACTGGGAGCTGCGCCGCGAGGCCGATCACCTGGTCACAGGCATCGAGGACACCTTCCTGACCGCGTACCGCAACGGCAGTTTCCAGTATCTGCTGATCGCGGCGGACCGCGTCTGAACGACCGTCGGACCCGTGCCGGCCGGGGCGCTCCCTGGCCGACACGGGTCTTCCCCCCTGGACCCGGCTGTGCTTGCCTGGGGAGCCGTTTTCGGTGTCCGGGGCGGGAGTTGCCGTATGCGCAGGCCGTGGCTCGTCGGGGTGTTGCTTGCCGCCGTGCTGCTCGGCGCGTGCGGGGATCCGGCGTCCGGCCCCAAGGCCGCGGCGCCTGTGGAGGTGCCGCAGGCGTCGGCCACCACACAGCAGCGGGCACCGGCCTCACCCGGCATGCCCGCGAAGACGCCGGCCGCGAAGGCTCCCACCGTGCTGTATCTGGGCGACTCGCTCGCGATGGAGGCCCAGGAGGTGGTGGGGCGGGAGCTGCGCCGGGACCTGCGGGCGGCGTACACGAGCGCCCCGTACTCGGGGACCACCCTGTGCGACTACCTGGAGGGCACGGGCAAGAAGTCCCTCGTGCCGGACTCGGACAAGGCGGCCGCCCTGGTCCGCAGGCTCAAGCCGGACTTCGTGGTGCTGCAGTTCTGGGGGAACGCGTGGGGTTACACGTGGTGCATGGACGGCATCACCCATGACGCCTCGCCCGACCGGTACTTCAGGCGCTACCAGGCCGACCTGAAGCGGCTCACCGATCAGATCTCCGCGGCCGGGGACGCCCGGATCGTCTGGGTGCTCCAGGGTCCGGACCCGATCACACCCGACCGGGTCCGGCGCGTCAACGCCCTGTACGAGCTGCGGGCCGGCGCCTCGGACGATCTGGTCGCCGACGCGGCCAAGGTGCTGAGTGCGGCGGGTGCCCGTAACTCCTGGGTCCAGTACCTGCCGTGCACGGCGTACGAGCGTGAGCACGCCGGGTACTGCACCCAGCCGGACCGCGACCGCACCGCCCTGCACCGCGACGACGACTACCTGCACTTCTGTCTGGCGCCCACGACGTCGACGCCGAAGCCGTGCCCGGTGCGCTCCCCCGGGATCCAGCGGGTCGCCCTGGAGATCACCCGGGTGATCCGCGAGAACCTGTAGGGAGGGGAGCCGGGGAGCAAGGGAGCAGGGCTCACTCCCCCGCGTACGCCTTCTCCAGCGCGGCGATGTCGAGCTTGTGCATCGACAGCATCGCCTGGGTGGCGCGCGTGGCCTTCGCCGGGTCCGGGTCGGACATCATGGCGTCGAGCCGGTCGGGGATGACCTGCCAGGACACGCCGTACTTGTCCTTGAGCCAGCCGCAGGGGCCGGGCTCGCCGCCGTTCTCGGTGAGCTTGGTCCAGTAGTAGTCGATCTCCTCCTGGTTCTCGCAGAAGATCATGAAGGAGACGGCCTCGTTGAACTTGAACTCGGGGCCGCCGTTCAGCGCCAGGAACTTGTGGCCGTTGGCCGTGAACTCGACGGTCAGCACGGTGCCGGCCGGGCGAGGGGCGCCCTCGGGGTAGCGGGCGACCTTGCCGATGCTGGAGTTCTTGAAGATCGAGACGTAGTGGTGGGCGGCTTCCTCGGCCTCGTTGTCGAACCACAGGCACGTGGTGAAACCGTCGGTGGCCATGTGTACCTCCTGGGTGGTGGAACCGGTCACCTGTGTCGACCGATCCTCGTCGCGAAACTCATCGGTCGCAGGCCGACCGAATTCAGATGGCCGTTACACCGTTCGGAACTAGCATCCCGGCCATGACGCCTTCGCCCGCCGAGACCGGCAGCAGCATCCACCCCTTCCGTATCGACATTCCGCAGAGCGACCTCGACGACCTGCACGACCGCCTCGACCGGACCCGGTGGCCCGACGAGCTGCCCGGCGTGGGCTGGGCGTACGGCGTGCCGTCGGGCTATCTGCGCGAGCTGGTGCGCCACTGGCGGCACGAGTACGACTGGCGGGCGGCGGAGGCGCGGCTGAACGAGTGGCCGCAGTTCACCACCGAGATCGACGGGGCGCATGTGCACTTCGCGCACATCCGCTCCCCCGAACCGGACGCCACCCCGCTGATCATCACGCACGGCTGGCCGGGTTCGATCGTCGAGTTCCTGGAGATCGTCGGTCCGCTCACGGACCCGGCCGCGCACGGCGGCGACCCCGCCGACGCCTTCCACGTGGTGCTGCCGAGCATTCCGGGCTTCGGGTTCTCCGGGCCGACCCGGGAGACCGGCTGGGAGGCACGGCGGATCGCCGACGCTTGGGCGGAGCTCATGTCGCGCCTCGGATACCAGCGGTTCGGCGCCCAGGGCGGCGACTGGGGCGCCGCCATCTCGCGCGAGCTGGGCCGTGTCCATCCCGACCGGGTCATCGGCATCCACCTGAACCTGCTGCCCGGCGCGCAGGCGACCACCGAGCCCACCCCCGAGGAACTGGCGGCGCTGACCCCCGGGGAGCGGGATCGGACGCTCACCTCGTGGCGCCGGTGGGCGGCCTGGTTCCGGGACGGGACGGGCTACTTCCACATGCAGTCCACCCGGCCGCAGACCCTCTCCTACGCCCTCACTGACTCGCCCGTAGGCCAACTCGCTTGGATCGTCGAGAAGTTCCAGGAGTGGACGGACTCCGAGCACCTGCCCGAGGAGGCGGTCGACCGGGACCTGATGCTCACCAACGTGATGCTGTACTGGCTGACGGGCACGGCGGGTTCGTCGGCCCGGGTCTACTACGAGCGCGCCCACGCCAAGGGGGACCGGGTAGCCGCCCCGCACGAACCCTCGACCGCCCCGACCGCGGTGGCGTCCTTCCCCGGCGACCCGCAGATCCCGCTGCGCCACAAGGCGGAGCACACGGAGAACATCGTGCGCTGGACGGAGTTCGAGCGGGGCGGCCACTTCGCGGCGATGGAGGAGCCGGAGCTGCTGGTCGGGGACGTGCGGGCGTTCTTCCGCCAACTGCGCGAGAAGGGCTGAGCGGGCGGCTCTGCCCGTAGCGAATCTGCCGCGGGCAGAGAATCCGCATTCCGGCATCGCCCGAGGTCAACAGTGGAGTCGACGGCATCCCGCCACCACGAGGAGAACCCATGACTCCACTGACGACTCTCGCTGCCCGGGCCGAGGAGGGCGACGCACCGCCGACGCGGTTCGACGACCACCTCGCCGCCCAACTGCTCGGCCAGCGCATCGTGTTCCTCGGCACCGAAGTCACCGAGGCCTCCGCCAACCGGGTCTGCGCCCAGCTGCTCCTGCTGTCGGCGGAGGACCCCCGCACCGACATCAGCCTGTACATCAACAGCCCGGGCGGGTCGGTGTACGCGGGCCTGGCCATCTACGACACGATGCGGCTCATCCCCAACGACGTCTCGACGCTCGCCATGGGATTCGCGGCCAGTATGGGCCAGTTCCTGCTGTGCGGCGGCACACCCGGCAAGCGGTACGCCCTGCCGAACGCGCGGATCATGATGCACCAGGGGTCGGCGGGCATCGGCGGCACCACCGCCGACATCGAGATCCAGGCGGAGAACCTGGACCACAGCAAGCGGACCATGGAGCGGCTCCTCGCCGAGAACACCGGCCAGACGCCGCAGACCATCGCCCGGGACGGCGACCGCGACCGCTGGTTCACGGCCGAGGAGGCCAGGGAGTACGGCATGGTGGACCAGGTCGTGACGTCGCTCGCCGACGTCCGCCCGGCCGCCTCCAAGCGACGGATGGGGCTGTGACATGGGGAACTACACGATTCCGTACGTCGTCGAGCGGACCGCCCACGGCGAGCGGTCCTCCGACGTGTTCAGCCGGCTGCTCTCGGAGCGGATCATCTTCCTCGGCACCGAGATCGACGACGGCGTCGCCAACGTCGTCATCGCGCAGCTCCTCCATCTGGAGTCGGCGGCGCCGGAGAACGAGATCGCGATCTACATCAACTCCCCCGGCGGCTCGTTCACTTCGCTCATGGCGATCTACGACACCATGACGTACGTGCAGGCGCCGATCTCCACGTTCTGCGTGGGGCAGGCGGCGTCGACGGCCGCCGTGCTGCTGGCCGGCGGGGACCCGGGGCGGCGGTTCGTGCTGGAGCACGCGCGCGTGCTGCTCGGTCAGCCCGCCACCGGCGGCAGCCGCGGCATGATCTCCGACCTCGCCCTGCAGGCCAAGGAGATGGTCCGGATCCGCTCGCAGGTCGAACAGGTGCTGGCCCGGCACACGCACCACGACATCGCGACACTGCGTGAGGACATGGACCGCGACAAGGTGTTCACCGCGCCGGAAGCCGTGGCGTACGGCCTGGCCGACGAGGTGGTGAGCCGGCGCCTCGCGGCGGTCTGAGACGCCGGCACGGCGTCAGGCGGCCAGGCACAGCCCGTCGTACGACGAACCCGCCCTGCCGCGGGTGGCGTCGGGTACTCGGCGGCCGGCGAGCCGGACCAGCTCGCTCTGCGCCAGCGACAGCAGGTCGCCGAGGCCGAGCCCCAGGGCGTGGGCGGCGGCCGCGAGGACCTCCGAGGAGGCCTCCTTGCGGCCGCGCTCCACCTCCGAGAGGTACGGCATGGAGATCCGGGCGGCGTCGGCCACATCCTTGAGCGTGCGCTCCTGGGCGAGCCGCTCACGGCGCAGCACGTCACCGATCAGGTCGCGCCACAGGGGCTCCTTGGGCGCGGGTGCGGAGGGCCGCGGTGTCCGCGGCACGGCGGCGGGGGTGGCGGGGGGAGGGGGAGCGGGTGGCGCGGTGGCAGGGCGTTCGGACGCTGGGCGGGTCGTTCCCGGGCGGGCGGCGTGCGGGCGCGCGGCCGGCGGGCGCAGGGGAATGACGCGGGCTTCGTTCGGCGCTTGTTCGCTCACCTCCCCAGCCTAGAAGCGTGGGAGGCGAGAGGAAGGGATCAGAATTCCGCCCTGGGGGAAATCACGGCCGGTGTCCGCCTGCCGCGCCCGTCACTCGTCGCTCAGCCGCAGCACCGCCCGCACCCGCTTGCCGACCGGCACGCGCTCGACGGCGACCTCCGCCGCCAGTGCGTGGACTATCTCCAGACCGTGCCGGCCGATCCGTTCCGGGTCCTTGGGGAAGCGGCGGGGCAGGGCGGAGCTGCTGTCGTACACGCAGACGGTCACCGCGTCGTCCGTGCCCTCCAGGTCCAGGATGTACGGGCCGTTGCTGTGCCGGTCGGCGTTGGTGACCAGTTCGCTGACCACGAGGAGGACCTTGTCCTCGGCGGACTCGCCGATCGTGGCGCACCACTCGGTCCTGAGCCGGCCGAGGAACAGTGCGGCGAAGGACCGTGCCTCGGCGATGCATCCCGGTTCACCGCTGTAGTGCGCCGCCCGCCGAAGCGGTTCCACGGGCACGTCGAAACCAGTCGGAATCACTGCCCCGTCCACGTGCTCGATCATGCGTATCTCTCTCGGAAGCCGGAACTGGCCGGACACTACTGCACCAGTCCTCGTACCCAGAGCGGAGCCGCGCAGTCACCGCGCAGGTGGCGCCGTACGTCACAGCGACGGCGGCTGCGGCGCACTCGTGGTGTACGCCGACTGTGACGTCGTGGTCGTGCCCGGGCCCGACGTCGGCGCAGAGGTGGATGTGTCGGGCGAGTCCGGCTTCGTCGTCGGCTCCGTGGTCGTCGGCTCCGTGGTCGTGGGCTCAGTGGTGGTGGGCTCAGTGGTGGTGGGCTCCGTGGTCGTCGGCTCCTTCGTCGTCGGCTCCTTCGTCGTGGGGTCCTTCGTCGTGGGGTCCTTCGTCGTCGTCTCGGAGCTCGGCGACGGCGTGGAGGGGGTGGTGGACGGGGAGCTGGGCGACGTCGGCGTCGACACGCTCACCGAGGGCGAGGGCCGCGCCGGGGGCTGGGTCTTCTTGTCCTTGTCGCCGTCGTCGCCGCGCGGGCGGGAGATCCACTCCTCGTGGTCGTGGTCGTAGATCACGAAGGTCTTGACCGTGGTCCTGGCGGGCGAGATCACCACGACGTCGGAGGAGCGGTACGACGGCCAGGAGTCACCGGTCCGCCGGGGCGTGCCCTGCTGGGCGACCGGCGAGGTCAGCGGGTTGCCGCAGGCGCAGCGGACCTGGGGCACCCCGCGGTCGTCGACCAGGACCGCGGTGCCGGCCTGGAGGACGGCCTGGTAGCTGGTCGCGGCGCCGTCGCGGTAGCCGTGGTTGGTGACGCGGGTGTCCATGCGCAGTTGCACGGGGGTGAGCGAGCGCAGGTAGGAGGGGACGTCGGACGGGTCGACGCGGGCGACCGAGGCGAACGCCCGGTTCTTCTCCGGGGCCTGCTGGAGGTAGGTGATCTGCTTGTCCACGTCGCAGGCCGCGACGTTGCGGGTGCCTCCGTACAGGCCGGGCGCGCCGCCGTCGACGCCTCGTACCGCGTTGGACGGCGCCGACTCGGTCGCCGGGGACGGGCTGACCGGCGGGGCGGAGCTGTCCTTCGCCGTGGACTCGGTGAACGGGTCGGGGCCCGCGTCGCCCGCGGCCTGGAGGAAGACCTCGCCGCTCTGCGCGGTGCCACCGCCCCCGCCGCGCGACAGGACGACGGCGACGACCACCGCGGCCACGACGATCGCGGTGAGCGCCGCGATGCGCGGTACCGACCTCCACCAGGGGTGGTGGGGTTCGGGGACCGGTGCTCCCCCGCCCGTGCCCGGCGGGGGCTGTGCGGGCGGGCCGGAGGGTGGCTGGGAGGGTCCCGACAGGGGGCCCGATGGCGGTCCTGTGGGGCGGCCCGACGACGGAGGTTCGACGCTCACGAGGCCTTCTTCCCGACGCTGGATTCCTGCGACAGTTAGTGGTTCTTCGCGACTTATGCCTCTTTAGCGGCTTTCCGCTCCTCTTCCATTTTGTGCGCCCGCCCCGTGTCACTCGCAAGCCGACGCGGACGGACCTCCCGGCGGGCGGGCCTCACGGGTGCTGCTTAGCGTGGGCAGGGTGAGTGTGCCCACCCCCTCTCGTCCGGTTCCGGCGCGGCACGGCTGGGTGCAGGCCGTCGCCGTGGTGGCGGCGGGCCTGGTGGCGATGGGCGTGGTCGCCGCCCTGGGGCTGTGGGCGGCGGGGGCCGCCGACCTCCCGGACGGCGCCTTTGCGGGGGTCGTCGCGGCGACCGTGGTCACGGCGGTCGGCGGCACGATCGAACTCTCGGGCGACGCCGGAGGGCTGGCCGAGTCCGACGCGGGGCTGACCGTGATCCCGTTGTCGGTCACACTCACCGGCGCCCTGGTCCTGGCCGCCGGTTTCCTGTGGCCGCTGCGGCACCGGGCGGTCGCCGGCACCCGGGAGCTGGCCGGGTGGGCCGCCAGGATCGCCGTGCTGTGGCTGGCCGCGCTCCTGGCGCTGTCCTTCGCCGCCCGCCAGACCTTCTCGCTCTCGCTCGGCGACTTGGGGGCGGACGAACTCGGCGACCTGGGCGACCTGTTCGGCATCTCCCCCGAGGTCGGCTTCACCACGGACGTCCCCGCGACGGTGTTCTTCGGCCTGCTGTGGCTGGCGGGCGTACTGGTGCTGGCCCTGCTGGTCGCGCGGGGGGCTCCGCTGCCCGGGCGGCTGCTGCGTTTCCAGGAGTCGGTGCGGCCGGCCGCGTACGCCATGGTGGCGATGCTGCTGGCGTGGGTCGGCGTGGGCGTCGTCATCGGTGTGGTCGTCGCGGCGACCCGCGGACGTCCGGCCGAGACCTTCGCGACGATCCTGCTCGGCCTGCCGAACCTGGTGTGGCTCTCCCTGACGCTCGGGCTCGGCGCGACCTGGGACGGCCGGGTGGACGGGGCGTTCGCGCTGCCCATGCCGCCTGTGCTGGACGAGGTGCTGCGCGGCGAGGAGGTCGCCGAGCTCAATCTGGGCACGCTCGCCGAGCACGACGGCAGGGTGTGGTGGCTGGTCGTCATCGACGCTCTTCTGCTGCTGGCCGCCGCGTTCGTGACGGCGAGGCGGTCGCCGGCAAGGATGCGCGCCTGGCAGCACGCCGTGCACCTGGCGGTCGCGCTCGGGCTCACGGTGCTGATGATCTGCCTCGTCGGACGCGTCTCGGCGCACTACGGCCTGTCGGTCCTGGGCATCGGCGACCCGGGCGGGGATCTGGGCGGCGAGTTGTTCCTGCGGCCCGAGATCTGGACCGCTGTCGGCCTGGCGCTGCTGTGGGGACTGGTCGCCGGGTTCCTCGGCGGCCTGCTGGCGCGCCGGGTGCGGCACCGGGGCGAGGTGGCGACGCGCCCGGAGGGATGAGCGGACCGGCGTTCACCCCCGGACGACCGACGGCGAGCCGGCGCGGCGCGCGGACCGATGAGCCGGCCGGCGTTCAGCGCCGGAAGACCGGCTGGGCCCAGCGCGGCGGTGGTCTCGGCGTGTTCTCGGCGGACTCCTCCGGGACGCGTACGCCCCCGAGGTCCACCCGCGTCGATGCCCTGCCGGCCGTCGCCCCACCGGCCACGGCGGCGCGCAGGTCGGCGACGAAGGCGAGGCAGTCGTCGTGGCGGTCGTCGGGGGTCTTGGCCAGCGCCATGGCGAAGACGGCATCGACGGTCGGGGCGAGGTCGGGGCGCTCCTCGGTCAGGGGCGGCGGCTCGTCGTACTGGTGGGCCCACAGCAGGGCCATGTCCTCGTCCCGCTGGAACGGGGGGTGGCCCGACAGGCACTCGTAGACCACGCAGGCGAACCCGTAGACGTCGCAACGTGCGTCGACCGGTTTGCCCGAGATCTGCTCGGGGGCCACGTAGTCGAGGGTGCCGACGAACTGGCCGACGGTCGTGAAGCCGGTCAGCGACAGGGACTTCTTCGTCAGCCCGAAATCGGTGAGGTACACGTGCTCGGGATGGTCGCTGTCCATGCCGCGCGCGACAAGGATGTTGCCCGGTTTCACGTCCCGGTGGACCAGCCCGTGCTCGTGCGCCGCGTCGAGGGCGGAGGCGACCTGGGCGGCGATGCGCAAGGCCGCCGGGGAGGGCAGCGGGCCTTCGCGGTCGAGGAGGTGGCGCAGGTCGCTGCCGGCGACGTAGCGCATGGCGATGTACAGGACGCCGTCCGTCTCGCCCGCCTCGTAGACGGGCACGATGTGCGGGTGGTCGATGGCGGCGGCCGTCCGGGACTCATGGGTGAAGCGGCGGCGGAAGGTGTCGTTGCGGGCGAGCTCGGGGGCGAGGAGCTTCAGCGCGACGGTGCGGTCCAGGCGCAGGTCCCTCGCGCGGTAGACCACGGCCATGCCGCCCCGGCCGATCTCGTGCTCGATGCGGTAGCTCGCCACCTGCCGACCGATCAGCTCGGAGGGCCGGCCGGAGAACAGGCTCGTGTCACGGGCCATCGGGGCTCACGACCCGGGTCGGGCCACGGCCGGGGTCCTCGCCGGCGCGGGGTCCGGCGTCCGCGGCGTAGGTGCTCAGGCGGGTGCCGTCCGCGTACGCCCACCGCGCGTCCTCGGCGTCGTACAGCCACATGGACTCGCCGTCGACGACCACGCCGATCCGCAGCTCCGAGGTGCGGGCGCGGAAGGTCTCGCCGTCCATTGCGCCGGCCGCCAGCTCCTCGACCGCGGCTCGGTAGTCGGCCAGTGCCCGCTCGACCCGGCCGAGCAGCGGGCGCGGATCGGCGGCGCCGGTGAGCGGGCCGCCGTCGGCCGTGGGCGGGTCCTCGGGTACGGCGATCAGGAAGCGGCCGTCGACCCAGGCCGCCCAGCCGTTGGCGCACAGGATGTGAGCCCAGTCGCCACGCCGTTCGACGAGCCGGACCGGCAGGAAGGCGTCTAGGGGCACGGTGGGCCGGGCGGGGTCCGGGGCCTCCCAGGCGGGCATGCCGTTGCGGGGGACGACGTGGGTGGGCCGGAAGGCGGGGGAAGCCATCAACGCGCGCCTACTTCCGCATCACGACGGGTTCGCGCCGGCGCAGCAGCCCGGAGACGACGAAGCCGAAGGCCGCGGAAAGCACGACCAGCATGCCCACATCGAGCAGCCACACTCCGGCCGAGTGCTCGAACAGCGGATCGCCGGTCAGGTCGCCGGGCACGATCCGGGACAGCTCGACGGTGCCGGCCATCGCGGCGAACGCCCACCGCGAGGGCACCAGCCACGACAGCTGCTCCAGAACCGGCACGCCGTCCAGCTTCAGCAAGGCGCCGCAGAAGACGACCTGGACGATGGCGAGCAGCACCAGCAGCGGCATCGTCACCTCCTCCTTGCGCACCAGCGCGGAGACGACCAGGCCGAGCATCATCGCGGTGAAGCCCAGCAGGGCCACGATGACGGTGATCTCGACCAGGGGCGGCATCAACACGCCTTCGCCGTCCGGGGCGTTGAGGTCCACGCCGAGCAGGGCGACCAGGGTCAGCACGACCGCCTGCAGTACCGTGATCGTCCCCAGGACCACCACCTTGGACATCAGGTACGCCGATCTGGACAGTCCGACCGCCCGTTCCCGCTGGTAGATGACGCGCTCCTTCACCAGCTCGCGCACCGCGTTCGCCGCGCCCGTGAGCACCGCGCCGACGCACAGGATCAGCAGCGCCGCCGGCGCCTTGTCCCGGGTCAGTTCGGTGCCCGTCAGCGCCCGTGTCAAGCCGCCCATCACGAACGGCAGGGCGATCATGACGGCTAGGAAGGTGCGGTCGGCGCCGAGCGCGGTGGTGTAGCGGCGGATCAGCGTGCCGAGCTGGGCGCCGCGGCTGCGCGGCCGGGGCGGTGGGGTGAGCGCCACCGGGCCCGGGTCGGGGTGCCGGGGCTGGCCGGTCGCGTCCGCGATGTACTGCCGGTGCAGGAGGGAGGCCCGGTAGTCGCCGGCCCAGTCCCGGTCCTGGTCGTGTTCGAAGGCCTCGAAGGCCTCCGGCCAGTGCGCGAAGCCGAAGAAGAGCAGCGCCTCCTCGGGCGGGCCGTAGTAGGCGATCCGTCCGCCGGGTGCGAGGACGAGGAGCCGGTCGCAGACGTCGAGGCTGAGGACGCTGTGGGTGACGACGATGACGGTGCGTCCGTCGTCGGCCAGGCCGCGCAGCATGTGCATCACGGAGCGGTCCATGCCGGGGTCGAGCCCGGAGGTCGGCTCGTCGAGGAACAGCAGCGACGGCTTGGTCAGCAGCTCCATGGCGACGCTCACGCGCTTGCGCTGCCCGCCCGACAGGGTGTGCACGGGCTGTCCGGCGCGCTGCTCCAGGCCCAGCTCGCGGATCACCTCGTCGACCCTGGCCCGGCGTTCGGCCTTGGCGGTGTCCTGCGGGAAGCGCAGCTCGGCGGCGTAGGAAAGGGCGCTGCGGACGGTGAGTTGCGCGTGCAGGATGTCGTCCTGCGGGACCAGGCCGATGCGCTGGCGCAGTTCGGCGTAGTCGTGGTAGAGGTCGCGGCCGTCGTAGAGCACGGTGCCGTGGTCCGCGGGGCGCTGCCCGGTCAGGGCGCCCAGCAGCGTGGACTTTCCGGCGCCGCTGGGGCCGACGACGGCGAGCAGGCACTTCTCCCCCACCGGGAAGGAGACGTGGTCGAGCAGGGTCCTGCGGCCGCGGTCGACGGCGACCGCCAGGTCCTGCACCTCCAGGGAGATCTCGCCGGTGTCGACGTACTGCTGCAGCCGGTCCCCGACCAGGCAGAACGCGGAGTGGCCGATGCCGACGATGTCGCCGGGGGCGATCGGGGCGCGGTCGACCGGACTGCCGTTGAGGTAGGTGCCGTTGTGGCTGCCCAGATCGGTGATCTCGTACGTGCCGTCGGGCAGGGCGCGCAGCTCGGCGTGGTGGCGGGAGACGATCAGGTCGTCGATGACCAGGTCGTTGTCGGCGGCGCGGCCGATGCGGACGCTGCGGGCGGGCAGCGGCCGGACGGTGGTGGGCCGGCGGAACGTGCCGGTGAGGCTGGGCATGGAGACCGACGAAGGGCGCTCCGGCGCACCCGACGGGGCGGGGCGGTCGTCGAGCAGCACGGCGCGGGGGCCGTCGGCGGGGTTGCCGAAGCGGATGACGGTGCCGGGGCCGACGTGCCACTCGTGGACGCGGTGGCCTTCGGTGTAGGTGCCGTTGGTGCTGTTCTCGTCCTCGAGGGTCCAGTGGTCGGCCTCGGGGCGCAGCACCGCGTGGTGCCAGGAGACGCGGGCGTCGTCGATGACGATGTCGCTGAGGGGGTCGCGTCCGACGTGGTAGTCGCGGCCGGGGGTCATCACGGTGGAACCCGACTCGGTCTCCAGGACCAGTACGGGCGCCGTCGGTGCGACCGGCCGCTCCGCCATGTCAGGATTCTATCGATCTATACCCTGGTGCGCCGCTTGCGCCGGGGTCGGCGATCACCCGGGGGCGGGGCTCAGGCGACGGGCACGACCAGTGCCGGGACGGTCCGCTGCATCCGCAGGGCGTCCACCGACTCGGCGAGCAGCTCGTACTCGGTGGTGTCGTCGCTCACGGCGATCCGCACCAGCCGTCCGGCCGCCAACTCGTCGGCCACCAGCTCCTGTTGGCCGACGTCACCGCACCAGGCGCGCAGCACGGTCGGCACGTCGAGCACGGTGTCGGCGACGGGGACGAGCGCGCTCGGCGGGAAGTGCTCTGCATCGGGTTGCGGGTCTAATCGCTCCGCGATCCAGGACGCCCGGTCGCGTAACCACCACAGGGCCAGGGCCAGGGTGGGTGCCCGGTACGTGCCCAGGGGTACGCCGATGCGCTGGCCTCCGCAGACTCCGTATGCGGTGACATGGCAAAGGAACTCGTCGTGCACGTAGCCTCCCCCGTGTTGCCGTGTTCGCCTGCCGGCGGGCCTCGCTTTCCGTGCGGCTCGTGAGCGGTGGGTGAGGGGGCCGTCGCCCCATGTGAGGCTCCCTCGTAGTGAGTATGTTCACTACTGAAACACTGTCACCACGACTTTCCGGCCAGTCTCCTGGCATATTCACAGCCGGTATTGGCCGAAACACGACGAGTGCGCGTCAACCCCGTTTCATTACCCCGGCGGTAATCGAGCTTCCCGACGAGTGCGGGCATGGTGACGGCACCGGGTCACCGCGGCCGGGACCCGGTTTCCGACCAGCAGTGACGACCTCAGGGGAGGCTGATCCACCATGCCCGCGTCCACCGACCGCTACCGGATCGCCGTCGCCCGCTACTTCGAGGCCTGGAACGCCCGCGAACCCGAGGCACTGGCCCGGGCGGTCGCCACCGCGTGGAACCCGCTGGGCGGCTACACCGACCTCCTGGCCGACGTCCACGGGCACGAGGGGATCGTGGCCGTCGTCGCGGCGGCGCAGGCACGCTTCCCCGGCTTCGCCTTCCGGCTCACGGGCTCCGTCGACGGCCACCACGACACGGCACGTTTCTCCTGGGAGCTGGTGAGCGAGACCGGCGGTACCCCCTCCGAGGAAGGGTCGGCGCCCCTGGCCGGGTTCGATGTGATCACGCTGGACCCCGAGGGACGGATCTGGTCCGTCCTCGGGTTCCTGGACCGGGCGCCCACCGGGGCGTGAGCGATGAGTTCCGGGCCGCGCGGCGGTCTCGACCAGTGAAGGCCGAGGAGACCGCCGTGAAGGGAGCCCACCATGACCACCAGCGGGAAAGTGGACGCGGAGTTCACCGCCGTCCTGCGCAAGAGCCCGAGTGAGGGCGGCTGGACCTATGTCGTGTGGCCGCAGTCCGTCGACTTCTTCGGCACCCGCGGACTGGTCAAGGTCCGCGGGACCGTCGACGGACATCCGTTCCGGAGTTCGTTCATGGCCCTCGGGGACGGCACTCACAAGCTCCCCGTCAAGGCAGAGGTGCGCAAGGCCATCGGGAAACAGGAGGGCGACACGGTCACCGTTCGCCTGACGGAACGACTCAGCCCTTGATCACCGCGTCGATCCGGGCCAGCTCCTCCGCGTCGAAGTCCAGGTTGCCGATCGCGGCGACGCTGTCCTCGATCTGCCGCGCGCTGCTCGCGCCGACGAGCGCGGAGGTCACCCGTCCGCCGCGCAGGACCCAGGCCAGGGCCAGCTGGGCCAGGGTCTGCCCGCGGCCCTTGGCGATCTCGTCGAGGGCGCGCAGCCTGCCGACCAGATCCTCGGTGACCGCGTCGGAGTTCAGGAACGGGCTGTCGCTCGCGGCCCGCGAGTCCTCCGGGATGCCGTCGAGGTAGCGGCCGGTCAGCAGACCCTGCTCCAGCGGGGAGAAGACGATGGAGCCGACCTGGAGCTCGTCCAGGGCGTCCAGGAGGCCCTCGTCCTCGGGGCGGCGGTCGAGCATCGAGTAACGCGGCTGGTGGATGAGGAGCGGGGTGCCCAGGTCACGCAGGATGCGGGCGGCCTCGCGGGTCTGCTCGGCCGAGTAGTTGGAGACGCCGACGTACAGCGCCTTGCCCTGCTGCACCGCCGAGTGCAGGGCTCCCATCGTCTCCTCCAGCGGAGTGTCCGGGTCGGGGCGGTGCGAGTAGAAGATGTCGACGTAGTCCAGGCCCATGCGCTGCAGGCTCTGGTCGAGCGAGGACAGCAGGTACTTGCGCGAGCCCCACTCGCCGTACGGGCCGGGCCACATCAGATAGCCGGCCTTCGTGGAGATGATCAGCTCGTCCCGGTACGGCGCGAAGTCCGCCTTCAGCGCCTCGCCGAGCGCGGACTCGGCGGAGCCGGGCGGCGGGCCGTAGTTGTTGGCCAGGTCGAAGTGGGTGACGCCGAGGTCGAAGGCGCGGCGCAGGATGGCCCGCTGGTGCTCGACCGAGCGGTCCGCCGGACCGAAGTTGTGCCAGAGGCCGAGCGAGATCGCAGGAAGCTTGAGGCCGCTGCGTCCGGTGCGCCGGTAGGGCATGTCCGCGTAGCGGTCGGGGTGTGCGGTGTACAACGCGACTCCAGAGGGGTTGGCACACGAGGGACGGCTCCGAGGAGCCGTCCCGCAGTCGCCGTCCACTCTGTCGTGACCTGCGGGCAGTGGTCCAACAGGTAAATCAGATGGGATTCAGCGGCTACGCTGCTCAATCATGGAACTGCGCCATCTCCAGCACTTCGTGGCGGTCGCCGAGGACCAGCACTTCACCCGGGCGGCCGAGCGCCTGATGGTCTCCCAGTCGGGCCTGTCGGCCTCGATCCGGGCGCTGGAACGGGAGTTGCAGACCCCGCTGTTCGTGCGCACGACCCGCCGGGTGACGCTCACCCCGGCCGGCCGTGCCCTGCTGTGCGAGGCGGAGCGGATCCTGGCGCAGGTGCGGGCCGCCCATGAGGCGGTGGCCGCGGTGCAGGGCGTGCTGCGCGGGATGCTGGCGCTCGGGTCCGAGCAGTGCATCGCCGGAGTGCATGTGGCGGGGCTGCTCGCGGCCTTCCGGCGGCAGCATCCGGATGTGGAGATCTGTCTGCGGCAGGCGGGCTCGGGCGCCCTGGCGGAGGAGGTCGCGGCCGGGCGCCTCGACATGGCCTTCGCCGTACGGGCCGCGCAAGAGGACACCGACCAGCTGCGCGTCGTACCGCTGACCGGCGAACCGATGACCGTCCTGTGCCATCCGAGCCACCGGCTCGCGGCCGCCGGGGCAGCGGTCACTCCGGAGGATCTCGGCGGGGAGGTCTTCGTCGACTTCCACCCGGACTGGGGGCCGCGCCGCACCACCGATGCCGTGTTCGCCGCGGCGGGGGTACGGCGGAGCGTCGCCCTGGAGGTCAACGACGTGCACAGCCTGCTGGACCTGGTGGACGAGAACCTCGGCGTCGCCGTCGTACCGCGCCACTTCCGGCACAAGCGGCGGTCACTGACGGCGCTGCCCGTGAAGGTCGCCGACGAGACCGTCTACGAGACGGTCGCCCTGCTCCCCCCGCCGCAGGCGACGAGCCCGGCCGCCCGGGCGCTCATGGCGCTGCTGGAGACGGAAGGCGCGTGACGGCCGGTTGCGCGATGGTGGAGCCATGCATGCCAAGGACATCCTCATCGACGGTTACCACCGCATCCAGGAAGAAGTCCACGCCGCCGTCGAGGGCCTCGACCTCGACGCCCTGCACGCCCGCCCCTCCCCCGACGCCAACTCCATCGCCTGGCTGGTGTGGCATCTCACCCGGGTCCAGGACGACCACGTCGCCGACGCCTTCGACCTCGACCAGGTGTGGCTGACGCAGGACTTCCAGAAGACCTTCGGGCTCGACCTGCCACGCCACGACACCGGCTACGGCCACACCGCCGCGAAGGTGGCCAAGGTGCGGGTCGACTCCGGCGACCTGCTGACCGGCTACTACGACGCCGTGCACACCCAGACCCTCGGCGCCCTGCGCCAGGTGGCCGCCAAAGATCTGGAGCGCATCGTGGACGAGCGCTGGGATCCGCCGGTCAGCCTGGGTGTGCGGCTGGTCAGCGTCCTGTCCGACGATCTGCAGCACGTCGGACAGGCCGCCTATGTGCGGGGACTGCTCACCGGGTCCTAGAACACCGGGAACACGGGGTACACCCGGGCTGCCTCAGAGCTCGTAGCCCGGAAGGACGACGTCCTCGATGAGGGCCTTGCGCTCGTCGAACGGGATGAACGCGCTCTTGACGGCATTCACCGTGACCGTGCGCAGGTCCTCGACCGTCCAGCCCGCCTCCTCGACCAGCAGTGACATCTCCCGGGTCATCGTCGTGCCCGACACCAGGCGGTTGTCGGTGTTGAGGGTGACACGGAAGCCGAGGTCCTTGAGCGCGGTGATCGGGTGCTCGGCGATCGAGGTGGCGGCGCCGGTCTGGAGGTTGGACGTCGGGCACATCTCCAGGGCGATACGACGGTCGCGCACCCAGCCGGCGAGGCGGCCGAGCTTGCCGGCAGCCAGGTCGGGGATGTCGTCGGTGATGCGCACACCGTGACCGATGCGCTGGGCCCCGCAGATCTGGAGGGCCTGGTGGATGCTGGACAGGCCGTCGGCCTCGCCGGCGTGGATGGTGAAGGGCACGCTCTCGCGGCGCAGGTACTCGAAGGCGTCGAGGTGGTCGGCGGCGGGGAAACCGGCCTCGGCTCCGGCGATGTCGAAGCCCACGACACCGGCGTCCCGGAAGGCGACGGCCAGGTCGGCGGCCTCGCGCACCCGGTCGAACATCCGCATACCGCACAGCAGGGTCCCGACACGCACCGGAGTGCCGGCGGCCGCGGCCTTCGCCATACCGGCGGCGAGGCCCTCCTGGACGGTCTCGACGACCTCGGCGAGGGTCAGCCCGCCGTTGGTGTTCAGCTCGGGGGCGTAGCGCACCTCGCCGTAGACGACGCCGTCGGCCGCCAGGTCGAGGACGTACTCCTCGGCGGTGCGCAGCAGGCCCTCGCGGGTCTGCATCACGGCGAGCGTGTGCTCGAAGGTGGCTATGTAGCGGACCAGGTCGCCGGAGTTCGCGGCCTCGAAGTACCAGGCGGCGAGCTCGTCCGGGTCGGTGGTGGGCAGGGTGTGGCCGACCTCGGCCGCGAGCTCCACCACGGTGGCGGGGCGCAGGCCGCCGTCGAGGTGGTCGTGCAGGACGGCCTTGGGGAGGCGGCGGATCACGTCGGCGTCTACGCGCGTAGCAGTCATGGCGGGGTCTTTCCTTGAGCGGGGCGGTTCGAGGTGGCGGGAGCGGGTCAGGCGGTGGGCTGGAGCAGGTCCCAGCGGTTGCCGTACAGGTCCTGGAAGACGGCGACCGAGCCGTACGGCTCGTGCCGCGGCTCCTCCAGGAAGGTCACGCCCGCGGCGAGCATCCGGGCGTGGTCGCGGGTGAAGTCGTCGGTGTGCAGGAAGAACCCGACGCGCCCGCCGGTCTGGTCACCGACCCGGGCGCGCTGCCCGTCACCCTTGGCCCGGGCCAGCAGCAGGGCGGTGCCCTGGTCGCCGGGCTGGACGGCGACCCAGCGGGAGCCGTCCGGGCGGGGGGTGTCCTCGACGAGCCGGAAGCCGAGGGCTTCGGTGTAGAAGCGGATCGCCTCGTCGTAGTCGTCGACGACGAGGGTGACCAGGGCGATGCGTCTCATCGGGGCCTTCCGGAGGTGCGATTGACGGGAGAGGTTATACGTAAAACGTGCGCGGCGCCAGTCCTGACCGGGACCGTGGTCCTACGCCCGCGGCCCGAGGTGCGCGAGGCGTCCGGCGGCTAGCGTTTCCGGGCATGACGATCACGCAGGAGCCGCGCAGTCCCGAGCGCCGCAAGCAGGACGTCCTGGACCGCCTGGAACGGGAGACGGACATCTGGGTGGCCTCGGCCGACACCGACGGGGTGCCGTGTCTGGTCGCGCTGTGGTTCGTCTGGGACGGCGAGGCGCTCTGGCTGGCCACGCGTCCAGGCAACCCCACGGGCCGCAACCTGCGGACCGGCCGGCGGACCCGGCTGGCCTTCGGGGACACGCGCGACGTCGTGCTCATCGACGGCGATGTGGAGGTCCACGGCGTCGACGAAGTGCCGGCCGAGGCGGCCGAGGCGTTCCACGCGAAGACGGGGTGGGATCCGCGCGGCGACTCCGCGACGTACGCCTACTACCGGGTGCGTCCGCGCGCGGTGCAGGCCTGGCACGAGCAGCGTGAGCTGCCGCGACGGCATCTCATGCGGGACGGGGTGTGGCTTGTATGAACAACTCCCGCGTGTACGTCCCCTAGCCATCCATTTCCCGCACAGGTGTTACCTAGGAGTAATCCCTGATGGTTTGATGTGCGGCGCCACTCAACCCCCTTCGACCACAGGGAGATCCAGTGACGCTCTCCGCACAACGCCGTGCACAGGGCTCGGCCGTGCTCGCCCTCTCGCTCGCCACCGCCGGTCTCGTGGGCGCGGCGCCCGTCGCGTCGGCCGCCGAGCAGGCGCCGCCGCTCAAGGTGCTGTCGTACAACGTCTTCCTGTTCAGCAAGTCCCTGTACCCGAACTGGGGCCAGGACCACCGAGCCGCGCAGATCGCCAAGGCGCCGTTCGTGCAGGGCAACGACGTCGTCGTCCTCCAGGAGGCCTTCGACAACTCCTCCTCCGACGCGCTGAAGAGCTCCCTCGCCGGTCAGTACCCGTACCAGACCCCGGTCGTCGGGCGCACCAGGAGCGGCTGGGACGCCACCGGCGGCGCGTACTCGGCGACCACGCCCGAGGACGGCGGGGTCACGATCCTCAGCAAGTGGCCGATACTGCGCCAGGAGCAGTGGGTCTACAAGGACGCGTGCGGGGCGGACTGGTGGTCCAACAAGGGCTTCGCGTATGTGGTGCTGAACGTGAACGGGACCAAGGCGCACGTCGTCGGCACCCACGCCCAGTCCACCGACCCGGGCTGTGACGCCGGCGAGGCGGCCGCGATGCGCAGCCGGCAGTTCAGGGCGATCGACGCCTTCCTGGACGGCAAGAACATCCCGGCGAGCGAGCAGGTGCTTCTCGCCGGTGACCTGAACGTCGACTCGCGGACGTCCGAGTACGCCTCGATGCTGGCCGACGGCGGCCTGGTGGGGGCCGACGCACGCACCGGGCACCCGTACTCCTTCGACACCCAGGAGAACTCCATCGCCCGCGACCGCTACCCGGACGACCCGCGCGAGGACCTCGACTACGTCCTGCACCGCGCGGGTCACGCCCGGCCCACGGTCTGGAAGAACGACGTCGTCAAGGAGCAGAGCGCGCCCTGGACGGTGTCGAGTTGGGGCACCGACTACACGTACACCAATCTCTCGGACCACTACCCGGTGACCGGGTACGCGGGCTGATGTCGATCTTTTGATCGTCCCGGCTCAACCGGCCTTTCGGCGGGCCCTGTTGAGCCGGGTCAGCTCGTCGTCCGTGAGGCGGAGGGCACCAGCGGCCACGTTCTCGGCCAGGTGGTCCGGGTTGCCGGTGCCGGGGATGGCCAGGACGTGCGGGCCCTGGTGCAGGGTCCAGGCGATGCGCACCTGGGCAGGCGACGCGCCGTGCGCCCGCGCCACGGCGAGCACCTCGTCGTCGTGGGCGTCGGTCGCGCCCCGCTCCCCCGTCTCACCCGCCACCGCGTAGAACGGCACGAAGGCGATGCCCTGCTCACTGCACAGACGCAGGAGTTCGTCGGCCTCGGGGTCGGGCCGGTCGAGCGCGTAGCGATTCTGCACGCACACCACGGGCGCGATGGCCCGCGCCTCGGCGAGATGCCGTGGCTCGACGGCGGAGATGCCGAGGTGCCGGATGAGGCCTGCCTCGCGCAGTTCGGCCAGCGCGCCGAAGTGCTCGGCGATGGAATCCTGCTGCATGCGACGCAGGTATACGACGTCCAGGTGGTCACGGCCGAGTTGGCGCAGGTTCTCCTCGACGTGGCCGCGCAGTTGGTCGGGCCGGGCCGAGGTGCCCCAGTCGCCGTGGTAGTCGCGGTAGGGGCCCACCTTCGTGGCGATGACCAGGTCGTCGGGGTACGGCGCCAGCGCGGTGTTGATGAGTTCGTTGGCCGAGCGGAGGGCGGAGAAGTAGAAGGCGGCGGTGTCGATGTGGTTCACGCCGACCTCAACCGCCTTGCGCAGTACGGCGATCGAGCGCTCCCGGTCGCTGGGCGTCCCGTGGTGGAAGGCGGCACTGCCCGTCAGCCGCATCGCGCCGAAGCCGACGCGACTGACGGACAGGGCGCCGAGTTGCCAGGCGCCCGCGGCGTCCGCGGCGTCCGCGGTGATCGTTTCCGAGGTCATCGGCGGAGTGTCGCACAAGCCACGGACACCGGGGCCTCAGCAGTAGAGGTTGCCGCCCGGGGAGACGCCGAGGATCTGGGTGAACCGCTGGTAGGCGTTCACCCGGCTCTGCACCTGGGCCGGGTTCTTGCCGTCGCACTCGAGGGAGCCGTTGATGCTGCGGATCGTCTGGCCGAAGCCGGCCTGATTCACCATGGCGTTGTGCGGGGTCATGGTGCCGGGGCCGGTCTGGGTGTTCCAGTACCACAGGCCGGTCTTCCAGGCGACGGCCGCCTCGTTCTGCACCCGCCAGGGGTTGCCCAGCAGGTCGATGCCGAGCGCGTCGCCCGCGGCCTTGTAGTTGAAGTTCCAGCTGAGCTGGATGGGGCCGCGTCCGTAGTAGGCGGCCTGGCCCGCGGGACAGCCGTAGGGCTGACTCCAGTCGCAGTAGTGGGGGTAGTTGGCTTGGTTCTGCTCGACGATGTGGACCAGGCCGCCGGTCTCGTGGTTGACGTTGGCGAGGAAGGCGGCCGCCTCCTGCTTCTTCACCGTGTCGCTGCCCGTGTTCGCGAAGCCGGGGTATGCGGCGAGGGCGGCGGTGAGGCCGCTGTAGGTGTAGAACGGGTTCCGGTTCGGGAACATCTGGTTGAACTGCGACTCGCTGACGACGAAGCCGGCGGCGGAAGCGCTCGGTGTCGGCTGGAGCACCAGCGCGGCGCCGGCCAGGGCGAGTGAGGACAGGACTGCTGCCGTACGGCGCTTCGGCACAGGATCAACTCCTTTGCGGAGCACGGCCGCACCCGGGCAGGGGCAGCAGGGAGCAGCACCTTGTGCGCACGCACCGACGGGGTCGGTCACGGCGTGGGGGCGGCCGTGGTGGGGGGTGTGGGGACACACTCAACCGCGTTGGTCTGTACCAGTCAAGGGTGTAGACCAGACAAGGTATAGACCAGGCAACGGCGCCCGCGGGACGGCCCGTTGTCAGGCCCGCGGGAGTGCCCGTTGCTCAGATTGCGGTCTCCTGCTCCGCCTGCTCCAGCGTGCCGACCAGGCGCTCCAGCAGCCCCCGCAGCAGCTCGTCGTCAGCCTCGCCGAGCACCGGCATGCCGGCCCGCACCTCGCGGCCGATCCGCCGCCGGTAGGTCTCGCCGCGCGGGGTGAGGTGGGCGAGTATGCGACGTCGGTCGAGGGGGTCGACCCGGCGGTACACGAGGTTCTGGTCGACGAGTTGGTCGACCAGCTTGGTCAGGGTCGCCGGGGGCAGGAAGGCGGCTTCGGCCACCGCCGTCATGGGGTGGCCCTCGCCGTCGGAGAGCAGTGACAGCACCCGCCAGGCCTCGAGCGAGCAGCCGTCCCCGTCCAGGACGCTCCGGAGCCGGCGTGCGGCCAGGCGTTCGGCGCGCGTCAACAGCTGCATCAGGTCCTGGGGCTGACGCGGAGGTGTGGGCATCCTGCTCCTCGGTCCCGGGGTCCCGTCATCGTACAAGTGCCGCTTCACCGAAGGGTCGTCCACGTGTCACCGAGGCACCGTCGACGTGCACCACTCCCCCACCGCCCAGCCCCCGAGACGGACTGGAGTTCACCGAACGGACCCGGAATCATGACGGCATGTTCCAGCTCGACCCCCATCCGCTCGACTGGTTCACCGTCGACGACTCCGTGCTCAGCGTCGCCCTCGTCTTCCCGATGCAGGGCGCCGCGGGCATCTTCGGACCGACCTGCGAACTGTGCGCACAGCTCGCCGCGGAGGAGGTCAACCACGCGGGCGGAGTGCTCGGCAAGCAGCTGCGGCTGCTGCCGGTGGACGGCGGTGCCGAGCCCCGCGAGATCGCCGAACGGGTCGAGGCGCTCGTGGACCTCGGCGTCGTGCAGGGCGTCACCGGCTGGCACATCTCCTCGGTGCGCCAGGCGCTCGCCCCGCGCATAGCGCACCGGGTGCCGTACGTGTACACCGCGCTGTACGAGGGCGGGGAGCACACCACCGGCGTCTATCTGACCAGCGAGACGCCGGACGACCAACTGCGGCCCGCGATGCGGCTGCTGGCGGGCGAGCGCAAGGTGCGCCGGTGGTTCGTCGTCGGGAACGACTACGTGTGGCCGCGGCGCACCGCGCGTGCCGCGTGCGGATACGCGCGCGAGTCGGGCGGCGGCGTGTGCGGGCAGGTGTACCTGCCGCTCGGCACCCATGACTTCGACAGTGTGCTGCGGCGGATCGAGCGGTCGGACGCGGACGCGGTCCTGATGCTCCTGGTGGGCAACGACGCCGTCCGGTTCAACCGGGCGTTCGCGGCGGCCGGCCTCGATGAGCGCTGCCTGCGCCTGAGCACGCTCATGGACGAGAACATGCTGCTGGCCAGCGGCCCCACGGCGACGGCCGGCCTCTACAGCACCGCCGGGTTCTTCGCCTCGCTCGCCAACCAGGACACCCTCGACTTCCAGGGCCGCTACGCCGGGCGGTACGGCACCGAGGCACCGGCCCCCGGGAGTCTCGGCGAATCGTGTTACGAGGGCGTGCTGTTGCTCGCCGCGCTCGTCGCCCGGGCCCGGACACTGGACGTGGCGGCCATCGGCGCGACGGCCGAGTCGGTGTCGTACGAAGGGCCGCGCGGGCTGCTGCGGCTCAGCGGCAGCCACGTCAGGCAGCGCATCTACCTCGCGCAGGCGGACGGTGTGGACTTCGACGTGCTCACCCAGCTCGACGTCGGCACCGCCACGCCTTCCTGACAGCTCAGCCTTGACATGCCCCCACCCACCCCAGATACTTCCCGCAGGAAGTAATTAGAATGCCTCGGGCGAAGTGTGAATTCCGGTGCGGAATTCGACCCGGGGCATTTGTGTTTCCTGTTTCTTTCCCGACGGAGAGCCGGAAGATACAGCCGGGTAAGTGACCCGAAACACCCTGGAAACAGGCCGACTTGAGGCTGTGCACCGCCCTTCAAGGAGGTTCACTTGTCCAGCCTTCCTCATATCCACCGGCGCCGTTTCCTGGCCGGAACCGCCGCGCTCGCGGCCGTCGTGGCCCTCTCGGCGTGCGGCGCGAAGACCGACGCGGCCGGCTCGTCCGACAAGGCGGCGAAGATCGACGTCAGCGGCGACACCGTCAAGGTCGGTCTGCTCAACTCGCTGTCCGGCACGATGGCGATCAGCGAGGTGACCGTACGCAACTCGCTGATGCTCGCCATCGACGAGATCAACGCCTCCGGTGGCGTCCTCGGCAAGAAGATCAAGCCGATCAGCGAGGACGGCGCCTCCGACTGGCCGACCTTCGCCGAGAAGGCGACCAAGCTCATCAAGGAGGACGGCGTCGCGGCCACCTTCGGCTGCTGGACCTCCGCCAGCCGCAAGGCCGTCAAGCCGGTGTTCGAGAAGAACAGGTCGCTGCTCTTCTACCCCGTGCAGTACGAGGGCCTGGAGGAGTCGCCGTACATCTTCTACACGGGCGCGACCACCAACCAGCAGATCGTCCCGGCCCTCGACTACCTCAAGAGCAAGGGCCTGAAGAAGCTCTACCTGGTCGGCAGCGACTACGTCTTCCCGCGCACCGCCAACAAGGAGATCAGGGCGTACGCCAAGGCCAACGGCATGACGATCCTCGGTGAGGACTACGCGCCGCTGGGGTCCACGGAGTTCAGCACGATCGCCAACAAGGTGAAGGCTTCCAAGGCGGACGCGGTGTTCAACACCCTCAACGGCGACTCGAACGTGGCCTTCTTCAAGGAGTACAAGTCGGCGGGCCTGACGGCGAAGAGCATGCCGGTCGTCTCGGTGTCGATCGCCGAGGAGGAGGTCAAGTCGATCGGCACGCAGTACCTGGACGGGCAGCTGACGGCCTGGAACTACTACCAGACGACGCCGGGCGCCGCGAACGAGACGTTCGTGAAGGCGTACAAGGCGAAGTACGGCCAGGACAAGCCGACCAGTGACCCGATGGAGGCCGCCTACGTCTCGGTCTACCTGTGGAAGGCCATGGTCGAGAAGGCGAAGTCCTTCGACCCGGAGAAGGTGAAGGCCGCCTCCGACGGCATCACCTTCGACGCGCCCGAGGGCAAGGTCACGATCGACGGGGCCTCGCAGCACATCTACAAGACCGCCCGGATCGGCAAGGTCGGCTCCGACGGACTGATCGAGCAGGTGTGGGACTCCGGCAAGCCCATCAAGCCGGACCCCTACCTCAAGGGCTACTCCTGGGCCTCCGGCCTGTCCTGACCGATCGCCTCGTGGGGCCCGGCACGCCCGCCGGGCCCCGCTCCCCCGCCTCCCCGGAGCCGCCGTATGACCGTGATCCTCGGTCAGACCTTCACCGGCATCAGCATCGGTGCCGTCCTGCTGCTCATCGCGCTCGGCCTCTCGCTCACCTTCGGCCAGATGAACGTCATCAACATGGCCCACGGCGAGTTCATCATGGCCGGCGCCTACACGACGTATGTCCTGCAGAAGTCCATTTCGAGCGCCGGAATTTCGCTGCTGGTCGCTCTTCCCGTCGCATTTCTCGTCTCGGGTGCCCTCGGCGCACTTCTCGAATGGCTGCTGATACGACGTCTGTATCTGCGGCCCCTCGACACACTTCTCGTCACCTGGGGCGTCTCGCTGATGCTCCAGCAGCTCGCCCGGGACGTTTTCGGCGCGCCGAACGTGCAGACCCGCGCACCCGACATCCTCACCGGGAACATCACTCTCATCGGCGGCGACGATCCGCTCACCGTCGCCAACAGCCGCCTGTTCATTCTCGGGTTGGCGGTCGCGGCCGTCGTCGCGCTGTCGCTCACGCTGCGGCTGACGCCGCTGGGCCGCCGGATCCGTGCCGTGGTGCAGAACCGCGACCTCGCGGAGGTGTCCGGCATCTCGACCTCGACCGTGGACCGTACGGCGTTCTTCATCGGCTCCGGGCTCGCGGGTGTGGCCGGGGTGGCGCTGACGCTGGTGGGTCCGATCGGGCCGACGATGGGCACCAACGTGATCATCGACGCCTTCCTGGTGATCGTGGTCGGCGGTATCGGACAGCTCAAGGGCACGGTCATCGTCGCCTTCGCGCTGGGCGTGCTGCAGTCGGTGCTGGAGTACTCCACCACCGTCAGTGTCGCCAAGGTGCTGGTGCTCGTCGGCATCGTCGCGTTCCTCCAGTGGCGGCCGCAGGGGCTGTACACGCTGCGGACGAGGAGTCTCGTATGAACCTGCTCAAGAGGCCGTCGGTCCGGGCGGCGGCCGGTTTCGCCGGGTCGGCCGTCCTGCTGTTCGCCGTCGCCCCGCTGGTCCTGTCCGACTTCCGGCTCGGGCTGCTCGCCAAGTACCTGTGCGTCGCGATGGTCGCGGTCGGCATCTGTCTGGCCTGGGGCCGCGGCGGGCTGCTGACGCTGGGCCAGGGTGTGTTCTTCGGGCTCGGCGGCTACGCCATGGCCATGCACCTGAAGATCGCCGACGCGGGGCCCGGCAACCTGCCCGACTTCATGCAGCTGTACGGCACCGCCACCGAACTCCCCTGGTGGTGGCAGCCGTTCGCGAACCCGGTGTTCGCGCTGGCCGCGACGTTCCTGCTGCCGATGGCGGTCGCGGCGCTGCTCGGCTCCTTCATCTTCCGGCGCCGGGTCAAGGGCGCGTACTTCGCGATCCTCAGCCAGGCCCTCGCCGCCGCCTTCGCCATCTGGCTGATCGGCCAGCAGGCCACGACCGGCGGCACCAACGGACTCACCGACATCCAGGGCTTCTTCGGCTACGCCCTGGACGACCCGGTCAACCAGCGGACGGTGTACTTCATCATCGCGGCCGTCCTGCTGCTGCTCATCGCTCTCGCCCGCCAGCTCGTCCAGAGCCGCTACGGCGAACTCCTCGTCGCCGTGCGGGACTCGGAGGAGCGGGTGCGCTTCCTGGGCTACGACCCGGCGAACGTCAAGCTCGTCGCCTACGTCGTCGCGGCCGGCATGGCGGGCCTCGCGGGTGCGCTGTTCGTGCCGGCGGTCGGCATCATCTCGCCGGCGCTGATCGGCATCGTGCCCTCGATCGAGTTCGTCATCGGCGCGGCGGTGGGCGGCCGGGCCAGCCTGGTCGGCGCGGTGCTCGGCGCGATCGCGGTGGCCTGGGCGAAGACGGCGCTGTCGGAGGAGTTCCCGGCGGCCTGGACCTACTTCCAGGGGCTGCTGTTCATTGTCGCGCTCGCCTTCCTGCCGGGTGGTCTGGCCTCGCTGGCGACTGTCATGCGGCGACGGCGGGCGGCAGCGGAAGAGGAGAAGAAGGCGGCCGTCATCCCGGTAGGAGAAGCAGCATGACCGGCCTCGAGATACGACAACTGCGAGTGTCCTTCGACGGGTTCACGGCCGTCGACGGAGTCGACCTCGACGTGCGCCCGGGCGATCTGCGGTTCCTCATCGGTCCCAACGGCGCGGGCAAGACGACCCTCGTCGACGCCGTCACCGGACTGGTGAAGGCGGCGGGATCGGTGCGGTTCGGCGGCGAGGAGCTGCTCGGGCGGAGCGTGCACCGGATCGCCCGCTCGGGCATCGGCCGGACCTTCCAGACCGCCACGGTCTTCGAGGAGTTGACGGTCCTGCAGAACCTGGACATCGCGGCGGGCGCGGGGCGGAGCATGTGGACCATGCTGCGGCGCCGCAAGGGCGTGCCCGAGCCGGTCGCCAGGGCGCTGGAGACGGTCGGGCTCACCGAACTCGCCGACTCCCCCGCCGGGACGCTCGCGCACGGTCAGAAGCAGTGGCTGGAGATCGGCATGCTGCTCGTGCAGGACGTACGGCTGCTGCTGCTCGACGAGCCGGTGGCGGGCATGAGCCACGACGAGCGCCAGGCGACCGGCGAGCTGCTGCGGCGCATCAGCGAGGAGCGGACCGTGGTCGTCATCGAGCACGACATGGACTTCATGCGCTCGTTCGCCCGCAGCGTCAGCGTGCTGCACGCGGGCAAGGTGCTCAGCGAGGGCACGGTGGCCGACGTGCAGGCCGACCCGAAGGTGCAGGAGGTGTACCTCGGGCACACGGCCGCCGAGGCGACGCCCGCCGACGCGGCCGTTCAGGAGGCGTGATGCTGCAGATCGACGACGTACGCGTCGGCTACCACCGCAGCAGCGTCCTGCACGGGGTGTCCGTCGAGGTGCCGAAGGACGGCGTCGCCGCGGTCCTCGGCCACAACGGCGCCGGCAAGAGCACGTTGCTGCGGGCCGCCGTCGGTCTGCTCACCCCGACCGGCGGGACCATCCGGCTCGACGGCGAGGACATCACCCGCCGCAAGCCGCACGAACGGGTCGCGCGCGGGATGGCGTACGTCCCGCAGGGCCAGCAGTCGTTCCCGCAGCTGACGACCGCCGAGAACCTCCAGCTGGTCGCGGACGGGCGCAGACGCGGGAGGGCGGCGGTGGCCGAGGCGCTGGACCTGTTCCCGGCGCTGAGGGCGCTGTCGGGTCGCCGCGCGGGTCTGCTCTCCGGCGGCCAGCGGCAGCAACTCGCCATCGCCCGCGCCCTGGTGACGGAGCCCCGGCTGCTGCTCCTGGACGAGCCGACCGAGGGCATCCAGCCGTCGGTGGTCGCCGAGATCGAGGAGACGATCCTCGCGCTGGCCGCCCGGGGCGGGCTGTCGGTGCTGCTGGTCGAACAGCACGTCGGGTTCGCCATGCGGGCGGCGCAGCGGTACTACGTCCTGGAGGCCGGTCGGGTCACCTCGTCCGGCGAGGGCGGTGCGGAGGGCGAGGGGGCGGTGCGGGAGGCGCTCAGCGTGTGAGGGTGGCCCCGCGCCGCTGAAGGAAGGCGCGCTCCGCCGGGCTCTCGGTGAGCGCGACGGCCGCCTCGTACGCCCGCGCCGCCTCCGCGTCACGCCCGAGCCGACGCAGCAGGTGGGCGCGGACGGCGTGGAAGACGTGGTAGCCGTCGAGGTCCAGGGCGTCCACGAGGTCCAGGGCCTGCCGCGGGCCCTCGACCTCGGCGACGGCGACCGCCCGGTTCAGGGCCACCACAGGGCTGGGGGCGAGGGCCATGGGGTGGTCGTACAGCCGCAGGATCTGCCCCCAGTCCGTGGCTCCGGCGGTCGGCGCGTCACTGTGCACGGCCTGGACGGCGGCCTGGAGCTGGTACGGCCCCGGCCGGTTCCGGCGCAGACAGCGCCGGACGAGCCCCTGCCCCTCGGAGATCAGCGCGCGGTCCCACCGGGCACGGTCCTGCTCGGGCAACGGCACGAGCTCGCCGTGTGCGTCCTGCCGGGCGTCCCGGCGCGACTCGACGAGCAGCATCAGTGCGAGCAGCCCGGTGGCCTCGGGTTCGTCCGGCATGAGCTCGGTCAGCAGGCGTCCGAGGCGCACGGCCTCCTCGCACAGGCCCGCCTCACCCTCGTACCCCTGGTTGAAGATCAGGTAGACGACGGCCAGCACGCCCGTGAGACGGTCCGGCAGGTCGGCGTCGCGGGGCACGCGATACGGGATCCCGGCGTTGCGGATCTTCGCCTTGGCCCGCACCAGCCGCTGTGCCATGGTCGGCTCGGGCACCAGGAAGGCGCGGGCGATCTGGGCGGTGCTGAGCCCGCCGAGCAGGCGCAGGGTGAGAGCGACCCGCGCCTGGACGGCCAGGGCGGGATGGCAGCAGGTGAAGATCAGGCGGAGCCGTTCGTCGCGCACGGGGCCCTCCTCGGGCGGTGCGTCGGGGGCGTACAGCAGCGCGGCCTGGGCGTGGCGTTCGTCCCGGGTGGACTCGCGGCGGAGCCGGTCGATGGCACGGTTGCGGGCGGTGGTGATGATCCAGCCGGCGGGGCTCGGCGGCACTCCGCTCTCCGGCCAGCTCCGCACGGCCGTGGTGAAGGCGTCCTGGACCGCTTCCTCGGCGAGGTCGATGTCGCCGAGGAAGCGGACCAGGACGGCGACCGCGCGGCCGTACTCCGCGCGGAAGACGTCCTCGACGTCCGGGACCGTCATCGGTCCTCGGCCTCCCCCATGAACGGCCGCACCTCGATCGGCAGGGTGGTCGCCAGGGCCAGCCGGCGGCCCCACTCGAGGGCGGCGTCCAGATCGGGGGCCTTGATCAGGCTGATGCCGCCGAGCATCTCCTTGCCCTCGGCGTACGGCCCGTCGGTGACCAGGACGTCGCCGTCGCGGGGCCTGAGCACGGTGGAGGACTCCGGGCCGTGCAGTCCCCCGGCGAACACCCAGGCGCCCGCCTCCCGCAGCTCCCGGTTGAGGGCGTCGAGGTTCTTCTCGATCTCACCCAGGACCTCCGGGGCGGGCGGCTCCCCGACGGGCTGCATCACATTGAGCAGGTAGTACTTCATGACGGCCTCCTCGGGCCTTCGTCGTGGTCTCCACCCCTTACACGAACGGCCCGCTCCCGGATCGACACCACCACCATGATCTCGAACAGCTCTACACATAAAGAAAAAATAAGCGCAGAATGACCCTAGGCGGCGCTTACCGCATACCGCACCAGAGCGGTCAGGCCTGCGAGTCAAAGGAGACGAGTCATGGCCAACGTGCAGCCCACCAGAGGTGACATAACCGCCCACCCGGATGTAACCGAAATGCGGGACCGCTACGCCCGCATGCTCGGCGGTCGCGACGTGGCGCTCGTGGACGGACCGGTGTTCCTGCTCGGTCTGTACTGCGCGGTGTCCCCCTGGATCCTCCACTACACGACCAGCCAGCCCCCGCTCGTGACCCACAACCTCATCGTGGGCATCGCGATCGGCCTGCTGGCCCTCGGGTTCACCCGGGCCCCGGAGCGCATGTACGGCCTCAGCTGGGCCTTCTGCGCGATGGGCGTCTGGATGATCATCGCGCCGTGGATCGTCGGTGACAGCCCGGACGCGGGTGTCGTCGTCAACAACATCATCATCGGCGCGCTGGCCGTGATCCTGGGGATGCTGTGCGCCGGCACGGCCGCGAAGAGTACCCCCAGGCCGTAACGGACACCGCCGCAGACGCACCCGGAGGGGAACCCTTACCGGCCGGTCCGCGCCCGCGGACCGGCCTCGTCGCGTCCACCCTCGCGGCCGCCGACCACCCTCAGCGGGCCGGCATCAGCCACGGCTCCTGAGGCAGCACGTGCCCGGTCTCCAGGAGCGACTTGAGGTTGGACAGCACGGCCGGCCAGCCGGACGCCACGTCGGCGCGCGCGCTCTCGTCCGGCAGGTCCTCGTGCGTCACGGTGAGCCGGACGATCTCGGCGTGCTGCTGGATGTCGAAGGTGACCCTGGAGTACTTGTCCTCCTGCCCCTCCTCGTCCGGCGCCACCCAGGTGGTGACCAGACGCTTCGGTCGCTCGCTCTCCACGACGGCGCCGACCACGTCGGCGATGCCCGAGCCGTCGGTGCGGACGTGTTCCCAGCGGGAGCCCCGCTGCCAGTCCGAGACATTGCTGTGGCCCCAGTAGGCGGCGGTCAGGTCGGCGTCGGTGAGCGCGTCCCAGACCTTCTCGGGCGTGCTCTCGATGTAGGTGACGTACACGAAGGTGGGCTTGTCGATCATCGCTTCCTCGGCTCGTCGTTTCACGGCCCCCAGTACGCGCAGGCGCGGGTGCTCGAACTTGTCGATCCACCGCTCCTGGATCTCGTGCAGCGGGACCGGATTGAGGTAGTGCAGCTTCTCCCGCCCCCGCCGCACCGTGCCGACCAGGTTGGCGGCCTCCAGGACGGCCAGATGCTGGGTCACCGATTGGCGTGTCATGTCGATGCGCGCGCACAGCTCGCCCAGCGTCTGCCCGTTGTGCTCGTGCAGCCGGTCCAGCAGCCGTCTGCGCGTGTCGTCGGCCAGCGCCTTGAAGACCTGGTCCATCCCTGAGTCGCTTCCCGATGGCACACTCAAAGTTATGCAGGTAAATACCTGCATGTCAATCGAGGCGCTTTGTTCGTTCTGAGCCATATAAGACGAATGACCGTTACATGATGTACGGGGTTCCTTGATGGAGGGTCCGTAGCGTCGAACACGTCGAAACGAACGCCACCGAAGGAACGACTCACTGATGCGTGCTCCCCGCACCCTGCGCACCGCCCTCGTCGCCACCGGCATCACCGCCGTCCTGAGCGTCTCGGCCGCCGGCGCCCTCGCCGCCGAGGCACCCGCCAGCGGGGCCGGCCCGTCCGCAAGGCACCAGTCCACGGCGCAGCGTGTCCACGTGAAGACGGTGAAGCTGGCGGACAAGGTCAGCCTGGCGGAGGTGTACCGGACCGGCGAGAACCGCTACGAGGCGGAGATCTGGGCCCGGGGCGTCCGGTACGGGACCCTCTACACCCAGGGCCTGCCCACGCACGCCCAGCACAACGGGCTGCACCTCGCCCTGCAGCCGGACGGCCGGTTGAGCTCGTGGGTCGACGGAACGGCGACACCGGAGCCGACACCCACCGCGCCCGCCGCCTGACGCCGGCCCACTCCTCTCGCCCGCGCTCGTCGACCCCGCGACGGCGCGGCGCCGCCCCCCTCGCCGCGAACAGCGCAAGCAACTCCCGCACGCACCACGACCGTTCGTGGGCGTACGCCGTACGGTCGCTCCGACCCGCACGACCTCGTCGACAGCCCCGCCGCCGAGCACCCACTCCGTATCCGCACCCCCGCCGACCAGCGCGAGCACGAGCCGAAACCACTCGCCAAGGACGCCCACGTCCGGGCACGCTGCGCTCATGGATCACACGGAAGCACTCCTCATCGGGGGACGGGCCGGGGTCGGCAAGACCACGGTGGGCTGGGAGGTCTCGGCCCGCCTGCGGGCCGCGCAGGTCGCGCACGCCGTCATCGACGGCGACTTCATGGGATACGTCCATCCGGCACCGGCCGGCGACACGCACCGGGCCGGCATCACGGAGCTGAACCTGGCCGCCGTGTGGCGGAACTACGCCGAGCTCGGGTACCGGCGGCTCGTCTACACGAACACCGGCAGTGTGCTGGACGAGACCGCGCCGATGTTCCGCCGGGTCATGGGGGACGGCGTACGGCTCGTACGGGTTCTGCTCACCGCCACCGACGCGACGGCCGAACAGCGGCTGACCGGGCGTGAACTCGGCTCCGAGCTGGAGCACGAGGTGCGCAACAGCGCCCGCAAGGCACGACTCCTCGACGAGCGTGCGCCCGCGGACGTGCTTCGCGTGCGGACCGACGGCCGCACGGTGATCGACATCGCCGCCGAAGTGGTGGCCGCCACGGGGTGGGGCGGGGGCGGAGCCTGAGTCGCATGGGACCGGCGTCGGCGGCAGGTTGAAGTGGAACCGACTGTCCCCGCCTTCAAGGGGAACTCGAGTCCGTGCGGGGACAGGAGGAAGAGGAACGAAATGGAGATCTCGGGCATCATCAGTGCCATTGTTATCGGCATCGTCATCGGTGTGCTGGGGCGCCTCGTGATTCCGGGCCGTCAGCGCATCGGGGTTCTGTGGACGATCCTCGTCGGCATCGTGGCCGCGCTGCTCGGTTCGGCGATCGCGGCCGGCCTCGACGTGGCCGACACCGACGGCGTCGACTGGATCGAGTGGCTGATCCAGATCGGCCTCGCCGCGCTGGGCGTGGCCGCACTGGACAGGACCAAGGCGCGGCGCTGACGTGGTACGCGCACAGCGACGCGGACCCGGGGCGCGCATGGGACGTCATGCGCGCCCCGACCTCATGACTGCCCCGGCGTCATGAGTGCCCCGGCGTCATGACTGCCCGGGCATCGACTTCGGCAGACCGAACTGCTCCGCCACGCACCGGACATGGGCGCCCTCTCGGCGCTCACTCGGCCCGACACCGGTGGGCTCTCCCTACGGCACGTACACGTACGGCGTCGTGGTGGTCAGCGGTTCGAAGCCGAGGCGCTCCAGGATGGGGCGGCTGGTGCTCATGGCGTCGACCTGGAGATATCGGTAGCCGCGGTCCGCGGCGGCACGGGCGCGGTGGGCCACCAGGGCTCGGTAGATGCCACGCCCGCGCCAGGCCTCGACGGTTCCGCCGCCCCACAGTCCGGCGAACCGGGTGCCGGGCACCAGCTCCATGCGGGCCGCGCTCACCGGTGTGTCGCCGGCCAGCGCGACCACGGCGACCACGGTGTCCGGGTCGGCCGCAAGGCGGGCGAGCAGTTGGTGGCGCATCCGGGAACTGTCGGTGCCGAAGGCCTTCTCGTGCACCTCCGCGACGAGGTCGACGCCCCTCGCGTCGGTCACCGGCAGGACGCGGATGCCGTCCGGCGGCTCGGCGTCCAGGAACAGACCGGCGACCTCGCCGATCATCAGCGTCTCCTCGGGCTGGGCAGTGAAACCGGCGTCCCTGAGCCGCCGCCCGAGGTCCACCGGGAGGTCGTGGCCGTACAGCTTCCACTCGAACTCGCGGCCGAGCACGGTGAAATGGGCGATCTGCTCGGTGATCGCCGCGTCGGCGCCCGCCTCGTCCAGGTCCGACCACACGACGCCGTTCCAGCCGCGCCCCGAAGAGATCTGGCGGACCACGCGCCCGGTCCGCTCGACCCGGGCGTCGGGGCTGTCCGGCTGGGCGCCTTCGCGCATGTCCCGGTCGTACAGGGCGAGTATCGAGGCATGATCCATGGACTCACTCCAGCATCGGGCGAGGCCCACGGCAACAGCTTTACCGGTCAACGGCATCATCGCCACTCCAGGACAGTGTGCGCGGCGAGGGAGCGATCATAGGGTGCCCAGGGATGACCGCGCCGCGAGGAGGGCCGTACACGATGGTCGTGAGGGATGCCGAACTGCCTTACCTGCGCCGATGCGTCGAGCTCGCGACCGAGGCACTGGAGGCCGGGGACGAACCCTTCGGTTCGGTGCTCGTGGGGGCGGACGGCGCGGTGCTCGCCGAGGACCACAACCGGGTGGCCTCTTGCGACCGCACCCGGCACCCCGAGTTCGAGCTGGCACGCTGGTCAGCCGCCCACCTGTCGCCCGAGGAGCGGGCGGCCGCGACCGTCTACACCTCCGGCGAGCACTGCCCGATGTGCGCGGCCGCGCACGCGTGGGTCGGCCTGGGACGCATCGTGTACGTCGCCTCGTCGGAGCAACTGGCCGGATGGCTGGCCGAGTTGGGGGTTCCCGCCCCGCCGGTACGGACGCTGCCGGTCCAGGAGGTCGCCCCGGGTGTGGCGGTGGAGGGCCCGGTGCCCGAGTTGGCGGAGGAGGTCCGTGCGCTGCACTTCCGGTTCCACCGGCGAACGGGCTGACGGGTGGTTTCGCATGCCGTACGGCCCGGACGCCGGTGTTCCGGTCGGGTGCGGCTAGCCGAGTTCCAGTGTGGTGACGCCGAAGACCTTCTCCTGCGCGTAGGGCCGGACCGGCCCCGTGTACATGCGGGCCGTCTCGAAGGAGGGCGTGAAGCCGGCCTCCTCGGCGAGGGCGACCGCCACCGCGTTGGTCTCGGGCACGTCGATGGCGACCTCGCGGCCGGCCACCTCCGCGGTCAGGGCGGCCAGGACGGCCCGGGCGTCGTCGGCGGTGTCGGCGAAGAGGGGGCCGATGCGCGGGCAGTCGTGGCCGGGGCGGATCACGCCGTAGCCGGTGACGCGGTCGCCGTCGCGGCGGACGACGGCGTGGTGTCCGGGCCCGGTGAGCCAGTGCTCGAGGAAGCGGGGGCGGTCGGCCGGCGTGCAGGTGCCGTCGTACGCCTTGATCTCCGCCAGGTCCGCGGGCCGTACGGCGCGGACGTCCGCCGGGGCCTCGACGGCGGGGGCGGTGCCGGTGAACCGGAAGGTGCGGTGGGCGGGCTCGAAGCCCGAGCGGCGGTAGTTGTCCTGCTGGGCGACGACGCCGTCCAGGCCCACCGTGCGGTTCTCCGCGTGCGCCAACGCCGTCTTCCACGTGGTGAGGCCGTAGCCACGGCCGCGCACGTCGGGGCGGACCAGATACCAGCCCAGGAAGGCGTAGTCGGAGCCGTAGTTGACGACGGAGATCGACGAGACGGGCTCGCCGTCGATCCGGCCGATGAAGAAGCCCTCCGGGTCCTGCGCGAAGAAGGCCGCACTGTCCGCGACCCCCGGGTTCCACCCCTCGGCGACGGCCCAGTCGCGCACCACCGGCCAGTCGTCGAGGTCGGCCCGTGTCACCACGAGGTCTTCGGGGGCCGGAGAGGCCATCGGTGCGCTCCATTCCTTCGGGGGTGCGTGCGCACGGTGATCGACCGTGCGCACGACATCCTTTCGGATGGTCGGCGGGGGCGTCACGGCATGATCAAGCCGTTGCCGCGCAAGGGGGTACCACCGCACGCGTGTCCGCAGGAGAAGGAACGAAGGCCCCACCGCTCGCCTGCCGGGTGGGGCCTTCCGTGCCAGTCGCGCAGGGCGGGGTCAGCGCACCGCGCGCGGGCGGAAGCGCCGGTACAGAATGGCCCCGCCCAGCACGAGAACCGTGCCGCCCGCCGCTGCTGCGAGGGTCTGGTCCGCTCCCGTGTGGGCGAGGGAGCCCTTGGACCCTTGAGGGACGAACGCGGGCGGCACCGCCCTCGTCCGCGGCGGGTGTGTCCTCGGCTCGGACGGCTTGGGCGCCGGCCTGGTGGTGGGGGGAGGGCTGCCGTCGGGACCGTTCACCGACTCGTTGCCGGTCACCGCGTTGCCGACGCCGACCACGTTCACGCTGTTCCCGCTGACGTTCACCGGGAGGTGGACCGGGAGCTCCACGACATTGCCGGACGCGATGCCCGCCGAATCCTTTCCGCTCCCCTCGGCCGAAGCGCCGCCGCGCGACGCGGCGCCCGGCTTGCCGCCGCCGTCCTTGTTGGCGCAGCTGTTGCCCGCGGCGGGGTTGAGCAGCCCCACCACGTTCACGGTGTTCCCGCACACGTTCACCGGGACGTGCACCGGGAGCTGGACGGTGTTGCCGGCGAGCAGCCCGGGCGAGTCGGCCGCGGCACCGTCCGCCGCTGAGTCGGCGTACGCCGGCATCACCATGGCCATCGCGCCCGAGGCGGCGACGGCGATCACACCGTTTCGGGTAACCCGTCTCATAGGTTCCCTGCCTTCCAGACATGGTCGCGGGCGTTCGCCCGCACCGGATAAAACGCGTGCGATCCATTCGAGTTATGGCTTATCTGCCTTTCACCCCATCGAGCGGCACGGTTGTCGAACTAGTGGCAAAAACGCCCGATAGGCATGCAAGGGGCGCAGGGTACGCCCGCCCAGCCGGTCCCGCACGTCCGGAGGCGTGCGTTCCGGGCGCCGCTTATCGTGAGCGAGGACGCCGTTTCCCGGTCCGCGACGGGCGTCTTTGGAGGCATTGATGCTGGCCAAGCTGTCAACGCGGCCCACGCTGCGGCGCTGCGCGGTCACCGGCGCGGTCGGGATGGTTCTGCTCGGCACGGGTCTGCCGATGTCCACGGACCGGTCCGACCCCGACCTCACGCGCTTCTACCAGCAGCAGGTCACCTGGGCGAAGTGTCCGGGCGAGGGGCTGCCGAAGGACATGCAGTGCGGCAAGGTCACCGTCCCCCTCGACTACGCCGACCCCAAGGCGGGGACCCTCGATCTGGCGCTCGCCCGCTACCGGGCGACGGGCGACAGGCGGGGCTCAGTGCTGCTCAACTTCGGCGGGCCGGGCGGCCCCGGCGTCCCCGAGTTCGCGACCGGCGCCAAGGAGTTCATGGAGCTCACCGACAACTACGACATCGTGACCTTCGATCCGCGCGGCGTCGGCAGATCCTCGCCGGTCAGCTGCGGAGACGGCCAGGAGGACATCGAGGTGGAGGACGACGGCACGGAACTCGGCCGCGATCCGCGGAAGGTCCTGGAGCGGTTCAAGCAGGCGGCCGCGGCGTGCGCCCGGCACTCCGGACCCGTCCTTCCGCACATCGGGACGGTCAACGCCTCCCGCGACATGGACGTGATGCGCCAGGCCCTCGGCGACAAGAAGCTCAACTACCTGGGCTTCTCCTACGGCACGCGGCTCGGCGCGGTGTACGCCGCCCAGTTCCCCGAAAAGGTCGGCCGCTTGGTGCTCGACGGCGTGGACACGCTGACCGAGCCGCTGACCGAACAGGGCCTGGCGGGCGCCCAGGGCCAGCAGAAGGCGCTGGAGGAGTTCATCAACTGGTGCGTGAAGGACATCGCCTGTCCGCTCGGTCAGGATGCGCGCGAGGCGAGGAAGCACGTCGTACAACTCGTCGACTCGCTGGACGAGAACCCGGTGCCGTCCGCGTTCGGCGACCCGTTCACCGGGCAGGACCTGGTCGGCGCCATCGGACAGGCACTCTACAGCGAGGACTTGTGGCCCGCCCTGGAGCGAGCCCTCGCCTCGCTGGTCGAGGGCGGCGACACGCACGCCGTCGAGTCCTTCGCGTCCGCCGGGGCCGCACCCCGGCAGCGCGAGGAGACCGGCGATCCCGACGGCGGTCTCGTCGACGCCGAGGACGTCCCCCTCGACAACCTCTCCGCGGCCCTGATGGCGATCAACTGCGCGGACGATCCCGACCGCCCCACCGGCGAGGAGATCGTGGGGAGTCTCGACCGGCTGCGCGCCGAGTACGAGGAGGCGTCACCGGTCTTCGGCCCCTACCGGCTCAGCTGGGTGCTGCTGTGCTACGGCCGGCCCAAGGGTACGGACTTCATCCGCGACGAGGTGAAGGACGTGCACACGCCGAAGATGCTCCTCGTGGGCACGCGCGGCGACCCGGCGACGCCGTACCGCTGGACGGTGGAGACGGCGAAGCGGCTCGGCACCTCGGCCGTGGTCCTGGACAACAAGGGCAGCGGCCACACCGGATACGCCTCGTCCAAGTGCGTGCACCGCAAGGTCGACGCCTTCCTGCTGTACGGCACACTGCCCGCCGACGGCAGTTCCTGCGGGCCCGAGGACGAGCGGGAATCCTGAGGGCGCCCCGGGGAGGCGGGCCGCGCCGAAGCGCCGGATTGCCCCTAATGCCCGATCGGCGAATCGGTCCTATCGTGCTGTTATGGAGCACGCACTCAGTCCCACGACCCTCATCGAGCTGCGGCGCCCGCGCCCCTATCCGGCCGTGTCCGTGCTGACGCCCACGCATCGCCGAGAGCCCTACCGGGCCCAGGACCACGTCCGGCTGCGCAATGTCGTGGCCGAGGCCAAGAAGCAGCTGGAGGCCGATCCCTCGGTCACCCGCGAGCGACGGGCGGATGTCGAGCGGCAGCTCGACCAGGCGCTCGCCGAGGTCGATCTGACGTACGCCGAGGACGGTTTGGTGATCTTCGCCGCCCCCGGTGAGCACCAGGTGTGGTCGCTCGCCCGCACGGTGCCCGAGCGCGTGGTGCTCTCGGACACCTTCCTGACCCGCAACCTCGTCTCCGCGGAGGCCGCCGAGCGGCCGTTCTGGGTGCTGTCGGTCTCGGCCGACCGCGTCACGCTGTGGACCGGCGGTCCGGAGCGTGTCACCGAGGCCCGCATCGGTGGCTTCCCGCTGACCAGGCGCGTCGAGAACTTCGACGCCGAGCGCCGGGAGCGGATCGGCGACAACCCGAGCACGTTCCGCGACGAGGGCACCCGCCACTTCCTCAAGGACGCGGACTCCGCGATGAGCGCGATCCTGCGGGACAACCCACGACCGCTGTACGTCACCGGCGAACAGGCGGCGCTGTCCCTGCTGGACGAGATCGGCGGCGTCGGCAAGGAGGCGGTGCACGTGCCGCACGGCGGCCTCGCGCACGCCTCGCACGAGGCCGTGTGGCAGGCGATCCAGCCAGTGATCAGCTCCGAGAACCGCAGGAACACCGACGCCGTGACACGCGAACTCGAATCCGCCATGGGCCGCAAGGCGTTCGCGGCGGGTGTCGACGAGGTCTGGCGCAGCGCCCGCGAGGGCCGGGTCCGGCTGCTGGCCGTCGAGGAGAACTACCGGGTGACGGTGCGCGGCGAGGACGGCGGCCATCTGATCCCGGCCGAGAGCGGCGACCTCGACGCCCGCGAGGACATCGTGGACGAGATCGTCGAGCAGTGCCTGGAGACCGGAGCGGACGTTCGTTTCGTACCGGACGGCACGCTGAGCGACGCCAGCGGGATCGCCGGGGTGCTGCGGTACTGACACCGGCTCTCACCGGTTCGTCGAGGAGGCGGCACAGCGGCGGTCCGGTCGCCTCCTCGACGGTTCACCTCCTCACGCAGGCGGCCGTCCCATCGGTCCGGCCTCCTCACACACCACCGAAGAGCGCGCTCAGGCCGCGCTCCACCACAGCCCCGAGGTCCTCCTCACCGGGCGGCACCACGGCGTAGGTGCGCAGCAGGAAGCGGTTCAGGGCGGAGGTGTCGAACTGGAGCAGCGCCATGCCGTAGGGCGAGTGCAGTTCCACGACCGTGCGCTCCGCGCCGCACGGCCAGATGTGCACGTCTCCGTCGCCGGCGGGCCCGCGCAGCCCCGACTCCAGCAGGCTGCGGGCGAAGATCCAGGTGGCGCCCTGCCCATCGAGAGAGACCTCGCCCGGGAAGTCGATGTGCACCGCCAGCGGATTCGTGGAGGCGTACCGCAGCTTGGCGGGAACGGGGAGTTCGCGCTCCTCGCCGGTGATCAGTCGGGCGCGGGCGGGCTGCTCGAGGGCGATGTCCATGGGCGGTCTCCCCTGCGGGTCGGAGGTCGGACGGTTTTGCCGCTGTGCTTTTACGACTCCGCAGGTGCCCTTTGCATTACACGGAAGGCCACTCCATTTATGTGAGCTGCGTCACTCTCGAAGGATGCATCCCTCCGGCCGCCGCCGATCTCCGCGCCACTTCTGGAACACGCGGCCGTCGAACACACGCATGAGCGCCGTACGGCCGTCTCGCGAGACCGTCAAATCGCGTACGTCGTCTACGACTTGACCCCTTCGCAGGTGTACGGCATTGGCACGGGTCAGGCCCTCCGTGAAGACTCTGGCATATGCCAGACGCACCACCGTATCGGGTGTTGCCAAATCCCTTACGGGGCGTCGCGGGCTGTGCAAGAGTCGTAACGGTCCTTCCGTCAGCCTTGGTCGTACCGTCCCGCATCGGAGTGCGTCATGCCGCCCCATCTCTCTGCGGACCATCCCGCCGCCCAGCCGCCCGGTCGCGGCTCGGTCGACGCGCTGATATCGCAGACCCGGCGGCTCCGGGGCGACGTCGACGCCGTACGCCGGGACACGCCCAGCGACGGCGCGGACCCGCAGGACCGGTGGCAGCGGGCGCTGTACGACCTCGCCCTGCACCAGCTCAACGATCTCGACGAGCATCTGGCACAACTGCGGGACGGCCCGGACCCCACTTCCCCCGGTCCCGCGGGCCCGCCCGCCGAACAGACCGCACCGTCCGCTCCTCGGCGCGACTCGCTGCTCAGCCGGGTCGGCAGCGCGGAGTGGAACCTGCTGACGGACGAGGCCAGTTGGTCCGGCGAGCTCTACCAGATCCTGGGGCGTGACCCCGCCGCTGCCCCGCTCACCCTCGACGAGCTGCCGTCCCTGGTGCTCGACGAGGACCGGCCGAAGCTGACGGCGATGGTCACCCACTGCCTGGTCGACGCCAAGCCCATCGACGGGGAGTTCCGCATCGTGCGGCCGGACGGCGAGGTCCGGACCGTGCACATGATGGGCGAGCCCGTGCTCGACTCTGACGGCAGCGCCGCCTCGATGTGGGCCGTGCTGCGGGACGTCAGCGAACTGCGCCGCCGCCGGCACGCGGTGAGCGAGACCCGTGACTCGCTCCAGCGCCACCGGCACCACGTGCAGACCGAGCACCGGCTCGCGGTAGAGCTGCAGGAGGCCGTGCTGCCGCCGTGGCGCGGCTCCCTGCGGCTCCCGCACGGGGGCCCCCGGACACTGGATCTCGCGGCTCGCTATCTGCCCGCGTCGACCAGCGCGCTGATCGGCGGTGACTGGTACGACGCCCTCGAACTCGCCGACGGGGCGACGCTGTTGAGCGTCGGCGACCTCACCGGGCACGGCGTCGCCGTGACGTCGGGCATGGCGACCCTGCTGGGCGCCGTCCGCGGCATGGCGATGGCGGGCACCCAGCCGGGACAACTGATGTCCTGGCTCAACCAGTTGCTCGACGCCACCGTCCAACCGGCCCTCGGCAGCGCCGTCTGCTGCCGCTACCGGCCCGACACCCGCACCCTGACCTGGGCGCAGGCCGGACACCCCGCCCCGCTGCTGTTCCGCGACGGGACGGGGCGCAGGCTGAACCCGCCGGACGGCGTCCTGCTCGGCGCCACCTCCGGTGCCGTCTACGCACAGGCCGAGGAGACCCTCGAGGTGGGCGACCTCCTCCTGCTGCACACGGACGGGCTGGTGCCCAGGCACAGCGCGGACTCCCCGAACCGGCTCCTCGACCTGGCCCCCCGTCTCGGCGGGGCACGCGACGCACAGGACTGCGTACGGCTGGTCGTGGAGGAGTTCGGTGAGAGCGAGCGCGAGGACGACGCCTGCGTGCTCGTGGCCAGGGTGACGTCCTAGACGTACGGTTCGACTTGCTGGTCGGGTGACGCCTGGTACTGCCGGAATCGATCAGCTGCACAGTCCCCCTATGCCTGTGCGCTGTTGCCGCCCTCGGGCCGCTTCGCCTTGGGCAGCGCCAACCGGATCTCCTCCCGCAGTTCGTGGATCCTCGGATAGCTGGAGTACTCGGCGGTGAGCCGGTACATCTGGCGCAGCCGGTCCCAGGTGCGTCCGGACGAGTTCGAGCCCATCGACATCAGGGCCAGCCGTGCGTACCGGTCCGCCTGTTCGGGGTCGTCCGCGATGAAGCAGGCGGACGCCATGGACAGATGGTCGAAGATCTTCGACCGCTCCCGGCCGTCGATGCGCAGGGCCAGCGCCTTCTCCGCGTAGTGCTGGGCGTGCACGGCCGCGCCCGGCTCGAACTCGGCCAGCGTGCGGTAGGCCAGGGCCTGCATGCCGTACAGGTCCTCGTCCTTGAAGGTCTGCATCCAGCTCGGCGGCGGAACGTCCCCCCGGTCGGAGACGAAGAGGTCCTCCGCCTGTCCGAGGGTGCGGCGCATGGCCTGGCCCTTTCCCATCGACGCCTGCGCCCAGGCCTCGATGGTGTGGAACATGGCCTTGGTGCGCGGCAGCACCTGGTCGCCGGAGCCGGACTGGGCGAGTTTCATCAGGTCGAGTGCGTCGTCGGGCCGGCCCAGGTGCACCATCTGGCGAGCCGCTCGGGAGAGCGCCTCCCCGGCGCGGGGCCGGTCGCCGCCCTCTCGGGCCGCGTGGGCGGCGATGACGAAGTACTTCTGTGCCGTGGGCTCCAGGCCGACGTCGTGCGACATCCAGCCGGCGAGGACGGCGAGGTTGGCGGCGACGCCCCACAGGCGCCGCTGCAGATGTTCGGGGTGGCGGTAGGCGAGCATGCCGCCCACCTCGTTGAGTTGTCCCACGACTGCCTTGCGCTGCAGCCCGCCGCCGCGGGCCGCGTCCCAGGCCCGGAACACCTCGACCGAGCGCTCCAGTTCCTCGATCTCCTGAGAACCGATCGGGGCCGCCTCGTACCGGTCGAAACCGGCGGGGTCGGCGTGCAGAGGGTCGTCGAGTCGGGGGGCGTCGGCCTTGAGGGCCGGGTCGGTGTGCAGCCAGTCGTGCATGGCGCTGCTGAGTGCGGATCCCGCGGCGAGCGCGGCACCCGCGCCCACCAAGCCGCGTCGGTTGAGCATGAGGTCCATTCCCGTGAATTCGGTGAGGACCGCGGCGGTCCGTTCGGGCGCCCACGGCACACCGTCGGGATGCTCCACACTCCCGCCGTCCTGCCGTTTCCCCGCACGCCCGTGCCGGACCAGACCGAGGTCCTCGATGGTCACGACACGGCCGAGACGCTCGGTGAACAGAGCTGCCAGCACCCGCGGCACCGGATCGCGTGGGATCTCTCCCATGTCGATCCACCGCCGCACCCGCGAGGTGTCGGTCGCCAGCTGGGGGTGGCCCATGGCCGCCGCCTGCCGGTTGACCAGCCTCGCGAGTTCGCCCTTGGACCAGCCGGCCAGGCCGAACAGGTCCGACAGGCGGGTGTTGGGTTCTCCGCTCACTTCAAGCCCCCAGGTTCTCGGCTGAGTTGACAGTAGCCCCGTGAGAGTTGCCCCGGGACTATTCGCCAGGGTTCGCCAGGGTGCGCCAGATGGTGTGCCACCAGGCATCGGGTGTCAGGTAGGAACGCGCCACCCCGACCCGGTCGCCTTCTGAGTACGTGGGTGCATTCCCCAGGGTGCACCCGGGCGGCCGGATCGGGCAGCGCTTTGTCGTCGCAGGCACACGAAGGGATCTGTCTCTCCCATGTACGCAGCATCGTCCTCCGTGTCCGCCCCGCCCCGGTCGCTGCGTGCCCGCCCGGCGGGCAGCGGCCCCTACCTCGACCCCGCGCGGCCGACGGCCGCCCCCGTGCTCGGCGCGGGCCGGCCGCGCCGCCCCGCGGGGCTCGGCACCCAACCGCTCAGCGGGAGACTCGACTTGTCCGGCCCTCAGGGCGCCCAGCTGCGTACGGCGATCGCGTCGGTGCACAGGATCTGCCCCGAGTTCGCCCCGGTGCAGGTGCTGCGCCGCAGCGGACGGTCGGTACTCCTGGTCGGCACGACCGGGCGCAGCACGGCCGTCGCCAAGTGTTTACTCGACCACTCCCCGGCGTGGGCCGAGCGGATCCGGCACGAGATAGCGGCATACCGCTCGTTCGTCCGGCACCGCCCTCCGGTGCGTGTGCCGAGACTGATCGCGGCGGATCCGGACAACTGCACGCTCGTCATCGAGCGGATGCCGGGCCGGGTGGCGGCACTGCAGCGACACCCGTTGGAGGCGCCGCCGCGTGCGGACATCAGGGCGGCGCTCGGCGCGATCTGCCGGCTCAACGCGTGGCGGCCGCCGGCGGGCACGTTCGACGCCCCGCTGGACTACGCGACGCGGATCTCCCGGTACCACGAGCTGGGCCTGCTCACCGACCGGGACATGGGTGATCTGCAGAAGCTGCTGCACGGCATCGCGGCGACCGCGGGCCGGCAGGGCATGGGCCAGTTCTGCCACGGCGACGCACTGCTCTCGAACATCCTGCTCTCACCGGCCGGTCCAGTGCTGGTGGACTGGGAGCACGCGGGCTGGTACCTGCCGGGCTACGACCTGGCGACGCTGTGGTCGGTGCTCGGGGACGCACCGGTGGCGCGTCGGCAGATCAGCCAGATCGCCCAGTCGGCGGGTCCGGCTTCCCGGGACGCGTTCCTGGTGAACCTGATGCTCGTGCTGACCCGGGAGATCCGTACCTACGAGACGGCCGTGCAGCGTTCGATGCACGACTCGACCCCGGCGGCACCGGGAGTGGCCCACCCGGGTGCTGCGCCGTCCGGCGAGGAACAGCGGCTGCTGCTGAGGCGGCTGCACGACGACTGCCAGCTGGCCCGACGGGCCGTTCGAGCGGCGGTCGGCACTCGCTGACGGGGACGGTGGTCCGCGGTGCACAAGGGACGACTGTGCACCGCGGGCCTTCGTATGTCCGCCGCCGTACGCCCCCTTGGCGTACGGCAGTGACGCCCCTCAGGCCCGGGAGCCCCGCCACGAAACTCCCGCGGCGCTCGACCTCCAGGGCATTTCGCCGGCACGGCGGCATGATTGACGGATCGTCGGACAGCCGGTACCACAGACGCACGCCCGGCCCCGCACGGCTCATCGCGCCCGACCGTCCCAGGAGGCTGCAATGCGCGGATCCGTCACCGCCCCCGACCGAGCGGCCGGGCACAGACGCACCCGGCCCGCAGCCGTCGCGTCGGCCGCGGTGGCGCTGCTCCTCCCGCTGCTGGGCGCGGCCCCGCCGGATTCCCCGGGCGCGGCGGACCGCCTGCAGTCGGCGTTCGCCTCCGCCGCCGCCGAGTACCACGTGCCGCAGAGCGTCCTGCTCGGCGTCTCCTATCTGCAGTCCCGCTGGGACGCGCACGCCGGGGCGCCCAGCGTGACCGGCGGTTACGGCCCGATGCACCTCACCGACGCCCGCGCCGCGCTCGCCGAGGCGACGCCGCACCACAGCGAGGGCACGGAGGACGCGCGCGGCGACAGCGCCCGCCCGCCCCTGCTCCCCGCCGGGAAGCCGCCACGGGCCTCAAAGATCCCGGCCAGACTCAGCACGTTGCCGAGGGCGGCCGAGCTGACCGGGCTGAGCCCGCAGGCGCTGCGTACGGACCCGGCCGCCAATGTGGCCGGCGGCGCCGCCCTGCTCGCCGCCGCGCAGAAGGAGCTCGGCGAGCCGCTGAGCTCCGATCCGGCGGACTGGTACGGCGCGGTGGCCCGCTTCTCCGGCGCCGACGACAGGGCGACGGCCACGGCGTACGCGAACGACGTGTACGAGGTTCTGCGCACCGGCCAGGAGCGCCGTACCGACGCGGGGCAACTGGTCGCCCTCGCCGCCCAGCCGGGGCTCTCCCCCGACATCGCGCAGCTGCGGCGGGCCGGGCTGCGCACGGCCAACACGGCTGGGACGGAGTGCCCGCCGACGGTGTCCTGCGAGTGGATCCCGGCGCCGTACGAGGAGTTCGGGGAAGGCGACTACGGCAACCACGACCTCGGCAACCGTCCGGTCTCCCAGGGCATCGACTACATCGTCATCCACGACACCGAGGGTGCTTGGGAGGGTGTCCTCCAGATGGTCCAGGACCCGACCTATGTGTCGTGGCAGTACTCCCTGCGCTCCACCGACGGCCACATCGCCCAGCATGTGAAGGCCAAGGACGTGGCCTGGCACGCGGGCAACTGGTACGTCAACGCCAAGTCGATCGGACTGGAGCACGAGGGTTTCCTGGCGCAGCCGGACTCCTGGTACACGGAGGCGATGTACCGGTCCTCGGCCCGCCTGGTGAGGTATCTCGCCCACAAGTACGGCATCCCGCTGGACCGGCAGCACATCCTCGGCCATGACAACGTTCCGGGCCCGACCCGTTCGACGATCGGCGGCATGCACACCGACCCGGGCCCGTACTGGGACTGGCGGCACTACTTCGAGCTGCTCGGCCGCCCCTTCGTGCCCACGGCGGGCCCGAACGGCGGCATGGTGACGATCCGCCCGGACTACGCCACCAACCGGCCCGAGTACACGGGCTGCGCGTCCGCGGGCCGGCCCTGCGCGGCCCACGGTTCGAGCGCGGTGCGCCTGTACTCCGGGCCCGGTGAGTCCTATCCCCTGATCAAGGACATCGGTCTGGGCGGCACCCCGAGCACCGGGGTGAACGACCTGTCCTCGCGGGTCTCGACCGGCCAGCAGTACGCGGTGGCCGGACGGGACGGCGACTGGACGGCGATCTGGTACCTCGGCCAGAAGGCGTGGTTCAGGAACCCGGCCGAGAAGCCGACCGCGGTGAACGCGACCGGTCTCGTGGTGACGCCCAAGGACGGCGCCACCAGCGTCCCGGTGTACGGGCGCGCCTATCCCGAGTCCTCCGCCTATCCGCCGGGCGTCCCCGCCCAGGCCGTCTCGCCGCTGCCGTACACCCTGCCCGCGGGCCAGCGCTATGTGATCGGTGACAAGGTGCCCGGCGAGTACTACTACGCCGTCACCTTCGACACCGGCTCGCACCGGGTCGTCGTCGGCAAGGACCTGTACTACGAGATCCAGTACGGCCACCGGGTCGCGTTCGTGCGCGCGGCGGACGTGCGGGTGGTGCCGTCGGCCGCCTGACGGCACCACCACGCGGACGTCGGTCCGGCGAGGCGTCAGCCCTCGCGCTCCCAGGTGTACCGCCGCCCGGCGACCGCCCTGAAGGTCAGGTCCCCGTCCTTGAACAGGTCACTGCGCACGGTGAGTTGACGAGTCCGGGACGCCTTCAGGGCGATACGGGTGGCTCGTCCGTCCGCCCACTCGATGTCGAGGGTGGCGCCGCCGCGGGCGCGCAGGCCGCGCACGGAGCCGGCCGGCCAGGCCTCGGGCAGGGCGGGCAGCACCTCGATGACGTCGTACTGGCTCTGCAGCAGCATCTCCACGATCCCGGAGGTGGCGCCGAAGTTGCCGTCGATCTGGAACGGCGGATGGGTGTCCCAGAGGTTGGGCAGGGTGGAGGACCTGAGCTGCTCGCCGAGCATCTTGTGGGCGTGGTCGCCGTCGCGCAGCCGCGCCCAGAAGTTGATCTTCCAGGCCTTGGACCAGCCGGTGCCGCCGTCTCCGCGTGCGGTCAGGGAGACCTTGGCGGCCTCGGCCCATGCGCTGCCGGGCTCGATCTGCCGCCCGGGATGGAGGGCGAACAGGTGCGAGACGTGCCGGTGGGTGTCGGTGGGGTCGTCCAAGTCCTCCTTCCACTCCTGGAGTTGTCCCCAGGAGCCGATCCGCAGGCCCGGGTCGAGCCGGGCCAGTGTCTCCTCGACACGGCGGCGGAAGTCGGGCGTGTCGCCGAGGGTCCGGGCCGCTTCGAGGGTGCTGGTGAGCAGGTCGTGGACGATCTGCTGCGACATGGCCGCGCCGGCCGTGAAGTCGCCGTGCTCGGGCGAGTAGCTGGGGGTGACGACGAGGGTGCCGTCGCGCGGATCGGTGCGCAGGTTGTCGAGCCAGAACTCGGTGGCCTCCTTCATCACCGGGTACGCGGTGGTGCGGAGGTAGTCGGTGGAGCCGCTGAACCGGTAGTGCTCGTAGAGCTGTTGGGTGAGCCAGGCCGCGGCCTCGGGGAACCAGAACGCGGTCGCCCAGTTGTGCACACCGGTGAAGCCGTACGGGTTGGTCTCGTTGTGCACGACCCAGCCGCGCGAGCCGAACATCTCCTGTGCCGTACGGCGTCCGGGCGCGCGCAGGGCCTCGACGAAACGGTCGTACGGCTGCGTCGTCTCGGCGAGGTTCGCGGCCTCGGCGGGCCAGTAGTTCATCTGGATGTTGATGTTGGTGTGATAGTCCGCCGACCACGGGGGCGTGGTGCTGTGGTTCCAGACGCCCTGGAGGTTGGCCGGCAGGGAGCCGGGGCGGGAGGAGGCGATGAGCAGGTAGCGGCCGTACTGGAAGTAGAGGGCCTCCAGGGCGCGGTCCGCGGTGCTCGTCCCGCCGGTGTACCCGGCCAGGAGCGCGTCGGTGGGCACGTCCGCCGGAAGTGACTGGCCGATGTCGAGGCCGACCCGGCCGAAGAGTGCGCGGTGGTCGCGGACGTGGCGGGCGAGGAGTGGCTCGTAGCGGTCGCCGGCCCGCTCCACGGCACGGGTGACGGCCGGGTGCGGGTCCGGGCCGCGGTAGTCGGGGTAGGTGTCGGAGTAGTCGGTGCCCGCGGCCAGGACGAACCAGGCGCTGTCGGCCCCGGTGACGGTGAGGGTGCCGTCGGCGCCGGATGTGACGGTGCCGCCCTGGCTGCGCACCCGGACCTGTGCCTCGAAGCGCAGCCCGTTGTCGGCGAGCGCGCCCCGCACGGTCAGGGTCGCGTCGGCCGCGGTGGCGGTGAAGTCGGCGCGGGGCGAGGTGTAGCGGAGGGTGAAGCTGACGTTGCCTGGCCGGTCGGCGTGGAGCCGGCCCACGATCACGCCGTCGGGGTGGGAGGCGAAGAAGTCCCTTCGGTGGCGGATACCTTGGTGGATGTAGGTGACCGAGGCGACGGCCTTGTCGAGGTCGAGTTCACGGCGGTAGTCCTCCGGGGTCGTCGTCGGCGCGCCGGGCAGGTCGAGGTGGAGGTCGCCGAAGGTCTGGTGGGCGCCGTAGCCGATCCGCGGCTGGCCGAGCCGGTCGGCCACGGTCTCGGGGTCGAGGGTGGTCCGCGTGTCGAGGTCGTCCTGTACGGCTAAGACCGCGCCGGGGCGAGGGGTCCGCCAGTTGCCGTGGTCGTAGCCCTGGGCGGAGCCGGGGCCGCCGGTCCAGAGTGTCTTCTCGTTGAACTGCAGTCGCTCCGAGGCGAGGGTGCCGAACACCATCGCGCCGAGCGCCCCGTTGCCGACGGGCAGAGCCTCGCGCTCCCAGTCGGCGGCCGGGGCCTCGTACCAGAGCACGGACGGCTCCCTCGATACATCGGATGAATCAGCGGCAGCAGCTTCGGTGGCTGCAGCTCCCAGAGCGAGCCCTCCGACTCCTCCAGCCGCTGCCTTTAAGGTCGCTCTTCGGGTGATCCCAGATGGCTCATACGACATGACCCCTGACGCTAGACATCCGATGACTCTGCGGCAAGGGTCATGACAACACGAGAAAGGGCCGGCACGGTTCGAACCCGGCGCCGACAGGGCCGGCGACGAACGGTGACACCGTGGCGGGACGATTCAGCCCTGCTGGAACAGCTCCGCGGGCAGCGGCTTCAGGAGGGCGTAGAGGTCGTCGGTGATGGGGCGGTCCCAGGCGGCGATGGTGACCAGGACGTTGTCGCTGCGGTCGAACTGCACGCAGGAGATCCGGCTCTCGGAGAGCTTCAGGCGCCGCACGATCAGGAGGTTGTCGCCCTGCATCACCGGCACGTCCTCGCTGCCGACGACGGTGACCTCCTCGTCGTTCTCGAGGGCCAGCAGCAGCTGCGCGACCTCGAACGGGATCTCGCCCTCGGAGACCTCGCGGGCCGGCGAGCCCTCGGGGAGATTGCCGATGATCATCGCGGGGCCGCGGCCGCCGAAGAGGTCGTAACGCAAGAAGACGCCCTGGCAGCTGCCGTCGGGGGCGGGCAGCAGCCCCGCACCCAGGTTGCCGGGCCAGTCGCCCGGGTCCATGGCCAGTACGTCGAAGTCGGGCCCGGCGGGCGTGGCGCTGCGGCGGCGGAGGAACGACATGTCGCCATGGTACGTGGCCGGACCTGCTCCGTGACGTGCGGGCAGGGTTCGAGCACTGCTCCTCGCGCATGAGCTCGGGCTCCCGCGGCATCGGCCGCAGCGCCGGGCGCCACGCACATCCGTTGCCCTTCGACGGTGACCGCTCCACGTTCCCGATCACGCTTCCACCGGTGGAGACGCACGAGGAGTGGGACGCCGTCGTCCCCGACGAAACGATCACGCGGCCCCGAGCGGAGGACCTGGCCGCCCGCCTCGGCCTGGGCGGAGCCCCACTGAGGCGGTTCCCGGACGGGTCGCAGCCGGTCCACGCCGTGGGCGACGAGCACGGCCCCAAGCTGTTCCCCGGAGCGTCCGCTCGGGACGGCATCGCCGAGGGCCGGGTCCTTTCCCATGTCCACGGGCCCCTGCCGGTGCCGACGCCTCGCGTGCACGACCCTGGCGCGTACGAGAACGGCTGGCGGTAAGTCCTGATGTCCCGGCTGCGCAGCGAGAACCTGGCCGGCGTCTGGGACCGGGTTCCGCGTGCCGACCGTGAGCGGATCGTCGCCGAGATCGGCGAGGCCCTCGCGGTGCTGCACGCGCTGGATCCCGGGCCGCTCGAAGACGTCCTCGGGGCCGGGGACCGGGGCGCGTTCGTGGACCGTCAGCGCGCCGGGCGGTGGGGCGACAGCGTGGGCGCGGGTTGTCCGCCGCCTGGTTGGAGCAGATCCCCGGGTTCCTCGCCCCCGTCCCGCTGCCGCGCGCTCCGCAGCGCTCCTTGCTGCACACCGAGGTCATGCGGCAGCACTTCCTCGTCGATCCCGACGGCTGGCGGCTGACCGGCCTCTACGACTTCGAGCCGGCCATGGTCGGCGACCGGGCCTACGATTTCGTCGGCATGGGCGTGTTCGTCACCCGCGGCGACCCGCACCTGCTGACCCGCCTCGCCAAGTCCTACGGCACCGCCTTCGACCCGGCCGTGCTGCTCGCGTCCACGCTGCTGCACATGTACAGCGATCTGCCTTGATATCTACGGGAGTTGGACGCACCGGCCGACGGTACGCCGCCGTCCCCGGCCGAGGCCTGGTTCGGCACGGCGTGACCCGCCGCGCGCCCTCCTCACTCCGCCAACGGCTCGGGCGGCACCACCGCCACCGGGCTCGCGGCATGCAACAGGACCGCCTGCGCCACCGAGCCCATCATGCGAGCGGGGGCCAGCAGACGTCGCCGATGACGGCCCACGACGACCAGGTCCGCATCCCGCGAGGCCGCGACGAGGAGGCCGGCGGCGGTGCCGGGGGCCACGTACGGCTCGGCTCGCACCTCGGGATGGCGTTCGCGGTGCGGGGCGAGGAAGCCTTTCGCGAGGGTGCGGGTCTCGGCCTCGACGGCGTCCTGGTCCTCGGACGGCGGCACGATCTGGGCCGTGGCCGCCGTCCAGACGTGCAGCGGCCAGGCGTAGGCGGCGACGACCTGGAGCCGCGCGCCGCGCAGGGCGGCCTCGGCGAAGGCGAAGGTCAGCGTGGCCTCGTCGGGGCTGTCGACCTGAAGGCCGACGACGACACGTGGTCCCGGCTCGACGGGCATCCCGTCGGGCACCTGACGCCCGGGCTTGGGCACCACGACGACCGGGCACACGGCGTCACGCGCGGCGGCCATGCCGTTGGAGCCGAGCAGCAGACCGGTGAAGCCGCCCCGGCCCCGGCTGCCGAGCACCAGTAGCTGGGCGGTGGAGCCCAGTTCGGGCAGCGCCGCACTCGGTGATCCCTCCAGCGCGAGGTACCGCACGACGGGCCGTTCGACACGGCCCTCCAGATACCGGCGCACCCGGTCGAGCACCGGATCGTCGTCCGGTTCCGGCTGCCCGGCGGGCAGGACCTCGGGCCCGGGCCAGGCGGCGTACTGCTGAACGTGGACCACCCGCAGTGGCGCCTCGCGCAGCAGGGCGGTCTGGAAGGCCCAGTCCAGCGCGACGAGGCTGTCGTCCGAACCGTCGACGGCCGCGATGACCGGCAGGGTGCTCATGGGTTCCTCACCTCCGGAAGGCGACCTTCCCTCCCGGGGCCAGCCTCGCTCAGGCGTGGCCCCCCGGAGGGGTTCTCAGGGTCGCGTGTCCGGATAAACGGGCGGAACACGCCCGGATCGGCCCCAGGCGGCCGGCGTGCGGGACACCCGCCCGCCGGCTCCCCGCGCCGCCAGGTCACGTCAGGTCGAACTCGCCCTCCCTCGCGCCCGACACGAAAGCACCCCACTCGGCGGGGGTGAAGATCAGGGACGGGCTCTCCGGGCGGCCGCTGTTGCGCATCGCGATGAACCCCTCGACAAAGGCGATCTGGACATCCCCCAGGCCACGGCTGCTCGAGTGCCAGTCGGCGTTGCTGAGGTCCAGCTCCGGCTTGTCCCAGCCCGTGAGCGGCTGCTGCTGGATGGTGCTCTCGGCCACGTCCGTGCTCCTCCCGATTCGTCGTCCGCGGCCAGCCTAGCGATCGGTCCCGGGTGTCAACAGGCCACGTGAGGGGGACCTTTCAGGAGGTCGGTGGTTCCGCTCCCACGAGCCACATGGAGAAGAACTGGGATCCGCCTCCGTAGGCGTGTCCGAGGACCCGCCTGGCCCGCTCCACCTGGTGTTCCCCGGCCTGCCCGCGTACCTGAAGGGCCGCCTCCGCGAAACGGATCATGCCCGAGGCACCGATGGGGTTGGTGGACAGGACCCCGCCCGACATGTTGACGGGCAGATCGCCGTCCAGCTCGGTCACCCCGGACTCGGTGAGCTTCCAGCCCTCGCCCTCGGCGGCGAAGCCGAGGTTCTCCAGCCACATGGGCTCGTACCAGGAGAACGGCACGTACATCTCGACGGCGTCGATGTCCCGCCGCGGATCGGCGATGCCCGCCTGCCGGTAGACGTCGGCCGCGCAGTCCTTGCCGGCCTGCGGCGACACGGCGTCCTTGCCCGCGAACAGGGTGGGCTCGCTGCGCATCGCGCCGCCGAGCATCCAGGCGGGCCGGCGGGGCGCGCGGGCGGCTCCGGCACGGTCGGTGAGGATCATCGCGCAGGCGCCGTCGGAGGAGGGGCAGGTCTCCGAGTAGCGGATCGGGTCCCAGAGCATGGGCGAGGCCTGGACCTTCTCCAGGGTGATGTCGTGCTCGTGCAGGTGGGCGTAGGGGTTCTTCAGCGCGTTGCGCCGGTCCTTGTACGCCACCAGCGAGCCGACCGTCTCGGGCGCGCCGCTGCGCCGCATGTAGGCGCGCACGTGCGGCGCGAAGAACCCGCCCGCCCCGGCCAGCAGGGGCTGCTGGAAGGGGATCGGCAGGGACAGGCCCCACATCGCGTTCGACTCGGACTGCTTCTCGAAGGCGAGCGTCAGCACGGTGCCGTGCACGCGGGCGGCGACCAGATTGGCGGCGACCAGGGCGGTGGATCCGCCGACCGACCCGGCCGTGTGCACCCGGAGCATGGGCTTGCCCACCGCGCCGAGCGCGTCGGCGAGAAACAGCTCCGGCATCATGACGCCCTCGAAGAAGTCGGGCGCCTTGCCGATGACGACGGCGTCGATGTCGGCCCAGGCCAGCTCGGCGTCGTCGAGCGCCCTTCGAGCGGCCTCCCGGACGAGCCCGGCGATCGACACGTCCCGGCGCGCGGCGACGTGCTTGGTCTGGCCGATGCCTACGACGGCCACGGGCTCCTTGCTCATCGCGGATCCCCTTCGAGTACGGCGACCAGGTTCTGTTGCAGACAAGGGCCGGACGTGGCGTGCGCGAGCGCCCGGTCGGACTCGCCCCGGTGGATGCGGGCGGCGGCCTCGCCGATGCGGATGAGCCCGGCGGCCATGACGGGGTTGGCGGCGAGCGCCCCGCCGGAGGGGTTGACGCGCACGGTGTCGTCGAGCTTCAGCGCCTTGCGCAGGACGACCTCCTGGGAGGTGAAGGGCGCGTGCAACTCGGCGGTGTCGACGGGCCGTTCGAACACGCCGGCCTTCTCGGCGGCCAGCCGGGTCGAGGGCGAGTCGGTCAGGTCGCGGACTCCCAGGCTGTGTGCCTCGATGCGGTGGTCGATGCCGCGGATCCAGGCGGGCCGGTCGCACAGCTCGCGGGCCCGCTCCCCCGCCGCGAGGACGACTGCGGCGGCGCCGTCGCCGATGGGCGGGCAGTCGCCGGTACGGAGTGGTCGTACGAGGTAGTCCCCGTGCGGCACCGAACCGCTCAGCTGGGCGTGGGAGTTGGCGGTGGCGTTCTCGCGGCTGCGGGCGGCGACGGCGGCGAGCGCGGGCTCGTCGGTGTCGCCGGCGTCGATGAGGGCCTGGGCCTGGAGGGCGGCCAGGGCCACGGAGTCCGGCCACAGGGGGGCGACGTAGTAGGGGTCGAGCTGGCGGGTCAGGACGTCGCGCAGGGGGCCCGGTGAGGATTTGCCGTAGGAGTAGACGAGCGCGGTGTCGGCGTCTCCCGCGAGCAGCTTGGTCCAGGCCTCGTACAGCGCCCACGCCCCGTCCGTCTCGACGTGCGACTCGGAGATCGGCGGCCAGGCGCCGACGCCGTCCAGGGCGAGGGTGAAGGAGAAGGCGCGGCCGGCGAGGTAGTCGCTGGAGCCGGAGCAGGTGAAGCCGATGTCGGCGGTCTTCAGGCCGGTCTGCGCGAGCACCTCGTGCAGGACGGGCATGAGCATCTCCACCTCGGAGAGCTCCTGGCTGGTGCGCCGGTGGTCGGTCTGGGCGAAGGCGATCACAGCGATCTCACGCGTCACTGGGGCTCCAGGCGGTAGAGTCGTCGGCTGCGGAGCGAGAACCAAGCTCGCATAGCAGTTCCTTCCAAAACTTCATAGACCCGGGCTGGTTTCAACCCGGCTGGTGCTGATCGCGTGAGACTCGATCGTTCGTTGAGCGATCTAGCAGCGTGAGCCAGGAATCCCCGTCGCTCGCGAGGGGGAGGATTCAAAGCAGCTCCCGGTAGGTCTCGTACTGAGCGTCGGGTTCGCCGGTGGGGCGGTAGTGGTCGGGGTACCGGGCCCCTTCCGTCCACACCGGCTCCACGCGCAGACCCATGCGTACCTGGTCGTAGGGGATGCCGCCGATACGGCCGTGCAGGGCGAGGTCCGCGCCGTCGAGGGCGATGTGGGCGTAGACGTAGGGCACTTCGATGTCGAGGTTCTTCGCCTTGATGTTGACGATGCAGAACGTGGTGACTGTGCCGTGCGGACCTACCTCGACCTGTTCCAATGTGGCCACCCCACATGTGGGGCACGCACCCCTCGGCGGGACGTACACCTTGCGGCAGGACGGGCAGCGTTCGCCGACATTGCGGTGTTCGGCCAGGGCGTTGATGTAGGCGGTCTGGGCGCGGCCGGGTGAGTAGGTGTAGTCGAGGCGGGCGGGGGCGACGATGCCCGTGACCGGGTCGTCGAACTCGCCGGTGTGCCGCGGCGGTTCGGCCCCGCCCGTAGCGTCCGGACCCCCCTCGTACGGCTCGAAGCAGGCGATGTCGGTGATGGCGCCGGTGCGTTCCTCCGCCCAGCGGACGCGGACGCGCATACCGGTGTGCACGGCGTCGGGGCCGGGGGCGTCGAGGGCGTGCAGGAGGGCGGTGTCGGCGCCGTCGAGGCGGACCAGGGCCCAGGCGAAGGGGGTGTCGAGGGGCTGGTCGCGGCGGGGGGCGTGGTTCCAGGCCCAGGTGGTCACCGTGCCCGTCGGGGCGACCTCGACCAGGTCGCGGATCTCCTCGGCGGTGACGGGGTCGTACTCGACGGGCGGGACGAGCGTACGGCCGTCCGTGGTTCGCACCCCGAGCACGACGCGTTCGCGCAGACCGGTGAGGAAGGCGCTCTGGACGGGACCGAGCGAGCGGGTGAAGGGAAACTCGACGACCAGCGGGGCTTTCAGGACTTCCGGCACGGTGGCTCCCTCGTCAGGCGCGTTTGTAGACGGGCGGCCGCTTCTCCGCGAAGGCACGGGCGCCTTCCTTGGCGTCGGCGGTGTCGAAGATCGGCCAGCCGCGCTTGAGTTCGGCGGCGAGACCGTCGGTCTCGGTCATCTCGGCGGTGTCGTAGACGGACGCCTTGACGGCCTCGACGGCCAGCGGGCCGCAGGCGTTGATCTGATCGGCGATCTCCAGGGCCTTGTCCAGGGCCGTGCCGTCGGGCACGACATGGCCGACCAGGCCGATACCGGCGGCCTCGCGGGCGCCGTACGGACGGCCGGTGAGCAGCATCTCCAGGGCGTGGGTGCGCGGGATCTGGCGTTGCAGGCGGACCGTGGAGCCGCCGATCGGGAACAGCCCGCGCTTCACCTCGAAGAGCCCGAAGGTGGCCGACTCGCCCGCGACCCTGATGTCGGTGCCCTGGAGTATCTCCGTGCCGCCGGCCACGCAGTATCCCTCGACCGCGGCGATCACCGGTTTGCGGGGGCGGTGGTGGCGCAGCATCGCCTTCCAGTGCAGGTCCGGGTCGGCCTTGAGCCGGTCCCGGTGGTGCTCGCCCTCCATGCCTTTCCCGGCCAGCGCCTTGAGGTCCATCCCCGCGCAGAAGGCGCCACCCGCTCCGGTGAGCACGATCGAGCGGACCGCGTCGTCCTCGTCGGCCTCGACCCAGCCGTCGTACAGACCGACCAGCATGGACAGCGAGAGCGCGTTCTTCGCCTCCGGCCTGTTGAGCGTGAGCACCAGTGTGGCGCCCTCGCGTCGCACGGTGAGGTGTTCCGTCCCACTCATCGCCCGTCTCCCCTCTGAAAGAACGAGAACAGGTTGCAGTAGCCGGGAAGGCACTTCAAGGGTTTTCTGACAGACAGTCAGATTTATTGTGCGCGGACCCTTCCCACTTGTGCCGCCCTTTGCTCTGATGACCGGCAGCCGGTGGTGAGCTAGGTCAGGAGGAGCGGTGGAGTACAACCTTGCCGACCTGTTCGAGTCGGTCGTCGACGCGGTTCCCGACCGCGAGGCGCTCGTGTACATCGACCACCCGGGTACGGGCGCGGAGCGCCGTCTGACGTACGCGGAGCTCGACGCGGCCGCCAACCGGATCGCCCACCATCTGATCGACAGCGGGATTCGCGCCGGTGAGCACCTCGGGTTGCACCTCTACAACGGCGTCGAGTACCTGCAGACGGTGCTGGGCTGTCTGAAGGCGCGGATCGTTCCGGTCAATGTGAACTACCGCTATGTCGAAGAGGAGTTGGTGTACCTCTACCGGGACGCCGATCTGGTGGCCCTCGTCTTCGACGCCGAGTTCACGGACCGGGTGGCGGCGGCACTGCCTCAGGTGACCGGGTTGCGGCACCTGGTGCGAGTGGGTGACGTGTCCCCCGGTACGGTCGACGCGCCGGCCCTGCCCGCCCTGACCTTCTCGGACGCCGAAGCCGCCGGGTCGCCCGAGCGCGGGTTCCCGGCACGGTCCGGCGACGACCAGTTCATCATCTACACGGGCGGCACCACGGGGATGCCCAAAGGTGTGATGTGGCGCCAGGAGGACCTGTTCTTCTCGGGGCTGGGCGGCGGCGCGCCGACCGGTGAGCCGGTGAAGAAGCCGGAGGAGCTGGCCGAGCGCGTGGCGGCGGGCGGCGACGGGATCACCTTCTTCCCCACCGCCCCCCTGATGCACGGAACGTCCACGCTGACCGCCTTCATCGGCTTCAACTTCGGCCAACGCGTCGTGATCCACCGAAAGTTCGCGCCGGAGGAGGTCCTGCGGACGATCGAGAAGGAGAAGGTCAGCGCCATGTCGCTGGTCGGCGACGCGATGCTGCGTCCGCTGGTCGACGCCCTCAGCGGGCCCATGAAGGGCACGGACTGCTCGTCGATGTTCAGCGTGTCGTCGTCCGGGGCGATCATGTCGGACACGGTGCGCAGGCAGTTCCAGGCACTCGTCCCGAACGTGATGCTGCTGAACAACTTCGGCTCCTCGGAGTCCGGCTTCAACGGCACGGCGACCGAGGACTCGGGCCCCGAGCGCGGCTTCCGCATCCGGGTCAACTCCCGCACGCAGGTGGTCGATCCGGCCACGCACGAGCCGGTCGCGGTGGGTGAGGTGGGGCGCCTCGCGCAGTGCGGTCACGTTCCGCTCGGCTACTACAACGACCCGCGGAAAACCGCGGAGACCTTCTTCGAGAAGGACGGCGAGCGGTGGGTGCTGCTCGGCGACATGGCCACGGTCGACGCGGAGGGAGTCGTGACCGTGTTGGGGCGCGGCTCGCAGTGCATCAACACCGGTGGCGAGAAGGTGTATCCGGAGGAGGTCGAGCAGGCGCTCAAGTCGCATCCGGACGTGTACGACGCCCTGGTGGCCGGGGTTCAGGACGCGAAGTGGGGGCACCACGTCGCGGCCGTGGTGCAGTTGCGGGCGGATGCGGCGCGGCCGTCGCTGGCGGACATCCAGGCGCACTGCCGCTCCCATCTCGCGGGGTACAAGATCCCACGCCAACTGGTGATCACGGACTCGATCCGGCGCTCGCCGAGCGGGAAGGCGGACTACCGGTGGGCGCGGGAGGTGGCGGCGGCCGCGGACGGGTGAATTCCGGGCAGCTCCGATTGAACCTAAGGTGACGTGCGGACGTACTCGTGGTGGCAGGCCCGCTCATCGGGCGCTGTTCGCCATGCCATCGCAAGACCGCACGGGAGGACCTCCGGGTGTCGCAGGAGGCAACAGAGGAAGTAACGCAGGAGACGGAAGAAGCGGGGGCGAAGGACGCGGGCGGGGCGGACGAGGCGGCGCCGCAGGCGGCCGACGCGGGCGGGGCGGCCCAGGCAGCCCGCGCGGTCGAGGCGGCTGACGAAACGAAGGCGAGTCCCTCCCCCGAGCCGTCCGGCTCCCCCGCCGCCGACCCGTCCGGCTCCCCGACCCCCGGCTCCCCCGGCTGGTTCGGCTGGCGGCGCCGCTGTCCCCGTACGGCACACGGCGTCACCGTGGGGGCGACGGTCCTGGCCGGCGTACTCCTGCTCTTCGCGCTCCTCGTCCCGAACCGGCTCGAACGGCTCACCCCCGAGGCGTTCTTCCGTCTGCCGGCCGAGGGGATCCTGCTCGCGGGCCTGTTGCTGGCGCTGCCGCCCCGGTCGCGACGGCTGATGGCGGTGGTGTCGGGAGCGCTCCTCGGGCTGCTCACCGTCCTGAAGTTCGTCGACATGGGCTTCTACCAAGTGCTGGCCCGCCCCTTCGACCTGGTCCTCGACTGGATACTGCTCGACGACGCGGCGGAGTTCGTCCGGGAGTCCTTCGGGCGGACGGGGCAGGTTCTCGCGGTCGTCGGGGTGATCGTCCTGATCATCGCCGTGGTCGTCCTCATGACGCTGGCGATGGTGCGGGTGACGAACCTGATGGTCCGTCACCGGCCCGTCGCCACCCGCACGACGCTGGTCCTCGGTACGGCGTGGATCACCTGTATGACGCTGAGCATCCAGGTCACCGGAGTCCCGCTGGCGACCAAGGGCAACGCCGAGTTCGTCAACAACCGTGTCGAGCAGGTGCGCGCGGGTCTCAGGGACGGACGGGTCTTCCAGAAGCAGGCGGCGGTGGACGCCTTCGCGAAGACGCCGCCGGACCGGTTGCTGACGGGGCTGCGCGGCAAGGACGTGCTGTTCACGTTCATCGAGAGCTACGGCCGGGTCGCGATCGACGACCCGGCGATGGCGCCGCAGATCGACGCGGTGCTCAAGCAGGGGACCAGCTCGCTCAAAGCCGCCGGGTTCCAGTCGCGCAGCGCCTGGCTGAGGTCACCGGTGACGGGAGCGGGCAGTTGGCTGGCGCACTCCACGTTCCTCTCCGGGCTCTGGATCAAGAACCAGCAGCGGTACCGGAGTCTGACGACCAGCGACCGCGCCACGCTGAACAGCTACTTCCGCAAGACGGGCGCCTGGCGCACGGTCGGCGTCGTGCCGGGGGTGCGGCGGGCCTGGCCGGAGGGCGAGTACTTCGCCCTCGACCACATCTACGACTCCGAGCACCTGGGCTACCACGGCCCGTACTTCAGCTGGACGCCCGTGCCCGACCAGTTCAGCCTGGAGGCCTTCCAGCGCCTCGAGCACGGCAAGAAGGACCGCGAGCCGATCATGGCGGAGATCATCCTGGCCTCCAGCCACAACCCCTGGTCCCCGATCGCCCGCATGGTCGACTGGGACGACCTCGGCGACGGCTCGGTCTTCCACCGGATCAAGAAGGAGGGCACCGACCCCAAGGAGGTCTGGCAGGACCCCGAGCGCGTCCGCACCGAGTACCGCCGTGCCATCGAGTACTCGATCCGCAGCCTCACCGAGTGGGTCGAGCGCTACGGCACCGACGACACCGTCCTGGTCTTCCTCGGCGACCACCAGCCCGTCCCGACGGTCACCGCCGGCAGCACCAGCAAGGACGTTCCCGTCACGATCGTCGCCCGGGACCCGAAGGTCCTGGACCGCATCGCCGACTGGCGCTGGACGGACGGCCTCAAGCCCGCCGAGAACGCCCCGACCTGGGGCATGGACCGCTTCCGGGACCGGTTCATGACGGCGTACGGTCCGCGGACGGACTGAGCACCCGGCGTTGGGCCGTTCGGGCGTCGCCGCCGGGGGGTGACTTCGTACGGCGTAGCAGGACGCGACGGTGCGCGGGAGGCGTCCCTACGGTCGCAGTGACGGTCGTCGAGACCTCAGGACCGAAAGGGAACGTTCGTGAAGAAACGAATACCCGCGCTGTGCACGACCGCGCTCACCGTTGTCCTCGCCGTCGGCCCGGCGGCCCATGCCGCGCCCGCCCGGAACGACCTCGACTGCAACGACTTCGCGTTCCAGGAAGACGCGCAGGCGGAGTTCAACCGAGACATCGGCGATCCGAACCGTCTGGACCGGGGCGACGACCGGGACCGCGGCCGGCACGACGGCATCGCCTGCGACAACCTGCCCCACCGCGTCGTGACCGTGCCGTCGCCGGTCATCGTCACGCGCACACCGCTCCCCACACGGGGAGTCCAAGGCGGCCTGGGCGGTGCCACGGGGCCGGCCGACTTCGAGGTGGCTCTGGGAGCCGGCCTCGCCGTCGCCGCGCTGGGACTCACCGCCGGTTTCGTCGTGTACCGGCGCCGGGTCAGCCGCTGAAGGCTCGATTCGAGTTCGCCGAGTGGGCGAACCGGCGGGCCCGCGTGACGGCGTGTATCGGGTCCGGCTCGCACCGGCTCCGCCGCCGTATCCGCTCTGCACGAAGAGGGCCGTAGTCGCGTACGCGTAGTTCTACGGATCACGGAAGCACTCACCAAAGTGGATCACGGTGCCCTCGAGGAGAGGGGATCCGGTGGCGCGTCGCACCAACACGTCCTGTCTGGGCGTGGCCGTCAAGGGCTGTCTGGTGCTGACCCTGTGGGTCGTCGTTCGGCTACGTCCTGGCGCTGCCGGTCACCGTGCCCGACCTGATGGCTTCCCAGGACCCCGCGCTGCGACTGCGCGGCCTCGAGCAGCACGCGCGAGTCGGGCGCCGGGGAGGGGATCGCCTCGGCACGCCGCAAAACGGCCACGATGGACACGCCGGTCTCGGTACGCATCCGGGTCTCGCCCAGCACCCGCCCGTTCCAGTGGGACGTGGCGGACAGCTCGATCCGTTCGGCGACGAGGCCCAGTTCGGTGGTGGACAGCAGGTTGGGGCTGTGGTGCGCCGGCATCAGGGCGTCGATCAGCGTGGCCGCCTCGCCGGAGGTCAGCCGCACCGACAGCGCACAGGCGTCCGGATCGTCCCTGCGGTAGGCGCTCAGCGTCCGTGAGCCGTCCCGGTGGGCGACCACCGCCAGGCGGCGCTGTTCGCGCGTGGTGAGGTCGTAGCGGACCCCGATGCCGGGCAAGGGCGTACTGCTCAGGCGTGGTGCGCCCACGGTTGGCCTTCCTGTCTCGTTCAGGTGTCTGTGTCGGCTTTCTCTGCCGAAACCCTAACGACAGCCAAGAGCCCGGACGCACATGGCCTGTTCACGGACAGGGGCGTGGGGACGCCCCGGTTCACCGCCCCGGCGCCGGGACCGCGCGGCCCCTGGCGAGCCACTCGGGCACGCGCCGCATCAGGCGCGTGGCCACCGAGCCGTATGCGACGCCGACCACCAGCGACGCGAGGAGCGCGAGCGTGGGCGAGTGGTCGCGGATGTAGGGGTAGATGTGGAAATGGGTCAGGTAGATGTACAGCGAGCTGCCCGCCAGCACCCCCGCAACCCGGTTGACCAGGTCGAGGCTCGGCAGCACCGGCACCCAGACCAGCAGCGCCAGGCCCGCCACGACGATCGACGTCCGCAGCGGCTGGCCCCCGGGGAACAGCCCCGGCACGGTGGCCGCCAGCACCACGGTCAGCAGCAGCCGCTGCGGCACCGTACGCGCCCGCGCCGCCGCCCAGCCCAGGGCGAACAGGAAGAACACCACGGTGGGGCTGAGGTGGAACCGGACATGGGCCAGCCCCAGTGGGTCGTACCGGCCGACCAGCCCGAGCCCCACCAGTCCCAGCGCGAAACCGAACGGGCTGCGCCGCTCGGCCCGGTCCAGCAGCGGAAGGGCGAGGAGCGCGGTGAGCACGATCAGGATGTGGACCAGTGCCTCCACGAACCAGTACCGCCACTCGGGGTCCGAGTTGTCCTGGGGGAAGAGGCTGTTGGCCAGCAGCAGGTTGGCGAGGTCGTATTCACGGGTCAGTGCCAGCGCGAAGGCCAGCCACACCATGCTCGGCACGGCGATGCGCAGGATGCTGCGCCCCAGGTTGCGCACGCGCCGACGGCGGCCGGCGTCCGTGAGGTGGAAGCGGGCGAAGTTGAATCCGGCGACGCCGAGCAGGACGTGCGCGCCGCCCTGGACCAGGAAGACGGGTATGTGCGCGCTGACGACGAGGACGATGCCCACGGCCCGCAGGGCGATACCGGTCTCCAGGGTGCGTCTTCGGCGTGCCGGGCGCGCAAGGGGCGGCGGGCCGGGGTGCCGCAACTCGCGGATGGGCGTGGTGTGCCAGTCGGCGGGCAGTGTGCCCAGGGCTTCTTCGAGCCGAAGCGACATCTCGACATAGGAGAGGGAGTCACCGCCCAGGCCGACGAAGCTGCTGTCCTCGGTGACGTCCTGCCGGTCGAGGATCTCGGCGTAGAGGCGGCACAGGTCCTCGGTCGTCGCCCGGCCGGTCCTGGTCCGTGTGGTGTCGTCAGGGGATGGTTCCCGCAGGGTGCGGGTCAGCCGTCGTACGGCCTCGTAGTCGGGCTTGCCCGTGGCGAGGCGGGGCAGCTCCGGCGCCACCCGGGCCCGGACGGCGCGCGCCGGCAGGCCGCACTCGTCCGCGACCAGGCGCCGCACCCACGCGGCATCCACGTCGGCGGTGTCGCCGGTCGCGACCACGACGGCCAGTGCGTCGTCGTCCCCGGCGCAGCAGGCGCGCAGGCCGTGCCGCTCCAGCATCGCCTCCACCCGCTGCGGGTCGATGCGCAGCCCCAGGATCTTCGCGAACCGGCTGCGCCGCCCGACGATCTCGTACAGTCCGTCGGGTGCGCGCCGGGCGATGTCCCCGGTGCGCAGTTCCTCGACGGTCCGGCCGAGGGCCAGGTCCGCCGGGCTCTCGGCATAGCCGAGCATGACGTTGGGGCCCGAGTAGACGAGTTCGCCGGTGTCGGGCGCGCCGGTCGCGTCCGGTTCGTCCAGCGGCTGGAGCCGGAAGGAGCCGCCGGGTATGGGCACGCCGACGGCCTGCGGACGGTCGGCCGCGAGCCGGGGCGGCAGGTAGGCCATCCGTGCCGTGGCCTCCGTCTGCCCGTACATCACGAACAGCTCCCAGCCCGCGCGGCGCCCCGCCTCGGCGTACCGCACGACACGGTCCGGCGCGAGCCGGCCGCCGGCCTGGGTGACGCGGCGCAGCCCCGGCAGCCGCATCCGGTCGAAGCCGACGCGGTCGAGCAGATCGAAGGTGTACGGCACCCCGGCCAGCGCGGTGCCGCGCGCGGTGCGGAACAGTTCCCAGAAGCCGGCGTCGGCCACCGACCGGCCGGTGACGATCAGTCCGGCGCCCCGCAGGAGATGGCTGTTGATGACCGACAGGCCGTAGCAGTAGTGCATGGGCAGGGTGGTGGCGGCCCGGTCGCTGTCCCGGATGTCCATGTACGTCGCTATGGACTCGGCGTTGGCCTGGAGGTTCTCGTGCGAGAGCCGGACCAGTTTGGGCGAGCCGGTCGAGCCGGAGGTGCTCAGCAGGAGGGCGAGGTCGGGGTGGAGGGTGTGGGCGGAGGCGGGGTGCCGCTCGTCGATGGACCAGGCCGTGGTTGCGGTGCCGGCTTCCCGCGGTACGGCGACCACGTCCGGCTCGTAGGCGGCGGTCAGCGAGTCGATGGTGCTGTCGTTGTCGCCGGGGACCAGCAGGAGCGGATGGCCGGCGGACAGGGCGGCGAGGTAGACGACAAGGGCGCCCACCCGGTTGGCCCCGGCCAGCAGCACCAGGCGGCGGCCGGGTCCGAGGCGGTCGGCCGTCTCGGCGACCCGCGCGGCCAGTTCGCGGTAGGTGAGCGTGCCGTCTTCGGTGATGAGTGCGATCCGGTCGCCGAATGCCGCGAGTTCGCGGGCGAACGGTACGGTCCGCCGTTCTGAGCCCCAGGCGGGAAGGGGGTCGACGGGGGCGGTCCGTCCGCCGAAGGGGTGGGCGAACAGGCCGGCGATCCGGTGCCTGGCACGCCTGTTGCCGCCCGGGGGCGCGGATTCGAGAGGCGGAAGCTGGGCCGGAAGCGGTCGGGTGTCCGGGCGTGGGCCGGAGGGGATCGTCATGGGGCGCGCCCTTTCCGCTTCCATGGCGTCGTCCGCTGGTAGCACAGATCACTTGACGGTGAGGTTAGCTTTACCTTATTCATAGCTCATTCACAAGGTCCCCATAGCGGCACCGCTCAGCCGCTCGCCCTTCTGATGACGCGACGAGCGACGCAGGTGGCGAGCCCCGCAGGAAGGCACACCATGCGACGCCCCACGGCCCGCCTGATCACCGCGTTCACCGCGCTCGGCCTGCTCGTCCCCGCCCTCGCCGCCTGCGGCTCGGAGGACAAGGGCGGTTCGGCCGGCGGCGACGACGCCGCACTGGTCATCTACTCCGGCCGCAACGAGAAGCTCGTCAAGCCGATCCTGGACAAGCTGGAGAAGGCTGTCGGCGCCGAGGTCGACGTCCGCTACGGCGAGAGCGCCGAGCTGGCGGCCCAGATCCTGGAGGAGGGCGACCGCACCAAGGCCGGCCTGTTCTTCTCGCAGGACGCCGGTGCGCTCGGCGCCCTGTCCAAGGAGGGCATGCTGGAGAAGCTGCCCCAGGCGTCCCTCGACAAGGTGGGCTCCGCCTACCGGGGCGGCGAGGGCGACTGGGTGGGCCTGTCGGGCCGCGTGCGCGTCATCGCGTACAACCCCGACAAGGTGAGCAAGGCCCCCGACAGCGTCCACGACGTGGTGAAGCCGGAGTGGAAGGGCAAGGTCGGCTTCGCGCCCACCAACGCCTCCTTCCAGACCTTCGTCACCGGCATGCGGGTCCTGGAGGGCGACGACGCGACCCGCACCTGGCTCAAGGGCCTGAAGGAGAACGGCAAGACCTACAGCAACAACCTCGCCACACTGGACGCCGTCGAGTCCGGCGAGGTCTCCCTCGGCCTGGTCAACCACTACTACTGGTACGAGCGGGTCGCCGAGAAGGGCGAGGACAACGTCAAGACCAAGCTGCACTTCCTGCCCGGCGGTGACCCCGGCGCGCTGATCAACGTCGCCGGAGCGGGCATCCTCAAGGACAGCGGGCAGAGCGCGGTCGCCCGGAAGGCGGTCGACTACCTGCTGTCGAAGGAGGCGCAGACGTACTTCGCGGAGGAGACCAAGGAGTACCCGCTGTCCGCCGGGGTGACCAGCCCGGTGGAGGACCTGCCCGCGCTGGACTCGCTGGAGGCGCCCGACATCGACCTGGGCAAGCTGGAGTCGCTCCAGGAGACCCTGGCCATGCTCCAGGACGTCGGACTGGTCTGACCTGACGTGGGCACCTCCCCCCAGTCCGTACGGCGCCCGGCCGACCCGGATCCCGCAGGCCACCCGGCCGGGGATACCGCCGCGGCCGGGCGCCGGCGTACCCTCAGCACCCTCAGCGCCCTGGGACGGCTTCGCCGCGGCGCCGGAACGACCGCGCGCACAACGGGAAGCCGACCCCCTTGGGTACTGATCGTCCCCGCGTGCGCGGCGGCCCTGTTCGCGCTGCTGCCCCTGGGCTATCTCGCGGTGCGCGCCCTCGAACGCGGCCCCGCGTACGCCTGGGACGTCGTCGCCGACGAACGCACCCTTCAACTCGTCGGCCGCAGCCTGGGCCTGGCCGTCGTCGTGGTCGCGGCCTGCCTGGTGCTGGGCGTCTCGCTGGCCTGGCTGACCGTGCGCACCGCGCTGCCCGGAGCCCGCGCCTGGTCGGTGCTGGCCACTTTGCCGCTCGCCGTGCCCAGTTACGTCGCCGCCTTCACCTGGCTGTCCGCCGCGCCGCGGACCGCCGGCTTCACCGGGGCGGCCCTGGCACTGACGCTGGTCAGCTTCCCGTACGTGCACCTGCCGGTCGCCGCGGCGCTGCGCGGTATCGATCCCGCGCAGGAGGAGGCCGCGCGCTCCCTCGGGCACGGCCCGCTGGGCACCTTCCGGCGGGTCACACTGCCGCAGCTGCGCCCGGCCGCGGCCGGCGGTGCGTTGCTGGTGGCGCTGTACGTGCTGTCCGACTTCGGCGCGGTCTCGCTGATGCGGTACGAAACGTTCACGTGGGCCATCCACACCTCGTACCGCGCCTCCTTCGACCGCACCCCCGCCGCCGCGCTGAGCGTCGTGCTGGTGGTGATGACCGTGGCACTGGTCGCCGCCGAGGGCCGCACCCGGGGCCGCGCGGGCCACGCGAGGACCGGTACGGGCAGCGCGCGTCCCGTCGTCCCGGTGCCGCTCGGGCGCTGGCGGATCCCCGCCCTGGCGTGGTGCGCGGCGGTGACGGCCGTCGCGGTCGCCTTCCCGCTCGGCACCCTCGGCTACTGGCTGGCCGTCGGCACATCCGCCACCTGGGACCTCGGCGGGCTCGGCGAGACCGCCTGGTCCACGCTCGGAGTCGCCGCGGCCGGGGCCGCCCTCACCACCCTGCTCGCCCTGCCGGTCGGTGTGATCGCCGCCCGCCACCGGGGGCGCGGCGCCCGCCTGTTGGAACAGGCGGCGTACGCCGGTCACGCGCTGCCCGGCATCACGGTCGCCCTCTCCCTGGTCTTCTTCGCCGTCCGCTACGCCTACCCGCTCTACCAGCGACTCCCGTTGCTGATCTGCGCCTACGCCGTGCTGTTCCTGCCCGTCGCGGTGGCCGCCACCCGGGCCGCCGTGCTCCAGGCGCCCCCGGTGCTGGAGGACGTCGCCCGCTCGCTCGGCCGGCGGCCGCTGCGGGTGCTGCGGGAGGTGACCGTGCCGCTGGCCGCTCCCGGCGTCGCCGCGGGCGCCGCGCTCACCTTCGTGGTCTGCATGAAGGAACTCCCCGCGACCCTGCTGCTGCGCCCCACCGGCATGGACACCCTCGCCACCCGGCTGTGGACCGAGACCGGCGCCGGATCCTTCGCCGCGGCCGCGCCCTACGCCGCCGCACTGATCCTGCTGGCCGCCGTCCCCTCGTATCTCCTGGGCAGGCACCGCACATGACTCCCGAGGCCGGCACCGCGGACGACCTCTCACAGCAGGCAGCGGCACATGACTGCTCCCCCGACAGGCAACGGCCCATGGCTCCCATGGCGGCAGCGCCCATGAACTCCCCAGGCAGGGACCTCCCATGACGAACGATCTCCACATCGAGCACCTGGCCAAGTCGTACGGCCCCGAAGCCCAAGTGCTGCGCGGGCTGGACCTCGACGTGGCGGGCGGCGCCCTGGCCGCCGTACTGGGGCCCTCCGGCTGCGGCAAGACGACCCTGTTGCGCATCGTCGCCGGATTCCTGCACGCCGACGCCGGATCGGTCACCGTCGGCGGGCGCACCCTGACCGGGCCCGGCGTCCAGCTGCCGCCGGAGCGGCGGCGCATCGGCATCGTGCCGCAGGAGGGCGCCCTCTTCCCGCATCTGAGCGTGGCCCGCAACGTGGCGTTCGGACTGACCGGCCTGGACCGGGGCGAGCGGCGCCGCCGTACGGAGGAGATGCTGGAGCTGGTCGGACTCGCCGGGTACGGCGACCGGATGCCGCACGAGCTGTCCGGCGGGCAGCAGCAGCGCATCGCCCTGGCCAGGGCGCTGGCCCCGCGGCCCCAACTGGTGCTGCTGGACGAGCCGTTCAACGCCCTCGACAGCGCACTGCGCGCCGGCGTGCGGGCCGATGTGCGCGCCGCCCTGCGCGCCACCGGGGCCACGGCGGTGCTGGTCACCCACGACCAGCAGGAGGCGCTGTCGACCGCCGACCTGGTCGCGGTCGTACGGCAGGGCAGGGTCGCCCAGTGCGACACCCCGCAGGCGCTGTACCGGCGCCCCGCCGACCCCTGGGTCGCGGGGTTCGTCGGCGACGCGGTCCTGCTCCCCGGCACGGTCGACCGTGCGGGCCGAACGGCCACGACGGCCCTGGGCACCGTGGCCCTCGCCTCCCCGTCCGAGGGCTCCGGGTCGGGCACCGTGCTGCTGCGGCCGGAGCAACTGCGGCTGACCGAGGCGGAGTCGGGCGGTGCGCGGGGCACGGTCACCGACGTGTGCTTCTACGGCCACGACGCCAAGGTGACCGTGGCCGTGGAGGGGGTCGACGCCCCGGTCGACGTCCGTGTCGCGGGCCCGGTGTCGGTGCGGCCCGGCGAGGAGACGGGCGTCGGCCTCACCGGCGAGGCCACGCTCCACCGTTAGCGGCCCGGGGGCGCTCCCCCGCTCCCGGCCGTCGAGGAACGCGACGACACGCCGCACGAACCACTCCGCGTCGTCCAGCCACGGATAGTGCCCGGCGCCGGGTTGCACGGCGCACTCGGCGTTCGGGAAGACGTCTGCGGTGCGGCGGGCGAGTTCGGGGCAGGGGCCTCCGTCGAGTTCGCCCGCGAGGACGAGGACCGGGGCGGTGATCCGGGCGAGCGCGGAGCGGGTCGCGGGCGGGTCGTAGGCGCCGTCGGAGCCGTAGATGTCCGCGGCCTCGTCGTTGAACTCGTCGTCGCCGCGCGTGTCGTGCTCCTTGGCGGCGGCGTCCCAGCGCCCGTAGGAGAAGGGCGCGCACCCGGGGCCGAAGTCGCCCGTCCCGGCCAGCCACGCCTGGAACGCCTCCGCGAACCACGGCTCGCCCTTCCGCAGCCGGGCCGCCGCAAGCCGTTCCTCGGCGGTGGCGGGCATCCCCAGCGCCCACGGCGTCGCGGTCACCAGGGCCAGCCGCGACACCTGCTGCGGGTACCGGGCGGCGTATAGCATGGCGAGGCTCCCGCCCGCCGAGTGGGCGAGCAGATCCATGTGGTCCAGCCCCATGTGAGCCCGCAACACCTCCACGTCGTCCACCAGGTGGTCGCAGCGGTATGTCGCCGGGTCCGTCGGCGCGGCCGAGTCACCGGTCCCCCGTAGATCGAGCAACACCAGCTGCCGGTGCGCGGCGAGTCCGCCCAGGTCGCCGAGGTAGGCGGAGGCCCGCATCGGTCCGCCGGGCAGGACGACGAGCGGTTCGCCCTCACCCCGCAGGTGGTAGGCGATCCTGGTTCCGTCGGAGGCGGTGAAGAACGGCATGATGTGAATCCTGGTCGCCCGGGGCGCGCTTACCGCAACGGAGTTGTGCGCCGGGGCATGCCCCCGGTCGCCCCGCGGGGCTGTGCCACGCGCAGAAAATGCCGGCCGCCCTCTTGCCTGATCGATCACCGCCTGAATTACTGATCCCGAAGACCCGGACCGAATGATCGGTCGTCCGGATTGACGCGGTCGGCGAGGGAGAACTCCCCATGGCGGATGCGACGGAGCTGCTGGACTCGGGGGAACGGCTCGGCCCGGAGGAGCTGCGGGCGCTGCAGCTGGAGCGGCTGCGCAAATCGCTGCGCCACGCGTACGACAACGTGCCCTTCTACCGGGAAGCCTTCGACAAGGCCGGGGTGCGGCCCGACGACTGCCGTTCCCTCGCCGATCTGGCCCGCTTCCCGTTCACCACCAAGGCCGACCTGCGCGAGAACTACCCGTACGGGATGTTCGCCGTGCCCCAGGACCGTATTCGCCGCATCCACGCCTCCAGCGGCACCACCGGACGCCCCACGGTGGTCGGTTACACCGACGCCGACCTCTCCCTGTGGTCCGACATGGTGGCCCGGTCGATTCGCGCTGCGGGCGGGCGCCCCGGGGACAAGGTGCATGTGGCGTACGGCTATGGGCTGTTCACCGGTGGGCTGGGCGCACACTATGGGGCCGAGCGACTCGGTTGTACGGTCATCCCCGCGTCCGGCGGGATGACGGCCCGCCAGGTCCAGCTGATCCAGGACCTCAAGCCCGGGATCATCATGGTGACGCCGTCGTACATGCTCACCATCCTCGACGAGTTCGAGCGGCAGGGCGTCGATCCGCGCGGTACCTCCCTGCGCGTCGGCATCTTCGGTGCCGAGCCGTGGACGGAGCAGATGCGTCGGGAGATCGAGGAGCGGTTTTCGATCGACGCCGTCGACATATACGGGCTGTCCGAGGTGATCGGGCCGGGCGTGGCGCAGGAGTGTGTGGAGACCAAGGACGGGCTCCATGTGTGGGAGGACCACTTCTTTCCCGAGATCGTCGACCCGATCAGCGGTGAGGTGCTCCCCGACGGCGCGGAGGGCGAACTGGTCTTCACCTCGCTCACCAAGGAAGCGATGCCGGTCGTCCGCTACCGGACCCGGGACCTGACGCGGCTGCTGCCGGGCACCGAGCGGGTGTTCCGGCGCATGGAGAAGGTGACCGGCCGCAGTGACGACATGGTGATCCTGCGCGGGGTGAACCTCTTCCCGACCCAGATCGAGGAGATCGTGCTGCGCACGCCGGGCGTCGCGCCCCACTTCCAGCTGCGGCTCACCCGGGAGGGCCGCCTCGATGCCCTCACCGTGCGCGCGGAGGCCCGTCCCGACGCGTCACCCGAGACCAGGGACGCCGCCGCGCAGTCCATCACGGCGGCCGTGAAGGACGGCATCGGGGTGTCGGTCGCCGTGGAGATCGTCGAACCGGCGTCGCTGGAGCGTTCCGTGGGCAAGATCCGGCGGATCGTGGATCTGCGGCCGAGCTAACCGGAGTCGCCGAGACGGTCCCGCAGCTCCCGCTTGAGGATCTTGCCGCTGGCGTTGCGCGGCAGCTCGTCCACGAACACCACCCGCTTGGGCGCCTTGAAGTGGGCGAGCTTCTCGCGCGCGTGGTCGATCAGCTCGCCCTCGGTCACCTCGCCGCGTGGCACGACGACCGCCGTGACGGCCTCGATCCACCGCGAGTCGGGCAGGGCGATCACGGCGACCTCGGCGACGCCCTCGTGTGTGTACAGGGCGTCTTCGACCTCGCGTGAAGCGATCAGCACGCCACCGGAGTTGATGACGTCCTTGACCCGGTCGACGATCGTGAAGTAGCCGTGCGCGTCCCGCACCGCGAGGTCACCGGAGCGGAACCAGCCGTCCCGGAAGGCCTCGGCGGTCTCCTCGGGCTTGTCCCAGTAGCCCTCGCACAGCTGCGGGGAGCGGTAGACGATCTCGCCGGGGGTGCCGTCGGGCACGTCCTCGCCGTTCTCGTCCACCACCCGGGCGTCGACGAAGAGGACGGTACGGCCGCAGGAGTCCAGCCGGCCCTTGTGCTCGTCCGGGGCCAGCACCATGGCCAGCGGGCCGATCTCGCTCTGCCCGAAGCAGTTGTAGAAGGCCAGCTTCGGCCAGCGCTCCCGCAGCCGTTCCAGTACCGGCACCGGCATGATCGAGGCGCCGTAGTACGCCTTGCGCAGTCCGTCGAGGTCACGGGTCGCGAAGTCGGGGCGGCCCGCGAGGCCGATCCACACCGTGGGTGGGGCGAACAGGCTGTCCACGCGACCGGTTTCGATGAGGTCGAAGAGCCGGTCGCCGTCGGGTGCGTCGATGATCGTGTTGGTGGCGCCGACGGCGAGATACGGCAGCAGGAACACATGCATCTGCGCCGAGTGGTACAGCGGCAGGGAGTGGACGGGGCGGTCGCCGGCGCTCAGGTCCAGGGCGGTGATCGCGCTCAGGTACTCGTGCACCAGGGCGCGGTGGGTCATCATCGCGCCCTTGGGCAGGGCCGTGGTGCCCGAGGTGTAGAGCAGCTGCACCAGGTCCTCGCCGCGCGGCTCCGGGCCGTCGTGGGCGGGCGCTGTCGCCTGTCGCGCCAGCAGCGAGTCGTCGGCGTCGCGCAGGGGCAGCGTACGGACGTCGTCCGGGAGCCGGTCCGCCAGGTCGGGGTCGGCGAGGACCAGGGTGCTGCCGGACTGGCCGACGAGGTACGCGAGGTCGTCGCCGGTGAGGTTCTGGTTCATCGGGACGTGGACGAGGCCCGCGCGGGCGCAGGCGAGGAAGGCGATCAGATAGGCGTCCGAGTTGTGGCCGTAGGCGCCGACCCGGTCGCCGGGGGCGAGGCCCTGGTCGAGCAGGACGCTCGCCGTGCGCGACACGGCCTCGTCGAGTTCCTCGTACGTCCAGGAGCGGTCGCGGTAGTCGACCGCGACGCGCGCGGGGGTGCGCCGGGCGCTGCGCCGCAGCACCCCGTCAACCGTGCTGCCGTGTCCAGGCGTCATGACACATGATCCTCGGCGCGCCGCACGGACAGGTCAAGCACGACGCGCAACAGCGTGCCGGGGACACATACCCGTTGGTACGCTCAACGGCTCCTTCCCTCAATGACGTTGGGAGGCACGATGCGCACCCGCTTCAGACGGCTCGTCGTCGCGGCCGTCGCCCTGCTCACCGCCACGGCCGGGCTGCCCGCCGCCGCGGCCGATCGGCACGACCCGCAGGACCGGCACGAACAGCTCTCGCACGGCGGCCTGTCCGCTGTTGTCCGCTACACCGAGTACGGCATTCCGCACATCGTGGCCAGGGACTACAAGTCCCTCGGCTTCGGCACCGGTTGGGCGCAGACCGCCGACCAGGTGTGCACGCTCGCCGACGGTTTCGTGACCGTACGCGGCGAGCGTTCACGCTTCTTCGGTCCGGACGCGGCGACCGACTTCTCCCTCTCCTCCGCCACCAGGAACCTCTCCAGTGACCTGTACTTCCGCGGCGTACGCCAGGCGCGCACCGTGGAGAAGCTCCTCGCGCAGCCGGCACCGCGCGGCCCGAGCCGTCAGGTCAGGGACCTCATGACGGGCTTCGCGGCCGGGTACAACGCCTGGCTGGAGCAGCACCGGATCACCGACCCCGCGTGCCGGGGAGCCGCGTGGGTGCGGCCGGTCACCGCGCTCGACGTGGCGGCGCGCTTCTACGCCATCGCCGTGCTCGGCGGCCAGGGCGGCGCCGTGGACGACATCACGTCCGCCCGGCCGCCCACCGGATCCGCCGCCCAGGCCAAGGGCATCGGGACCGGTGCGGACGCCGAGGCCCTGATCCGGGCCGTGCGGGAACGGACCGCGGACGCTGACATGGGGTCCAACGCGGTGGCCTTCCGCGGGGACACCACGGCGAACGGCCGCGGTCTGCTGCTGGGCAATCCGCACTACCCGTGGCACGGTGGACGCCGGTTCTGGCAGGCACAGCAGACGATTCCCGGGGAGCTGAACGTCGCCGGCGCCTCGCTGCTCGGCTCGCCGACGATCTCCGTGGGTTACAACGCCCATGTGGCGTGGAGCCATACGGTGTCGACCGGTGTGCCGTTCAACCTGCACCGGCTGACGCTGGATCCCGCCGACCCCACCGTGTATGTGGTGGACGGCAAACGGCACCGGATGACCGAACGGACCGTCACCGTCGCGGTGAAGGACGGCACCCCGGTGACCCGCACCCAGTGGTGGACCCGGTACGGCCCGGTCGTCGCCTCCACCGACGGCGAGCTTCCGCTGCCCTGGACCACGACGACGGCGTACGCGCTGGGCGACCCCAACGCGGTCAACATGCGGTTCGCCGACACCTCGCTCGGCTTCAGCAAGGCGCGCGGCACGGCGGATGTCCTCGCGTCCCTGGCCCGGCACCAGGGGCTGCCGTGGGTGAACACGATCGCCGCGGACTCCTCGGGGCACTCCCTGTACACCCAGTCGCAGGTGCTGCCCCGCATCACCGACGATCTCGCGGCCCGGTGTTCCACGGACCTGGGCAGGACCACCTACCCGGCCGCGGGCCTGGCGGTCCTCGACGGCTCCCGCGGCGACTGCGCGCTCGGCAGCGACGCCGACGCCGCCCAGTCCGGGATCTTCGGGCCCGCGCGCATGCCGACGCTGAAGGACGCGCCGTACGCGGAGAACTCCAACGACAGCGCGTGGCTGGCCAACGCCGACCGGCCGCTGACCGGGTACGAGCGGGTCTTCGGCGATGTCGGCACGCAGCGCTCGACGCGTACCCGTGGCGCGATCGACGACGTGGCGGCGATGGCGGAGCGCGGCGGCCTGAGCGTCGGGGACCTTCAGCGGCAGCAGTTCGCGAACCGGGTGCCCGCGGGTGACCTCGCCGCCGCCGACGTGGCGAGGGCGTGTGCCGCCCTCCCGGGCGGGACGGCAACGGGCAGTGACGGCAAGGCGGTTGACGTCACCGAGGCCTGCTCGGTGCTCGCGGACTGGGACCGCACGGCGGACACCGGCAGCCGGGGCGCCCTGCTCTTCGACCGGTTCTGGCGGAAGCTGACGGCGAAGGTACCGTCCGCCCAGCGGTGGAAGGTGCCGTTCTCGGCGGCGGATCCGGTGCGTACCCCGAACACCCTCAACACCGAGGCTCCTGGCTTCGCCGCGGCCCTCGCGGACGCGGTCGCCGAGCTGCGGGGGGCGGGCATCGCGCTCGACTCCCGCCTCGGGGAGCACCAGTTCGTCGTACGGAGTGGGCAGCGCGTCGCGGTTCCGGGCGGCACCGAGTCGCTGGGCGTGTGGAACAAGATCGAGCCGGTGTGGAATCCGGCGGGCGGCGGCTATACGGAGGTGAGGACCGGCTCCAGCTACATCCAGGCCGTGGGCTGGGACGGCGGCCGGTGCCCCGTGGCGCGGACGCTGCTGACGTACTCGCAGTCCTCGAATCCCGACTCACCCCATTACAGCGACCAGACGCGGCTGTTCTCCGGGGAGAAGTGGGTGACCTCGCGGTTCTGCGAGAAGGACATCCTGGCTTCGCCCGCTCTGAAGGTCGTGCGCGTGCGCGAACGCTGAGTCGTTGTGGTCCCGTCCCGTCCCCCATGGGGCGGGACCACACGGGGCGGGATCACACGGGGCGCGACCACACTTGAGTGACCAGGGGAAAACGCCGTCGATGCATGATGCAACGACGACCGTTGAGCGGACCTGCCCGGCATGCTTCTTTTGCTACGCCGTGCTTCTGTGCGCCCCTTTGGAGAAAGGTTTCGGGAAACCGAGCGCCGCTTGAACTGGGCAGGACTTGTTTCAAGTGTCAAGTCCGTGGCACGTTCAGCGATTTCACGTGCTGCCCGTAAGCGGGAGGTTTCCATGCGCCGTGCTGCGCCAGAACCCGAGCAAGCCTGGAGGACTGGTACTGCTCCAGGCATATTCCCACTCCTCGGTCACGGTATCGCGTTGTTCCGCCGGCCGCTGGCGTTTCTGAATTCTTTGCCCGCGCACGGGGATCTGGTCGAAATACGACTGGGCCCCCAGCGGGCCTGGATGGTGTGCCATCCGGAATTGGCCCGCCGGGTGCTCAGGGACACGCGGACCTTCGACAAGGGAGGGCCGCAGTACGACCGGCTCCGGATACTGATGGGCAACGGCGTGGTGACGTGCCGCCACGAAGCGCACCGGCGGCAGCGCAGGCTGCTGCAACCCGACTTCCGCCCTTCCCAGGTCGCCGACCACACGGAGTTGATGGTCGAGGAGGCCGAAGCGGTGTGCCGCGAGTGGCGGCCCGGGCAGGCGATCGACGTCAGCGCGGCCATGACGTCGTTCACGACAGGGGTCATCAGCCGCGTGCTCTTCTCCGACTCGCTGGACGCGGCGACGACCGCCGAGGTGCGGCACAGTCTGTCCGCGATCGTTCGCGGCCTGTTCGTCCGCACGGTCGTGCCGGTCGACGCCCTGTTCCGGGTGCCCACGCCCGCGAACCGTCGCTACCGGCGTGCGGTCGACCGCGTGCACGCGATCATCGACGCGGCCATCTCAGAGCGCCGACGGGGTGCTCCGCGCGAGGATCTGCTGGGAACGCTGCTGGCGGCCACGCGTGACGACGGCGCGGACGGGGCGATCACCGAACAGGAAGTCCACGATCACCTCGTCTCGCTCCTGCTCACCGGATCCGAGAGCCCATCCATGTGCCTGGCCTCCGCGTTCAGCCTCCTGGCCGAGCATCCCGAGACGGAGCGCCGCCTGCACGCCGAGGTGGACACCGTGCTCGCCGGAGGGCGGCGACCCGGTCCCGACGACCTGCCGCGCCTCGTCCACACCCGGTGTGTCGTCACCGAGACGCTGCGCCACTCACCACCGGGCTGGCTCTTCACGCGCGTCACCACCAGGGAGACGGAACTCGCCGGGTGCCGGCTCCCCCGGGGCGCCACCGTCCTGTACAGCCCCTATCTGCTGCACCACGATCCCGCGTCGTTCCCTGAACCGGACCGATTCGAACCGGAACGCTGGCTGCCGGGCCGTGCCGGCGACGAGCAGCACGGCGCGATGATCCCGTTCGCCGCGGGCAGCCGCAAATGCATCGGCGACGTGCTCTCCATGGCGGAGATGACCGTGGCCCTCGCGACCATCGCCGGCCGCTGGCGACTGCGGCATCTGCCCGGTCCGGTCGAACGACCGCGCCCCGGTGCCACGCTGGGGCCCAGGTCGCTGGTGATGATCTGCGAACCGCGTGCGCATGTCCCCGCCGGCACATCGCCTCGCGCGGATTCGCTCGCACCCCGGGCGACCGCCGTGCCCCGCACGCACGAATCCCGAATGGCAGGTGAGACCGGTGTCGACGACGCATGAGGAAATCGCGCTCGGCGCGCACGACGGAATCCCGGCGTCCAGCCTCAAGGACCTGATCGACGCCCACCTCTACATGCCTTTCCCCTTCATGAGCAATCGCCACGCGGCCGAGGCATCCGTCGGCGTCGACGCCTGGTTACGCACCTGCGGGCTGACCGACGAAGTGGGGGTGGCCGCGATGATCGCCTTCACGCGGCCGGCCGAACTCGCCTCCTACAACAGCCCGACAGCGGAGTTGGACGTCCTTCAGATCGTGGCCAATCAAATCGCCTATCAATTCGTCTTCGACGACCGGGCCGAAGAGATCGGTCGCCGGTCGCCGGACCGACTGCTGCCCATGCTGTGCGAGAGCATCGGAATCCTGCGCGACGGTGCTCCGCCCCGCACCCCGCTGGGCGCGGCGCTGGCCGATCTCCACCGGCAGGTCCGGGAGCGGTGCACACCCGCCCAGGCCGCGCGATGGGCGTGGAAGAGCCGCGAATACGTACACGGCCTGTTGTACGAGGCGGTGGCCCAGGCCCACCCGCGCCCGCCGCACATGGGGCTCAGCACCTCGATACGTTCGCTCACCGCGGGCGTCGAGCCCTTCTACCCGCTGGCCGAAGCGGCACAACCCTGCGAGCTGTCCGCCGAAGAACTCCATCACCCCGTGGTGCAACGCCTGAGCCGTCTGTCGGCCGACGCGGCAGTGTGGATACCCGACCTCTTCTCCGCGGTGAAGGAGCAGCGAGCGGGCGGCATGATCAATCTGGCCCTGGCCCACCAGCAGGCCCACCGGTGCTCCCTGCCGGTGGCCGTCATGCTGGCGATCCGGCAGATCAACAGCACGATCAGGGAGTTCGAGCGACTCTACGAGGAGATCAAACCGGACTTGAGTCCGGCCGGGATCGGCTACGTGGAGGGCATGGTCGGCTGGATCCGCGGGTGTTACCACTGGTCCCGCACCGTGCCGCGCTATGTCGACGCGGCGCTGACGCCGGCCCTCCTGTGAGGCACCGTGCGCCCGCCCGGGCCGCACGGCGGGCGCACGGCTTCCCGGGAGGGGCCACGGCTCGGTGGGCTCAACGCCCGTGCCGCCGAGACGGAGTCATTCGGATTTGATTACCCGAAGGGCCGACAAGAGAACCACTTCGGCACGAGATTCATCCTTCTCTGTCATTCTTGAGCCCCTTTCCCGCCACCGAGTGCTCACCATGGGCGTACTGTCTGCGCTGTCCTCCGGGATCAACGACAGGAAGCGGTAGGGCGCATGGAGTATGGGTCGTGGCAACCGAACACCGAACCCCGCCCGTTGCTGGAACGCCAACGGGAACTCCACGCACTTGACTCGGCGTTGTCGGACCTGCGTGCCGCCGCCGACGGCGTCCAGCGGGCGCGGCCCAGTGGACTGCTCGCCTTCACCGGTCCGGCCGGGCTGGGCAAGACGGCGCTCCTCACGAAGGCGCGCGCCCGCGCCACGGCACACGGCTTCTCGGTCCTCTCGGCCCGCGTCGGCGAGAAGGAACAGGAGCTGGCGTTCCGTCTGGTGCGCGGGCTCGTCCAGCCCACCCTGGCCACGATGGACGATGCGGAACGCCGGTCCTTCCTGGGCAGCTGGTACGACATCGTCGCCGCCGCGCTCGGCCTGGAGGCGATGGACACCACCCACGCGCCGGACCCGACCGGGGTGCGTGACGGTCTCGACTGGGTCATGACGCGCCTCGTGGCACTCAAGGCCCCCCTGGTCCTGCTCCTGGACGACCTGCACTGGGCCGATTTCGAGTCACTCGGCTGGCTCGCCTCCTTCGCGCCGCGGGCCGCCGATCTTCCGCTGCTGATCGTCGTCGCATACCGGCCCGACGAACTGCAGCCCGAGGCGGCTCCCTTCCGCACGGTCGTCGAACGTCACGGGATCCGGCCCTACCCGCTGGCACGGCTCAGCTCCGCCGGCGTGGCCCGGATCGTCCGGGACGAACTGGGAGAAGGAGCCGAGGACGAGTTCTGCGACGAGTGCTGGTCGGTCACCGGCGGGAGCCCGTTCGAGACCGTCGAACTGGTCATCAGGCTCGGCGAACGGAACCTGAAGGGATCGCACAACGAGCTGCCCACGATGCGGGACCTGGCCTCGGCGGTGAAGGGACCTGGACTGATCGAGAGTCTGCACGCGCTCGGCACGACCACCGTGCGCTTCGCCCATGCCGCCGCGGTCCTGGGTCCACCGGTGTCACGGGAGCTTGCCGCGGCGCTCGCGGTGATCGGCAGCGAGGAGGCCGCGGAGGCCACGGAGAAGCTGCGCGCCGCCCGCATCCTCGCCGACGCCGAGGGTCCCGGGGCCGGGATCGAGTTCGTCCACCCGCTGATCGCCACGACGATCTACCGGTCGATCCCCTCCGGCCTGCGGGTCGGCCTGCACGACAGGGCGGCGGAGGCCGTCCGTGCGGCGGGGCTCGGTCCGGCCGCGGCCGCCCGGCATCTGCTGGAGGTGCCCTGCGAAGGCCGGCCCGAGGTGGTCGCATGCCTTCGCGAGGCCGCCCGCGAGTACCTTCGGGCCGGGGCTCCGGAGGCTGCCCGCCGCGTCCTGTCCCGAGCGCTGCAGGAGCCCCCGGAGCCGGAGGACCGGGCCGCGCTCCTCCACGAGCTCGCGTGCTCGACCTTCCTGATCGAACCCACGGCCACGGTCAGCCATCTCCAGGAGGCGCTGGCGGAGCCCGACGTGGAGCCCCGTCTGCGGGCCTCCATCGTCTACCGGCTGACCCAGGCGCTGGCCCACACGGACCGGCTGGCCGAGGCGGCGACCGTGTCGGCCGACGAGGCGCGGCTCGCCGTCCATCCCCGCATCCGGCTGCGCATGCAGGGCGATCACTTCGTCTGGAGCGCCTTCCGCGCCGACGAGCCCGACTCGTTCGCCCGATCGCGCAAGCTGGCTCGCCTGGCCGATCGGCTGACCGGCCGCGGTCTGGAGGAGCGGTACATCCTGGGTTCGCGGGCCTGGGACGCCATGGTGCGGGGCGAGCCCCGGGAGACCGTCCTCGCGTGCGCGGAGCAGGCGTTGGACGGCGGACTGAGCTGGACGGAGGAGAACCGGGGTTTCGAGGTGCCCGTGTCGGTCGCCCTGGTGTTCATGTACAGCGACCAGCCTCGCCGGGCCGAGGAACTGTTCACCGACGGCATCGCCGAGTGCGAGAGCAAGGGCTGGCGTGGCTCCCATCTCGCCCTGGGACAGACCCTCTACGGCTACATCCGCTACCGCCGCGGCTGCCTGGCCGACGCGGAGGAGCTCGCACGGGAGGGCCTGCGCATCGCCGACCGGGTCGAAGGTGCCGTCCCCGCCCAGTGGTTCGCCATCGGCATCCTCATCCAGACCCTGCTCGCCCGCGGCCGCACCGCCGACGCACGTCGACTCGCGGACTCGTACCACTACGGCGAGGTCGTCCCGAACGCCGTCATCTATCCCGATCCCCGCACGGTCTACGCCGAACTGCTCCTGGCCGAGGGCCGGCACTCCGAGGCGGTGCGCGTGTTGTCCGCCGTCGGCGACTGGCTGGACGCGCGGGGCTCGCGCAACCCCTCCTGGTGCCCCTGGCAGCTGCACCTGGCTTCCGCCCTCGCTCCCACCGACCCCGACCGTGCCCTCGCCCTCGCCCGGGACGCCGTCAGGCGGGCCCGGGACTTCGGCGCTGCCTCCACGATCGGCCAGGCGCTCCACGTCGAGGCCGAGGTGACGGGCGGACCGTCGGCCCTCGACCTCCACGCGGAGGCCGTGGACCACCTGGAACAGTCTCCCGCCTCCTACGAGCTCGCCCGCGCCCAGATCGGCCACGGCGCCGCCCTGTCCCTGAGCGGCCGGGTCCAGGAGGCCGCCGACCGGCTCTACCGGGGTCTGGAGGGCGCCGTCCACTGCGGGGCCGACGCGCTCGCCGCCCGGGCCAGGGAGGAACTCTCGGCGGCCGGCCTGCGCCCGCTGCCCCTGCGCTACGTCCAGGCGGACACGCTGACCGCCCGGGAACGCCAGACCGCCGAACTGACCGTTCAGGGACACCCGGTCGGGGTGATCGCCAAGGAACTGCGCCTCACCGAGCAAGGCGTGCGCCAGCTGCTGTCGTGTGTGTACCGCAAGATCGGCACCGATGCCGCCGGCCTCGCGAGGGCGCTGGACAGCCTTCCCCGACCACGCCCTTGAGCGGGCCGATCCGGGACCGGGGCCGTGATCACACAGGTCGCGTACGCCCCTCCCAGTACGGATCCCGCAACCGCCGCTTGTACAGCTTGCCGTTGGGGTCGCGCGGCATCTCGGCGATGAAGTCGACGCTCTTGGGCCGCTTGTAGCCGGCCAGCCGGTCGGCGCAGTGGTCGAGGATCGCGGCGGCCAGGGCGGGGCCGGGCTCGTGGCCGGGGGCCGGCTCCACGACGGCCTTGACCTCCTCGCCCCAGTCGTCGTGCGGGATACCGAAGGCGGCCGCGTCGGCGACGGCGGGGTGCGCGAGGAGTGCGGACTCGATCTCGGCCGGGTAGATGTTGACCCCACCGGAGATGATCATGTCGATCTTGCGGTCGCGAAGGAAGAGGTAGCCGTCCTCGTCCAGCAGGCCCAGGTCGCCGACGGTGAAGAAGTCGCCGATGCGGTTCTTCCTGGTCTTGGAGTCGTCCTTGTGGTAGGCGAAGCCGCCGGTGTTCATCTTCAGGTACACGGTGCCCAGTTCGCCGGGCGGGAGCCGGTTGCCGTCGTCGTCGAAGATCGCGAGTTCGCTGATGGGCCAGGCCTTGCCGACCGTGCCGGGTTTCTTGAGCCAGTCCTCGGCGGTGGCGAAGGCTCCGCCGCCCTCGCTGGCCGCGTAGTACTCCTCCACGCAGGGACCCCACCAGTCGAGCATCGCCCGCTTCACATGGTCGGGACAGGGGGCGGCACCGTGGATGGCGTGCCGCATGGAGGAGACGTCGTAGCGGGCGCGCACGTCCTCGGGCAGGGCGAGCAGGCGGTGGAACTGGGTCGGGACCATGTGTGTGTGGGTGCACTTCTCCCGGTCGATCAGCCGGAGCATCTCCTCGGGCGTCCACTTGTCCATCAGGACCAGGCGATGGCCGATGTGCAGCGACGCGCCCGCGAACTGGAGCACGGCGGTGTGGTAGAGCGGCGAGCAGACGAGGTGCACGTTGTCGTCGAACGGGCGGATGCCGAAGATGCCCAGGAAGCCGCCCAGGTACGCCTCCTCGGGGAGCTTGCCGGGCAGCGGGCGCCGGATGCCGCGCGGTCGGCCGGTGGTGCCCGAGGTGTAGTTCATGACCCAGCCGAGGGTGCGGTCGGCGGGCGCCGACTCCGGTTGTCCGTCGAGGAGTTCGGCGTACGGCCGGAAGCCCTCGACCGTACCGATCGCGTACCGGTGGGTGACGGGCAGGCCGGCCTCGTCCGCGGCGCCGCGCACGGGCGCCGCGAAGCGCTCGTGGGCGAGGAGCACCTTGGCGCCGGAGTCCGCGACGATCCAGGCGATCTCCGGGGCGACGAAGTGGTGGTTGACCGGGACCAGATAGAACCCCGCCTGGCTGGCTGCCAGGTACGCGGTGAGGAACTCGGCGCCGTTGGGCAGGACGACCGCGAAGGCGTCGCCGCGCTGCATGCCGGCCGCGCGCAGGCCGTGGACGAGTCGGTTGGCGGCGGCGTGCAGACGGCCCGCGGTCCACTCCTCGCCGTCGGGGGCGACGAGGACCGTGCGGTGCGGGTCGGCGGCGGCCTGCGCCCAGAAGCCTGCCGGAGGTGTGCTGGTGGTGGTCACTCGCCGCTCCTTCCGGCTATGCGGTTGATGCGATCGACGGCTCGCTCGAAGCCGCGGGTGAGGTCGTCGAAGACGGCCCGGACGCTGCGTTCGCTGTTCATCCGGCCGACGATCTGGCCGACGGGGGTGCCGAGCAGCGGCTCGACCTCGTACTTCTGGATGCGCGAGACGGCCTCGGCGACCAGCAGGCCCTGCAGGGGCATGGGCAGGGCGCCGGGTCCCTGCGTGTCGTCCCAGGCGTCGGTCCACTCGGTGCGCAGCTGGCGTGCGGGTTTGCCGGTCAGGGCGCGTGAGCGCACCGTGTCACCGGAGCCGGCGGCGAGCAGTTTGCGGGTCAGGGCGGGTGAGTGGAGATCGGCCTCTGTGGTGGTCAGCCATATGGAGCCCAGCCACACACCTTGTGCGCCGAGGGTGAGTGCGGCAGCCACCTGTTGACCGCTGCCGATGCCCCCGGCGGCCAGGACGGGCAGTGGGTCGACGGCCTCCACGACCTCCGGTGTGAGCACCATGGAGGCGATCTCGCCGGTGTGGCCGCCCGCCTCGTAGCCCTGGGCGACCACGATGTCGATGCCGCGCTCCTTGTGCTTGACGGCGTGCCGGGCGCTGCCCGCGAGCGCGGCGACCAGGACGCCCCGGTCATGGGCGCGATCCACCACGTCCGCCGGAGGTGAGCCCAGGGCGTTGGCGAGCAGCTTGATCGGGTAGTCGAAGGCGACGTCGAGCTGGGTGCGGGCGACCTGCTCCATCCACCCGGTGATGCGCCAGCCGGAGGCCTCGCCGTCGGCCAGCTCGGGCACTGCGTACTTGGCAAGAGTGTCCTTGACGAACTGCCGGTGCCCGTCCGGGATCATCGCCTCGACGTCGGCCTCGGTCAGTGTCTGGTCCTTGGGGGCTTCCACCTTCTTCGCGGGCATCACGACATCGAGGCCGTAGGGCCTGCCGTCGACATGGGCCTCCACCCAGTCGAGGTCGCGTTTGAGGTCGTCGGGGGCCGTGTAGCGGACCGCGCCGAGCACTCCGAAACCGCCGGCCCGGCTGATGGCCGCGGCGACGGCGGGGAACGGCGTGAAGCCGAAGATGGCGTGCTCGACTCCCAGTTTCTTGCTCAGCTCCGTCTGCATGGGCGCAGGATGCCGCAGTCCCCCGGACGACGGAAGACCTTTTCTGATACACCGTCAGATCGCTGGTCGCACCTTTTGCCGAACGCCCCGTTGACACGATCCACACCTGACACGAAAGTTTCACCACGCAAGGTGATCTGGGAAAGATACTTTCAGCCGGAGCGGCGGGAGGAACCTCGATGACCGACGGCAGAAGCGGACTGACCCGGCGTCAACTCGGCAAAGGAGCCGTGGCCTTGACCGGCGCCCTGACGACAGCCCCGTTTCCCGCCGGACCGGCCGCCGCCTCTTCCCCCGACTTCGGCGGCACCCTTCGGCACGGCTCCCCCGAGCGCGCCGGCCTCCTGTCCGCCCACCTCCGCCAACTGGTCACCGACGCCGAGGCGTTCCTCGCCCCCTCCCCCAAGCACCCCTGGTACGCGGGCGCCGTCCTGCTCGCCGGGCGCGGCGGCACGGTGGCCCTGCACCAGCCCATCGGGATGGCGGTGCGCTATCAGTCGTACGACGAGAAGACCGACACCGCCGTCGAGTTCCCCGCCGACCGGCAGATCGCGATGGCCGAGGACACCGTCTTCGATCTGGCCTCGGTGTCCAAGCTGTTCACGTCGATCCTGGCCGTGCAGCAGATCGAGCGGGGTGCGCTCGCACTGGAGGCGACCGTCGCCTCCTACCTGCCGGACTTCGGCCGGGCGGGCAAACAGGACATGACGGTACGCCAACTCCTCACCCACACCTCCGGCTTCCGCGCCTGGATCCCGCTGTACAACGCGCCCACGTACGAGGAGAAGCTCCAGCTCATCTGGAACGAGGCGCCGCTGAACCCGCCGGGAACGAGATACCTCTACTCGGACCTGAACCTGATATCCCTCCAACTGGTCCTGGAGGAGATCACCGGCCGCGCGCTCGACACGCTCCTGCGGGACGAGATCACCGGCCCGCTCGGCATGCACCGCACCCGCTACAACCCGCCCGCCGCCTGGAAACCGGGGATCGCGGCCACCGAGGACGCCCGCAAGCCCTGGTCCGGTCTGGACCGTGGGCTGGTCTGGGGAGAGGTGCACGACGAGAACGCCTTCAGCCTCGGCGGGGTCGCGGGCCACGCGGGCGTGTTCTCCACCGCCTGGGACCTCGCGGTCCTCGGCCGGACGCTGCTCAACGGCGGGAACTACGGCAGGTCCCGCATACTGGAGCCGGAGTCGGTGGAGTTGATGTTCACCGACTTCAACACCGCGTTCCCGGGCGACGAGCACGGCCTCGGCTTCGAGCTCTACCAGCACTGGTACATGGGCGCGATGGCCACCCCGCACACGGCGGGACACACCGGCTTCACCGGCACCTCACTGGTCCTCGACCCCTCGACCGACTCGTTCCTGGTCGTCCTGGGCAACTCCGTCCACCCGGTGCGCAGTTGGCGCTCCGGTTCCGCGCCCCGGGTCGCCGCCGCGAACAACATGGCCCGCGCCGTACCCGTGCGCCCACGGCACGGTCGTACCGCATGGTTCTCCGGCATGGCGACCGCCACGACCGCGACCCTCACACTCCCCGCGCTCGACACGTCCGGCGGCGACGCCCGGCTTCGCTGCGCCCTGTGGTGGGACACCGAGCCCCAGTCGGACGCCGTCGCGCTGGAGGCCACGACCGACGGGGGCGCCACCTGGCAGCCGCTCCCCTTCGCGACGACACGTCACGGCGAGCGGCCGCAGGACCACGTGGGCGGCACCGTCACCGGTTGGTCGGGCCGTGTCTGGCACCGGCTCGCGGCGCGGCTCCCCGCGACCCGGCAGCTGGTGATCCGCTGGCGGTACGCGACCGACCGGCTCTACGTGGGCCGCGGCGTGTACGTCGACGGCCTTCGCGTCGAGGCGGCGGACGGCGTCCTCTTCGACGAGGCACGGCCGGCGGATTCCGCGCGGATCGCGGCGAGCGGCTGGAGCGCCTCGGCGAACTGACGCCTCACATACGTACGGCACTCACTTCGGCGTGAGAAGGTCCGAGTAACTCTCCGTCCGTTCGCTCGTGTTCGACAGTACGGCTTCTGCTCGGGGACCCGGGCCGGGCCGCCGCGCCCGACGGAGATCGTCCAGGCAGCCGTCCGGCCCGGATCCGTTGCGCGCTACTCGTTGAAGACAGCCTTCTGGACGTCGTTCGGACCGTCGAAGCGGTCACGCTTCATGCCGTCGAGACGGCTGACGATCTTTTCGTCCGCGTTGTTCTTGCGGGCGCGCTCCACCAAGTGCTGCCGGTCGGTCGGGTAGTCGGCACCGCGGAGGGCTTTCTGCAGGTCAGTGGGGCTGAGATCGGCCATGACAGCCTCCCCGTGACTAGTACGAATGGTCCGCTCTGCGGAGTACCCCTCCTCACCGAGGGCATGTGCGTCAGTCCTCGGCCGCCTCCAGGACAGCCATCGCCGCGTTGTGCCCGGGCACCCCGCTCACCCCTCCGCCGCGCACGGCACCCGCCCCGCACAGCAGCACGTTCGCGTGCCGTGTCTCCACGCCCCAGCGGCCGGTGTCCTCCTGGGCGTACGGCCAGGCCAGCTCGCGGTGGAAGATGTTGCCGCCGGGAAGGCGCAGGTCGTGCTCAAGGTCCAGTGGGGTCTTGGCCTCGATGCAGGGGCGTCCGTCGGCGTCGGTCGCCAGGCAGTCGGCGAGCGGCTCGGCGAGGTGCGCGTCCAGCTGCGCGAGCGTCGACTTCAGCAGTTCCTCGCGCACGGCGTCGTTGTCGCGTTCGAAGAGCCGGGCAGGGGTGTGCAGGCCGAAGAGGGTGAGGGTCTGGTAGCCCTGTGCGACGAGCTCGGGTCCGAGAATCGTCGGGTCGGTCAGTGAGTGGCAGTAGATCTCGGACGGCGGTGCGGTGGGGAGCTGTCCGGCGGCGGCCTGGGCGTGGGCGGTGGCCAGCTGCTCGTAGCCCTCGGCGATGTGGAAGGTGCCGGAGAACGCCTCGCGGGGGTCGACGGAGCTGTCGCGCAGCCGGGGCAGGCGCTTGAGCAGCATGTTCACCTTGAGCTGGGCGCCCTCGGCGGGGGCCGGGGGCGTGTCGCCGGTGAGGGCCGCCAGGGCCTGCGGGGAGGCGTTGACCAGGACGTGCCGGGCGGCGGCGACTCCCTCGCCGTCCGCCGTGCGATAGGTGATCTCCGCCGTACGGCCGTCCGTGGCGATCCGTTCCACCTCGTGGCCGGTGGCGATGACCGCGCCCGCGTCGCGGGCGGCCGTGGCCAGGGCGTCGGTGAGGGCGCCCATGCCGCCGACGGGGACGTCCCAGTCGCCGGTACCGCCGCCGATCACGTGGTAGAGGAAGCAGCGGTTCTGCTTCAGGGACGGGTCGTGGGCGTCGGCGAAGGTCCCGATGAGCGCGTCCGTCAGGACCACGCCCCGCACCAGGTCGTCCGCGAAACGGTCCTCGACGGCGACACCGATCGGCTCCTCGAACAGGGTCCGCCAGGCCTCCTCGTCGTCCACCCGGCGGCGCAGCTCCTCGCGGCTCGGCAGGGGCTCGGTGAGCGTCGGGAAGACCCGCTTGGCGACCTGTCCGGTCATCCCGTAGAAGCGCTGCCAGGCGGTGTACTCGTGCTCCCCGCCGGTCAGCCGGGCGAACGCCTCCCGGGTGCGCCGCTCGCCACCGCCCACGAGCAGACCGGTCGGCCGTCCGTCGCGTTCCACGGGGGTGTACGAGGAGACGTCGCGGGTGCGGATGCGGAAGTCCAGGCCGAGATCCCGCACGATCTTCTTCGGCAGCAGGCTGACCAGGTACGAGTAGCGCGACAGCCGTGCGTCGACCCCGGCGAACGGGCGGGTGGACACGGCGGCGCCCCCGGTGTGGTCGAGCCGCTCCAGCACCAGCACGGAACGGCCGGCCCGGGCCAGGTAGGCGGCGGCGACCAGCCCGTTGTGGCCTCCGCCGACGATGACGGCGTCGTACGTCCGGTGTCCCGGGTGTCCCTCGTGTGCAGGCATGGTTCTTCGTAACACGTGATGATCTAGGTCGGCCAGAGGTGCGGGCGTCCGGAGTCACCCGCCTTCGCCGGCCCGCTGCTGCCGCAGCACCGCCACCCTCCGGTACAGCTCGACCGCCTCCGCGCCCCGCCCGAGCTGCTGCAGGCATTGGGCTTCGTCGTTGCGGCTGGCGAGGGTGTCGCGGTGGTCGGCGCCGAGAACGCGCTCGCGGGCGTCGGCCACCGCGCGGTACTCGGTGAGCGCGTCCGGCCAGCGGCCCAGCCAGCCGAGGCTCACGGCGACCTCACGCCTGCTGACCAGGGTGTCCGGGTGGTCCGCGCCGAGGACCCGGTCACGGATCGCGCACACGTCCCGGGACTCGGCGAGCGCCTCCTCCCAGCGGCTCAGCCGGCCCAGGTTGACGCCGAGGCCGTGGCGGGCGCGCAGGGTCTCGGGGTGGGCGGGGCCGTGGACGCGGGTGCGGTCGTCGATCAGGTCGCGGTAGAGCTGGAGCGCCTCCGCGCTGCGGCCGAGGCGGCCGAGGCTGATGCCGACCTCGTAGCGGGCGGCGAGGGTGTCGGGGTGGTCGGGGCCGAGGGCCTGGGCACGGGCCTCGGCGACCTCGCGGTAGGTCTGCAGGGCCTGCGCCCAGTGACCCAACTGACCCAGCGCGTAGGCGACTTCGTAGCGGGTGACGAGGGTGTCGGGGTGCTGCGGGCCGAGGACGCGGGCGCGGGCGGCGGCGACCTCGGCGGCCATGCGGTACGAGTCCTCCAGGCGGCCGAGCCTGCTGAGGTTGAAGGCGAGGTTGTGGCGGCAGCGCAGGGTGTCGGGGTGATCGGCGCCCATACTGCGCTCGCGGGCGGTCAGCACCGACGTATAGACCTGGTGCGCGTCGAAGTGCCGGCCCAACTGGCCGAGCACGTACGCCATTTCCTGCCGGGCGGCGAGCGTGTCGGGGTGGTCGGGGCCGAGCGCGAGGCTGCGGGCGCGGGCGACGTGCTTGTACTCGCGCAGCGCGTCGGCGGCGCGGCCGGTGCGGCTGAGGGTGAAGGCGAGCTCGAAGCGGCTGGCGAGGGTGTCGGGGTGGTCGGGGCCGAGAAGGTGCTCGCGCTCCGCGGCGACGGCCCGGTGCACCTCGCCCGCCTCGGTCCAGCGGCCCAGCCGGCCGAGGCTCAGCCCGGCGTTGTGCCGTCCGGCCAGCGCGGTGAGCGTCGCCGCGGACGGGGCGGACGGTTCTTCGGGTACGGCGGTCTCGTCGGGCCGCCCGGTGACCGGGCGGGGGACCCACTCGCCGGTGAGGCCGGCCGCGGCGTCGGGGGGTGTGGTGCGCAGACCGGCGCCGGTGGCCTTGTGGCCGGTGGTCATGCCCCGGGTCCAGGACGGCAGGCGCGGCTCGCGGGCCACGGGCTCCGGGGGCCTGAGGACGGGCTGCGGTGTCACCACGGTCGGCACGTACGCCGGTGTCGTACGGCCCAGGCCGATCCGGCGGCCCAGCTCGCGGCCGTCGTTCGGGCGTTCCTCGGGGCGCTTGGCCAGCAGGTCGAGGATGATCCGCTCGAAGTAGTCGGGCAACTCGGCGCGGTGGCTGCGCGGCGGCCGGGGCGGGGTGTCCCGGTGGCCGACGAGAATGGCCCAGGGGTCGTCGAGGTCGAACGGCGGTACCCCGGTGGTGATCTCGTACAGCACGCACCCCAGCGAGTACAGGTCGCTGCGCTGGTCCACCTCCTCCCCGCCGATCTGCTCCGGCGACATGTAGTGCGGGGTGCCCATCGCGATGCCGGTGCCGGTCAGCCGGGAGGTGAAGCCGATGTCGTGGGCGAGGCGTGCGATGCCGAAGTCGCAGATCTTCACCGTGCCGTCGGGGAGCCGCATGATGTTCGCGGGCTTCAGGTCGCGGTGCACGATGCCCTGCTGGTGGGTGTAGGCGAGGGCGGCGGCGACCTGGTCGGCGATGTCGACGACGTCCGGGACGGGCAGCGGGTGGTGCTTGTTGTCCTCCAGGAGCTGGCTGAGGTTACGGCCCTGGAGCAGCTCCATGACCAGGAACAGGATGCCGTCGGACTCGCCGAAGTCGTGGACGACGGTCACCCCGCGGTGCTGGAGCGCCGCGGCCACCCGGGCCTCGCGGCGAAACCGTTCCCGCAGGACACGGGTGAAGGAGTGGTCGTGGTGGGGCCCCAGCGGCTTGAGGCACTTCACGGCGACATGCCGGCCGAGCGACTCGTCGCGCGCCCGCCACACCTCGCCCATACCGCCGCGCCCGATCAGTTCGAGCAGCCGGTACCGGCCCTGGATCAGCCTGCTGTCCCCCATCTCCCGCGATCGCCCCCCGTCACGGTCCGCCCCACCCTCCCCCGGCTCGTCCAGTATGGCGAGCTATCGTCCGACTTTGTACGGTGCCGGGCGCGAGCCCGGGCCGAGCCGTGCCATGGCCCGCAGGATGTGTTTGGGCGGGAGTTGCCAGCGCAGACGTGCGGGAACACAGCGCAGCAGGGTGCCCGTGGCACGCAACTGGCGGGTGACGGTGGCGGGTTTGGGGGCCGGTCTGCCGTACAGCTCATGGGCGTACGGCGGCAGGGCGGCGTACGCCAATTGCGCCACGCGCCGCCACAGCACCTCGCGCGCCGGGACGAGGAGGGGGTGCGTCGGCGGGCGGAGGAGGAAGTCGTCCACCGCGCGTGCCTCGGGTCCGCACGCCAGCTCGGGCCGCACCTTGTCGAAGTACGCCGCCATCTCCTCCTGGTTCGCCGGTACGGCGTCGGGGTCGAGGCCCACCAAGCGGCCGCTCAGCCGCTGTTCCGCGATATAGCGGTCGGCCTGCGCGTCGGTGAGATGGAATCCGGAGCGGCGGCCGACCTGGAGGTAGGAGTCGATCTCGGCGCAGTGCACCCACAGCAGCAGGTCGGGTTCGTCGACGCCGTAGCGCTCCCCCGTGTCCGGGTCGGTGGCGCTGAGCATGCTGTGGATCTTCCGGACCCGGGCGCCGGCCTTCTCGGCGGCCTCGGTGGTGCCGTAGGTGATGGTGCCGACGAAGTTCGCGGTGCGCAGGAGCCGGCCCCAGGCGTCCTGCCGGAAGTCCGAGTTCTGCATGACGCCGCGTACCGCGCGCGGGTGCAGGGCCTGCAGATACAGTGCGCGGACTCCGGCGACCCACATCATGGGGTCGCCGTGCATCTGCCAGGTCACCGAGTTCGGGGTGAACAGCCCGGGGTCACCTGTCCGAAGGGCGTCCATGTCCGTCAGTGTGACCAGGTCCTACGGCGCTCATCAAGCGGCCCGACGGGACATCATTCGGATACGGCGGCCTGCGTGCGGACGTAGGTCACGGTCAGGACAGCTATGTCGCGGGCGCTGAGCACCACGAGGTTGACGTTCGGCAGGGCAGCCGCGACCCGGCCGCGGGCCGTCCGGTAGGTGATCTTGCCGCGCAGGGTGAGGTCCCGGTCGCCGTGTTCGGCGGAGGCCCGGCTGTAACTGTGCAGCGTGCCGGCGACATAGGAGCCGTCGTGCAGGATGCAGCCGACGTGCACCGTGGCGTCCGGGTGCTCACGGAAGGCCAGCCACCAGGCGGACTGCTGGGCCTCGGCGAGCCGGGCGCCCCCACCGCCGAACCGGTGCGGCGGACGGGCCGCCAGAGCGTGGCCCAGCAGAGCGGCGAGGGCCACGAGGGTGGCCGACCAGAGCACCACGGCCAGGAAGTGATCGGCCACGTAGCGGTTCGGCTCGTCGAGCAGCCGCGCCGGGTCGAGCGTCGCGTGTGGGAAGAAGTGAGCGAGGAGCGCGAAGGCGGCCAGCACGACCCAGTCCACGACCACGCTCACGAACACCACCGACAGCGTTTCGGTGAACGCGGAGTACTCGCGTTCGGGCACCGCCCGCGCGCGTCGGCGCTGATACGCATATCCGGGGACGAGCAAGGCCACGAACAGTACGAGTCCGGCCAGCGTACTGGGCATTGAGGGCTCCCCCGCTCGGTGATCGATGGCATGGTTGCAGGGCCATCGGTCGTCGATGTCCGGCATACCGGAGTCATCATGACGTGTCCGCGTACAAGGAGGTGCCCGTGAGCGACGACGAGAGCGGCGCGGTTCCCGACCCTCCGCCGCTTCCGCCCCTCTCCGACGACGACGGTGATCACCGGGGCGGGCAGGTCCTCGCGGACGAGACCGCAGTTCCGGACACCTCACCGGCCCCGCCACCGCCTCCGCCGGCTCCCGGCGGGGACGACTGAGGCGGGGCACATGGCTTCCGGGGCCGAGGAGGGTGTGACCGAGCTGTGCCATGAGTTGGTCGACCGTATGGAGGGGTACAGCGCGACCGGTGATGTCCGCCATGTGCTGGGAGACAGCGCGCTCGACTCGGCGTTGCGCCTGGCGGACGCGATCCCCGCGTACTCGTCGGTGGGTCTGAGCGCCCTTATGACCCTGATCCCCTTTCATCTGCTCCGCGCACGGTTGGGCGCGGGACCTGAGGCCGAACTCGACGAGGAGCGGGCGGCGGCCCACCGGGGGCGGCTGCAGGAGGAGTACGGGATCACGTTCACGGAGGAGGACGACTTCGACCCGGAGACCACCCTCGTGGTGGACATCGACAGGCTGACGGGCGACGGGGACGAGCGCCCGGACGACGAGGACGAGGGGGTGGATGCCGAGATCATCCGGCTCTGGGAGCTGTCCATGCTCACCGGCGACACCGGGCTGCTGGTACGGGTCGTCGACATGCTGCGGGACGTGATCCAGGGCACCCCACCGAACGATCCGCGCCTGGTCGAGCGCATCGCGAAGCTCGGGACGGCGACGGGCCGTCTCGCCGTCGTGACGCATGACGTCGCCCTGTCGGACGACGCTGTCGCGTTGCTGGACCTCGCGGTCCGGCTGGCTCCCGAGAACCCTACGCACCTGAGCCGGCTCAGCGTCCAGCTCCAGCAGAACGTCGAGCAGACGGGCAGATGGGAGCATCTCGACCGTGCGGTCTCGGCGTCGCTCGCAGCCGTCAAGGTCACGGACACCCTTTCGCCCGACTATCCGGTCAGACTCGGCAACTACTGTGCCGCCCTGTGGACCAGGGGCCACTACGCCAACCACGTGGAGTCCCTCGACGACGCGATCCGGCTGCTGCCGCTCGTGCTCGACCACCCGCGTCTCGACCCGTCGCTGCGCGCCGGGCACCTGACCAACCTCGGGAACTCGCTCCGCGACCGGGGTCAACTCGTCGGCGACCACCACGCGATGAGCGAGGCGATCCTCGTCCAGGAACAGGCCCTGGCCGAGATGTCGAGCCACCCGACGCCCTACGTCAACGCCATCGGCGTCCGGATGAACCATGCCTCGACCCTCCTGCTTTGGCACAAGCACACGCACCATCCCGACGCGCTCACGGACGCCGTCGACCTCCTCCTCGGCTGCCTCGACGAGGCGGGGCCGGACCATCCGATGCGGCCCATGCTGCTCTGCGGCCTCGGCAACGCGCTGAGCCAGGCCGATCCGGAGGACGTCCAGGCCCGCCACGAGTCGGCGGATCGCTTCCGTGAGGCGCTCGGGCTGCTGCCACCGGGCAATCCGGTCGTGCCGCTCGTGCACTCCAACCTCGTCGCGACCCTGCTGCCGACCGAGATCCCGCCGGACGGGATGCCCGCAGACGTGGTCGCCGAGGCCGTGCGGCACGCCGAGGAGGCCGTCCGTCTGACGACAGCCGCCGACCCGGACCACGGCCACCGGCTCAATCATCTGGGCCTCGCCTACACACACCGCCACCGGCTCTCGGATGACCCCGCCGACCTCACGGCGGCGGTGCAGGCGTACCGGGCCTCAGCCCTGCACCAGACGGCGCCCTTGTGGGTCCGGTGGAACTCCTACGAGGCGTGGGGGAAGGCCGCTGCCGCTGCCGGCGACTGGGCCGGAGCCTTGGCGGGATTCAGCGGTATCGCCGGTCTTCTCCCCCTGACCGTGGGGGAGTTGACGTCCCGCCGCAACCGCGAGATGCAGCTCATGAGGCTGGGCTCCGGGATCCGGGACTCTGCCGCCTGTGCCCTGCGTCTCGACCGCCCGGAGGAAGCCGTACGGCTCCTGGAGGAAGGGCGTGGCGTGCTGCTGCGGCAGCTGCTCGAGCATCGGACGGCGATCGACGACCTCCTGGAGCTCGCGCCCGACCTCGCCGACGAGTACCGGCAACTGCGGGAGGTCCTCGGCTCGGCGCGCACGAGCGGGATCGACGCCGCTCCCGGGCTCGCCCTGGTACGACAGCGCGCGGCACGCCGACTGGCCGAACTGACCGAGGAGATCCAGCGACGGCCCGGCCTGCAGTCCTTCCCCCGTCGCCTCACCCCCGACCCGTCCGTGGCGGCGGTCGACGGTCCGGTCGTCCTGGTCAACGTCAGCCGCTACCGCAGCGACGCCATCGCCCTCACCCCGCACGGCACCACCGTCGTGCCGCTCCCGGAAGCGACGCCCGAGGCGGTTTCGGCACAGGTGTCCGCGCTCTACCAGGCCCTCGACCGACGTTCCGCCGCGCGCGGCGCCACCGAGGCCCGGCGCCATATCGAGACGGACGTCGAGAAGGTGCTGGCGTGGCTCTGGAGCGCCGTCGTCGGCCCGGTCCTGGCCCGGCTGTCGATGGACCGTACGGCCGAGCCCGATGGCCGGCCGGCTGTGTGGTGGTCACCGACCGGCGATCTGACGCTTCTTCCCCTGCACGCCGCGCAGCGACCCGGCACCGCGGACACCCCCCGGCTGTGCGCCCTGGACTGCGTCGTCTCCTCCTACACCCCGACCTTGCAGGCGCTCGCGGGACGCGCTCCCGCCGCGCCCGCCACGGAGGTGCGCCCGGTGATCGTCGCGATGCCGGAGACCGAGGGGTACGACGACCTGCCGGAGACCGAGGACGAGGCCGACCGGGTCGCCGCCTTGTTGGGCGGCGGACGGCCGCTCGTCGGGGCCCAGGCCACCCGGGAAGCGGTGCTGGACGCGCTGTCGACGGCCACCCACGCGCACTTCGCGTGCCACGCCGTGTGCCGGCCGCGGGATCCGTCCCACAGCGGACTGATTACCGCGGACGGGCCGCTGACGCTCGCCGAACTGGCCGGGCTGACACCGGAGGGGGCCGAACTCGTCTATCTGTCGGCCTGTGAGACGGCCCGAGGCGGCGATGTGCTGACCGACGAGGCCATCCACCTGTGCGCCACACTCCGGCTGGCCGGGTTCCGGCACGCCGTGGGCACACTGTGGCCGATCGGCGACAAGGTCGCCGCGTACACAACAGACTCGTTCTACCGGGCACTTGTCCGGAACGGGGGAGGCGCGGCCTCACCCCGGGTAGTGGTCAACGAAGTGAGCAGCAGGCTGCGGAACGATCACCCAGAACTGCCGACCCGCTGGGCCACGCTGATCCACGTCGGCGGATAGCCCGGGCCCGAGGGGGGACATGGACGACAACGACCGCCGCAGGACCTTGCCCGCGCAAGTGATCCGCGACCCGGGGGAGATCGCGGGGCTGCCACGTGCCGAACTGGCCGCGCTGCGGCCGGTGTTGGCAGAGTTCGAGTTCCGGGTCTCCCCCTACTACGCCTCGCTCGTCGACTGGGGCGACCCCGCGGATCCGCTGCGCAGGCTGGTCCTGCCGGATGCGGGCGAGCTGGGCGGCGACTTCTCCTACGACGCGAGTGACGAGGCGGCCAACACCCAGGTGCCCGGCCTGCAGCACAAGTACCCGCGGACGGCGCTCCTGCTCCTGACGGGGGTCTGCGCCGCCTACTGCCGGTTCTGCTTCCGCAAGCGATTCACCCTCGCCACCGACGACGCGCACCACATCACGGCGGGCGACGGCCCGGAGACCCGGCTGGACGTCGCCCGGGGTGTGGACTACATACAGCGCCACGAGGAGATCGACAACGTCCTGCTGACCGGCGGCGACCCCCTGATGCTGTCACCGGCCCGGCTGGACCGGGTCTTCGAGGCACTGTGCACCGTGCCGCACGTACGGACCGTCCGGATCGGGACGAAAGTGCCGGCCTTCGACCCGGACCGTCTCTCCGCTGAGCTGTTCGGGTCGTTCGACGCGGTGCAGCGCACCGGTCGCCGCGTCGTCGTGGTCGCGCACTTCAATCACAGCCGGGAGCTGACGCCGCCGGCTCTCGACAAGGTCGGGCAGTTGCTGGCCCGCGGGGTGTCGGTGATCAACCAGACGCCCGTGCTGCGCGGAGTCAACGACGATCCGGCCGAACTGGCGCGGCTCCTCAACGGGCTGACGGCCGCGGGCGTCGCACCGTACTACCTGTTTCAGTGCCGTCCCGTGCACGGCGACGAGTCGTTCCTGGTCTCCGTCCAGGACACGCTCCGCCTGCTGGAGCGGACCCGGCCGAGTCTGAACGGCCTGGCCCGGCGCTTCCGCTACGTCGCCTCGCACGCCCGGGGCAAGATCGAGGTGCTCGGGGAGTGCGGCGACGAGCTGCTGTTCCGCTTCCATGAGGCACGGGACCCGGCCGACGACGGACGATTCTTCACCATGCCCGCCGCTGAGCCCGTCCTGTGGCCATGCCCTCCGGTCAGCGCCGCACCCTCGGCATCCCCAGACCGATCCAGGAGATGATCTCCCGCTGGATCTCGTTGTTGCCGCCGCCGAAGGTGAAGATCACGGCCGACCGGTAGCCGCGCTCCAGCTCACCGTGCAGCACCGCTCCCGCCGAGCCCTCCTTGAGCGCTCCCGGCGCGGCGACGATCTCCATCAGCCAGGCGTAGGCGTCCCGGCGCGCCTCGGAGCCGTAGACCTTGACCGCGGAGGCGTCCTGCGGGGTGAGCGTGCCGTCCTGCACGGCGCTCACCATCTTCCAGTTCAGGAGCTTGAGGGCGTCCAGCCTGGTGTGGGTCCGGGCGAGGCGGCGGCGCACCCAGGGCAGGTCGATCACCCGGCGGCCGTCGGCGAGCTTGGTCTCCATGGCCCAGCGCTGGACGTCGTGCAGGGCGCGGATGGCCATGGTGCCGTGGGCGGCGAGGGTGACCCGCTCGTGGTTGAGCTGGTTGGTGATCAGGCGCCAGCCCTGGTTCTCGGCGCCGACGCGGCGGGAGACGGGGACGCGGATGTTCTCGTAGTAGCTGGCCGTGGTGTCGTGCGAGGCGAGGGTGTTGATGAGGGTGCAGGAGTAACCGGGGTCGGTGGTCGGGACGAGGAGCATGGTGATGCCCTTGTGGGGCGGGGCGTCCGGGTCGGTGCGGGTGGCCAGCCACACCCAGTCCGCCGTGTCACCGTTGGTCGTCCAGATCTTCTGGCCGTTGACGACGTATGCGTCGCCGTCCCGGGTCGCGCGCGTCCTGAGCGAGGCCAGGTCCGTGCCCGCGTCGGGTTCGCTGTAGCCGATCGCGAAGTCGATCTCGCCGGAGAGGATCCTCGGCAGGAAGTACGCCTTCTGCTCGTCCGTGCCGTACTGCATGATCGTCGGGCCGACGGTGTTGAGCGCCATCAGCGGCAGCGGGACACCCGCCTGGGCCGCCTCGTCGAAGAAGATGAACTGCTCCATCGCGGTCAGCCCGCGTCCGCCGTACTCCTTCGGCCAGCCCACGCCGAGCCAGCCGTCAGCGCCGAGCCGCCGGATGGTCTTGCGGTAGTGGCGCTTCTGGGCGGCCGGATCGGTGAACCGGGTGTGGGCGAGGTCCGGCGCCAACTGTGCGAAGTAGTCGCGCAGTTCGCTGCGCAGCCGCTGCTGCTCGGGCGTGTATTCGAGATGCACGGCGCCTCCAGGCTCCCAAGGCCGGTCCTGACGGCGCACACCGTAGAACGTGTTCCAGAAATTGGGAATGGCGAGGCGCCGAACGGCGTGGAGCGGCGGGATCCGAGGGGCGGGTCGTTTGGCGGGTTCAGCCGAGCGTGGCCATGAACTCCGTGCACGCGCGTGCGCAGTCCCGGCACGCCTGCGCCGCGTCCTCGGCGTCCGGGTACCGGTCGAAGGCATGCGCGCCCTCCAGACACACCGTCCGGGCCCACTCCAACTGGACGCGCAGGGCGGCCTCGTCCAACTGGTTCTGCTCGGCCAGCACCCGGCAGGTCGCGTCACACACCTCGGCGCACATGATGCCCTTGCGCCGCAGAAGTTCCTGCTCCTCGGTCCCGTCCGGATCCACCAGACTCGCCCGCACGGCACAGGCCCGGGCGCACTCGGTGCAGGCCTGCGCGCACGCGAAGCGGTCCTCCAGGAACTGGACGAGCTGCTGCTGGGATGTCGTCTGTGTCACATCGGTCGGGTAGCCGGTCCGGGGGTGCCCAAACCCGGTGCTCGCAAGGGCTCCGACCGGTTACGGGCACTGCGTGCCGGGCACTCGGCCCGTGCAACGACGACGGACGGAGGTGTCCCCGATGCCCGGACGACAGGAGCTGCCGTCGACCCTGGAGCGCTCCTCGAAGGACGCCCAGCGCACCTGGATCAAGGCGCACGACTCGGCCGTCGAGCAGTACGGCGAGGGCGAGCGGGCCCACCGGGTGGCGTACGGCGCGCTCAAGCACATGTACGAGAAGGTCGGTGACCACTGGCAGCGCAAGGAGGGCGGCCGCAAGGGGCCCTCGGACCCGCAGTCGGCCCGGCCCCGGCAGATCGGCGGCCGCAGCGGCGAGGGCGTCGACGAGAAGGCCTCGAAGCAGCACCTCTACGACATCGCACGTGAGCTCGACATCGAGGGCCGCTCCCGCATGTCCAAGGGCGAGCTGCTCGGCGCGATCCGCAAGGCGAACCGGTCGAAGACCCGCGCGGCACGGTCGGGGTGATCGGGTTCACGCGGGGTGCCAGGGGTACTCGCGGGCCATGAACATCGCATGGACGGACATCGCCGCGGAAGGCGCGCTCGGCATCGGACTGATCGTCGTCGGCCTGGCCGTAGTGGCGCTGCTCATCGGCGCCTTCGTGCTGGGCGCACGGATCAGGCGCCGGGAACCGCCTCCGCCGCGCCCCGAGGAACAGCCAGATGTGCCGAAGGACGGCCCGGTCCGTGAGGTCCGGGAGAACCGGGAGCCCGCCGAGGTGCCCAGAAGCGACCGCCGGCTGACCCCGCACGAACTGCCCGCCCACGGCAACGTGCCCTCCCGCTCCAGCCCGTCGAAGCGGCGGCGCCGCTGGTCCGAGGGTGGCAGCGGGTCGTTCGGAAGCGGGGGCCCGGGCCACGCCTGACGCCCGCCCGCGCAGCAGGCGGCAAGCCGTCGCACGCACCGTCCGAACGTCCGAGGCCGCCGTACACAGGGAAGTGAGAACCATGGCCGACCCCGCGCGCAACACCCTGCCACTGCCCGACTACGACCACCTGCCGATCCGCGGGCTGGAGAGCCGCGTACGGTCGCTGACCGCCGGAGAGGTGGAGGAGCTGCTGGCCTACGAGCGCTCGCATGCCGACCGCCTTCCGGTGACCGAGCTGCTGGGCACCCGTCTGGAGCAGCTCCAGGCCGGCGCCGAGCCGACATCCGGCGACCCGGGCGCCCTGCGCCCCGAGAGCGGCACTCACCGGTCGGGCTCCCCGGTGTCCCCCGCGACCTCGCCGGAGCCCCACGGCCCGCCGCCGCACGGCACCCCGGACCAGCGGGGCAAGCCGAAGAGTGATCGTACGTAACTGTCCGTTTCCCGGCACGGGGGCGAGGGCACTCGTGATCCGTGCTGTGGAGGAGGAGAAGGGCCCGGGCCGGCGCACGGGCCCGACGTGCGACCGAACACACCGCGGACTACGTCGACGCGCGGCTGCCGCTGTACGAGGGCGGCGGCCTTCTGCGCAAGGCGTTCCCCGACCACTGGTCCTTCCTGCTGGGTGAGATCGCCCTCTACAGCTTCGTCGTCCTGCTGCTGACGGGCGTGTGGCTCACGTTGTTCTTCCACCCGTCGATGACGGAGGTCGTGTACCACGGCTCCTACACGCCGCTCCAAGGGATGCGCATGTCGTCGGCGTACGAGTCGACGCTGGACATCAGCTTCGATGTGCGCGGCGGCCTGCTGATCCGCCAACTGCACCACTGGGCGGCTGTGGTGTTCCTCGCCGCGATCGGACTGCACCTGCTGCGGATCTTCTTCACGGGCGCGTTCCGCCGGCCCCGCGAGGTCAACTGGCTGATCGGCGTGACCCTGTTCATGCTGGCGCTGGCCGAAGGCTTCGCGGGCTACTCGCTGCCGGACGACCTGCTGTCGGGGACGGGCCTGAGGATCGCCCAGGGCATCATGCTGTCGATCCCCGTCGTCGGGACGTACGTCAGCTTCTTCGCCTTCGGTGGCGAGTTCCCCGGCGAGGAGCTGATCCCGCGGCTGTACAGCCTGCACATCCTGCTGATCCCCGGACTCCTGCTCGCGCTGATCGCCGTACACCTGATCCTGGTCTTCTATCTGAAGCACACGCAGTGGGCGGGCCGCGGACGCACCAACCGCAACGCCGTGGGCAAGCCCATGTTCCCGCAGTTCACGGCCACCTCGGGCGGCCTGTTCTTCATGGTGTTCGGAGTGCTGACCCTGCTGTCGGGGGTGGCCCAGATCAACCCGGTCTGGGCGTACGGCCCCTACCGCGCGGACATCGTGTCGACGGGTTCGCAGCCGGACTGGTACGTCGGCTTCCTGGAGGGCTCGCTGCGCCTGGTGCCGCCCTGGGAGACGGCGGTCGCGGGGCATACGGTGATGTGGAACGTGCTGCTGCCCGCGGTCGTACTGCCGGGGATCCTGTTCCTGGTGCTGTACGCGTACCCGTTCGTCGAGCGCCGGGTGACCGGCGACCGGGCGGAGCACCATCTGTGCGACCGGCCCCGCGACAACCCGGTGCGTACGGGGCTCGGTGTCGCCGCGCTCAGCTGCTACGCGGTCCTGCTGGCCGCGGGCGGCAACGACATCCTCGCCGACACCTTCAAGATCTCCGTGAACGCGCTGACCTGGGTGTTCCGGATCGCCTTCGTGGTGCTGCCGGTGCTCGCGTTCATGGTCACCAGGCGGGTCTGTGTGGCGTTGCAGGAGGCCGACCAGGAGCGACTGACGCAGGGCGAGGAGACCGGGGAGGTGCGGCAGACCCTCGCGGGCGGGTACGAGGAGAGCCACGAGCCGCTCGACGAGGAACGGCGCCATGTGCTGGAGGGCTACGGCTACCGCGTCGAGGAGGAACCGGAGCCGTCCGCGGGTGAGTTGGAGCGCTGAACGTCCCGACCCGCGTGAGCGCCCCGTCCCGCGTGCTGGAAGACCATCCCGAACACCCCGTGGCCGAGTACACCGAGGCCCAGCAGGAAGAGCCACAGGCCGTAGACCACGCCGAGCGCCGCCAGGACGGCACCCACGGCGGTCGTGATCGGCCAGGGGCTGTGCGGTGAGAAGAAGTCCAGGGGGCCCGCGGTGTCGGCGATCTCGGCATCCCGGCGGTCCTGGGCGCGCAGGCCGCGCCTTCGGTACTGCATGTGCAGGAAGAACGCGACGAGCGCGGCCATCAGGAAGGCGACGATCAGGACGGCGGTGCCGGCGGGTTCCCTGGAGCGCCAGCCGTAGCCGACGGCCGTGACGAGGAAGAACGCCGCGACGCCGACGAACAGACGGGATTCGGTCCGCATCAGCCCTCCTTGGCGATGTCAGGGTGGTGCAGCTCGAACGCCGGGGACTCGGAGCGGATCCGGGGCATCGCCGTGAAGTTGTGGCGTGGGGGCGGGCACGTGGTGGCCCACTCGAGGGAGCGGCCGTAGCCCCAGGGGTCGCTTCGGTCCACCCGCCGGCCGTGGTGGGCGGTGCGCCAGACGTTGTAGAGGAACGGCAGGGTGGACAGGCCGAGCAGGAACGCGCCGATGGAGCTGATGGTGTTCAGGGCCGTGAAACCGTCGACGGCCAGGTAGTCGGCGTAGCGGCGTGGCATGCCCTGCTCACCGAGCCAGTGCTGGACCAGGAACGTGGTCTGGAAGCCGACGAAGAGCGTCCAGAAGTGGATCTTGCCGAGGCGTTCGTCGAGCAGCCTGCCGGTGAGCTTCGGCCACCAGAAGTAGAAGCCTCCGAACATCGAGAACACGACGGTGCCGAAGAGTACGTAGTGCAGATGGGCGACGATGAAGTACGTGTCCGTGAGGTGGAAGTCCAGCGGCGGTGAGGCGATGAGCACGCCGCTCATGCCGCCGAGCAGGAACGTCACGAGAAACCCCATCGCCCAGAGCATCGGCGTCTCGAAGGACAGTGAGCCCTTCCACATGGTGCCGATCCAGGCGAAGAACTTGATGCCGGTCGGCACGGCGATGAGGAACGACATCAGGGAGAAGAAGGGCAGCAGCACGGCACCGGTCGCGAACATGTGGTGGGCCCACACCACGGCGGACAGCATGGTGATGACGATGGTGGCACCGATGAGGCCGAGGTAGCTGAAGAGCGGTTTGCGGCTGAACACCGGGATGATCTCGGAGATGATCCCGAAGAACGGCAGCGCCACGATGTACACCTCGGGATGCCCGAAGAACCAGAACAGGTGCTGCCACAGCAGCGCGCCGCCGCTCGCCGAGTCGTAGATGTGCGCCCCGAACTTGCGGTCCGCCTCCAGGGCCAGCAGGGCGGCGGTGAGGACGGGGAACGCGGGCAGGACGAGGATCGAGGTGAACAGCACGTTCCAGGTGAACAGCGGCATCCGGAACATGGTCATGCCGGGGGCGCGCAGGCACAGGATCGTGGTGATGAAGTTGACCGCGCCGAGGGTGGTGGACACACCGGTCAACACCAGTCCCATGGTCCACAGATCGCCGCCCGAGCCGGGGCTGCGCACGGCACTGTTGAGGGGCGCGTAGGCGAACCAGCCGAAACTCGCGGCTCCGCCGGGCACGAGGAAGCCGGACACGACCATCAGGCCGCCGCCCAGGTACAGCCAGTACGACAGCGCGTTCAGCCGCGGGAACGCCACGTCCGGGGCGCCGATCTGGAGTGGCATGACGGCGTTGGCGAACCCGGCGAACAGCGGGGTCGCGAACAGCAGCATCATGATCGTGCCGTGCACGGTGAACAACTGGTTGTACTGGTCGTTGCTGAACAACTGCAGGCCGGGGCGGGCGAGTTCGGCGCGCATCAGCAGCGCGAGGACACCGCCGAGGAGGAAGAAGCCGAAGCTGGTCGTCAGGTAGAGGTTGCCGATCACCTTGTGGTCGGTCGTCGTCGCCCACCGCACCAACGCCCGGCCGAGGCCCGCGCGCGACCGGTGCGGTGCCGCCTGCTGCCGCCCGGCCCTGCTCTCCACCGCCATGCGGCGCTGGGTACCCCGGCTGCGGTGGCGTCAGTCCTGGGCGCCGGGGCATTCACCCGTGCGCCTCAGCCGCCTTCGGCGAACCTCCGCGCGAGCTCCCGGTGGTGCTCCGCGACCCGGCCCGCCTCCGCCGCGGTGACGACGGCGCCCGGCATGGCACCCAGCCGTTCGATCTGCTCGGCGAGGCGGAGGTGCTGGGCGTGGCCGTGCTCGCGGCAGGCCAGGCAGGTGACGCTCTCGGGCCGCGGCGAGGTCATCGCATACGGCACCCGCAGCCCGCAGCCGGTGGCGACGTCCTCCGGCAGATCGCCGACCAGGCCGAACGTGCCGGCCAGGAGGTCGCGAACGCGGGCGTCGTGACGGGGCGCGCTCAGCTCGACGTGAACGTGTGGATCGGCATCGTCCATGAACCCATCATGGGGTGCGCCGCCCAGCGCGGGTCAGTACCGTGCTGTTCATGGCCGGCGACAAGGCGGAGAAGCTGCCGCGCAAGACGTACGAGAAGGAACTGCTGCGCCTGCAGACGGAATTGGTGAAGCTGCAGGAGTGGGTGCGGACGGAGGGCGCCCGGCTGGTCGTGATCTTCGAGGGGCGGGACGCGGCGGGCAAGGGCGGCACCATCAAGCGGGTCACGGAGCACCTCAATCCTCGGGTGGCGCGGATCGCGGCGCTGCCCAAGCCGACCGAGCGCGAGCGCACCCAGTGGTACTTCCAGCGCTACATCGGGCATCTGCCGGCCGGCGGAGAGATCGTGCTGTTCGACCGCAGCTGGTACAACCGGGCCGGTGTCGAGCACGTCATGGGCTTCTGCACCAAGGAGGAGTACCAGCTGTTCCTGCGCCAGTGCCCCATCTTCGAGCGGATGCTGGTGGAGGAGGGGATCCTGCTGCGCAAGTACTGGTTCTCGGTGAGCGACGAGGAGCAGCAGGACCGCTTCCGGCGCCGCCTGGAGGACCCGCTGCGGCGCTGGAAGCTGTCCCCGATGGACCTGGAGTCGATCACCCGCTGGGAGGAGTACTCGCGGGCCAAGGACGAGATGATGGTGCACACCGACATCTCCGAGGCGCCGTGGTACGTCGTCGAGAGCGACGACAAGCGCCGGGCCCGGCTGAACATGATCGCCCATCTGCTGGACTCCGTGCCGTACAAGGACGTGCTCCCCCCTGTCCTGGACCTGCCCGAGCGGCCGGAGTCGACCGGCTACCGGCGGCCGCCGCGCGATCTGCAGAACTACGTCCCGGACCACGCGGCCGACCTCTGAGCCCGGCGCGGGGGCGGCTCACCGCGCTCACTCCTGCCCGGACCGGACGACGGCGACCGGGCAGTGCGCGTGGTGCAGCAGGGCCTGGCTGACCGAGCCCAGGAGCAGCCCGGCGAACCCGCCCCGGCCGCGCGCCCCGGCCACGACGAGCCCGGCGTCGGCGCTGGCCTCGATGAGGGTGTGGCGGATCCGGCCGCGCACCAGCCTGCGGTCCACGGCGACCTCGGGGTAACGCTCGCGCAGCCCGCCCAGCGCCTCGGCGAGCACCCGCTCCTCCTCGTCGCGCAGCCGCTCCTCGTCATAGGTCACGAAGGGCGGGTCGGCCGGGGCGTCGTAGGCCCGCTCGGTCCGGGTGCTCCAGGCGTGCAACGCCACGACGTGCGTGCCGTGCGTGGCCGCCTGGGCGAAGGCGAACTCGACGGCCCCCCGGGCCGCGGGCGAGCCGTCGACGGCGAGCACGACCGGCCCGCCCGGATTCAGCCTGCCGCGCACCACCAGCACCGGACAGGCGGCGTGCGCGGCCAGGTGCCCCGCGGTGGAGCCGAGCAGCAGCGCGCCGAACCGGCTCAGGCCACGGCTGCCGACCACCGCCAGGGACGCCGTGCGCGACTCGATCTCCAGCACGGCCACCGGCTCACCGACGACGATCTCGCGCATGACCTCGACACCGGGCGCCGTCTCGTGGGCGCGCCGCTCGGCCTTGGCGAGGGTGCCGTCGACCAGCTCGCGCACCCCGGCACCGCCCGGTTCCCACAGCCGCCCACCGTGCGGTATGTGCGCGGCCGGCCAGCCGAAGGCGTGCACCAGCCGCAGCCCCACGCCGCGCAGCCCGGCCTCGCGCGCCGCGACCTCCACAGCCGCCAGACTCGACGGCGAACCGTCCACCCCCACGACAACCGGGCCGTTCATCGCGCTCCCCTTTCCGTACCGGATCCGCGGGACGTACGACGCTCCCGCGCCGGAGCCGAGGCCTGCGCACACCTCTGCCGGGCCGCCGGCTGTTGTCTCCCAGCGTCTCTCCGGCGACCGCCTGCCGCACAGACCTGGTCACTCGTGCAGGACCAGCCGCCCCGTCTCCCCCGGCTGCAGGGACACCTCGCGGCCCGGCAGCCGCACGTCGATCGGTGACACGTCGTGCGACGGGACCGCGACCTCCAGCAGTCCGCGTTCCAGGCGCAGCCGGACGCCCCAGTTGCCCTGGTAGCGCAGGGCGAACCCGTAGGAGGACAGCTCGGGCAGCGGGACGGGGTCGAGCCACAGGGCGCCGCGGCGGGTTTCCAGGCCGGTCAGCCCGCGCTGGACGAGGTCGAGGGTGCCGGCCATGGCACCGAGGTGGATGCCCTCGCCGGTGGTGCCGCCCTGCACGTCGGCGATGTCGCCCTGGAGTGCCTCCTGGCAGAACTTCCACGCTTCTTCGCGCCGGCACCGGGCCAGCACCCAGCCGTGGACCAGCCCGCTGAGGGTGGAGCCGTGGCTGGTGCGGTGCATGTAGTAGTCCACGGTGCGCCGCCACATGTCCTCGTCCAGGCGGACTCCCAGCCTGCGGAACAGGCCCCCCAGTTCGGCCGGCGCGAAGAGGTAGCCGAGCATCAGGACGTCGGCCTGTTTGGAGGCCTGGTAGCGGTTGACGGTGTCCCCCTCCGCCTCCAGAATCCGGTCGAGGCGCCGGATGTCGCCGTACCGCTCGCGGTAGCCGTGCCAGTCGAGCTCGGCGAGGTCGCCGTAGCCCGCGAACTGGCTGATGACGTCGCCGTGGAGCGGGACGTGGAGCGTGCGCGAGACCTCGTCCCACCGTTCGAGTTCGCCCCCGTCCAGGCCGGTGCGCTCGACCAGTTCGCGGCGGCGGGGCTCGGGGAGGATGTCGAGCAGCTCCAGGGTGCGGGCGAGCACCCAGGCCGCGGTGACGTTCGTGTACGCGTTGTCGTCGAGGCCTGGCGCGTCGGCGTCCGGGTAGGACTCGTGGTACTCGTCGGGGCCGACGACGCCCTTGATGCGGTGGCGGCCCAGGCTCGCGTCGTAGACGGCCTTGTCCGCCCAGAAGCGGGCGATCTGCAGCAGCATCTCGGCGCCCTTGGTGTGCAGGAACTCCGTGTCGCCGCTCGCCTCGCAGTACTGCCACACGTTGTACGCGATCGCCGAGCCGACATGGTGCTGGAGCCGGGAGTGGTCGGGCAGCCAGCGCCCCGAGCGCGGGTTGAGATGGAGCTGCTGGGTCTCCTCGCGTCCGTCGCTGCCGCTCTGCCACGGGTACATCGCGCCCCTGCGGCCGGCCGCCAGGGCAGTGGTGCAGGCCTGTTCGAGGCGTCGGTGGCGGTAGTGGAGCAGGGCGCGGGAGACCTCCGGGAAGTGGAGGTTGAGGTAGGGCAGGACGAACAGTTCGTCCCAGAAGACATGGCCGCGGTAGGCCTCGCCGTGCAGTCCCCTGGCCGGCACGCCGACGTCGAGGTCGGCGGTGTGCGGGGAGAGGGTCTGCAGGACGTGGAAGAGGTGCAGCCGCAGGATACGGCCGGACTCGCCGGGCACGTCGAGTCCGGCGCGGCGCCAGAGCTGGCCCCAGGCGGTGCGGTGCGAGTCGGCCAGCGCGTCGAAGCCGGGGGCCCGGCCCACCCGGTCGACGGCGGCGTGCAGCGGGTCGCTGATGGCCGGGTCGCGGGAGGTGTGCAGGGCCACTGTCTTGTCGACGGTGACGGTGTGGCCGGCAACCATGTCGAGCGTCAACCGCTGGAAGACATACGGCCGTTCATGGCGGGTCGTGATCGGCGCCTCGACGGTCAGCCGGGCCGCGATGCCGATCCGGGTGTCGGAGGTGCGGGTACGGCAGCGCAGCCAGACGGTGTCCGGAGTGGCGGTACCGGTGTGGGCGTGGGTCAGATGGCGGCCGTCGAGGTCCCGGTAGCGCTGCACGCCGGAGTTGGTGACCGAGCCGTCCAGGGCCGCCTCCACCTCGAGCGGGCCGGAGAACCCCTCGGCGGTGAACTCGGTGCGCAGGGCGGCCAGATGCGGGTCCGCCATGTGCACCATCCGCAGTTGACGGACGGTCAAGGCCCGGCCTGCGCCGAGGTCGTATCGCGTCAGGCGCTCCAGCAGCCCGTCGGCCAGCCGCAGCAGCTGCCGGTGTTCGAGCACGGTCGTGGTGTCGGGGACGATCCAGTTCCCCCCGGGGAGGCGGAAGCGCAGGGGCAGCCAGTTGGGGACGTTGACCATGTCCTCGTTCTCCACCTGGCGTCCGGCCACCTCGGAGGTGAGCCGGTTGTAGATGCCGGCCACATAGGTTCCCGGGTAGTGAACATCGTCCGCGGCGCACTCGGGCAGCGCGCCCCGGGTGGCGAAGTAGCCGTTGCCGAGGGTGCACAGCGACTCGCGGAGGCGTTCGTCGGCGGGCACATACCCCTCGTACTCCCAGGTCCAGCCCGTCGCTTCGGCCTCCGGGCTCCGGTCGTCGGTCACTTCGGCGCTCCTCCCGCGCAGAGTTCTCCGAGGTCGTGTACGACGATGTCGGCGCCGTGCCGCAGCAGCCGCGCCCCGGTGTCCGCGCCGGCGGCCCGGTCCACACCGATCACCAGGGCGAAGCCGCCGCGCCGGCCCGCCTCGACCCCGGCCAGGGCGTCCTCGACGACGGCGGCCCGGCCGGCGGGGACCTGGAGCCGGCGGACCGCCTCCAGGAACAGGTCGGGCTCCGGTTTGCCCGCAAGGCCCAGCCGGGCGGCCTCGCCGCCGTCCACCAGGGCGTCGAACAGGTCGAGCACCCCTGCCCGGTCCAGCAGCTCACCGGCGTGCCGGGACGCGGAGGCGGCGGCTCGCGGCACGCCCGCGGCGCGCAGCGCCCTGACCAGCCGCACCGTCCCCGGGTAGGCGTCGACGCCGTGCTCGCGCAGCCTCCGGGTGAAGAGGCGCTCCTTGTCCGCGGCGACGGCCTGTACTGTCTGCGCCGACGTGTCGATGCCGCGGGCGGCGAGGAAGGCGGCCGCCCCGTCGAGGCGGGACTTGCCGTCGACGTGGCGCAGATAGTCGTCGCGCTCGTCGAAGGGGCGGCGAAGGTCGGGGTCCTCGGGCGGGTGGGCGCGCAGGAAGGCGTCGAAGGCCTCCTTCCAGGCGGCGGCGTGCACCCTGGCCGAGTCGGTGATCACACCGTCGGTGTCGAAGACGACGGCGTGTGCATCCCGCAGGACGGGGGCGAGCGCGTCGCGGGACGTGTCGGGGCTGCGGGGCCGGGCCATCGGTCACCCCGACCGCGGCAGGACGGCGACCGGGCCGGGCGCGGGGCGGTACCGTGCGCGTACGGCATCCAGGGGATGCCCGCGTGCGCCGAAGTCACGGAAGGCGAATCGCACGGCCTCCTCACCTCCGCTCGACGGCTCTCCCGCGCCCGGCGGGATCCGCTCATGGGTACCCGCCAGATCCGCCTTGTCACCTCCGGACGCCCCCCTTCTGCCGCAAGGACGCCGATCGGCTCTGGCGCATCCGTCGCGCCCGTGGTGTGCTTGAGGTGACGGGAAGGACCCGGAACGACGCGGAGAAGCGGCTCACGGCCGTGCACCGCGCAATCAGGATCCGCGAGAAGCGGATGGGGCCCTTCCCGCCCCGTGTCATCACCCGTCGTTTCCCTGGGCGCCTCGCCACCCGCACCCCTGGCTCACCCCACACCTCTCATGACACGCCACCGCAGGCCCGCGCGCATCCCCGGGGCGGGGGGTGTCAGTCTCCCCGGTACAGCGCGGTGAGCAGTTCGATCGCCGCCTGCGCCGCGGGATGCGGGTCGTCGCGCCACCAGGCCAGCCTGACAGCGATGGGTTCGGCGTCGCGCACCGGCCGGTAGACGACGCCGGGGCGCGGGTACTGGTGGGCGGTGGCCTCGGCGGTCATGCCGACGCAGCGGCCGGTGGCGATCACCGTGAGCCAGTCGTCGACGTCGTGGATCTCCTCGGTCGCCGGGCGCGAGTCGGGCGGCCACAGTTCGGTGGTCGTGGTCCCGGTGCGGCGGTCGATCAGGAGGGTGCGTCCGCCGAGGTCGGCCAGCCGGACCGCGCGGCGCCGGGCCAGCGGGTCGTCGGCGGCCACCGCGCACAGCCGCCGTTCCAGCCCGACGATGGCGGAGTCGAACCGCCGGTCGTCCACCGGCCGCCGGACGACGGACAGGTCGCAGGCACCCTCCGCGAGCCCAGCGGTGGCCGAGTTGAGGCGGACGAGCTGCAGATCGGTCCCCGGGTGAGCGGCGGCCCAGCGACGCTGGAACGCCGGGGTGTGCCGGCCGAGCGCCGCCCAGGCGTAGCCCATCCGCAGCCGGTCGTGTCCGGCGGCGGCCTCCCGGACCAGGTCGTCCACCTCGCCGAGTACGCGCCGGGCGTGCGCCAGCACCCGAAGTCCGGTGCCGGTCGGCGTCACCTCGCGGGAGGTGCGCCGCAACAGCCTTGTGCCCAGGGCGCGTTCGAGGGAGGCGAGGGAACGGGAGACGGCCGCCTGGGAGACGCCGAGGGCGATCGCGGCGTCGGTGAAGGTGCCCTCGTCGACGATCGCGACGAGGCAGCGCAACTGCCGCAGCTCCACATCCATGACTGAAGCGTATAGCTGAGGTCATCCACGCATTTCCCGCAAGGAGGCCGCGGTCCCACGATGGGCGCATGCGTACCCGCCCCGCATCCGCGCCTGCTCCGGCGCCTGACCCCGTGGCCTCTCCCGCGGGCCCCGAGCCGCACTCTGGACGTCTCGCCGGTGTGGCCACCATGATCGGCAGCGGTCTGTCCAACCAGACGGGCGCCGCGATCGGCTCCCTCGCCTTCCCCGTCCTCGGTCCCGTCGGTGTCGTCGCCGTGCGCCAGTACGTCGCCGCCGCGGTCCTGGTGGCGGTCGGCCGGCCGAGGCTGCGTACGTTCACGTGGGGCCAGTGGTGGCCGGTCGTCCTGCTGGCGGTCGTGTTCGGCACCATGAACCTCTCGCTGTACTCCGCGATCGACCGTGTCGGCCTGGGCCTCGCGGTGACGCTGGAGTTCCTCGGCCCGCTCACCATCGCCCTGGCGACCTCCCGCCGCCGCGTGGACGTCTGCTGCGCGGTGATCGCGGCGGCGGGAGTCGTCACCCTGATGCGCCCTCAGCCCTCGGCCGACCACCCGGGGATGGCGCTGGGCCTGCTGGCCGCCGTCTGCTGGGCGTCGTACATCCTGCTCAACCGCACGGTGGGCCGTCGCATCCCCGGAGCGCAGGGCGCGGCGGCCGCGTCCTGCCTGTCGGCGCTGTTGTTCCTGCCGGTCGGCGTCGTCGTCGCCCTGCGGCATCCGCCGACGGCCGGCGCCGTCGCCTGCGCGGTCGCCGCCGGTGTGCTCTCCTCGGCCGTGCCGTACGTCGCCGACCTGTTCACCCTGCGGCACGTGCCGGCCCGGGCCTTCGGACTGTTCATGAGCGTCAACCCCGTACTCGCCGCCCTGGTGGGCCTGGTCGGTCTGGGCCAGGAGCTGGCGGCGCCGGAGTGGGCGGGCATCGGCGCCGTCGTGGCCGCCAACGCACTCAGCATTCTGACGTCACGGAACGTCGGAGGAACCGGGACCACAACACGGCGAACGCGACGAGGAAACCGGGCAGAACATGCGTCGGTGAACAACTGAGATCCCTGTGTGCCCCCGCCACTCGGGAGGTCCCGTCAGACCCAGGGATGAACTCCCGTCCCCGCAGTGAACGCACAGCGCGTGTTCCTCCTCTTGCACGGCGAAACACCCCCCACCGGAAAGGGATGTGCCGTGCGCACACGTACGCGGATACGTACGACCTCTGCCAGACAGGTGATCCTCGCCGTCACCGCGGCGGGCTCCGTGCTCGTCACCCCGCTGTCCCCCGCCTTCGCGGCACCGCCGACCGCGACCGCCGACCTCCGCGCGGACGTCGACCGCGACGGCCGAGTCGATGTCACCGGAGGCACCGACACGGCCGGCGAGGACGGCTGGTCCGTCGGCCGGGGAGCGGTCTACCTGCCCAACCTCGACGACGACACCAAACGCTGCCCGGTCAGGGGCCCGGGTGGCCGGCCACTGTCCGACGCCAAGCTGGCCGCCTGCAACGACGCCTCGGACAAGAAGGTCAACGGGCGTGCGGACGCCGCCGATCTCGCGCGGGTCCGCTCGGTGCCGATGCCGGGCCTGGCGTCCGGGGCGACGGGCAGCGTGACGGTGACGGCCGGGGCCAAGTACACCCGGGTCTTCCTCAACCGCTCCGGTGCCTGGGTGCCGGTCACGGGCGAAACCCGGCTGTCGGCGGCCGAGTTGCGCTCCGGCGTGGAGTTCGGCGTCGAGGCCACCGACGTCATCCGGGACACCGCGAAGTGGGACGGCCGGGCGGTGATCCGGCTGAGCGTGACGTCCGCGGGCACGACCACGTCCGACACGGTCACCCTGCGCGTCGCCCCGCTCCTGACCCACCACCACCTGCAGAAGGCACAGCAGGTCATGGTCACCAAGCTGCCCGGAAACAGCCCCGCCGACCAGCCCTACCGGCAGTTCGTCAGGAACCTGGAGACGGAGGTGCGGCGGGCCGGGATCACCGAGCCGCTCGTGACCTTCGACAAGTACGGCGACATCTGGGCGCAGGACTTCGTCGAGCCGGCCTACGTCAGCATGACCGGCCCGGGCGGGCGGCGGCAGGCGATGCGGGTGATGCTGCGCTCGGCCCAGCCCGACCGCGAGGCGGGCCGGGAGCTGTTCGAGAAGCTGCGCGGCCGCGACGTCGGGGTGGTGCAGGTCTCCGGCGTGCGCGACTCGGAGGAGCGCACGCTCAACTCCACGGGGAACCTGGAGACCATTCCGCCCTACACGCACGGCGGACGCTCCTTTCCGGCCGGCCGCGTCATCATGGGCGAGCGCAAGGACACGGGTTCCAAGCCGGCGCGGGCGATGCGCACCCTGCTGAAGTCCCAGGGCCTGCAGGACCCGCTGCTGCTGGACACCTCGTGGCTGGGCGTCGGCCACGTCGACGAGTTCGTGCAGTTCCTGCCCGCCGACACCCCGCGCGGCTGGCGGATCGGGGTCGCCGACCCGCAGGCCGGGCTGAAGCTGCTGCGGGACGCGCAGCGTGACGGCCACGGCCGCACCAAGATGTTCTCCGTCCCGGGTTTCGGGGGCGAGCCGGCGCCGAAGGAGACCATCGACCAGGCCCTCGCCTCCCGGCACTTCGTGGCCGACAACACCATGGCGGCCCAGCGCATCGAGGCCAACCTCGACATCCTCAAGCGCGAGACCGGTGTCACCGACGGGGAGATCGTGCGCGTGCCGGGCCTGTACACCCGGGAAGCCGAGATGTCGGCGTCCGCCGGCCAGGACGTTTCCGTGCCGCGGCTGACGCGCATGGGCGGGGACCCGGCGCTCGTGAACACACTCGACAAGTACGGCCAGCAGAAGTGGCTCGACCAGGGCCGCGGCGACTTTGCCGGCCGGGCCGCCGTCCGGACGAGCGCCTACGTCCCCGGCGCCGTCAACGGTGTCCTGCTCGCCCGCGACCGCTCTCTCGCCCCGCGCCAGTGGGGCCCCGTCATCGGAGGCAAGGACATCTTCACGCAGGCCGTCACCGCCGCGTACACGCGAGCCGGTCTGAAGGTGTCGTACATCGACGACTGGTACACCTACCACCTGGGCATGGGCGAGGTGCACTGCGGCACCAACACCCTGCGGGACGCCTCCGCGGCTTGGTGGAGGTCGAACTGACGGCTGTGTGGTCGGCTTGACTGCTGTGTGGTCCGCGTCCGCCCGTGCGGGCGCGGGCCGCTCGGCCACTTCCTGCAGCGGCCGCTACACCTCGATGTGCGCGGACCAAGGTCACCCGCGGGGCCGGCAGCCCGGCCGCGGCCCTCGCGATGGTGTTCAAGCTGGTCGAGGCCGCCCAGGACCGCTGGCGCGCGATCACCGGAGCCCATCTGGTTGCCCTGGTCCGCTCCGGCGCCAGGTTCGAGAACGGCGTCCTGGGCGAGCGAGGAGAGACCGCGGCAGCCTGATCAAACGCCACCTGATCCAAGGATGCGCTCGTCGTTCCAATCAGGAACCGTTGTGCTGCCAGAGAGCCAGTCACGTCGCAGAATCGCATACCCGACGGCGTCACGAACCCTGCCGTCGGCTGCCGGCCACGCGTCGCGATAATGCGCTTCCTTCGCGTAACCACACCTCTGAAAGGCGCGGCGCATCGCTACGTTGTCCTGACGAGTGGTGCCCTCGATCCGCTGGACCTGGGGGAACTCGGTGAACACGTACCTGGTGAGCCAGGTCAGGGCCTGTCCTCCGAGGCCCCGCCCTCGGTGCTCGCAGCGGATCCGCAGATCGAACAGCGGCGTATCGTCACACAGGTCCATCAGCCGGACAAGGCCGGCTCGCTCACCGGCAACCGTGATCCAGAACGCCCGGCTGTCCCGGCCGTCGTAGCGACCCTCTCCAATCCACTGCCGGGCTTCGGCCTGGTCAACAACATCCGAGCCGTGGAACGGCCACGTGTCGCCCGAGAGGAAGCCGACCAGTTCTTCCGCGTCGGTGGACTCGAAGCGTTCGTAGGTGATCTCCACGGCCGCACTCTAGTGACGGAGACACCAGCCCGGAACAGGTTTTCCAGGCCGCCGACGGAACGCCATGCGGGCGGCGAGGAGTCCAAGGACAGTCCCCGACCCGACTGAGCCTGGCCGGCCAGCCCCGACACGCCGGCCTGACCACCCAGGCCTTTCACGATGTCCAGAGCCGAGTGATCCACGACTATTGACAATTGCTCAGGGCCTCAAATGCTGGGCCGGACAAGGCGTATCAAGTGGCCGGAGGAACCGTCCGGGTACCGTTCCGGGGCCGTCGGCTCAGGCGGTGGAAGCGACGGCACAGCACCACCCACGCCAAGATCCGCTGCCTCGGCGAGCAGGCCATGGCCACCCTCAAGGGCTGGCGCCTCCTACGCAAGCTCCGCTGCAGCACCAACCGCATCACCGACATCGTGAAGGCGGTCGTCGTCCTGCACCACGCCTCAAAGTGAGGTTGGAAAAGGCTCAACGTTTCGCGAGCCCTTATCGGGACGTGATCCGGTGCACTGCGGTTGCCGCGCTCAGGGTGCAAGCAACGAGGCGCGGGCTCGGAGGTGCGTTGATGCCGACGGATACCGCACACCCGCCTGCCCCGTAGACGAGAGGGCTATGCGCAGCAGCAGCCGAGCCGGACTGGGACTTCCGTCGGTGACCTCGATGCGCAGTTCCTCGTCGGAGCCCGTCACCCTGAGCCCGACCGGATTCCCTTCGCCATGCCTTACGGCGTTGGTCAGCAGTTCCGAGACGGCAAGCGTGGCCGCGTCACACAGCCCCAGAAGGTCCCAGAGGCGAAGGTGCGCCGACGTGATCCGTCGCATCTGCCCGGCGCGGAAGTCAGCCGGGAGGAAGACAACCTCGAAGCAACGCGTGGCCACTTGGCCCGAGTCTGAGTCGACCGGGAAATCGGGAGCGCCGGTCTTGAACGCTCCGGCGAGGGCTACCACGGTTTGTTCCGCCGTCATCCCGCCTCCGAGAGAATGGGCGGGAGGACAACCTCCGGCGCAGGCGCGAATCCTCGCGCCATGGGAAAGCGGGGAGTTCCAAGGGCACGCCAGCAGAGTCGATGGCCGGTAAAGGCGCGGCGCGCGTGGAGCCAACGTTCGTTGTCCAGCAGATAGCCCTGCCCGGGCGTCAAGGCCAGGGGGATCTGATGGCGTACCGCCGCGGACTTCAGCTGTGGAAGATAGGGCTGAACTATCGGGCTCCAGCGTGCGCGTCCATCGAGCCGCAGTCGAATGGAAACCCGCTGGCTGCGGTGGACGGTGAACACCTGCGTGGTGTGACCGTCTCCAGCTCCGAAGAACGCTGTGCCAGTGCCAGCCCAGCCTCTCGTCCACCGAGGAACAGGTCAGTGTGGATGGCCTGCCCGTCGGTGAGCAGGGATTCTCCCCGTGTCACCGCGGCCTGCCCGCACACGAGAAGCATCAGGCGGGGCGGTTCGGGCGTGCCGGAGCGTTCGGTGTGCGGGTCGAGCCCCCCGTTACCGAATCCAGCAAAGCCCGCTCGGTGCGCGTGCCGACGTGTGTCGCGAATGGTGGTGAGGCCGTCCGAGTCGCTGTCGCGATGCGGTATGAGGCTCATGATCCGAGCGGCGAAGGCGAGCACGGTCTTGCGCGAGGTGAGGCCATCGAAAAGGACCAGGCCCACGTCCCGCGATTGCGCCGCAATCGCCGCCTCCACGCCGGGTGCCGCGAGGTCGATGCGGTGGTGCGCGAACGCGTCGGCGAACGGCTCTTGAGCTCGGCGCATCACTGTTCGGTTGTGGGTGGCGTGGTACGTTCCGAGCGCCACCGGCCCTCCGTGGAATCCGAGGAGAGCGATGGCGTACACGCCCCCTACCTGGCTCGTCTCCGTCAAGGGCGTGGCTTTGGACAGCCGTCGTCGCGTACTGCTGCTGAAGAACGAACGCGAGGAGTGGGAGCTGCCCGGGGGGCCGGCTCGAAGCAGCGGACGCCACGGTCCGCAGCCGACTTCGACACCCCGAACAGCGGCGCCAGCTGCCGCAGGGTGAGGTTCGTCCGCCAGTAAGCGGCGACCAGCAGCACGCGGTCCTCCAGCAGCAGGCTCCAGGGCCGGCCCCTGCGGACGGGGTCTACACCCTCGCGCCGCAACACCGCGATCGGCTTGCCGAACTGACGCGGGCTCAGCCCGGTGAACGGGGCTATCCAGGACGGCTCCGACGCCGTGATCACACATGCCACCACAAGATCATCACCGAAGACCCCAGGGTCGCCTGACCCCTCCACGGCGCACCATGTACCAACCGTTGGTACTGGCTCAACACGCCAGACTTGGCGCTCACCACAGAGAGCCCCCGGTGTGCCTATTGGCCGACCGCACCTCCTGGTCTACTGGTCGCAGCCGAACTCGCACGCACGCCGCGCACCCTGGCCACATGCGGGCCCTCCGTGCGGTTTCGGCCCCGCAGGAGGAACCCCTTGTCCACGCAACAGGACCAGGACGGGGCGGCTCCGACCGGGAAGCGCACACGGCAGACACGCCGAAGAACGGATGACGGGATCTGGATGCCGATCCCGCCCCAGCGCCATCCCGAGGCTGCCGCAGCCCTGGAACGCCACATCACATGGATGCGCCACACCGGACTGCTGGCTGGCGAAACGAGTGTCGCGCGCTACCGCAGCTGGCACCCCGAAGATGTCGCCGCCCGCTGGTTTCACGCCTGCAGCAGCCCGGACCTGGACCTGGGATGCAGCTTCGTGGGCTGGTTCTGCACCTTCGACGACCAATTCGACGGCACGCTGGGCCGCGACCCGCAAGCCGTTCAGGCCCACATCGAGACCCTGCGGGAGCTGGTGCACTCGGCACCCGGCGTGACGCTGCGCGGGGCACCCCCCGTCGCGGTCGCCTTCGCCGACCTGTGGGCCCGCGAGCAGGACGGGATGTCTCCCGCCTGGCGTTCTCGCGCGTTACGGCACTGGGACCAGTATCTACAGGCCCAAGTCCAAGAAGCCGTCCATCGCCGCGACGATCTCGAGCCCGGCGTGGAGGAGTACCTGCAACTGCGTTACGCCAGCGGGTTCATGCCACCCCTGTGGGACGCGGTCGAACGCATCTGGCGCTGCGAGGTTCCCGCCGCAGCGTACGACAGCCCCCTACTGCACGCTATGCGGGACGCCGCCAACCAGAACATCAACATCGTCAACGACGTGTACTCCCTGGCCAAGGAAGAAGCCCGCGGCGATCACCACAATCTCGTCCTCGTCCTGGAGCGGCAGGAAGCCTGCAGCCGTGCAGATGCGCTGAAGACCACGTACCGCATGATCAACGACTGGATGCAGGAGTTCCTGACAGCGGAGGCACAACTGCCGCTCCTGTACGACACCCTCGGCATGTCCCCTTCCGCCCGCGCCGCTGTGGCCCGGTTCACCCAAGGCATGCGGGCTGCCATCCGCGGCAACTACGACTGGTGCTCCCGCACCACCCGATACCACGGCCCCCTCAACTCCTCAGACCCCGCCGCCGACAGCACCACTGAGCCGTAGATCAATTGCGGGACAGCGCTAAAAGCGTGTTGCACAAGGCCGTGAGCTGGGCATCTCCCGGGTATGGCCGGGGTGTTAAGGGTTGACCGAGTGTAGGTGGAGACATTCACCGGGCCGCGAGTGGCGCAGTTTGCGGGTCTGTAGAAGGTGGTGCGGGAGCGGGGCGGTGACGGCACCTTGCGGGGCCGGCCGTTCTACGAGCGATTCGTAGCATCCGGCTTGCCAGACGGGATCAAGACGCCACTGCCGGGCCCCGGCTTCGCCTGCATCGGCGCAGATCAAGCAGTGGCCCGCTAGGGTCCGTCTTCAAACGGATCTTGCCCAGAGCAGCAACGATGCGAGAGAGACCGCTGCTTCGTAGGAAGTGGCGGTCTTGTCGTATCGGGTGGCGATGCCGGGGAAGCTCTTGAGCCGGTTGAAGCGGCGTTCGACGGTGTTACGTCGGTGGTAGATCACCCGGTCGACCCGCGGCGGGCGACCACCGCCCCGGCCCCGGTTGCGGCGGTGGCGTTGCTGGTCTTGCTTCTCTGGGATGGTGTGGCTGATGCCTCGCTTGCGGAGGTAGGCGCGGAAGCCGCGGGAGGCGTAGGCCTTGTCCGCGACCACGTGGTCCGGTCCGCAGCGCGGTCGGCCCCGACCGAGGCGGGGCACTCGGATCCGCTCGAGAAGTGGGCGTGCGCAGACGCCGTCGTGACGCCGGCCGGCCGTGAGCATGATGGCCAGTGGCCGTCCCAGGCCGTCACGGGCAAGGAGGGGACAGCGGACACAGCTGTGTTCATGCTGGCAGCTGGCGCCGTAGGCACGACCGCAGTCGCCCGGGGCGACCTTCCGACGTTCGAAGTGGCCGAGGAACTCGTTCCATTCCTCGTCGGTCGGGGTCCGGTATTCCTCGCTGGGCCGCAGGGCTCGTCGACGGGCGATGAAGGCCCGGTGGCCGTTGAGGGCTTCCTCGGGATAAACCGCGAATGGTGACGTCGGGTTTGGAACTCCCGGAATGCCCTTCAGCTCGATCCGTTGAGAAGCGGCGATAGAGCCTCGTGTAGATCTTCGAGCTGGCGGTAGTGGAGAGCGGTCATCCCGGCTTCGCGGGCCGCTGTGACATTGGCTTTGGTGTCGTCGATGAACAAGCAGCGGTCGATCGCCGCGTCGAGACGCTCGGCAGCGGTGTGGTAGACACGAAGATCGGGTTTCGCGACGCCGATGCGCGCGGTGTTCACAACGGTATCGGCGAGGTCGGCGAGTCCCTGGCGTTCCAGGTCCCACTCCAACCGGGTGGTTGCGTTGGAGACCAAGGCGACGGACGCGACCTCGCGTACTTTCCCGAGCAGCGCGACGACGTCTTGATCGACTGCGGGCAGGAGAGCGGACCAGGCTCGCACGGACGCATCCGCTCGTTCCTTTGATCCGTGGCGGGCGGCGAGGTCGGCGGCGACCGCCGATCGCCACTGCTCGTCGGTGATCTTCCCCGTGATGGCCGGGTGCAGGCGGGCGGGTGCGAACGCTGAGGCTGCGAGCGCGCCGATGGGAAGTCCGTGCTCGTGCTCCAGCTTGTCGGCGGCTGGCCAATGGCGGATCACGCCGTCGATGTCGCAGAGCACGGCGTCGTAGGGCAGAAGAGGCATGTCACTCCTGGGTGCTGGTTCGGTGGCTGACCTCGGCGGCGTAGGCGGCCCAGTCGCCGGCGGCGGCTCGCTGCCATTTGACGACGACGGTGATGTCGAGGCCGAGGGTGCGGGCAAGGACGCCTGCGGGCAGCTCGGTGGTGAGCTGGAACAGGGCGGTCGAGCGGGCTTCGGCGAGCCGGATGCCGAAGTTGCGGAGCCGTTCTCCCATGGCCCAGGCACTGATCGGGCGGCCGGGCTGGCCGCCGGGAAAGAGGCAGGGAGAGTCCGAGCGGGCGAGGACGGCATGGCTGCGTCGGACTTCGACTTGCTGCAGGGCCAATTGGGCAACCGGTTCTGGTAGCTCGACCGGGACGACGCCGAGGCGGATGCGGACGGTTCCGTCCCTCTCCTCGACGTCCTTGACGGTGAGCCGGGAGATCACGGCGGGCCACTGAGCATAAGGGAGCAACAGCAGGCCGGCGAGGCGGTCTTCAGGCTTGAGCATGTGGTCGTGCAGCAAGCGTCGGGCGGTGGCCCAGCGGGCTTCATCGTCCATATGCAGTCATCACAGCTTACCGAGAGGCGCAGAACGCTCGCACTGGTCTACCGGAAGACACATTTACAGAAACCGACTATCGCGCGCTCTTCAGTCGCTGCTTTTGGGACGAAGAGAAAATACCTATGCCGCTTGGCTCTAGCTTCTACGCCCATATCATGGCGGCTGAGGCCCGTTTCATCAGCTCCCCCACGAGAGCGCTATCGCATCATCAGGGAACCTTGTGAGCCTGAGTGCATGCGCCACCGGGCGGCGTCCACGATGCTCCAGGCCCTATTCGGGTCGGCGCTCGGTCAGCTTGGCCTGGTCCAGGGTGGCGGGGAGGGCGTCCCAGCCGGGCTCGCGGCGTACGGAGTCGGGCTGCTCGGGCAGCGCGGCTTCGAGGGTGCCGGCGTACCGCTCTCGTATGGGTTCGGGGAGGAGACGGCCGTGCTCGCACATCGCGTGCATGGGGGCAGCGGCGGCTGATCGGTAGGCACTGCGCAGGTGTTGAGCGGCGCGTTGGGCGGCGGCTGCCTGCTGGGCGTGGCCGCGGGCGGAGTGCCAGCGCACGGCGGCGATGGTGACGAGGACCATCGTGGACAGGAGCATCGCGGTGGTGCCGCCGTCTTCGCCTTTGCCGAGGGCGTTGCCGGCGCGGATGATGCCGCGGGCGGCGGAGCGGATGGCTCGGTTGTCGGCGCGCTCGGCGCGGATGTGGGAGCGGGTGGCACGTTCGAAGGCGCGAGCGGCCTCGACACGTTCCTTGCGGGACGAGGCCGGGGCGGTCTGGGCGAGTGCGTTCTCCCAGCCCAGCAACGACCCCGCCGGGTCTTCGGCGCGGCCGGCCGGTCCCGCACGCACAGGCTCGGGCCTGCTGTCCGCCGCAATGCACCGCTGCCGGGGCACTCACCCATGCACCTCACCTGGTGTCGCTGGTCCCGGTGCGGTCGGTGACGGCAGCCCGGCCCGCCTCCAGTCGGGCCGCCGGAATGCGGAACGGTGAGCAGGAGACGTAGTCCAGTCCGGCCCGGTGGAAGAAGTGGATGGAGTCGGGGTCGCCGCCGTGCTCACCGCACACCCCGGTCTCAAGGCGGGGGTTGACGGAGCGTCCGGCCTCCACAGCCAGCTCCACGAGCCGCCCGACGCCCTCCTGGTCGATCGAGTCGAACGGCGACACCGCGAAGACTCCCTTCTCCAGATAGAGCGGGAAGAAGGAGGCCTCGGCGTCGTCACGGGACAGGCCCCAGGTGGTCTGGGTGAGGTCATTGGTACCGAAGGAGAAGAAGTCGGCGGCCTCGGCGATGTGTCCGGCGGTGAGGGCGGCACGGGGCAGCTCGATCATCGTGCCGATCGGGCAGTCGAGGGTCGTGCAGGTCTCGGCCGCGACCTCGGCGAGAACGCGTTCGGCTTCGGTGCGGGCCAGGCGCAGTTCCTCGACCGTGCCGACGAGCGGGATCATGATCTCGGCGTGCGGCCGGCCTCCCGCGCTCAGACGATTCGTCACGGCTTCGGCGACGGCCCGCACCTGCATGGCCATCAGGCCGGGCACGGCCAGGCCAAGGCGCACACCGCGCAGGCCCAGCATCGGGTTCTGCTCCTGCATGCGCTCGACGGCGCGCAGGAGGTCGCGGTCGTGCAGGTCCGGGTTCGCCGCGGAGGCGAGGCGGACGGCGAGTTCGGTGCGGTCGGGCAGGAACTCGTGCAGTGGCGGGTCCAGCAGTCGGATCGTCACCGGAAGTCCGTCCATCGCCGTCAGGATGCCGATGAAGTCCTCGCGTTGCAGCGGCAGCAGGGCGGCCAGGGCCTTCTCTCGCGCAGTGTCGTCGCGGGCCAGGATCATCGCCTCCACCAGCGCCCTGCGCTCGCCGAGGAACATGTGCTCGGTGCGGCACAGGCCGATGCCCTGGGCGCCGAGGGCACGCGCGCGTGCGGCGTCCTCGGGTGTGTCGGCGTTCGCCCGCACCTCCAGGCGGCGTACGGAGTCGGCGTGGGCCAGCGCCCCCAGGACGGCCTCGGTGAGCGGTCCGGCTCCGGTGCCCGCTTCCAGAGCGCGGCCGACATCCGACGCGGTGAGCGGGAGTGCGCCGAGGTGGACCGTACCGGCGGTGCCGTCGACGGAGACGGTGTCGCCCTCGTGCACGACCGTACCCGTCTTCGTGGTGAACCGGCGGGCGACCGGGTCGACGGTGAGGGCCTCGGCGCCGCACACGCACACCTTGCCCATACCCCGGGCGACGACGGCGGCATGGCTGGTCTTGCCGCCCCGGCTGGTCAGCACCGCCTCGGCGGCGATCATGCCGGGCAGGTCGTCGGGGGTGGTCTCCCGGCGCACCAGGACCACGTGCTCGCCGGTCGCGGCACGCCGTACGGCCTCTGCGGAGTCGAAGACGACGACGCCGACGGCCGCGCCCGGCGAGGCGGGCACGCCGTGGGCGAGGGGCACGTCGGCCGGGGTGGTGTCGAAGCGGGGGAACATCAGCCGGGTCAGTGCGGCCCCGTCGACGCGCACCAGGGCCTCGTCGGCGCTGATCGTGCCGTCGGCACTCAGGTCGTGGGCGATGCGGAAGGCGGCCTCGGCGGTGCGCTTGCCGACGCGGGTCTGCAGGATCCACAGCTTGCCGCGCTCGACGGTGAACTCGACGTCGCACAGGTCGCGGTAGTGGTCCTCCAGGGTGCGCAGGTGGTCGCCGAGTTCGACGTACGTGCGCGGGGCGAGGACCTTCAGTTCGCTCAGGGGCAGGGCGTCGCGGACGCCCGCGACGACGTCCTCGCCCTGGGCGTCGGGCAGGTAGTCGCCGTACACGCCGCTCTCGCCGCTGGCGGGATCGCGGGTGAAGGCGACGCCGGTGCAGGAGTCCGGGCCGAGATTGCCGAAGACCATGGCCTGGACGTTGACGGCGGTGCCGAGGTCCTCGGGGATGTGTTCGCGTCGGCGGTAGACGCGGGCGCGTTCGCCGTTCCAGGAGTCGAAGACCGCACGGATGGCGCGGGCCAGTTGTTCTGCGGGGTCCTGTGGGAAGTCCTCGCCGGTCTCCTTGCGGATGATGTCCTTGAACTCATCGGTGAGCTCGACGAGTTCAACGCTGTCGAGTTCGTGGTCGGTGGCGACCGCACGCCGGGCCTTGTGGGCGGCGATGGCTTGCTCGAACAGGTCGCCGTCCACGCCCATCACGGTCCGGCCGAACATCTGGATCAGCCTCCGGTAGGAGTCCCAGGCGAACCGCTCTTGCCCAGAGGCCTTGGCGAGCCCGGTGACCGACCGGTCGTTGAGGCCGATGTCGAGGATCGTCTCCATCATGCCCGGCATGGAGAAACGGGCGCCGGAGCGCACGGACACCAGCAGCGGGTCGTCGGGCGCCCCGAGCGTGCGGCCCATGGCCCGTTCCAGGCCGGCCAGCGCCTGCGCCGCCTCGACGCCGAGCTCGTCCGGTTCCTCGCCTGTGGCCAGGTAGACCTTGCAGGCCTCGGTGGTGACGGTGAAGCCAGGCGGGACGGGCAGGCCCAGGCGGGTCATTTCGGCGAGCCCCGCTCCCTTGCCGCCGAGAAGGTCGGCCATCTCCCGGCTGCCCTCGGCGAATTCGTACACGTACTTGGTGGGCGCGCTCATCAGGTCCACGGCCTCTCACTCGTGGGGGACGACGGCCACGGGGCAGCCGACGTGATGGATGGCGGCGTGAGTGACCGCTCCGGTGCGCGGGCCGGTCGGGCGCTCGGTCATCCGGCGGCCGACAACGAGCAGGCTCGCCCCGGTGGATGCTCGGACCAGAACCGACTGCGGGCGGCCCTCGGTCACCGTCTCGGCCACCTCCACCTCGGAGTACTTGTCCCGCCAGACCTTCAGCACGGCCGTGAGGAAGCCGAGCCACTCGTCGGCCTGCTCCCGGCCGTTCACCAGACCGATGTCACCGGGGCCGAGCCCCAACGGCGACCGCTCCTGCCAGGCGTGCACGACGTGCAGGCGCGCGCCGCGCAGCCGGGCCGCCTCGAAAGCGAACTCGATCACGTCGTCGCAGGGGTCGTCAAGGTCGATGCCCAGGACGACGTCCCGGTAGCCGGTGCGGGTGGACAGGCTGCCGTCGGCGTCCGGAAGATGCTCGTCGGACGCCTCCTCGCCCGCACGGACGAGGACGACCGGGCGGACGGCCCGTGCCACCACGCCCAGGGCGACCGAGCCGATCAGGAACCCGGTGAATCCACTGAGGCCGCGCGATCCCAGTACCAGCAGTTCGGCCTGCTCGGCAGCGTGCAGAAGGGCGCCGGTCGCGGGTCCCTCGATCTGTTCCTCGTCGAGTTTGACGCCGGGGCAGGTACGGCGGATGCGGTCCTCGGCCTGGCGCAGCGCACGCCGGGCCAGATACCGCTGGACCGTTGTCGCCGACGCGTCGGCTCCCTCGTGGGGATGCCAGCTCCAGACGTGCACCAGACGCAGCGGCCGGTCGCGGCGCGCCGCCTCGCGGGCGGCCCACTCGGCGGCGGCGAGGCTCTCGGCGGATCCGTCGACTCCGGCCATGACGGGCGGAAGCATGGCGCGCACCTCCTGTGGTCGGTCTGCTCCTCGGTGCCAGCGTCGGGCCGCGGTTCACCGGCGGGTATGGGCCGCCAGGGCTCCGATGCGGGCCCGTTCGGCCCCTGTGTGCGGGCCGACTCCCCGGCGACGCTGGGCTTGCCCGGGCACCGAGTTCCCCTCGGGGGGAAGGCGGCACGTCATGCAGCGAGTGATCATCACCGGCGTCGACCGGTCGGCACGCAGCCGTGCCGCGGCCGACTGGGCCGCGCGCGAGGCGCTGTCGCGTGAACTGCCTTTGCGGGTGGTCCACGTGTCGCCGCCGGACGGTCCGGAACCGGCCGAGCAGTGGCCGTACCACCCCGAGGCAGTGGCGGACCATGTGGTCGCCGCACTCACCCACCGGCACCCGGCGTTGCGGGCCGAGGGCCTGCACCTCTGCGGGGCTCCGGCGGCGGCCCGGCACACAGTGACGGGGGACGCGGAGCTGCTTGTGCTCGGTCTGCGAGGCGAGGGCAGTCATCCCAGCGTCTCCATGGGCTCGACCGCCATGGCTCTGGCCCGGTCCTGCGAGCGGCCGGTGGTGCTGGTCCCCGGCAGCCTCTCCGGAGAGAGGCCTCCCGGCCATGCCAACGCCGTGACGCTCGGAATCGATGCCCGCAACCCGGCGAGCCGGGCCGTCGGCGTCGCCTTCGAGGCGGCCCGACTGCGCGGCACGCGGCTGCACGCCGTGGATGCCTGGACGCTCCCCACGCAGGCGGCGCAGCGGCCCTTCCCCGTCCTGGAGGAGGATCGCGCCACCTGGGAGGACGACGAGGTACAGCGGCTGTCGGACGCGCTGCGGCCGTGGCGCGGCAAGTATCCGGAGGTCGACGTCCTGGAGGACGTCGTCCTGCTCGCCCCGGACGTGGCACTCGCCCATGCCGCCGAGAGCTCCGGTCTCGTTGTGGTCGGCCGCCGCTCGGGCCGTACGGCACTCGCGCTACTCCAGCACGCCATGTGCCCGGTCGCGGTCGTGCCGGTGTAGCGCGCAACGGGATCACGGCACCGACAGGCAGGGCGGCCGCCGAGGATGGTCGGCCCCAGGACCGGGGTCGTTCGGCCCATGCGGCGCACAGCGGTCGTGGCCCACGGTGGGGGCATGAGGAGCCGCGGTCGGATCGCCGTGATCGGCGTCGGGAACGAGTTCCGGCGCGACGACGGTGTGGGCTGGGCCGTGCTAGCCCGGCTGTGCGAGCGGGGCGAGGACCGGCCGTTGTTGCCGGACGTCGACCTCGCGATCTGCGACGGCGAGCCGGGTCGGCTGATCGGCCTGTGGGAGGGCGCCCACCTCGCGGTCGTCGTCGACGCTGCGCACGCCCACCCGGGCACCCCCGGCCGCGTGCATCGCCTCGAACTCGACGCCGGGCTCCTCGCACAGCCCGCGACCACGAGTTCTCACGGGCTGGGGCTGGGTGAGGCGGTCGAGCTGGCCCGGGTGCTGGGCCTGCTGCCCGAGCGGCTGATCGTGTACGCCGTCGAGGGCGCCGAGAGCGAGCTGGGCACCGGCCTCTCCCCTGCCGTCGCGGACGCGGTGGAGCCGCTCGTGCGGGCTGTCGAGGACGAGATCGCGCGGAACGGGGACGTCTCAGCCAGGGGGCGGACATGACCGTGCGCCGTTTCCTCGTCGAAGGCATCGTCCAGGGCGTCGGCTTCAGGCCCTTCGTCTATCGCACCGCGTCCGAGCTCGGCCTGGCCGGCTGGGTGGCCAACGTCAACGGTCATGTCGAGGGCGAGGTCGCCGGCCCGACGCGCACGATCGAGGAGTTCGCCGCCCGCCTGCGCACCGACTCACCGGCCCTCGCCCGGGTGCGCCGCGTCCGGCTGACCGACGGTGTGCGGCAGTCGCCGTACGACCGGGGTTTCCAGGTACGGCTCAGCGCCCCCGGCGACTCGGCCACGGCACCCCGCGAGATCCCGCCCGACGCGGCGATCTGCGACGCCTGCCTGGGCGAGCTGTACGACCCGAACGACCGCCGCTACCGCTACCCGTTCATCAACTGCACTGACTGCGGCCCCCGCGCCACGATCATCGAGGACCTGCCGTACGACCGGATCCGCACGACCATGCGCCGCTTCCCGCTGTGCGCCGCCTGCGCCGCCGAGTACGCCGACCCCGGCAACCGGCGCTTCCACGCGGAACCCGTCGCCTGCCCCGTCTGCGGGCCACGTCTGGCCTGGGAGGAACTGCGTGGTGAGGAGGCACTGCGGGCGGCGGTGAAGACGGTCGACGGGCGCGGGATCGTCGCGCTGAAAGGGCTGGGCGGCTACCAGCTGGTATGCGATGCGGGCGACCCGGCGGTCGTGGCAGAGCTACGGCGCCGTAAGGGCCGTCCGGCGAAACCGTTCGCCGTGATGGTCCCGGACATCGAGGCGGCCGCGCGGCTGGCGCAGATCAGCGCCGGCGAGCGCCAGGCCCTCACCTCTCCGGAGCGCCCCGTGGTGCTGCTGGGCAGGCGCCGGTGGCGTGGGCGAGCCGCCCCGCTCGCTCCCGAAGTCCACCCCGGACTGACCCGGGTCGGTCTGTTCCTGCCCACCACCGGCCTGCACCACCTCCTCCTGGACGAGCTGGCCCGGCCCCTCGTGGTCACCAGCGGCAACCTCAGCGACGAGCCGATCGCCATCGACGACGAAGTAGCTCAGGGCGCCCTCGCCGCCGTGGCGGACGGCTTCCTCACACACGACCGGCCGATCCGGGCCCGGTACGACGACTCCGTGGTGCAGTTCACCGGGCGGACGAGGATCACGGTCCGTCGGGCGCGCGGGCTCGCTCCCGCCGCGCTGCCGCTGGCCGTACGGCAGCCGGTGGCCGGGGCCGGCGCCCAGCTGAAGCACACGTTCACCCTGGCTGCCGACGGCCGGGCCCATATCGGGCCGCACACCGGGGACCTGGCCGATCTGCCGACGTACGACGCGTTCACGGCGTCGTACGCGCACCTCAAGGAACTCACGGGCATCGAACCGGTGGCCATCGCCCACGACCTGCACCCGGGCTGTCTCTCCACACAGTGGGCCGAGGCACAGACGCTGCGCCGGATCCCGGTGCAACACCACCACGCGCACGTGGCCGCCTGCGCAGCGGAACACGGGGTGCGCGGCCGATTCCTCGGGGTCGCCTACGACGGGCTGGGGCTGGGCGACGACGGCACGCTGTGGGGTGGCGAGATCCTCGTCGCCGATCGATGCGGCTACCGCCGCGTGGGCCGGTTCGCGCTGGCGCCCCTGCCCGGCGGCGACGCGGCGGTACGCCATCCCTCCCGCACCGCCCTCGGCCAGCTGCTGGGCGGCGAGCAGCTGGGCTCCCCGCGCCCGTATCCCTGGCTCACCCGGCCGTTCACCGACCGGCTCGACCCGGCCCAGGCCGACGTCGTGCGCGCCATGGTCGCGCGGAACGTCAACTGCCCACGTGCGTCGAGTGCCGGACGGCTCTTCGACACGGCGGCAGCACTGCTCGGCCTCGCCGACCAGGTGAGTTACGAGGGTGAGGCGGCCGTCCTGCTCGAAGCGGCGGCGGGCGACGAGCACGCCGTACCCCTCGCTCATCGGGTCGTACGGTCTCAGGGCCTGTGGGTGTACGACTCCTCACCGACCCTGGCCGATCTGCTGCGGCGACAGCTGGACGGGGAGCCGGTGACCCGGCTGGCGGCGGCCTTCCATCTGACGCTCGCGATCGTCACGGCCGAACTCGTGGCGCGGGCCGTGACCGAGGGCGCCCCGCGCACCGTGTGTCTGGGCGGCGGCTGCTTCGTCAACCGGCGGCTGCTGACCGAGGTGAAGCGCCGGCTGCGCGCGCAGGGGGTGCGGGTGCTGGTCGGCGGTCAGGTCCCGGTCGGGGACGGTGGCATCAGCTACGGCCAGGCGGCGGTCGCGGCCGCACGGCTGGCCGGGGAGGGGTGAGCGCGTATGTGCCTGGGCATTCCCGGCCGGGTTCTGGAGATCCATGACGACGCCGGGCTGCGGATGGCGAGTGTCGACTTCGGCGGTATCCAGCGCGAGGTCTGCCTGAGCTGCACGCCCGAGGCGGGCGTCGGGTCGTACGTCATCGTGCACGTCGGCTTCGCGATCACCCAGGTCGACGAGGCCGAAGCACAGCGGACGCTCGACGTGCTGCGGGCGATGTCGGGCGCGGTGGAGAGCGAACTGGGCGAGCCGCTTCCCTGACCGTCGGCGGGCGGGGTCCGAGAACGGGCGGGCGAGGCCACCCTGCCACGGTCCGCTTCCACGAACGGCACGCCCGAGGGGCCCGGTCGGCCCCCCGACAGGGCCGGTCAGCCCCTGCCGCGAGCGCTGTCACGGTCGGAACCTGGCAGTGGAAGAGCACGGATCCGCCAGGAAGAGGAGGACCGTCATGACCGCCCCCGCAGCCCCGGCCGTGCTCGACCGGGATGGTCTGAACGCGCTCGTCGCAGCTCTGGTGGCGCAGGGACGAACCGTCATCGGGCCGACCGTCCGCGACGGCGCGATAGTTCTGGCCGAGCTGACCTCGGCGGACGCGCTCCCCTACGGCTGGGGCGTCGAACTGGACGCCGGGCGGTATCGGCTGGTTCCTCGCGAGGACGGGGCGGCCTTCGCGCACAGTGCCGGCCCGCAGTCCTGGAAGTCCTACCTGCACCCGTCCCGGGAGCGGCTGTGGAGCGCAGACCGAACGCCCGGGGGAGGCGTCTGCTTCACTCCGGACGAGCCGGACGTGCCCTCGTACGCCTTCCTCGGCGTCCGCCCCTGTGACCTGCGGGCCATCGAGATCCAGGACCGAGTCCTGACCGGCGGGCGCTACGCGGACGACGGCTATGGGAGGCGTCGGCGCAAGGCGTTGCTGATCGCCGCGGAGTGCACCGAGCCCGGCGCGACGTGCTTCTGCATTTCCACCGGCGGCGGGCCCGCCGCCGACCCGGGCTACGACCTCGCGCTCACCGAGATCGTGGACGATGACGGGCACCGCTTCCTCGTACGCGTGGGCAGCGACGAGGGCGCCGAGCTCCTGGACGGGATACCGCACCGGAGCGCCGACCCGGTCACCGAGGAAACCGCAGGCGCGGCCGTGGACGCGGCCCGCGACCGCATGGGACGTTCACTGCCCCCGGTCGACCTGCGTGCCCTGATGGGCGCGAGCCTGGACGCCGAGCGCTGGGACGACGTCGCCGCCCGCTGTCTGACCTGCGGCAACTGCACGATGGTCTGCCCGACCTGCTTCTGCACGACCACCGAGGAGGTCACCGACCTCACCGGTGACCACACCGAGCGCTGGCAGCGCTGGGACTCCTGCTTCGACCTGGACTTCTCGTATCTGCACGGCGGCCCGGTCCGCTCCTCGGCCCGCGGCCGCTACCGGCAGTGGCTCACCCACAAGCTCTCCACCTGGCACGACCAGTTCGGCACCGCCGGATGCGTCGGCTGCGGGCGGTGCATCACCTGGTGCCCGGCCGGCATCGACATCACGGAGGAGGTCGCCGCTCTGGACGCCGAACGCGCCGGCCGGGCGGCTGTCGGAACGGAGACGGACTGATGCCTCCCTCGCTCGCCCTGCGCATGAACCACGCTCTGCCCGTCGAGCACCGCGAGCGGCTGCTGCGCGTTGGCCGCGAGGTGAGCTTCCCGCAGGGCGCCCGCCTGTTCGAGGAGGGCGGCCACGCCAACCACTTCTGGATCATCCGGGCCGGCACCGCCGCCCTCGACATGCATGTGCCCGGCCGACGGCCACCGGTCATCGAGACGCTCGGCGTGGGCGACCTCGTCGGCTGGTCCTGGCTGTACGAGCCGTACGTCTGGCAGCTGGGCGCCGAGGCCCTGACGCCGCTCACCACCTACGAGTTCGACGCCGTCGCCGTCCGTCTGATGTGCCTGAACGATCCCGAGTTCGGGCGTGCCGTCGAGCACTGGGTCGGCCGGGTGCTGGCGCACCGGCTGAACGCGGCCCGCGCCCGGCTGGTCGACCTGTACGGGATCTCTGAGACGAAGGAACCACGATGACCGCCGTGCCGGTCCCCCATCGCGTGGTCGCCCGCCGGGCGGAGACCGCGGACACGGTCACGCTGTGCCTGGAGCCGGTGGGTGCGGCACTGCCTGACTTCGCACCGGGACAGTTCGCGATGGTGCACTCCTTCGGTCGGGGTGAGATCCCCGTCTCGGTGAGTTCGGTGCAGGCCACGGGTGGTCTCGCGCACACGGTCCGCTCGGTGGGCGCGGTCTCCGACGGGCTGTGCGCGACCCGGGTCGGCGACGTCGTCGGCCTCCGTGGCCCGTACGGCAACACCTGGGAACTGGAGCGGGCGCACGGCGGTGACGTGCTGGTCGTGGCCGGCGGCATCGGACTCGCCCCGCTGCGGCCGCTGATCCTGAGTGCGCTGGCCGAGCCGGAGGCGTACCGCCGCGTCAACGTCCTGGTCGGGGCGCGCACCCCCGGCGACCTGATCGCCCGGCAGGAGATCGAGAGCTGGCCCACTGCGTTCACCGGAGTGACGGTCGACCAGCCCGACGCCGACTGGCGCGGGGACGTCGGCGTGGTCACTCAGCTGCTGGGGCGCGCGCAGTTCGAGCCGGACGGCACCTGGGCGTTCGTCTGCGGGCCCGAGCCGATGATCCGGGCCGCCGCCCGCGAACTCGCCCAGCGCGGTGTCCGCCGCGACCGTGTCCGCGTGTCGCTGGAGCGGAACATGCGCTGTGCGACCGGGCACTGCGGACACTGCCAGCTCGGCCCCTTGCTGCTGTGCCAGGTGGGCCCCGTCGTGAACTGGGCGCAGGCCGAACCCCTGCTGTCGGTGAGGGAGTTGTGAGATGGCCCCCAAGCTTGCCGTGTTCAAACTGGCCTCCTGCGACGGCTGCCAGCTCACCCTGCTGGACTGCGAGGACGAACTCCTGGCGCTGGCGGGCGAGGTGGAGATCGCCCACTTCCTGGAGGCCTCCAGCGCGGTGGAACCCGGACCGTACGACCTGTCCCTCGTCGAGGGCTCCGTCACCACGGCCCAGGACGCCGAGCGCGTCCGCGCGATCCGGGCGGCCTCGCGCCACCTGGTGACCATCGGGGCGTGTGCGACCGCCGGGGGGATACAGGCGCTACGCAACTTCGCGGACGTCGACGAGTACCGGCGCGTGGTGTACGCGCACCCGGAGTACGTCGAGACTCTGGCCACCTCCACCCCCGTGTCGGCGCATGTGGACGTCGACTTCGAACTGCGCGGCTGCCCGATCGACAGGCGTCAGCTCATCGAGGTGATCACCGCTTTCCTCGCCGGGCGCAAGCCGGACATCCCGGACCACAGCGTGTGCTTCGAGTGCAAGCGGCGCGGCACGGTCTGCGTCACCGTCGCCCACGGCACGCCCTGCCTCGGTCCGGTCACGCACGCCGGGTGCGGGGCGCTGTGCCCGGCGTACCACCGGGGCTGCTTCGGCTGCTTCGGACCCTCCGGGTCGGTGAACCTGCCCGCGCTGATCCCGCTGCTGCGCCGGGACGGCCTCGACGAGGACGACGTGGAGCGCTTCCTGCACACCTTCAACGCCGCCGCGTTCGAGAGGTTCGAGAAGGAGGTGGAGACGTGACGCACCGTGGCTCCCGTCTGCTGCACGTCGGCTCGCTGTCCCGGGTCGAGGGTGAGGGCGCGCTGCGCCTGCACGTCCACGACGGCACGGTCACCGATGCGCAGCTGAACATCTATGAACCGCCGCGGTTCTTCGAGGCGTTCCTGCACGGCCGTGCGTACACCGAGCCGCCGGACATCACGGCCCGGGTGTGCGGGATCTGCCCGGTGGCGTACCAGATGAGCGCGTGCGCGGCGATCGAGGACGCGTGCGGCGTGACGGTGCATCGGGTGATCCGCGATCTGCGTCGGCTGCTGTACTGCGGCGAGTGGATCGAGAGCCAGGCGCTGCACATCTATCTGCTGCACGCCCCGGACTTCCTGGGCCGCGCGAGCGCGATCGAACTGGCCCGCACCCACCGGGCCGAGGTCGAGCGGGGGCTCCGGCTGAAGAAGGCGGGCAACTCGCTGATGGAGCTGCTCGGCGGGCGGGCGGTGCATCCCGTGAACGTCCGCCTCGGCGGCTTCCACAGGGTGCCGACACAAGTGGAACTCCGGCGGGTCGCCGAGCAGTTGAAGCAGGCTCTGGACGACGCCTGGGACACCGTGCGCTGGGTCGCCGGCTTCGAGTTCCCGGACGCCCGGGTCCAGGCCGACCTGCTGGCACTGGCCGAGCCGGACACCTACGCCATCGAGAGCGGGACGCCGACCGTCCTTCGGGCCGACGGGACCACGGGTTCCTTCCCGGTACAGGACTTCACCGAGCACGTCGCCGAGACACACATGCCGCACTCCACGGCACTGCACTCCCGGCTCGACGGGCGGCTCCATCTCACCGGCTCCCTGGCCCGGTTCGCGATCAGCGGCGCGCGGCTGTCGCCGGTGGCGCTTCAGGCGGCCGTGGAGGCCGGGCTCGGCGATCCGCGGGCGGGTGCTGTGTGCCGTAATCCGTTCCGGTCGATCCTGGTGCGGGCCGTGGAGACGGTGTACGCCGTCGGCGAGGCGCTGCGGATCATCGAGGCGTACGAGCCTCCCCCACGCCCGTACACGGACGTGCCGCCGGTCGCGGGCATCGGCCACGGGGCCACCGAGGCTCCCCGCGGGGTGCTCTACCACCGCTACGAACTCGACGCCGATGGTCTCGTCACCAGCGCGCTGCTGGTGCCGCCCACCGCACAGAACCAGGGCGCGATCGAGGACGAGCTGCGGCGGCTGACCCAGCGGGCGATCGGCGAGGGCGACCCGGACGACGCCGAGCTGACGGCCCTGTGCGAGCGGGCGATCCGCAATCACGACCCGTGCATCTCCTGCTCCACCCACTTCCTCGACCTGACCGTCGTCCGCACCTGAGGAGACATACGGGAGGTTGCCATGCCTGAATCTCCGTACACCGTGAGCGATGTGATGACGCACACCGTCGTCGCGGTCGGGAGCGAGGCGCCCTTCAAGGAGATCGTCGAGCTGCTCGACCAGTGGAAGGTCAGCGCCCTGCCGGTGCTGGCCGGAGAGGGTCGGGTCGTCGGAGTGGTCTCCGAGGCCGACCTGCTGCCCAAGGAGGAGTTCCGCGACGGCAACGAATCCGGGAGCGACGTCGGGGAGCGGCTCAAGGCGAGCGCCCTCACCGCGGGCGAGCTGATGAGCACCCCGGCGGTGACCGTGCACGCGGACGCCTCGCTGGCCGAGGCGGCCCGCATCATGGCCCGCCGGCACGTCAAGCGGCTCCCGGTCGTGGACGGCGTCGGCATGCTCCAAGGCGTCGTCAGCCGCAGCGACCTGCTGAAGGTGTTCCTGCGGCGCGACGCCGAGATCGCCGACGAGATCCGCGGCAGCGTGCTCACCCATCTCCCGGTCACCACCGACCTGGGAGTCTCGGTCACCGAGGGCGTGGTCACGCTGACCGGTTCGATGCCCGAGCGCGGGCTCATGCCCGTGGTGGCCCGGGCCATTCGGGCCGTCGAGGGCGTCGTCGACGTCCAGCTGGATCTGACGCACCGATGAAGGGCCGGCACCACCGATGAAGTACCTCGACGAGTACCGCGATCCCGTCCTCGCCCGGCGTCTGCTGGACGAGCTGCGGCAGACCGCCATGCGCCCCTGGCGGATCATGGAGGTGTGCGGCGGCCAGACCCACACCCTCGTCCGCCAGGGCATCGACGAACTGCTCCCGGCCGGGATGCGGATGATCCACGGCCCGGGCTGCCCGGTCTGTGTGACCCCGCTTGAGACCCTGGACCGGGCCATGGCCATCGCCGCCCGGCCCGGCGTGATCCTCACCAGCTTCGGCGACATGCTCCGCGTGCCCGGCACCGACACGGACCTGCTCTCCCTGCGGGCCCGGGGAGCGGACGTACGGGTGGTCTACGCCCCGATGGACGCCGTACGCCTGGCCGCCGAGCACCCCGACAAGCAGGTCGTCTTCCTCGCGGTCGGCTTCGAGACGACCGCGCCCGCCAACGCGACGGCCGTGCTGCACGCCGCCCGCCTCCGGTTGACGAACTTCTCGATGCTGGTCAGCCACGTCCTCGTCCCGCCCGCGATGACCGCGCTGCTGGATGACCCGGACTGCGAGGTGCAGGCCTTCCTCGCGGCCGGGCATGTGTGCGCGGTGATGGGCTGGCGGGAGTACGAGCCGATCGCCGCGAAGTACCGGGTGCCGATCGTGGTCACCGGCTTCGAGCCACTGGACCTGCTGGAGGGCATCCTCATGGCCGTACGGCAGCTGGAGGCCGGTCGGTCCGACGTGGAGAACCAGTACGTACGGGCAGTACGGCGCTCCGGCAACACCGAAGCGCAGGACGCGGTCCGCGAGGTCTTCCGGGTCACCGACCGGGCCTGGCGGGGCATCGGGGCGCTGCCCGACAGCGGGCTGGAACTCGCCGCGAAGTACCGGCGGTTCGATGCCGCCCGGCGCTTCGACGTGGGCGGGCTGTGTCCCGTCGAGGACGCCGAGTGCATCGCCGGCGCCATCCTCACCGGGGCCAAACTGCCCACCGACTGTGCCGCGTACGGCACCCGCTGCACGCCCCGCCATCCCTTGGGAGCGCCCATGGTGTCGTCCGAGGGCACGTGTGCCGCCTTCTACGCGGCCGGACGCACTCCTGCGAGGAGCACGGCATGACCATCCAATGCCCCACCCCCCATCACGACGACGAAGTAGTGCTGCTGGGCCACGGGGCCGGCGGCCGCCTCACCGCGGAACTCCTCGACCGGGTGATCCTGCCCGCCCTGGACGGCGACCCGGGCCCCATGGAGGACGCGGCGCTGTTGCCCGGCTACCGGGAACTGGTGATCAGCACCGACAGTTTCGTCGTCAGCCCGCTCTTCTTCCCCGGCGGAGACATCGGGTCCCTAGCCGTCCACGGCACGGTCAACGACCTCGCGATGCGGGGTGCGTGGCCGGTCGCGCTGTCCGTCTCCCTCATTGTTGAGGAGGGGCTGCCGCTGACCGAACTCCGGGCGGTCCTGAGCTCGTTGGGGAAAGCCGCGCAGGACGCCGGGGTGCCCGTGGTCACCGGGGACACGAAGGTGGTGGGGCGCGGTGCCGCCGACCGGCTGTTCATCAACACGACCGGCATCGGGCAGCGGCACGGCTCGCTGCATCCGTCCGCCGCGCTGGCCCGCCCCGGTGACGCGGTCCTGATGTCCGGCCCGATCGGGCTGCACGGCACGACCGTGCTCAGCACCCGTGAGGGCCTCGGCTTCGAGGGCGACATCGCTTCCGACACCCGCCCGCTGCACCGCCTGGTGCGCACACTGGTGCCGCTCGGCGCCGACGTCCACGTCCTGCGCGACCCGACGCGAGGCGGTCTCGCGGCCTCCCTCAACGAGATCGCCCGTGACTCGTCCGTCACCGTCGAGATCGAGGAGAGCGCGGTGCCGGTGCCCGAGGCGGTCGCCTCGGCCTGCGATCTGCTGGGCCTGGACCCGCTGATCGTCGCCAACGAGGGCTGCCTGGTCGCCTTCGTCGCCGGTGGCGCCGCCGAGAACGCGCTGAACGCGATGCGGTCGGTGGGCGAGGGCGCGGAGGCCGTGCGGATCGGTGAGGTGCTGCCGGACGGACCGGCGGGGCGCGTGGCGATGCGCACGCTGGTGGGCGCCCGGCGCTTCGTGGAGATGCCACTCGGAGAGCAGCTGCCGCGGATCTGCTGAGGGGGCCTTCCCACACAGTCGGCGCGCGTCGGCCAGCCGGTCGCGGCGTCGTGCTCCTTGGGGTGAGTGCGCCGCCGTCGTAGTCCGCGATGTCCACCACATGTGACGCCCTTACCTTGCATCACCGGCCGCGGCCCGACTCCCGTGCGCCGTTCACCCGCTTGGTGCGCCCGGGTCGCGTACTCCCCGCGGCGCGCATCTCCTGGTGACCATGAGTGACACCGGTGGGGAAGAGCTCTCGGCCCGGGAGCGCAGTGAGCTGGACGAGCTGCGGCGCCGGGTGAGTGCCCTGGAGGGCGCCGGGCCCCCGCGGCATCACCCGTTCCGCTCGCTCGGCTCGTTCCTGCTGATCGTTCTGGCCGCGCTGCTGTCGCTGCTGTCCGTCGTGGCGGTGTGGGCGAACAGCATCGTGCAGGACACGGACCGCTACGTCGCCACCGTCGGGCCGCTGGCGAGCGATCCCGATGTGCAGCAGGCGGTCACGAACCGGGTCACCGACGTCGTACTGGAGCGTGTCGATGTGGACGCGCTGGTCGCTCAGCTGACGGAGGCGGCATCGCAGCAGGGGGTGCCTCCGCGGGCGGCCGAGCTGCTGAAGAACCTGGACGGCCCGATCGAGAGCGGTCTCAACCAGTTGGTCTCGAGCACGGTGGAGCGGGTGGTCACCAGCAGTGCCTTCGAGACGGTCTGGGTGGAGGCCAACCGCAGGGCGCACTCGACGCTGGACAAGGCCCTGACGGGCGAAGCCGAAGGCGCGGTCCAGCTCAAGGACGACCAGGTGGTCATCGACATCGGCCCGATCGTCGAGCAGGTCAAGAACCGGCTGGTCGACGCCGGCCTCTCGCCCGCCGCGAAGATCCCGGACGTCCACACGGACTTCGTGGTGTTCGCGTCGGAGGACATCGCAGAGATCAAGACCTATGTGAGAGTGCTCGAGCTGCTCGGCGGCTGGCTGCCCGTCATCGCGCTCCTGGTCGCGGCCGCAGCGGTGTACGTGGCGTTCAACCGCCGGCACGCGCTGATCGGGGTGGCCGTGGCGGTCTTCGCCGCGATGCTGCTCCTCGGCATCGCCCTCACCGTCTTCCGTGACGTCTACCTCGACCATCTGCCGGCCGGGGCTTCCGAGGCGGCCGCGGGATCGGTGTACGACGCGCTGATCAAGTTCCTGCGGGCCGGGGTGCGGGCGCTCGGCGCGACCGCCCTCCTCACCGCTGTCGGCGCCTTCCTCGCCGGCCCGTCCCGCGTCGCCGTGTTCACCCGCACGGGCTGCCGCAGGAGCATCGGCGCCCTGCGCGACGTGGCGAAGTCGGCGGGGTTCCGCGCCGGCCCGGTCGGGCGGTTCGTCCATCGCTACAAGCGCTGGATCGGGGTGGCCATTCTGGTGGTCGCGGCCGTCGTCCTGTTCACGTGGAGCTACCCGACCACAGCGGTCGTCGTGTGGACCGCGGTGATCACGCTGGTGGGCTTCGCGATCCGCGAGTTCCTGGACGACACCTCCGTACCGCCGGCCGACTCCCGACCTGAGGCCGCCGCCCGCTGAGGCCCGGAGCGCAGAAAGTCAAGGCAGGACTCTCTCAAATGGCCGCCGGAAGCCCGTCGTCGGGATGTCCCCCTGGCGCGGATGTCGTGAGCTTCGGGCGGGTCCGGACGCCGGTGCACGGGGGGTGCGGCCTGGTGACGGCCAGGGCCCGCCGCACCAGACGCTCGGCGGAGGCTTCTTCGTCGCCTGCGGCGGCCGTTCCTGGAGGCCGGACCGTGGCTGAGGCGGCTGCTGAACCGCAGGCCCGCGCCGGCTCAGGGGCACGACCGGCTGCCAGCCTCTCTCGTGCACCGCGCTGCCGCCCAGCCCGAGGAGGATGAGCCGGTCCCTGTGCTGGAGCCGCTCAGCGAGCGGGAGCAGGACGTCCTGAAGCGCCTGGCGCAGCTGATGTCCACCGAGGAGATCGCCACCGACCTGTGCCCGTCGGTCGACACGGTCAAAACCCATCTGAAGAGCATCTACCGCAAGCTCGCCACCACCCGCCGTGGCGAGGCCGTCCGCGGGGCCCGGGGGCTGGGCCTGCTGTGACGCTCCGCACGAAACGGGGCCGAGGCCCTGTCACCTGCCTCGGGTGACGCCGCCCGGATCCCATCGCCGCAGCATGGGATGGAAAGGGACGAACGGCACAGTGACTACCGATCGTCCGACGGCGAGAGAAGCACGCCCATGCGTTATGAGATCCGCATCGACGGCCAGATGTCGGACACGCTCATTTCGGCATTCCCGGAGCTGGACAGTGTCGTCGTGCCCCACCAGACCGTGCTGTACGGCCCGGTCACCGACGAGGCCCACCTGTACGGCCTGCTGACCCGGTTCCAGTCGCTCGGGCTGCGCGTGCTGGAGCTGCGCCGGCTCCCGGAGTGAGAAGCCTGCGCGCGAGGCGCGGCTCGTGCGCGAGCACACATCCGGTGGCGATGCCGGCTGTGACGACCGCGAAGAAGACGATCAGCCAGGACATCAGTGTGAAGACTGCGCCGAGGGGTCCGGAAAGGGCGACGCTGCGGTTCAGTGAACGCGGCAGGAAGAGCGTGGACACGGCGGCGAAGGCGACGACTCCGCCTCCGGTCAGCACGGTTCCGGGCAGCAGAGCAACCAGCGGACGCGGCCGACGAGCAGGAGATGCTGGGGGCACCACCACATCAGGATGCTGGTGATGACCGACACCGGTATTCCGCGCCAGGGTCCGGCACCGAAGCCGTCCTGCAGGGCGCCGTGAAAGCAGGCCGTGGCCGACAGCAGGGTGACCAGCACGCCGACGGCTCCCCACGCGTCCTCGAGTTCCGAGCTGTCCGCGCCGTAGATCTGGCTGATCTCGTCTCGAAGGCACCGTCGACGCCGAGGACCGAGCCGAGCGGACTCATGACTGCTCTTGCAAGGGCTGGGGGACGAACGCGGCGAGGACGAACAGAGCGGGCAGCGCGGTGAGGAGCGCCTGGGCCGCCAACCGGGTCGCGGTTCCGCCAGGCTGACGCCCAGGAACTGCCGGACGACGCGGCTGAGCCGGGCGGACAGGTATGGCGGCGGCGGGAAGCGCCGCAGCGAACCGGTCATGCCCGCTCCTCCCGGCCGTCAGGTGCCGAGCAGTCGAGCTTTGGCCGCCGTGAACTCCTCCTCTGTCAGCACCCCCTGGGAGCGCAGCTCCCCAAGCCTGGTGAGTTCGTCGAGCAGCTCACCGCCGGCAGCCTGCCCGGAAGCGCCGGGCGAAGGCTGGGGAGCCGGCGTCTCGGCAGCGGCAGCCTGCCGGCTCGTCTCCTGTTGCTCGGCCTGCGCCCTCCGGCGCCCCGCGGCGTATGCGGTGCCGCCGACCAGGGCGCCGCGCAGCAGCGGGCGGCGTCGTGCGAGAGGCATGGCCCTGTCCTTCCTGTTCCGGTTTCCGGCCGGTGGGCTTCACCTCCCACCGGCCGAATCGGTCACGTCGGTGTGTCCGCCGCGGCCGCTCCGGCCAGTTCGGCCTCGACTTCGGCGATCTGCTCATGCGGTATCCGGACACTGGCCAGCAGCCGACCGTCGTGACGGCGGGCCTCGGCGGCGGCCTCGCGAGCCCATACGTTCTCCACCAGCAGGGCGAGGACCGTGGTATCCGGTTCCATCAGGACGGCGATCTCGTCGACGTCCTCGACGCCGACCATGCCGAGCGTGCGGCGCGCGGCGATGTCGGCCGCCACATCGCCGAGGCTCTCGATGTCGGACAGTTCCATCCGGCCGATCCGCCCCTCCGCGCTCTTCGTGACCACCAGCGCGTCCAGGATGCGCACGTCCTTGCGGCGTTCGACGTGTTCCACCGCCGCCAGGAACGAGTCGGGTGGATGGTCGGCGGGGAACGACAGGATGACCAGATCGACGGGTCCGAGCGTGCTCATGGCGCGGCTCCGTTCCTTCTCGGGCTTGTGTCGGCACGGGTCATCCCGCGAGCACCTTCGCCTTGGCCCGCTCGTACTCGGCGTCCGTGATGTCGCCGTGGTCGTGCAGCCCGGCGAGCTTGGCCAGCTCGTCCGCGCGGGTCGCCCCGGTCGCCGGGGTGCCGGCGGCCGCCTCCTGGACGTAGGAGCGGAACGCCTGCTCCTGCTGCTGCATCTGGCGTACGTCTCGTTCTCCCATGCCGCGTCCGCGGGCGATCAGGTAGACGAAGACGCCGAGATACGGCAGCAGACAGACGAAGACCGTCCAGCCCGCCTTGGCCCCTCCGCCCATCCTGTCGTCCCGGAAGATGTCCCCGATGACCCGGAACAGCAGCACGAACCACATGACCCACAGGAAGAACCAGAGCATGGTCAGAAACGCGTTGAGGAGCGGGTAGTCCACGGTTGCCTCCACTTGCCGGCCGCCGCGCTGCCGCGACGGCGCCTGGGCCCGTCGTACTCAACGCTGCGCCCGCATGGCTCGGGGCGGCATCACCCGGCGCGGGTGGTCCACGGCCGCCGTCCGTGGCAGCGCGCCCACTTGCGCCCGCCCCCACACGGACAGGGGGCGTTGTGCGGACGCCGGGCGTCGTCCGCCGCGTACTGCCGCATGACGAGGGCGGGCGCAAGGCCCTGCCGCAGCAGCGCGGTCATGGTGCGCATCGGTGCGCCGACGTGATGGAAGAAGGCTTTCAAGCCGGCGCAGAGGTGGTTCAGGCCCGGCTCCCCGTCCGGGGTCACATCGAACCGGTCCTTGGGGCAACCGCCGTGGCAGGCGAAGCGGACGTCGCACTCCCGGCAGTAGCGGGGCAGCCCGTCGCGCTTGTGCGCACCGAACGCCTGCTGCCGCGGTGAGTCCACCAGGTCGAGCAGGTGGCGCCCGCGGATGTTGCCCAGAAGGTACGCCGGTTCGACGAAGTGGTCGCAGGAGTAGACGTCCCCGTTGTGCTCCAGGGCGAGCGCACGGCCGCACGTCTCGGAGTGCACGCACAACGACGGTGGCGCGCCATACCAGTTGGCCAGCGCCACGTCGAACATCTGCACGTAGACCGTCCCGACGTCATGCCGCACCCAGTCCTCGAAGACGTCGATGAGGAAGCCGCCGTACTGCTCCCCGGTGACCGACCGCTTGGTGACACGGTCGCCCTCCTGCCTGTACAGCGGCCGCTCCTCGGCCCGCTCGCCCCAGCCCGCGTCGGCCGTCGGCAGGTGCTGCTCGGTGGTGCGCTCCACGATCGGGATGAACTGCATATGCCGTGCGCCGCAGGTGTCGCGCAGGAAGGCGTACACCTCGCGGCCGTGACCGGCGTTGGCGTCATGCACGGTGGTGAGCGCGTTCCAAGCCACGCCTTCCTCGCGCAGATGGGCGAGCCCCCGCATGACCCGGTCGAAGGTGGGCTTGCCGCCCTTGTCGACACGGTAGACGTCGTGCATCGCGCGCGGGCCGTCGAGGGACAGCCCCACGAGGAAGTCGTTGTCCCGGAAGAAGCGCGCCCACTCGGCGTCGATCAACGTGCCGTTCGTCTGGATGGCGTTGACGATCCGCTGGCCCGGACGGGCGTACCGGCGCTCGTACTCCAGCGAGCGGCGGAAGAAGTCCAGCCCCATCAGCGTGGGTTCACCGCCCTGCCAGGCCACCGTCACCTCGGGTGCCGGACCGTGCGCCTCGATCAGCTGACGGATGTACTCGGCGAGCAGTTCGTCGGCCATCCGGAACCTGCTGCCCTCGTACAGCAGTTCCTTGGACAGGAAGAAGCAGTACGTGCAGTCCAGGTTGCAGATCGCCCCTGCCGGCTTGGCCAGCAGGTGGAACGGCTGCCGCCGGACCGAGCGGTCGGGCCGCCGGACCGTGGGCTCGGGCAGCCATACGGTGCTCATGTCCCCAGGCTGAGCGACTCGCCCGGACGGCGGGACACCCGCAGCGGGTGAGGTGGCTGACGTTGCTCGCGGGAGTCAGCTGAGAATGAGCACGATGAAGATCGCGCAGGCCAGGATGTTGATCAGCCAGCTGTGGGTGTTCATCCAGTCGCGCACGCCTGGCATGGCGGCGGCCGCCCTGTGGTGGAACAGCAGGAAGCCCAGCAGCGGCAGCGCGGCGACGAGCAGGGTCGCCGCGATGAACGGCAACGCCTCGGCGTAGCCGGCGTCGTTCTGTGCCAGGTGGATGCCCACCGTCATCATGACGATGATGTCGGAGGGCATGAGGAGGATGACGAGCAGGCCGATCTTCAGGGCCTTGCGGAGATCCGCCGACATCAGGGTTCCCAGCCACTTCGGCGGTTCGATGGTCTCGCGCCTGACCCAGTTCTTCACAGCCGCGGCGATCAGCAGGCCGACCAGCACGTACTGGATGATGTTGCCGGTCGATCCCGAGTCGGACGATTCGCCGAGATCGAGGAGCGAGGCGAGACCCAGCATGATCGCGACGCCGACGGCGGTGGCGACGGCGATCCCGGCAAGGTAGCCGACCGACACTCTGACCGGGCGGGGGGTCGTGACGAAGATGATCGACGCCATGATCTGCGGGCCGACCATCATCGTCACCGCCAGTGGGAGGACGTTGAGACCGTCCACGAGCACCTCCGTCGTCCCCGGCAGCGGCGCGGCACCCGCACCGCGACCGCGCCGCCGCGTCCCTCACCGCTGACGGTCAGACCGCCAGAACCTTGGCCTGGGCCTGCTCGTACTCGTCGTCGCTGATGGCTCCCCGGTCGTGCAGTGCCGCCAGCCTGCCCAGCTCGTCCGCCTTGGTGGCCCGGCCCGTCGGTCCCTCGGCGGCCGCCTGCCGGACGTACGCACGGAATGCCTGATCCCGGACCTGCATCTGGCGGCGCCTGCGCTCGCCCATGCCGTGCCCGCGCACGATCAGATAGAGCAGGATCCCGACGAAGGGCAGCACACAGACCGTCAGCGTCCAGCCCGCCTTGCCCCAACCGCTCAGAGTGTCGTCCACGAAGACGTCGGTGATCACGTGGAACAGCAGCATGATGAACATGATCCACAGGAAGAACCAGAGCATGGTCAGGAAGACGTCGAGCAGGGGGTAGTCCATGGGGGCCTCCGCTTGCCGGCAGCCGCGGTGGACGCGCGGCCGGTGAGGGGCTGACGCCTCCTACGGTCCGTCCGGCCCTCGCGGTCCGGCATCACCCTGGACGGGTGGTCGACTCCTCCCTCCGACATGCGCGGCTGCCTGCGCACTCCTACGGTGATCGCGTGGACGGCGAGCCACTGCATGTGCCAGATCCCGCGACCGAGTCCTGGGCCGGACCCGCGGCCCGGTCATGGAGCTGGCTCCCGGTGCTGCCGGCGACGGCCGCGGCCGTGGCCCTGGGCAGGGGCTGCCGCGGTGAGAGGACTCGCTTCCCCGGGTGGGGCTGGGCTGCGAGGCGTCGACGGCCCAGGCCACGCCCGCGGCCATCGCGGGCGCGATGATCACCCTGTCCGGTTTCGTCATCACCGGCCTCACCGTGGTCATCCAGATCGTGCAGAGCACGTCACCCCGGCTGATCGGTGCCGTCGGCCACTTCCGCCAATCACTGGCCATCGTGGGTCTGCTCACCGCCACCGCGGTGTACGCCCTCGTCGTCCTGGGCCCAGATCCGGGCCGACGAGACACCGAGGCTGTCGGTGACCCTGGCGGTGGTGTTCGTGGCCGTGGACACGGCCGTGCTGCTGCGCAGTCTGACCCGCCCGCGCCACTTCGTGACCGGCGGTGCGCTGGCTCGGGCCGTGGGGCAGCGGCTGGCCGAGTCCGTCGACACCGTGCTGCCGACGGACCACGAGGCTGGAGCCCCCACGGACGTGTGGACGCCCCCACCAGGCATCCCACTGGTCCACGCGGGGAGACCCAGCGTCATCCAGGAGGTCGACGAGCGGCGGCTGCTGCGCCACGCGGCACACTGCCAAGCCCAGGTCCCCCTCGACGCCGGGGCCGGGCAGTGCATCGGCGTCGGCGCGGTCCTCGGCCAGGTGCACGGACTCCCCACAGCACCGGGTCCACGACGGGACCGGCAGCTGCGCCGTTTCGCGTCATGCGTACGCGTGGGCGGCTTCCGCGCCGTCGGCCAGGACCCTGCGTACGGCCTTCGCCTGCTGGTGGACATCGCGGCGCGCGCCCTGTCCCCGGCCGTCAACGACCCCACCACCGCCTGCAGGCGCTGGACCAGATCGAAGAGGCCCTCACACGGCTGTCCCGCCGCCCCCTCGGAACAGCTCTCGTCGTGGACCGGCTCGGCACCCCGCGACTGCTGCAGCCGGGGCCGAAGTGGCCGGAACTGGTGAGTCTCGCTTTGAACGAGATCCTGCAGTACGGCGCCGCGTCCCCGCAGGTCGTACGTAGAGTGCGTGCGCTGCTCGACACCGTGGCCGAGGCAGCCCCGCGGCACAGGGCCGGCCCGCTGAACGAGCGCACGCTCTGGTGGGCCGGCTGGCCCGTTCCTTCCCGGACCAGCTGTTCGCGGCCGTGGCGGGTGGAGCGGACCGGCAGGGCCTCGGCGGCATCGCCCCAGTGGTTGATGCCTTGGCTCGGTGGCTAGCGCCTTGACTCGTCGGTGACCTTGTCCCGCTGTACCACGCACAGGGCCCAGACGATGAACGCGTACAGCGCGATCAGCGTCAGCGACCAGACCGGGTAGTACGGGATGGACAGGAAGTTGGCGATGATCAGCAGCGCCGCGATGCCGACCCCGGCGAACCTCGCCCAGGTTGACGCCGAGAACAGGCCGATGCTCACCATCACGGCGATCGCCCCGAACGCCAGGTGGATCCAGCCCCAGCTCGTCAGGTCGAACTTGAAGACGTAGTTCGGGGTGGAGACGTAGACGTCGTCCTCGGCGATCGCCATGATCCCGCGGAAGACGTCGAGGATCCCTGCGATGAACAGCATCACGGCGGCGAACACCGTCAGTCCGCCAGCGGCCGCTTCGGCGCGTGCCGAGCGGCGGTGGGGAGCAGCGGTGACCATGTCCGGCCCTCCATTCCTCACGGGGCTGCGGTGAGCAACCCGTTCCCTACCGAGCCTGAGCCGGACATGCCGCGTTCGTCCTCACCCCGAGCGGGTGAGGACCGGCCGATCGTTTCCTGCTGCGATGGACACGGACCCAGACGCCGCCGAGGAGGCCGACATGGCGCGTGAGTTCCGGGGACGGATCGCGCAGGACATCCGCGACTCCGTGCCCGACTGGGAGCCGTACCGGGAGCCGCAGGCGCCGGACGTGGCGCCCAACGTCCTCTACATCGTGTGGGACGACGTGGGCTTCGGAACCTTCGACTTCTTCGGGGGGCGGGTCGAGGCCCCGGCGATGCGCCACATCGCGGACGCGGGGGTGCGGTTCACGAACTTCCACACCACCGCCCTGTGCTCACCGACCCGGTCGTGCCTGTTGACGGGCCGCAACGCCACCAGCAACGGCATGGCCTGCGTCACCGAGGTCGGCAGCGGCTTCCCCGGCTGCAATGGGCGGATGCCACCGGAGAACGCCACCCTGGCCGAGGTGCTGGTCGAGCGGGGCTGGAACACCTACTGCGTCGGCAAGTGGCATCTGTGCCCGGCGGAGGAGTCGAACATGGCCTCCGCCAAGCGCCACTGGCCGCTCGCCCGCGGCTTCGAACGGTTCTACGGCTTCCTCGGCGGCGAGACCGACCAGTACTACCCGGAGCTCGTCTACGACAACCATCCCTACGAGGTGAGGGAGACCCCCGACCACGGCTACCACCTGTCGAGGGACCTGGCCGATCGGGCCATCGAGTTCATCCGCGACGCCAAGGTCATCGCCCCGGACAAACCCTGGCTCACCTATCTGTGCCCCGGCGCGGGACACGCTCCGCACCATGTCCCGCGCGAGTGGGCGGACAGGTACCGGGGGGTGTTCGACGACGGCTACGAGGTCTACCGGGAGCTGACCCTGCGCCGGCAGATCGAGCTGGGCCTGATGCCCGAGGGCACCGAACTGACCCCGGTCAACCCGCACGGTGAGCCGCATGTGCTGGGGCCGGGCGGGAAGCCGTGGCCTGCGGGCGAGTTCGTCCGCCCGTGGGACACCCTCGACGAGGGCGAGAAGCGGCTCTTCGTGCGCATGGCGGAGGTCTTCGCCGGATTCGTCTCCTACACCGACGCACAGCTGGGCCGGGTGCTGGACTACCTCGACGAATCGGGGCAGTTGGAGAACACCGTCACGGTGGTGGTGTCCGACAACGGCGCGAGCGGCGAGGGCGGCCCGAACGGTTCCCTGAACGAGAACAACTTCTTCAACGGCGTCCCGGACAGCCTGGAGGACAACCTCCGGCACCTGGATGACCTGGGCAGCCCGAAAACGTACAACCACTACCCGACGGGATGGGCCTGGGCCTTCGACACCCCGTTCAAGTACTGGAAGCGGTGGGCGTCGTACGAGGGTGGCGTCGCCGACCCGATGTTCCTGTCCTGGCCCGCCGGTCTCCGCGCCGCCGGCGAGCTGCGCCACCAGTACGTGCACGCCATCGACATCGTGCCGACGTTGTACGACCTGCTCGGCGTCGAACCGCCCACGACGGTCAAGGGCTACGCGCAGGCTCCCCTCCAGGGCGCGAGCCTGCGTCCCGTGCTGGAGAACCCCCAGGCACCCGACCCGCGGGACACCCAGTTCTACGTCATGCTCGGCACCCGGGGCATCTGGCACGACGGCTGGCACGCCTCCGCCCTGCACCCGCCCGCGCCGTCCGGCTGGGGCACCTTCGACGACGACCGGTGGGAGCTGTACCACCTGCGTGAGGACCGCTCCGAGGCCCGCGACCTCGCCGCCGAGTATCCGGAGAAGCTGGCCGAGCTCAAGCGGCTGTGGGAGCAGGAGGCCGAGCGGTACCACGGGCTGCCACTGGACGACCGTACGGCGATCGAGATCTTCAGCACGCCACGGCCGCAGCTGTCCAAGCCCCGCGACCGCTACGTGTACTACCCCGACTGCGCCGACGTACCGGAATCGGTGGCGGCCAACATCCGCGGCCGGTCCTACACCATCGCGGCCGACGTCCACCTCGACACCCCCGAGGCCCGTGGTGTGCTCTTCGCCCAGGGCGGCCGGTTCGGCGGCCACAGCCTGTACCTGCTCGACGGGCGGCTGCACTACGTCTACAACTGGCTCGGCCGGATGGAACAGAAGGTCGCCTCGCCCGGCCGGATCCCGGTGGGCGACCACATCCTGTCCGCCTCCTTCCGCGCCGACGGCCAGAAAGAGAACGGGCTCACGGTCGGGACGCTGGCCCTGCGCGCCGACGAGCGCGAAGTCGGACGCATCCGCATCAGGACCCAGCCCGGGATGTTCGCCTTGGACGGCGAGGGCCTGTGCGTGGGCCGGGACAGCGGCCAGGCCGTCTCCGGTGACTACGACCCGCCGTTCCGTTTCCTGGGCGGCACCATCCGCCACGTCGTGGTCGATGTCAGCGGCCGGCCCTTCGCGGACCTGGAGAAGGAGGCCGCGGGCGCGTTCCTGCGCGACTAGCCCCGCGGGTGCAGTGCGAGGAACCGAACGGAGGGCCGCACCATGAGCGGTGACGCCTGGGCCGGGGTGGCGGTCGCAGGCGTCACCGCCGCGTACGCCCTCGGATCACGCCGACTGGCCGCCACTCCGGTCTCCTCGGCCATCGTGTTCACCGGCTGCGGCATCCTGATCGGCCCCGCCGTCCTCGACCTGACCGACCTGAAACACGACGGCGCCTTCATCACGCCCCTGCTGGAAGCCGCCCTGACCCTGGTGCTCTTCACCGACGCCATGACCGTCCGGCGACGCGACCTGGCCACGGATGGCTTCCTGCCGGGCCGCCTGCTCGGCATCGGCCTGCCGCTGAGCATCGCGGCGGGCTGGCTGCTGGCGTGGCCGCTGCTGCCGGGGCTGACGGCCTGGGAGCTGGCTCTGGTGGGCGCGATCCTCGCACCCACCGACGCCGCGCTGGGCAAGACCGCCATCTCCGACCCCCATGTGCCGCCGCTGGTCCGCCAGGGCCTCAATGTGGAAAGCGGCCTGAACGACGGCATGGTGCTGCCGTTCTTCGTCGTCTTCCTCGCCGCCATCCCCGGCACGTCCTACGCGCACGAAGGCGTCGCGGGCACCTTCTGGCGCGCACTGCTGCTCAGCACCGCCCTCGGCCTGCTGATCGGCGGCCCGTGCGGACGGCTGCTGCAGGCGGCACGGGCCCGAGGGTGGGTCACACGCGAGTGGCGGCAGGTCTACGTCCTCGCCGTCGCCGCCGCCTCGTACCAGCTGGCCGTCCTCACCGACGGCAGCGGCTTCATCGCAGCCTGGGTCGCCGGGTTCGCCTTCGGCTACGCGCTGCGGCACTTCCCGGCCGATGCCGATGCCGAGGCAGACAGCCGGGACAGGACCGCGGGCTTCGCCGAGAACCTCGGCGGTCTGCTGGCGTCGATCAGCCTGCTGGTCTTCGGGGCGGTACTCCTCGGGCCGGCACTTGAGGATCTGACCTGGCGGATCGTGCTGTACGCCGTGCTCAGTCTGACGGTCGTGCGGGTGCTCCCGGTGGCCCTTTCCCTGGTGGGGAGCAGGCTGCGGCCGCCGACGGTCGCGTACGTCGGGTGGTTCGGCCCGCGCGGTCTCGCGTCCGTCGTGCTGGGACTGCTCGTGGTGGAGGAGCACGTTCCGGGGACGCAGACGCTGGGCCGCGTGGTCGCCGTCACCGTCGGCCTCAGCGTCCTGTTGCACGGCGTGTCGGCCGTGGCGCTCGCCGAACGGTACGGCCGCTGGTACCAGCGTGCCGCCGCACGTGAAGGTCGTGAGCTGCGCGAGGGTGCCCCTGTCCCGGAGAAGGCGGAACGGCACCGGCTCGGCAGGCTGGACCGGCCGGTGGAGTGAGGACGCCGCACGCAAGTTTCATGGGTGCCGCTGCTTCAGGGATCCGTGTCCCCTCAGCTCGGCAGGTCGCTCCTCGCCGTGACGCGTCCGCTCGCTACCGCATCAGCCAGCGCATGGTGGTCGCGTTCGTTCTGATCGGCATAGGCGTGGGCGAACTCCAGAAGAGCCCGGTCGAAGGCGTCGCTCCGGCCGAGGTAGGCGCTGATGGCGATGGGGTCGCCCGAGCGGGCGTGCGCCCGGGCCAGTGAGGCGCCGCACCACCGGCCGAAGAGACTCAGGGTCGCGGGGTCCATGGTCTCGGGCCGTGCGATGCCCTTCCAGTCCCTCAGCTGCCGTACATAGAAGTCGCGTTCGCGGCCGTCCATCCCCGTGACGCGCTCCCAGCCGAGGAAGATGTCGCTGGCGGCCTGCATCAGCCGCTGCCCGGCCACCACGCGCTCGCCCTGATTGTCGTACACGCTCGCCCCGCAGTGGGGCGCGAGGACCGACTCGCCGGCCTCCTTGGCCTGCAACAGCAGCGGGTCCTCATCATCGCGGCCCAGCAGCAGGACGATCCAGCAACGAGTGCCGACGCTGCCGACCCCGACCACCTTGCGTGCCGTGTCGACCACGTGGAACCGGCTCAGGAGGTACCGCCGCTCCGAAGAGAGGGTGCGCGCGTAAGCAGCGACCAGCGAGCGCAGGGTCTGCTCCAGCTCGTCGCGTTCCGTGCCGGGCAGCAGCTCGTCCAGCGGCGTGATCAACGGGGGATCCGAGATGATGCGGTGCGTTCCGTCCACCACTCTGGTCAGCTTCCCGGCCGCCTCAAGGCTGGTCCGGGTACGAGCCCTGGCCGATGCCCGGGCGACCCGCCGCTCGACGCCCTTGTCCAGCCGCTCGGACAGGATCGCCGCGGCTTGGTCGAGGTCGTCCCGCGCGTACCACACATCGAGCGTGCGCATCCCGGCGAGCGAGTGCATACGGTCGCGGTAGGACTGCACGCAGGCACGGACGACGGCGCCGCACTCCTTCGCCGAGAACGCGTTGGCCCGGCCGGCGATCACCAAACTGGCGGCGAGCCGCTTGACGTCCCACTCGAAGGGGCCCGGCAGGGTTTCGTCGAAGTCGTTGATGTCGAAGACGAGATGGCGTTCCGGGGAGGCGAGGAGCCGGAAGTTGAGCAGATGCGCGTCACCGCACAGCTGGACGGTGAGCCCTGTGTGTGGTGCGGCACCGAGATCGGACGCCATGATCGCCGCGGCTCCGCGGTAGAAGCGGAACGGCGATTCGAGCATCCGGCCGTACCGGACCGGAACCAGCTCGGGAACGCGGGTGGCGGACTGCCGTTCGATGATCTCGATGGGATCCGGCCGCTTCTCGTCCGACTCGAAGGCGGCGTGGCCGGACCGTGGCAGCCGGGCGCGTGCCGCCTTGCCGCGCGCCGCGCGTTCGGCCGGGGACAGTGGATGGTCGTTCATCGTGGTCATGGCCGGACCTCCTTACCGGCATCGTCCACACGGTCGCGCTGCCGCGAGATCACCCTCGCTGGGTGATGTACGGGCCGGGCACGGGCAGTCGCATGGGCCATGTGCCCAAGACGAGGAGCTCAGCTCGAACAGCTGGTGCGATCGAACGCCGCCGTCGGCCGTCCCCGAAGTGGAGGGCGCGTTTGTCGCTGCTGGTCGCGGCGGCCGCGATCGCTTTCCTGCTGGCGGTGGCCGGGGCCCGGAGCCTCGCGTTGCTGGGGTTCGGCCTGGCCGGGCTCGCCGCCACCGCGGCCGCGCTGTGGTGGGCCCTCGCCCGTCACGGGCTGCTCCGGGTACTCGCGGCCACACTCGCCGCACTGCTCCCCCTCGCCGTGCTGCTGCACTACGCGGCGGTCGGCCTGCTGTGGGCCACCCTGCTGACCCTCGGGTTGTGGGGCCTAGCCCTGCTGACGGGACGGGCCGCCCTCAGCGCGGACGGCCGGCCAGGTGGCCCACAGCATCACGAGGCTCCAGCGCCCACCGCTCCGTTCCTCGTCATGAACCCCCGCTCAGGTGGCGGCAAAGTGGGCAGGTTCCACCTCGCCGACCGCGCCCGGGCGCTCGGTGCCGAGGTCGCCGTACTCGACCCCGCTCATCCGCAGGACGTCGCGGAACTCGCGCGCCGAGCCGTGGTCGACGGAGCCGACCTGCTGGGAGTCGCCGGCGGGGACGGCACGCAGGCACTGGTCGCCAGAGTGGCCGCACAGCACGACGTCCCCTTCATGGTGATCTCGGCCGGCACGCGCAACCACTTCGCACTCGATCTCGGCCTGGACCGCAACGACCCCTCGACGTGCCTCGACGCCCTCACCGACGGAGTCGAACTCCGCGTAGACCTCGGATTCATCGCGGACCGTGTCTTCGTCAACAACGCTTCCTTCGGCGTGTACGCGGAGGTCGTGCAGAGCGCCGAGTACCGCGACGACAAGGTGCGCACCATCCTGCAACGGCTCCCGGACCTGCTGACCCATCACACCGGCCCACGGTTGACGGTCCGCGCCGGCAACACGATCATCGACGCTCCCCAGGCGGTGCTCATCAGCAACAACCCGTATCAGCTGGGGGATCCGGCCGGTATGGGCCGCCGCCCACAGCTGGACACCGGCGTCCTCGGCGTCGTCGGAGTCACGGTCGACAACGCCGCCCAGGCGGCCAGCCTGCTACGCGGCCGACACGGGCGTGGACTCACCGCGCTGACCGCCGACGAGGTCGTCGTCGACGCCGACGCGCCCGAGATCGCGGTCGGCGTGGACGGCGAGGCCCTCCTGCTGCCCACCCCCGTCACCTGCCGCATCGCGCCGGGCGCCCTCCGCGTCCGGGTACCCCGCCACCGCCCGGGAGTGCCCCGCGCAAAGCCGCCGACGGACTGGCGGGCCCTGGGACGGCTGGCCCTCGGACACGAGACCACGGACGGAGTCACACCAACAGGCCGGCAGGCGACGCAGCCAGGCCGCCACAGTCGCGCAGCGCCGGGGTGCCGCGCCGGTCCGGCCACCGAAACCCATCGGCTGTCGTGCGGATGAGACCCGCCACTGCTGGAGGCCATCGACCGATGAGACTGCACCACGGCCTCCCGCTCCCAAAGCGGACGCTCCACCAAGCCGCGCCACTCCCCACGCTGCTGCAACAGGATGGCCATGGCCGCCTCTGCGGACCGTTGCCCGACCAGGAAACTGTTGCCCCAACCCGTGGCTGAGTGCGAGCAGCCAGGGCTTCGGCCACGCAACTGCGGCGCCTGAGCAGAGTGCCCAGCGCAGGCAGAGTCGCCCGGTCCGGGTCAGCGGCTCCACTGGACCGGAACGCCGTCGTGGACCAGTACCTCGGCGGGCGGGCGACGCCGTGTGCACCATGTGCGCGGCGGACGGCCAAGGCGCAGCACCAGCTGAGGGAAGCGGCCACCGACGAGGTGCGTCCGGATCTCCGCCCGCGGCTCGGGCAGTTCGAGGGGCTGGGTGTAAGGGGTGGACAGCAGGGCGACGGTCCCCGTGCGTGAGATCCACCGGCGGCTCGGCCGGGCGTAGTACCGGGCGAACCCGAGGTAGTCACGGCCGGCGAGCAGGGTGGCGTCAGGATGGTGACGGCATGCCTCGACGGGCACCCCGTCCCTGCCGACGGACCGGAAGATCTCGGCGGTGTGGCACGGATCCGCGCGTTGGCGGTCCTCGGCGGCACGCACGAAGTCGGCGAGCAGCCGGAGTTGCTCCGGTTCGTCGATGATCCGCAGGTCGGCCCCCTCGGTGCGGGCGTGGTCGCGCAGTTCGTAGCGGAGGGTGTCGGGTACCGGCTCAGGTCCGAAAGGCCCGCGGTGGGTGTGGCGGCGGGGCATCGCGCGAGCCAGCCGGGTCTCTTCGGGCGTGGCCGGGGCATGGGCCGCGTAACCCACGTGGGCCAGGTAGTTGGAGTTGCCCGGTTCGGGCAGGAGGTCGACGGCGGGCCGGAAGCCCAGCCCGCGTACGGCGATCCGCACGTTGATCAGGGCGGCCCCGCAGGCAATGACCTCCTCCCGCCCGTCGGGGTCGGTCAGCATCATCCGCCGCCCGCCGTGCACATGCACCTCGAAGCCGTGGTCGCGGCCGTCCTCGGCGAAGAGCCACGACTGGCTCTTGTGCGGTGAAGGCGCCAGGGAGGCGGCGCGGGCCAGGTGGAGAGCAGCCGGCCCGCACGCACGCGGGAGACGCGGCCCGACCCGCACGCACGCGGGAGACGCGGCCCGGACCCTCGTACGACAGGGACATGATGCACGCCTTCCGTGACCGTTCCTGCCCTGCTGAGCCTTGCTCAGCCCTTGGCCACCAGTTCGTCGGCGACAGTCCGTGCCCAGTCCTCGATCTGGGTGAAGTCCCGGAAGTCGCCGTCCTTTCCGTTCTTGATGATCATCCGGGCGACCCACCCTTTGGCGCCCTCCTCCAGGCAGCCGCCGAAGGTGACGTGCCCCCTGGTGTCGAACCGGTTCATCGCGCGCTTCAGGCCGGGCACGGGCGGGATGTCCCGCTCCGACGCCGATGGGTCCAGCGGCCCACTGCTGAACAGCCACAACGGACGTTCGGCCAACTCGCGGCGGTGTCGGCGGAGGAACCGGCGGGAGTCCTTGTGCCAGCGTCCGGCGTACAGTCCACCGCCGACCACGACGGCGTCGTACGGCGAGACGCGCTCGACGGTGCGGGCCGGCATCGCCTCGGCGGCGAGGCCCTCCTTGCGCAGGACCTCGGCCACGGCCTCGGCGATCTGCGCGGTCGATCCGTTCGTCGTCCCATAGGCGACCAGCACCTTGGTGGTCATGGTGCTCCGCCTCCCTTCACATCACAGTCACAGCTTGCGCAGCCACTCGTCGGCGATGCCGTGCAGTGCCTGCTCGTCGGGCCGGAGGTGGGAGTCGTCCAGCCGGTAGGTGAGCTTGTCGACGACCGCGACGACGCCGTCGATCTGGCGGGTCATGGAGACGGCGATCTCCGTCTCGCTCTTGCGTTCCATCTGTCCGAGGAGTGTGACCACGCCCTCGGCCACCGACACGGCGATGCTGCGCGGTGGCAGCCACAGCGCCCGCACGATCACCTCGTCGACGACCTCGGCGCGGATGGCCGCGTCGGGCCGCAGGAAGACCTGGAGCAGGTCGCGGCGGGTGACGATGCCGACGAGCCTGTTCTCCTCGTCGAGGACGGGGAGCCGTTCGATGTGGTGCTGGGCCATGGTGCGGGCGGCCTCGACGATGGTGTCGTCGGCGTGGACCGTGATGGGCGGCTCGGTCATCAGTCGGCCGGCGGTGCGGGCCTGGGCCTTCACGGCCCGCCGACGCCCGGCGCGGGTCAGCCGGTCGAAGCGGAAGCGCTTCTTCGGCTCGACCGGGTCGGGCGTCTCGGCCTGCCGGACCATAAGGTCCGTCTCCGAGATGACGCCGATGACCTTCTCGTCCTCGTCGACCACCGGCAGTCCGCTGATGCGGTGGTCACCGAGCAGCCTGGCGACCTCCTTGAACGGGGTGCCGTACTCGGCGCGGACGACCTCCGTGGTCATCACGGAGCCGACCTTGTTGTGCTTCATGGTTGTCCCTCCTCAGCGGAGTCGGCGCAGATACGGATCCTGGGGCCTGCGGGGCAGCAGACGTACGCGCGCATCGAGCACGGTGACTCCGCCCGGTGTCGCGAGAACGGGGTTGAAGTCGGCCTCTGCCAGCTGCGGCAGGTCGCTCGCCATGCGGGACAGCCGCAGCAGCAGTTGTTCGAGGCTCTGGAGGTCGACGGGCCGGGCGCCTCCCCCAGAGGGGGTACCCCCAGCGCCGAGCAGGAGCGGGGCGCAGCGCGGGGCCGTGATCAGGTCGTGGACGTCGTGGTCGGTGAGCGGGGCGAGCCGGGCCGCGTGGTCGGCGAGGATCTCCGTCGCGGTGCCGCCGAGCCCGAACAGGACGAGGGGGCCGAAGACCTGGTCCTGGACAACGCCGGCGAACAGCTCGGTGCCGCGGTCGGCGAGTGGCTGGATGACGACGCCCTCCAGCAGGGCGGCGAACCGGGTCTCCAGGTCCCGGAAGGCGGCGCGGACCTGGTGGTCGCCCCTCAGGTCGAGATGGACGGCGTGTTCGGCGGTCTTGTGCACCAGTCCCGGCCAGTGCCCCTTCATCACGACCCGGCCGTCGGCACCGCGCAGCCGGTCGGCGGCGAGGACGGCGTCGTCCTCGGTGTCCGCCCAGGCCCAGGCGAGCTGGGGAATGCCGTAGCAGCCGAGGAGTTCGGCGCACTCGCGTGGGTCCAGCCAGCCGCCGTCGGGGTGCCGGTCGAGATAGGCGTCGACGACGGCGTGGGCGCGCTGCGTCTCGACTCCGTCGAGGTCGGGGACGGTCCCGGCCGGCCGGGCGAGCCAAGCGGTGCGGCGGGCCGCGTGGGCCAGCGCCCGGGCAGCCGCATGGGGTTCGGCGTAGGAGGGAATGGTGCTGTCCTCGACGGCGGGCAACAGCTCGACGGGCAGGCCCTGTTCGAGCCGTACCGCGACGATCGGCTTGGGATGACGGCCGGGCGCGCCGGTGATGGCCCGCACGAGGTCGTCGCCGGTCGCCGCGGCAACCGCGGTGGGGACGAGAGCCACGAGGACGGCGTCAAAGCCGCCGCTCCGCATCATCCGGTCCACGCAGTCGCCGAGCTGCTCCTCCGTGACGGCGGCGGTGGCGTCGACGGGGTTGCCGACGGCGGCGCCCGCGGGCAGCACGTCGAGCAGGTCGTCAATCAACTCGGGGCCGGGCGCCGGGAGCTGCAGACCGGCCTCGGCACAGGCGTCGGCGGCGAGGACACCCGCTCCCCCGGCGTTGGTCACGATGGCCACGCGGGGTCCTGCGGGCAGCGGCTGGGAGTGCATCAGGGCAGCGGCTTCGAGGAGTTCGCCCACCGAGCGCGTCGCGGTGATGCCTGCCTGGGTGAACAGGGCGCCGCGGGTCATGGTGCGGGTGGCGGCGGCCGCGGTGTGCGAGGCGGCGGCGCGACGGCCGGCCTCGGTGCGGCCGGCGTCGATGGTCAGGACCGGCAGGCGGCGGGTGACGCGGCGGGCGGTACGGGAGAAGGCGCGCGGACTGCCGAAGGACTCCAGGTGCAGCAGCGCGAGGTCGGTGCGGCCGTCGCTCTCCCACCACTGGAGCATGTCGTTGCCGCTGACGTCGTACTTGTCGCCGAGGGAGGCGAAGGAGGAGACGCCGATGCCGAGCCGGGACAGCCCGTCGAGCAGCGCGATGCCGACGCCGCCGGACTGCACGGCGACGCCCGCCGTCCCGGGGCGCGGGTGACCGGCGGCGAACGTGGCATCCAGGCGCAGCTCCGGGTCGGTGTTGGAGATGCCGAGGCAGTTGGGGCCGACGAGGCGCATCCCGTACTCACGGCAGGTGGCCAGCAGGGCCCGGGCCTGGTCGGCGTCCAGGCCGGCGGTGACGACGAGCACGGCGCGTACGCCCGCCTTGCCGCACTCCTCGGCGGTGCCGGGGATCGCGGCGGCGGGTACGGCGAGGACCGCGAGGTCAGGGGTCTTGGGCAGGGCGCCGACCGAGGGGTGGCACGGCACGCCGAGGATCGAGCTCGCGGCGGGGTTCACCGCGAACAGGCGGCCCGTGTAGCCGCCCGCGTGCAGCTGGTGCAGGATCGCCCGGCCGACCGAGCCCGGCTTGCGTCCGGCGCCGACGACGGCGACGGTCCGCGGCCGCAGCAGCGGTTCGAGACTGACGACGTCGGCGGCGCGGCCGCGTTCCTCCACGGCCGTCAGATAGGTGTCGCTCTGGTCGAGGGCGATGGTGCAGCGCACCTCGGGGCCCTCGAAGCGGCGGGCCGTGCGCAGGCCGAGGTCGGCGAAGAGCTTCAGCACCTCGTGGTTCTCGCTGAGCGCGTCGGCGCTGAAGGTGGTGATGCCCGCGGCGCGGGCCGCGGAGACCAGGTGCTCCACGAGCAGGGTGCCGACGCCCCGGTGGTGAAGTCCGTCGGCGACCGCGATGGAGATCTCCGCCGTGTCCCCGGTGCCGCCGCTGTCGTACTCGGCGAGGCCGATCACCCGGCGTGCGGTCTCGGCCAGCAGGGCCCGGTGTCCCGGGTGTGGCTGGGCGCAGGCCCGGTCGGCGGCCGTCGCGGCGGAGCGGCGGCTCGCTGCGAAGAACCTCAGGCGCAGATTCTCCGGGGACATCTCCTCGTACAGCCCCTGCACCTGATCGTGGTCGCCCCGCTGTACGGGGCGGATGCACACGGTGGTGCCGTCCGCGAGCAGGGCGTGGACCGTGGGCCGGCTGAGCGCGTCGTCCGTCATCGCGGAAACTCCTTCGGGTCTTCTGGTTCACTTCGAGCGTCCAGCGGAATTGACGGCGGCCACAGGGGCTGACCGGGCGGTCCGGGTGGGCCGGTCGGCCCTCATGGAAGGCCGGGGATCAGGCGGTCCGGCCCCCTCTCGACGCAGGGGCATCAGGCATGCCAGGCTCGCCGGGACCAGAGCCCAGTCAGGCGGTCCAGGCCCACTCCGCGATCTCCGGCAGGTCGGTGCCGTGCTCGCGGATCCAGTCGTGGTGGCGGGTGCGGGCGTCGGCCATCTGCTGGCGTACGGCGGCGGCCCGCACCGCGAGACCGGGGACCCGGTCGATGACGTCCATGACGAGGCGGTAGCGGTCGAGGTCGTTGCGGACGACCATGTCGAACGGTGTGGTCGTCGTGCCGGACTCCTTGTAGCCGCGCACGTGCAGGTTCGGGTGGCCGGTGCGGCGGTAGGCGAGCCGGTGGATCAGCCACGGGTAGCCGTGGTAGGCGAAGATCACCGGCCTGTCCTGGGTGAACAGGCCGTCGTACTCGAAGTCGCTCATCCCGTGCGGATGCTCTTCGCGCGGCATCAAGCGGGTCATGTCGACGACGTTCACCACGCGGACCGCCAGCTCCGGCAGGTGGCGGCGGAGCAGTTGGGCGGCGGCCAGGACCTCCTGGGTGGGCACGTCGCCGGCGCAGGCGAGGACGACGTCCGGTTCGCCGCCGTTCTCCGTGCCGGCCCAGTCCCAGATGCCGGCCCCGCGCGCGCAGTGGGCGCGGGCGGCGTCCATGGACAGCCAGTCGAAACAGGGCTGCTTGCCTGCCACGATCACATTGACGTAGTCACGGCTGCGCAGGGCATGGTCGGCGACGGAGAGGAGCGTGTTGGCGTCCGGCGGCAGATAGACCCGTACGACTTCGGGGCTCTTGTTCAGGACGTGGTCGACGAAGCCGGGGTCCTGGTGGGAGAACCCGTTGTGGTCCTGGCGCCAGACGTGCGACGTGAGCAGGTAGTTCAGGGAGGCGATCGGGGCGCGCCACGACAGCTCCCTCGACGTCTTCAGCCACTTGATGTGCTGGTTGACCATGGAGTCCACGATGTGGACGAATGCCTCGTAGCAGGAGAACAGCCCGTGCCTGCCGGTGAGGAGATAGCCCTCCAGCCAGCCCTGGCAGGTGTGCTCGGAGAGGATCTCCAGCACGCGGCCGTGCCGGTCCAGGTGCTCGTCGACGGGGAGGGTGCCTGCTTGCCAGGCCTTTCCGCTGGCGCCGAAGACGGCCTGGAGACGGTTGGAGGCGGTCTCGTCCGGGCCGACGACCCGGAAGTCCCGGCGGGAGCGGGTGTCGTTCATGACCTGTTCCAGGAGGTCGCCGAGGACGCGGGTCGGCTCGTGCAGGGTCGTGCCCGGCTTGTCGACGGGTACGGCGAAGGAGTCCAGGGAGCGGATGGGCAGGTCGCGGACGAGCAGCCCGCCGTTGGCGTGCGGGGTGGCGCCCAGCCGCCGGGAGCCCTCGGGAACACAGGCGAGGACGTCGGCGACGGGCCGGCCGTCCGGGTGGAACAGCTCCTCCGGCCGGTACGAACGCAGCCATGCCTCCAACTGCCGCAGGTGCTCCGGGTTTTCCCGCACGCCCGCGAGCGGGACCTGGTGGGCGCGCCAAGTGCCCTCGACGGGTACGCCGTCGACCTCGGCGGGGCCGGTCCAGCCCTTGGGAGTGCGCAGGACGATCATGGGCCAGTGCGCGCGCTCGCCGATGCCTTCCTCGCGGGCAGTGCGCTGGAGCAGGGCGATCCGGTCGAGCGCGTCGTCAAGGGCACGGGCCATGGCGCGGTGCACGGTGGCCGGGTCATCGCCTGTGACATGGAGGGGTTCGTGGCCGTATCCCCGCAGCAGCGCATCCAGTTCATGCTCCGGCAGCCGGGACAGCACGGTCGGGTTGGCGATCTTGTAGCCGTTCAGGTGCAGGATCGGCAGGACGGCTCCGTCATGCACCGGGTCGAGGAACTTGTCGGAGTGCCAGGAGGCGGCCAGCGGTCCGGTCTCCGCCTCGCCGTCGCCGATCACGCAGGCGACCAGCAGGTCCGGGTTGTCGAAGGCGGCGCCGTAGGCGTGCGCGAGGGAGTAGCCGAGCTCGCCGCCCTCGTGGATCGACCCCGGCGTCTCCGGCGCCACGTGGCTGGGCACGCCGCCGGGGAAGGAGAACTGCCGGAACAGCCGTCCCATGCCCTCCGCGTCACGCGAGACGTCCGGGTAGGTCTCGCTGTAGCTGCCGTCCAGCCAGGACCCGGCGAGCACCGACGGCCCGCCATGCCCCGGGCCCCACACGCACAGGGCGTCCAGTTCTCGTTTCTTGATCACGCGGTTGAGGTGGGTGTACACGAGGTTCATGCCGGGCGACGTGCCCCAGTGGCCGAGGAGCCGCGGCTTGATGTGCTCCGCCCGCAGCGGCTCCCGCAACAGCGGGTTGGCCAGCAGATAGATCTGTCCGGCAGCCAGGTAGTTGGCGGCCCGCCAGTGGGCGTCCAGGGTGCGCAGCTCGTCGTCGGTCAGAAGGGTGCTGTCCTGGTGTTCGAGCTCGGGCATCGGTGACTCCGAAAGTCGTCGAGTGCGTCGTCGACGGAGGTCGACGGTCGGTGGGAGGCCACATGGCCGGTCGGAAGGCCGACAAGACGCGGCGGCGGGGACATTGCGGGCAAGGGCGGCACCACCGAAGGGGTCACCGAGCACCTCAACCCGCGGGTGGCACGCATCGGCCCTGCCGAGGCAGACCGCGTCTCCGAGCCGGGCACGGCGCTCACGCCTGCTGCGGTACGACGGCGACCGGGCAGGCTGAGTGGTGCAATGCCGCGTGGGCGACGCGGCCGAGCTGGAGCCCGAGGTGTCCGGCGCGGCGCTTGGCGCCAACGATCAGGAGGTCGGCGCCGTGCGAGGCGTCCACCAGCACGCGGCGGGCGTGGCCCTCGACGGTACGACGGTGCAGCTCCACGTCCGCCGGGGCATCGCTCAGTGCCGCCGATAGGGTCTCCTCGGCGTGCTGCTCGTGCAGCCGGGCGGGTGTGTCGGCCAGCAAGGGGTGGTCGCTCGTCTCGTGCGCAGGACACCGCCAGGCCCGTACGGCCTCCAGGGGGACCCCGCGGCGTCGGGCCTCCTCGTAAGCGAAGCGCACGGCGGCCGAGTCCTCGGCCTCCTCACCGACGCCCACGACGACGCGCCCGTGGACCGGGGGCGTGGCCTGGTTGTCATGGCTGCCGCGCAGCACGATCACCGGGCAGTGGGCGTGCGCGGCGACCGTCAGGCTGACCGAGCCGAGCAACGCCGCGGCGAGGCCACTGCGGCCGCGGTTGCCGACTACCAGCGCGGAGGCGTTCCGGCTCTCCCTCACCAGGGCGTACTCAGGCTCTTCGAACACCACATCGGCCGTCACCTTCAGATCGGGGTGCCGGGCTTGAGCCCGTCGGACAGCGGCACCGGTGATCTCCTGGGGCAGCGCCTGCGTGGAGGGCTTGCCGAGGTCCTTGGCCAGCGCGGCACCCTCATAGCGCTCCCAGAGGCAGGCGTACACCACCCGTAGGGGCACGCCTCGCAGCGCGGCCTCGTCGGACGCCCAGTCCGTGGCGCGCAGGCTGGGCTCGGAGCCGTCCACGCCGACCACGATCGACAGGTCCACCGCCCTCACCGCCCCGCGCCGAGGTCGAACACGATGCGAGCCTTGACCTGCCCGCGCAGGACGTCCTCGATGGACTCGTTGACGGAGTCGAGCGGGCGGGTCTCGCAGATGACACGGGTGCGGCCGGCCGCGTGCAGTTGGAAGACCTCGGCGAGATCCTGCCGGGTGCCGACGATCGAACCGATCACGCTCGTCCCGTTCAGGACCGTCTCGAAGATCGGGACGTGCACGGTGCCGTGGGCGGGCAGGGCGACCATGACGAGCTTGCCGCCGCGTCGCAGCCCCGAGTTGATGGCTGCGAACGCGTCCTCGTTCACGGCGAGGGCGATGGCCGCGTGGGCGCCGCCGTACCGCTTGAGCACCTCGCCGACGTCGTGCTTGCGGGCGTCGATCACGAGGTCGGCGCCGAGTTCGGCGGCGAGTTCCAGCTTCTCGTCGGTCACGTCGATGGCCGCGACGGTGGCCCCGGCGATCTTCGCGTACTGCACGGCCAGGTGACCGAGCCCGCCGATCCCGGAGATCGCGACAAGCTGGGTCGGCCGCACGTCGGCGACCTTGAGTGCCTTGTACGTGGTGACGCCGGCGCAGGTCAGCGGGGCGGCGTCGACGGCGGTGACACCCTTCGGTACCGGTTGGGCGAAGTCGGCCCAGGCGAGCATCTTCTCGGCGTATCCGCCGTCGCACCCGTAGCCGGTGTTGATCTGCTGCTCGCACAGCGTCTCCCAGCCGGACAGGCAGTGCTCACACCGCCCGCAGGCCTTCCCGAGCCACGGCACGGCGACCCGCTGTCCGACGCCGAGGTGGGTGACGCCGTCGCCGAGCTTCTCGACGAGGCCGACACCCTCATGGCCGGGCACGAAGGGCGGGTTGGGCTTGACGGGCCAGTCGCCGTGGGCGGCGTGGATGTCGGTGTGGCACAGCCCGGAGGCCTCGACGCGAATGCGGACCTGGCCGGGGCCGGGTTCCGGGTCGGGGCGGTCCTCGATGACCAGGGGCTCGCCGAAGGCTCGGACGACCGCTGCCTTCATTGGGTCAACTCCTCACAAGGGGATGAGAGATAGAGGTCAGTTGTGGGCAACGACCGCGGCGGGGGCCGTGGCGTGGTGCAGGACGGCATGGGTGACGGGGCCGATGTGAGCGCCGATCGGGCTGCGGCGGATGCGACGGCCGACGACGACCAGGCAGGCCTCGCGGGAGGCGTCCACCAACCGGATGGCGGGACTGCCGGACGGGGTCTCCTCGGTTACCTCGACGCTCGGGTACTTCAGGCGCCAGGGCCGCAGGGCTTCCGCCAGGGCGGCGGCCTGCTGCCGGGCGATCTCGTCGTGCAGCTGGGTGTCGGCGGAGAGGCCGTAGACGTAGTACGGGGGCAGGTTCCAGCCGTGGATCACCCGCAGGCCTGTCTCACGGCGGGCGGCCTCCTCGAAGGCGAACTCGATCACCGCGTCGTCGGGGCTCGCCGCGTCGAGGCCGAGAACGACGGGCCGGTAGGGCGTGGCGGCGGACGGGATGCCCACCGAGTCCGGCTCGTGCTCGTCCGCGGCCTGTTCTCCGGCTCGGACGAGGACGACGGGCCGCTCGACGTGCGCCACGACGGAGAGGCCGACCGATCCGACCATGAACCCGCCGAACCCACTGAGTCCGCGCGAGCCGAGGACCAGCAGTTCCGCGTCCGCGGCCGCCTTGACCAAGGTGTCGGCCGACCCTCCGGTCAGGTGCTCGGTGGTCACCTCGACCCCGGGGTGGCGCAGCCTGATCCCCTCGGCTGCCTCGCGTGGCACCCGCTCGCTCCAGTGCTGCTGGGTTTCGACACCGAGGAGCGGGGCCTGTGCCATGGGTTCCGGAACGGGCTCCCAGACATGGACGATCTTCAACGGCAGGCCGCGCAGCTTCGCCTCGCGGGCCGCCCACTCGGCCGCGGCCCGGCTTTCGGACGAGCCGTCGAGGCCTACGACAACAGTGCGGATCATGGTTCTGCCTCCTGATCGGGGATCTGTCACCAGCGTCGTGTCTGGCGTGTCGCTGCTGCAGGGGCCGCTGGTCCCCGGCCGGGACCGACCGGCCCAACAGCCCCTCTCCTTCACCGCAGCCAGGGGTGGCGTTCGACGATGGGAAGTCGCGCCCATGCCTTGCCGAGTCCCCAGACCGCGCCTGCGCCAACGGCGGCCAGAGCGATCAGGACGACGGCGTATACGACGTGGTACTCGGCGAACGGGTTGGTCGACATGCTCGGCGACCCGTCGGACAGATGCTTGGCCGGCGGCCATTCCGCGATCCACATCAGCGCCATCATGAGCGTGCCCGCGACTGCGGCCGGGCGCAGACCGATGCCCAGGATCAGCGCCACGCCGATACCAAGCAGGCCGAGCATGAACAGCCAGTCCGCCCAGGTGTCCCCGGCCCAGTCGTGGAACGTCGACTTCATCGGACCGGCCGCGACCCCACTGAGGAAGCCCTTGGTGGGCGAGCCTCCGTCGATCCAGCCGTTGCCGGACTGGGTGGCGTACCCGAAGCCGAACGTCTTGTCGAGGAACGCCCACAGGAAGATGAACCCGGTCAGCAGCCGCAGACCGGCGAAGACATAGGCGCTCGTCGCCGTGGCATCGGCCGCCGCCTCGGCCGTCCGGGCCCTGTGCAGGGACGGGAGACGGAATCCCAGGTGCCGGTGCGGTTGATCGTGAACTGCCATGGCCTTCATCCCCCTCGGGACGGATTCTTGTTGACACCGTCCACTGTCGTGGCGCGGACATGCCGTCGCCCGGTGCCGAAAGTCAGCGTCCGTGGGGCTGAACGGCCCCTTCCTCAGGGCCTGTCGGCCACCGAACCTGAAACGCGCGGACGTGCCGGTCAGGGCGATCGCGACGGATCCTGAAGGCAGTCGGCGAAAGGAACCCCATGTCCTACGGCTCGGGCGGGCACGTCTCGGGGTGGCACCGCCTGATGCCCACGATCCGCCGTCTGGCCCCCGGGGTCACCGCCCTCGCCGGCTACCGCCGCTCATGGCTGCGCGGCGACCTGCTCGCCGGTGTCACCGTGGCGGCGTATCTCGTGCCGCAGGTGATGGCATACGCGGGTGTGGCCGGCCTGCCGCCCGTCGCCGGGCTGTGGGCGATCCTGCCCGCCCTCGGTCTGTACGCCCTGCTGGGCTCGTCCCGGCTGCTGTCGGTCGGCCCCGAGTCGACGACCGCGCTGATGACGGCGACCGTGGTGGCCCCCCTGGCCGGCGCGGACCCCGAGCGTTATGCCTCGCTGGCCGCCGCCCTCGCCGTGACGGTCGGCCTGCTGTGCCTGGCGGCCCGGGTGCTGCGTCTGGGCTTCGTCGCCGACCTGCTGTCCCGCCCGGTCCTGATCGGTTATCTGGCGGGCGTGGCCCTGATCATGATCGTGGATCAGCTGCCCAAGCTCACCGGCGTGGACACGGAGGGCTCGGAATTCTTCCCGCAACTGTGGTCATTCGTACGGCACTTGGCGCAGGCGCAGCCGGCGACGGTAGCCTTCGCCGCGATCACGATCGCGTTCCTGTTCACCTCGGCGTGGCTGCTGCGGGCCGTGCCGGGTCCCTTGCTGGCGGTGGTGCTGGGCACCGCGGCCGTGGCCGCCTTCGATCTCGACGACAGATACGGAATCAAGGTCATCGGCGAGGTCCCGGCCGGGCTGCCGTCCGTGGCGGCGCCCGACCTGAGCAGGCTGCCGCAGCTGGTGCTGCCCGCGCTGGGTGTTCTGCTCGTCGCCTACACGGACTTCATCCTCACCGCACGCGCGTTCGCTGGACGAGCGGATCGCGACGACGAGGACGGCCGCCTCGACGCCGACCAGGAGTTCCTGGCGCTGGGTGCGAGCAATCTCGGCGCCGGCTGGCTGCAGGGCTTCCCCGTGAGCAGCAGTGCCAGCCGCACCGCGCTCGCCTCCTCGGCGGGCGCCCGCAGCCAGGCGTACTCCTTGGTGGCGGGCGTGGCGGTGCTCGCCGTGCTGCTGTTCCTCAGCCCGCTGCTGACCCGCACGCCGTCGGCTGTGCTGGGCGCGTTGGTGGTGTACGCGGCGGTCCGGATGATGGACCTTGCGGGCTTCGCCCGGCTGGCCGCCTTCCGGCGGCGGGAACTGCTGCTGGCGGTCGGCTGCCTGGTCGGCGTGCTCACCCTGGATCTGCTGTACGGCGTGCTGGTCGCCGTGGGGCTGTCCGTGGCCGAACTGCTGAGCCGGGTGGCCCGGCCGCACGACGCCGTCGAGGGGCTGGTCCCCGGAGTGGCCGGTATGCACGACGTCGACGACTATCCGCAAGCCCGCACCATCCCCGGACTGCTCGTCTACCGCTACGACTCACCGCTCTTCTTCGCCAACGCCGAGGACTTCCACCGCCGCGCCCTCGCCGCCGTCGACGAACAGAGCGGCCCAGTCCTCTGGTTCGTCCTCAACACCGAGGCCAATGTGGAGGTCGACATCACCGCCCTGGACGCGGTCGACGACTTGCGCCGCGAGCTGACCCGCCGGGGCATCGTCTTCGCCCTGGCCCGGGTGAAGCAGGATCTCCTGGACGACCTGGCGGCGTACGGGCTCGCGGACTCGGTGGGCCAGGAGCTCATCTTCCCGACGCTGCCGACTGCCGTGGCGGCGTACCGGAAGTGGTGCCGGGAAAGGTGACCGTGAGTCAGGCGACCGGCAGATCTGGGCGCACGAGTGTGCCGGAACGGCCGTGCACGATCTCGTACGCCGCGTCCAGTGCCCCGATCGCTGCGAGCTGGCCGGTGTTCTCCACGAACAGGGCGGCGGCCTCGGCCTTGGGGCCCATCGACTCGTGCGGGTAGTGAGCGTCGCGCAGTTCGGCGGGCGTGGCGTCGAGGACGGGCCGCTGGTCGGGGGTGCCGTAGCCGGCGTAGACGTTCGGCACGTCGGTCAGCACGAGCAGGAAGTCCGCCTTCAGGTCCTCTGCCAGCCGGGCGGCCGCCAGGTCCTTGTCCACGACGGCCTCCACGCCGTGCAGGGCTCCGGTGGCCCAGTCGGCGACGACGGGGACGCCTCCACCGCCCGCGCACACCACCACGGTCCCCGCCTCCACCAGCGCCCGGACGGTGTCGATCTCCAGGATCCGCTCGGGCGAGGGCGCGGGGACCAGGCGCCGCCAGCCGTGGCGGTCCTCGGCCATGTGCCAGCCGTACCTCGCCGCCAGGAACCGGGCCGGCTTCTCGGGATAGATGGGCCCGACCAGCTCTGTGGGATCTTCGAAGGCGGGGTCGTCGGCGCGTACCCGGGTGTGCGTGAGGAGCGTGACGACCCTGCGTCCGGGCAGCACGTCGCGCAGAGTGCACACCAGGAGGGTGCCGATCATGCCCTGGGTCTGGGCGCCGAGCAGATCCAACGGGTAGGGGGCGGTGAGGGCCGCGTCGGCCGTGCTCTGGGCGGCGAGGAGGTCGAGCTGGGGTGCGTTGCCGTACGTGAGGACGAGGTCGTGGTCGTGGGCCAAGGCGGCGATCGCGGTGGCGACGCGGACGATGTTGGTGCGCTGGATGTCCGCGTCGGGGCGCTCACCGCGGTGCAGCAGCGCGTTGCCGCCGAGGGTGACGACGATGCGCATGATTTCCGCCCCTCTCCTCGCCTCTCTCCGTGGCATCTGCTCTCTCCGTGCCGGCTTCGCCGAGTGGCTCCCCCTGCCCCATCATCGAACGACGGTCTGCCCGGCCGCACAGGGTGCCGAAGGGCTCCTGCGGGCCGCCGGGTGGCCCGGTCCTGGGGCCGGGTGGCCCATGGTTCCGGCGGTCGCGCGTGCTCACGCTGGTGGTGGTAGCTCCGTACGCCCGACCTGGAGGCACGCCATGAACGCACCCGCATCGACGAGCATGCCGCGGGCGCTGCCTGCCGAGCACCGGGAACGGCTGCTGCGGATCGCCCGGGAGGTGTCGTTCCCGCAGGGCGCCCGGCTCTTCGAGGAGGGCGGGCACGCCGACCGGTTCTGGATCATCCGGACCGGTACGGTCGACCTCGACATGCGTGTGCCCGGCCGCCGGGCCGCCGTCATCGACTCGCTCGGCCACAACGAACTCCTCGGCTGGTCCTGGCTGTACCCACCGCACGTCTGGCACCTGGGTGCGGAAGCGGCCTCGCCGCTGCGAGCGTACGAGTTCGACGCCGGCGCGGTGCAGGCGACGTGCCAGAGCGACCCCGAGTTCGGCCGGAGCATCGCCCGGTGGGTGGGCGAGGTCGTGGCCCACCGGTTGCAGGCTGCCCGTGTCCGGTTGCTGGACCTGTACGCCCCGTACGGCAGCGGGACCGTGCGCTGACCGCGCTCGGGCCCGCGCCGTACGGACCGGATCGTTCGAGGAGTTCGAGGAGTCATCGTGCCCGGAGCCCCGCACATCGTGCGTGACGTGATGACGCGTGACGTCGCCGTCGTCGGCCGCGACGCCGTGTTCAAGGACATCGTGCGGACTCTGCAGGACCGCAAGGTCAGCGCGCTGCCCGTGGTGGACGGCGGCGGCCGGGTCCTCGGGGTCGTCTCCGAGGCCGATCTGCTGCCCAAGGAGGAGTTCCGGGACAGCGACCCCGACCGGTACACGCAGCTGCGCCGCCTGTCCGACCTGGCGAAGGCCGGTTCGGTGACCGCGGGAGAGCTGATGACCCGTCCCGCCCTCACCGTCGCGGCCGACACAACGCTCGCACAGGCCGCCCGGACCATGGCGCGGGCCAGGGTCAAGCGCCTGCCCGTGGTCGACGCGGACGGACGCCTGGAGGGTGTCGTCAGCCGGGTCGACCTGCTGAAGGTGTTTCTGCGGGACGACGAGGAGATCGCGGAGGAGGTGCGGCGGGAGGTCGTGGCCTACCTCTTCCCGGTTCCTGGATCGGCGGTACGCGTCGAGGTCCTCGACGGCGTCGTGCGTCTGGGCGGCCGGATCAGGGACACATCGCTGGTACCGGTGGCGGCACGGCTGGTGCGGGCGGTGGAGGGGGTTGTGGACGTGGTGTTCGAGCTGGACGGGCAGGACACCTCGGCGTGAGGCCGTGCGCCGCACGCGTTCCCCGTCCGGCGCACCCCTGAGGGGCAGAATGGAAGACGAACACCGGCAGCAAGGTCTCACCACACGCACCACCGTCAGCGGCCGACGCCGGTGCGAAGGGTCCGGTCAGGGCGCGTCAAGGGAACGAGTTGGGCCGATCGGCCCTAGTGGCCGAGACCCTGGCGCGTGATGATCGTCGTCAGGACGGCCCGCAGGTCCGTCACACCCGGGGAAGCAGGGGTCCACATGACCGAGGCACGCACCTTCACCGCGCAGGACCCGATCCGCGTCTTCCTGCTGGACGACCACGAAGTCGTCCGGCGCGGGCTGTCCGACCTGCTGGACGCCGAGCCGGACATCTCTGTCGTCGGTGACGCGGAGAACGTCGAGCACGCGCTGGTCCGGGCCCCGGCCGTCCGCCCGCACGTGGCCGTGCTGGACGTACGTCTCCCGGACGGCGACGGCATCTCCGTCTGTCGCGAGCTGCGCAGCCGGATGCCGGAGCTGGCCTGTCTGATGCTGACGTCGTTCGACGACGAGGACGCCCTGCTCGACGCCATCATGGCCGGGGCGTCCGGCTATGTGCTCAAGCAGATCCGCGGGTCGGACCTGGTGTCGGCGGTGCGGACGGTCGCCTCGGGGCAGTCCATGCTCGACCCCGCGACGACGGCCCGGCTGATGCGCTCCCTGCGCACCGAACCCGCCGAGGCGCCGACCGAAGCGCCGGAGCTCGCGGGGCTGTCCCCGCGCGAGCGGGAGATCCTCGCGCTGATCGGAGACGGTCTCACCAACCGCGAGATCGGCCAGAAGCTGTACCTGTCGGAGAAGACGGTCAAGAACCACATCTCGCGGCTCCTGGCCAAGCTGGGCGTCCAGCGACGTGTCCAGGCCGCCGTGCTCGCCACGCACCTGGAGCAGTCCGAGCCGACGGGTGAACGTCCGGCGCAGTGACGGGAGCCGCGGCTGTGCCGTACGCCCGCACGACCCGCACGCCGAACCGGCGCCGATCCGGCGAGCCGTTGAACCGTCCCGGCGCACGTTGATCCGAACCGCGGCCGCCCGGCGGGCCGTTGGGCCCTCCGGCCGCGCTGCCGGGCCGTACGGCCCATGCCCTGTCCCGTGCCGCGCGGGCCACCCTGGGGAGGTCGTCGAGCCGCCCCACCGTCGTTCGGTGCGGGGCGGGGAGGAGCCCTCATGCCCACTGCGGTGCCCGGCATCCCGACCTTGGAGACGCTCGTCTCGGCGGCTTCGGCCGCGCCCTCGATCCACAACACCCAGCCCTGGCGGTTCCGCCTCGATCCGGACGGCGGCGCGCTGGAGATCCGGGCGGCGGCCGAGCGCGGCCTGCGCCATGCCGACCCGTCGGGGCGCGCCCTGCACATGTCCGTGGGCTGCGCGCTGTTCAATCTCCGTGTCGCTGTGGCGCACTTCGGCCGGGAGCCGGTGACCCGGCTGCTGCCCCGCCCCGACGAACCCGGCCTGCTCGCGACCGTACGGCTGGGCGGCCCGGCCCGCTTTTCGACGGCCCCTCATCTGTACGACGCCCTGTGGCGCCGGCGCAGCAGCCGGCTGCCGTTCTCCGACCGGCCTCTCCCCGGCTCCGTACTGGGCGAGCTCGCCGAGGCCGCTCACACCGAGGGTGCCGTGCTCGGCCGGCCCGAGCCCGACGCCGTCGACCGGCTGCTGCGGCTGTCGTGGGAGGGGGAGCAGCGCACCTCGGCCGACCCGGACCGGTCCGCGGAGAGCCGCCGCTGGGTCCGGGCACCGGACCACACCGGGCTCGGCATTCCGCCGACGGCCGTCGGAGCTCAGGACTACCGCGACCACATCCCCATGCGGGACTTCGCCGCCCACCGCCACTCGGGCGCCCTGTCCGCCCGCCCCTTCGAGGCCCGGCCGACGATCGCGGTGCTGTCCACCCCGCACGACCGGCGCGCGGACTGGCTGCGCGCCGGGCAGGCCCTGGAACGCGTCCTGCTGGTGGCGACTGCCCACGGCGTCCGGGCGTCACTGCTGCATCAGGCGCTGGAGTGGCCCGACCTGCGCGAGCAGCTCGTGTCCGCGCCGCACGACGACCGGCGGGCCCACGCCCAGATGGTGATCCGGCTGGGCTACGGCCCGATGGGTCCGCCGACACCGCGGTGTACGGTGTCGCAGGCATGGGAGGACGACGTACTGCCGATTCTCCGCTGAGCAGAGGGTGCTGAGCCGGCCACCGGCGCCGAGCGGGGGGCGCTGGCGCTTCACCGCTCCCCCGGCCGAGCGAGCCGCCGCACCCCACGCGCGCCCAGCTCCACCAGCAGGACCGTGGATGCCGTCCCCAGGCACACCGCCCACTGCCCCGCGTCGAGCGGCACCGTGCCGAACACCGTGCGCGCCCACGGCAGATGGACGGCGACGACCTGCACCGCCAGCACCCCGGCCAGGCACAGCCACAGCGTCCGGTTGCGGAACTGGTGGCGGCCGAGCAGAGGTCCGTCGTCGGCGCGGGCGTTCAGCGCGTTGAACAGCTGGAACAGGACGAACGTGGTGAACGCCATGGTCAGCGCGGTGTCCGTGTCGACCTGTTCGCGGGCGAGGGCCAGCAGTACCACTGTGCCCAGCGCCATGACCGCGCCGGCCCGGGTGATGGCCAGCAGACGGCGGGCGTCCAGGATCCGCTCCGCCGGGTCGCGCGGCGGATGGCGCATCTCGTCGTCGCGGGCGGGGTCGACGGCCAGCGCCATGGCGGGCGGGCCGTCCATGATGATGTTGACCCACAGCAGCTGGGCCGCCGTCAGCGGGGCGGGCAAGCCCGCGAGGGAGGCGCCCAGCAGGGTCAGGATGGCACCGACGTTGGTAGCCAGCTGGAAGCGGACGAACTTGACGATGTTGGCGTAGATCGACCGTCCCTCGCGCACGGCCCGGACGATCGTGGAGAAGTCGTCGTCGGTGAGGACCACGTCGGCGGCCTCCTTGGCCACGTCCGTGCCGGTGCGCCCCATCGCCACGCCGATGTGGGCGGCCCGCAGCGCCGCCGCGTCGTTGACGCCGTCGCCGGTCATGGCGACGATGTGGCCGCGGGCGGTCAGGGCCCGCACGATCAGCACCTTGTGCTCCGGGGCGACCCTCGCGAACACGCCGATGTCGTCGATGCGTGCGGCGAGTTCGTCCTCGGCCATCCGGTCCAGCTCGGCGCCGGTCACCACTTGTCCGTCGATGTCGAGCTCGCGGGCGATGGCCGTGGCGGTGTCGGCGTGGTCGCCGGTGATCATCTTCACGGCGACGCCCGCCGAGCGGCACAGCGCCATCGCGTCCCGTGCCTGGGGACGCGGCGGATCGGCGATCCCGGCTATGGAGACGAGCGTGAGCCCCGGCAGCGCGGAGGGGTCCGGGGGGCCGTCCACCAGGGCGGTCGCGGCGCCGAGGACACGCAGTCCCGAGCCGCCGAGCAGCGCGGACACGGCTTCGATCTCGCCCCGCTGCCCGTCGTCCAGGGTGCGCACGCCGTCGTCCGTCCGCACGTCGGTGCACTGGCCCAGCAGGACGTCCACGGCGCCCTTGACGTGGACGCGAGTGCGGCCGTCGGCTTCGGTGTGGAAGGTCGCCATGTACTTGGTGGCCGCGTCGAAGGGCAGCTCGCCGGTACGCGGCAGCTCGGCCCGCAGCCCGTCGGCGTCGACGCCGGTCTTGGCGGCCAGGACGACCAGTGCGGCCTCCGTGGGATCGCCCACGAAGCCTTCGTCGGTCAGGTGGGCGTCGTTGCAGAGGGCGAACGGCAGGACCGCGGACAGGAGTTGGTCGGCCCGTCCCTCGCCGCCGATGACGGCCCCCCGCGTGCCGTAACCCTCGCCGGTCACCTCGTAGAGCCTTCCGGCGGTCCAAAGGGCCCGTACGGTCATCTCGTTGAGTGTCAGCGTGCCGGTCTTGTCACTGCACACGACGGTCGCCGAGCCGAGGGACTCCACCGAGGCCAGGCGTTTGACGATGGCGCCACGGCGGGCCATGCGGTACACGCCGAGCGCGAGCGTCAGGGCCAGGACGGCGGGCAGCCCTTCGGGGATCGCGGCGACGGCGAGAGCCACGGCCCGCAGGGCGATGTCCGCCAGTGCCTCGCCGCGGATCAGGGCGACGAGCGCGTAGGCGACGACCGCGACGCCGCTGAGCAGCGCGAGCCGGCGACCGAGGCTGTCCAGTTGGATCTGCAGCGGGCTGGCCGGTTCGGCGCCGGTGCGCAACGCCTCGGCGATCGCGCCGAGTTCGGTCCGCATACCGGTGGCCGTGACGATCATCTCGGCACGGCCCCGGGTCACGGCGGTGTTCATGAACAGCATGCTGCTGCGCTCGGCGAGCGGCACCGGGCCGGTCGCCTTGGCCTCGACGGCCGCGGTGGTCTTGGTGACCGGCTGGGACTCCCCGGTCAGGGCCGCCTCGGCCACCTCCACCGACTCCGCGACGGTGAGCCGCCCGTCGGCGGGCACGCGGTCGCCGGCCTCCAGCAGGACGATGTCGCCGGGTACGAGGGTGTGGGCCTCGATCTCCCGTTCCGTGCCGTCGCGGCGGACGCGGGCGGTGGGCACGAGCATCCGGCGCAGCGCTTCCAGGCTGCGCTCGGCGCGCCGCTCCTGGAGGTAGCCCAGTACGGCGTTGATCTGCAGGACGACGGTGATCACCACGGCGTCCTTGATGTCGCCGATGGCCCCGGCCACCACGGCGGCGATCAGCAGGATGCCGATCAGCCAGTTGCGGAACTGGTCCAGGAACTTGAGCCATTCGGGCCGCCGGGCCGGTTCGGCCAGCCGGTTGGGCCCGAAGGCCGTCGCTCGCTCGGCCGCCTCGCGTGCGCTCAGCCCCACTGCCGGGTCGACACCGAGGCGGGTCGCGACCTGTGTGGGAGCCAGTTCGTGAACGTCCTCGACCGCGGCCGGTTCCGGCGCGACCTGTGCTGCCTGCACTCCGGTCATGGTCACTCCCCGCCCGTTCGGACGACGGCGACCGGGCAGTGCGCGTGGTGCAGCAGGGCCTGGCTGACCGAGCCCAGGAGCAGCCCGGCGAAGCCACCCCGGCCGCGCGCGCCGACCACGACGAGCCCGGCCTCGGCGCTGGCCTCGATGAGGGTGTGGCGGATCCGGCCGCGCACCAGCCTGCGGTGCACAGCGACGTCCGGGTACTTGTCCCCCAGTCCGCCCAGCGCCTCGGTCAGCACCCGCTGTTCCTCGTCGCGCAGCCGGCCCTCGTCGTACGTCACGAAGGGCGGGTCGCCGGGACTGTCGTAGGCCCGCTCGGTGCGAGTGTTCCATGCGTGCAGTGCGATCAGGTCCGTGCCCTGCAGGGAGGCCTGCGCGAAGGCGAACTCGACGGCTCCGCGGGCGGCGGGCGAGCCGTCGACGGCGAGGAGGACGTGCCCGCCCGGGTCCGGCCTGCCGCGCACCACCAGCACCGGGCAGGCGGCGTGGGCGGCCAGATGACCGGCGGTGGAGCCGAGCAGCAGCGCACCGAACCGGCTCAGGCCCCGGCTGCCGACCACGACCAGCGACGCCGTGCACGACTCGATCTCCAGCACCGTCACCGGTTCGCCGACGACGACCTCGCGCATGATCTCGATCCCGGGCGCGGCCTGGTGGGCGCGCCGCTCGGCCTTGACGAGCGTGCCGTCGATCAGCTCGCGCAGCCCGGCCCCGCTCGGCTCCCAAGGCCTCCCGGGCGGCACGTGCGCGGCCGGCCAGCCGAAGGCGTGCACCAGCCGGAGCCCCACCCCCCGCAGCCCGGCCTCGCGTGCCGCGACCTCCACGGCCGCCATGCTCGACGGCGAGCCGTCCACCCCCACCACAACCGGCCCGTTCATCGCACTCCCCTTTCCGGTCGAGATCCGCGGTCTCCGTACGGCCTCCCGTCCCAGATTTGTCCCGCCGGTCGGTTCCCGCACAGGGCCGTACGGGCCCGGGAACGCCCCCATCCGGCCCTCGTCCCTGTGATGGCCGGACTCTCACTCTGGAAACGGAGAGGGAGCACACGCGCGACGGCGGGGAACCGACCGCCGCGCCGACACCGGAGGTGCGTCATGACCGGACCTGTCGTCGTCGGACTCGACGGTTCGCCCGCGAGCGTGACGGCCGCGTGGTGGGCGGCCCGCGAAGCCGCGGACCGCCATCTGCCCCTGGTACTGCTCCACTCCTGGACCACCCAGCCCTTGGACGTGCCCATCGCGCAGGAGGCCCACAGCAAGCAGCGCTACGGCCGGGAGATCCTTGAGCGGGTTTCTGCCGAACTGCTGCATCGCCACGGTGACCTGGACCTGACCACGGAACTGGTGTCGGCGCCTGCCGCACACGCCCTGCTGGAGCGTGGCGAGAGCGCGGCCATGATCGTGCTCGGCTCGCGCGGGCACGGCTCCGTGGCGAGCTTCCTGATCGGCTCCATCAGCCTGCATGTGCTGGGTCTGACGCCCTGTCCGGCCGTCGCCGTGCGGGCGGGCGATCCGGCCGTCGAAGCGGGGTGGAGTCACCCCGCGGCGGCGGACCTGGACGAGGTCGTGGTCGGGGTGCAGGAGCCTGGAGTTGCGGACGGCCCGCTGCTGGAGTTCGCGTTCACGGCGGCCGCGGCGCGCGGCGCGCGGCTGCGGGCCGTGCGGGCGCTGCCCCTGACGTCGCTCGTCACCCGGCTCGACGAAGACCTCGAGGCCGACGAGCGCGTGCGGTTGGCCGAAGCCCTGGCGCCGTGGCGGGAGAAGTTCCCCGACGTCCCCGTCACCAAGCACGTGGCCATCGGCCCCGCCACGCAGGTGCTGCTGGCGGCGTCCGCCCGCGGCTGCCTCACCGTCGTGGGGCGCAGACGCCATCCGTCGCATGTGACCTGGAAACTCGGACCGGTGGCCCACGCGGCCCTGCACCACGTACCGTGCCCCGTCGCCGTCGTTCCGCACGACTGAGCCGCCCGGGCCGAGGATCGTCATGAACCGCTTCCTTCCTCAGAGGCCGTCGCATCGGCTGACGGCTCTCTCCCGTATGCCGCCGCTCGAATCGCTCCTGCTGGCCGACACCGTCGTCGCCCTGACCGTGGGCGGTGCCTTCTGGCTCGCGGGCGCCACCGGCCTCGCCGACCTGTGCTGGGCTCTGGGGGCGGTCGTCGCCGTCGGGCCGGCGGTCGGCTGGGTGCTGGGCGCGTTGCGCCGCGGCCAGGCTGGCGTGGACCTGATCGCGGTCCTGGCGCTGGGCGGCACGCTCGCCGTGGGCGAGTACCTGGCCGGATCCCTGATCGCGCTGATGCTCGCCACCGGGCGGGCGCTGGAGGCGTCCGCGCGGCAGCGGGCCTCGCGCGATCTGCGCGCCCTGCTGGAGCACGCGCCCCGCACCGCCCGGCGCCGCACCGGCGCCGACGTGCGTACTGTGCCCCTGGCCGACGTCGCCGTCGGTGACCTGCTCGTCGTCGGGCCCGGGGAGGTCGTCCCCGTCGACGGGAGCGTGGCCGGTGACCCGGCCGAGCTCGACGAGTCGGTGCTCACCGGGGAACCGCTGGCCGTGCGGCACACACTGGGCGAGTCGGTGCGCAGCGGTGCGGTGAACGCGGGCGGTGCCTTCGAACTGCGCGCCACCGCGACCGCGCAGGACAGCACGTACGCCGGGATCGTACGGCTGGCCCGGCAGGCCTCCGCCGAGTCGGCGCCCGTGGTGCGGCTGGCCGACCGGTACGCGGCCTGGTTCCTGCCGCTCACCGTGGCGGTGGCAGGGCTGACCTGGCTGATCAGCGGTTCCGCCGTGCGGGCGGTGGCGGTTCTGGTGGTCGCCACGCCGTGCCCGCTGCTGCTGGCGGCGCCGGTGGCCGTGGTCTCCGGCCTGTCGCGGGCCTCGCGCCTGGGCGTGGTGATCCGGGACGGCGGAGCATTGGAGAACCTCGGTCGGGCCCGCACGCTGCTGCTGGACAAGACCGGCACCCTCACCGGCGGCCATCCTCGTGTTCTCGACGTGATCGCCGCCCACGGCTGGCAGCCGTCGCAGGTGCTGCGGCTGGCCGCCTCGCTCGACCAGTTCTCGCCGCACGTCCTCGCGCGGGCCCTCGTTGACGCGGCCCGCGAGCGGGGGCTGCGGTTGTCCGTGCCCACGGACGTGTCCGAGGAGCCCGGCCGTGGCGCGCGGGGCACCATCGCGGGGCGCCGGATGGCCGTGGGCGGACTCGGCGTCGGCGCGGAGAAGCCGGCCTGGGCCCGCTCGGCGGACAACCGGGCCGTCCTGGACGGGGCGACCGTCGTCTGGCTCACCCTGGACCGCCGCCCGGTCGGTGCCGTGCTGCTGCGCGACCCGCTGCGCCACGACGCGCCCCGCACACTGCGCCGGCTGCGCGCGGCCGGCATCGAACGGCTCGTCATGCTCACCGGCGACCGTCCCGAACCCGCCCACGAGGTCGGCGCCGTGCTCGGACTCGACGACGTGCGGGCGGGCCTCTCCCCGGCCGACAAGGTCACCGTGGTGCGGGCCGAACGCGACCGCGCGGTCACCGTGATGGTGGGCGACGGCGTGAACGACGCTCCCGCCCTGGCCGCCGCCGACGTCGGCGTGGCGATGGGCGCCCGCGGCTCCACCGCGTCGTCCGAGGCCGCCGACATCGTCCTGACCACCGACCGGGTGGACCGCCTGGCCGACGCGGTCGCCATCGCCGTACGGTCCCGGCGCATCGCCGTGCAGAGCGCGCTGGTCGGCATGACACTGTCGCTGATCGCGATGGCCGCGGCCGCCCTCGGTCTGCTCCCGCCCGCCGTCGGCGCCCTGCTCCAGGAGGGCATCGACGTCGCGGTGATCCTCAACGCCCTGCGCGCGCTGGGCGACGACCGCAGGGCACGCCCGGCGCTGCAGCCGTCCACTCAGGCCCTCATCCACCGCTTCGCGGCGGAGCACGACGACCTGCAGGACGTCCTGGAGGCCGTGCGCTCCGCCGCCGACCGTCTCTCGGACAGCCCCGGTCCCGAGGCCCTCGCGGCCGTACGCGAAGTGCACCGCCTGCTGACCGAACAACTCCTGCCGCACGAGTACGCCGAGGAGCACCATCTCTACCCGGCCCTCGCCCCCACGCTCGGCGGCCCCGAGGCCACGGCCACGATGAGCCGCGCCCACGTCGAGATCGACCGCCTCGCCCACCGCATCGCCACGCACCTCACCCTGGCCGGCCCCGACGGGAGCCTGGCCCCGGAGCAGCTCGACGACCTGCGCGCCTGCCTGTACGGGCTGCACACGGTGCTGCGGCTGCACTTCACGCAAGAGGAAGAGAACTACTTCTCCCTCGCACCATGAGGTGACGCCGATGACGAACGTGCTCGAATGCGCCCACCTGGTCCGACGGTTCGGCGAGCGCACCGCCGTCGAGGATGTGAGCCTGCGCATCGCCCCGGGCGAGACGTACGGCCTGCTCGGGCCGAACGGCGCGGGAAAGACGACGACGATCAAGATGGTGTGCGGACTGCTGCGCCCCGACGCCGGCACCGTGCGGGTGGCGGGGCGACCGGTGCGCACCGCGGCAGGGCCGGCGAAGCGGCTCATCGGCTTCGTCCCGCAGGACGTGGCCCTCTAACCGGACCTCAGCGTCCGGGAGAACCTCCGCTTCTTCGGCCGTCTCTACCGGTTGCCGCGCCGCCGGTTGGAGCGCCGCGTCGAGGAGGTGCTGGATCTCATCGACCTGGAAACCCGTGCCGGCGACCGTGTCGACTCACTGTCGGGCGGCATGCGCCGACGTCTCAACATCGGCGCCGGTCTGGTGCATTCGCCGACCTTGCTGGTGCTGGACGAGCCGACCGTAGGCGTAGATCCGCAGAGCCGGCACGCGATCCTGGAGAGCGTCACACGATTCGGCGAGGAGGGCATGGCCGTCCTCTACACCACGCACTACATGAAGGAGGCCGAGCGGCTCTGCGACCGCGTCGGCATCATCGACCGGGGCCGGCTCGTCGCCGAGGGGACTCCGCGCGAGCTGGTGGCTCTGGTGGCCGAGCGCGACCGGGTCCGGCTGACCGCCGTCGGAAGCCTCACGGCCTACGAGGACGCGTGCCGCCGCCTCGCCCGGGTCGAGGGAGCGGCCCGGGAGTGACCTGCCGTGCGTGTCGTCCTCGCCATCGCGGCCAAGGACCTCAGGCAGCGGCTGCGCGACCGGTCGGCCTGGGTGCTCGTGTTCCTGGCCCCGGTACTGATCTCCGCGCTGATGGCCCTGGCCTTCAACAACAACGAGGAGTTCCGCGCGAACATCGGCATGGTCGACCTGGACCGGGGCCCGGCGGCCACCGGCCTCACCCAGGTGCTGGAGAGCGCGGAACTCCAAGGAACGGTCCAGGTACGGTCGTACGACACCGAGACCGCGGCCCGGCGGGCGGTGGAAGCGGGAGACGTGCACACCGCGATCGTCGTCCCTGAGGGGTTCACCGCGTCACTGCACGGCACAAGTGCCCAGCCCGTCAGGGTCCTCGACAGCGTCGGCTTCGGCTTGCAGGCCCAGCTCGCGCGCGGTCACCGAGTCCTACGCGCTGTTCCGGACGCCGGAACAGGTGCACGCGGTGGGCCCGGCGCTGGGCATCGGCCTGGGCATGCTGGGCGGTTGCATGTGGCCCCTGGCCCTCGTCCCCGACTGGCTGCGCACCGCGGGGCACGCGGTGCCCCACGCCTGGGCCGTCGACGCCTGGACGATGCTGCTGTCGCGTGACGGTGATCTCGCCGCGATCCTGCGTGACCTGACGGTCCTCGCCGCCTTCGCCACCGCGCTCCTCACCCTCGCCTCCCTGGCACTACGGCACCGGCTCGTGACCAACCCCGGGGCCTGACCGCCGATCGGCCCTCAAGTCGGGCCGGTCGGCCCCGGTCGCCCGTAACCCCTCCGCGTTGTACTGGAGTTGATGGACCGTGTGTCCCTCCTTCCCGAAAGGGGTCATGGCATGACTACGTCACGCACGCTCCGCCATGTCGCGCTGATCGGCGCGGTGGCGGCCCTCGGAGCGTCGGTGCCGACGGTGGCGAGCGGCGGCGTCCGGGCGGACGACACCCCACCCGACGTCACCACGATCACCGCGGCTCCGTCCCGCAGCGGCAGCCCGAACAGCACGGTCGACCGGGTCGCCGACTTCTACGGTGCGTACATCGACGTCCTGTTCGACTCCGGCCGCAGCGGGCCGGCCGACGCCCTGCGCGGCCACTACCTCACCGCCAAGCTGCGCAGCAGCCTGGCCCGCTGGGAGGCCGCCCACCACAAGGACGGCGTGCTGCGCGCCAAGGGCGTGCCGATCGCCTGGAAGGTGGACTACAACGACAGCGGGATGGGGCACTGCTGGACCCGGGTCACGCTCACCTGGCAGGACTCGGGAAACCGGGTGCACCGAACGCAGCTGATGGTGCAGTCCGACCTGGCGACGCGGCTCATCTCCGGCATCAAGGCCGCCTGACAGCCGGGGGCGGCCCACTCGGACGGTCAGTCGGGGAGCTCCAACCGAGCCGTCTCGCCGGGTTCGACGCTGACCGCGTGGTTTGGCAGCCGTACGTCGATCGCGGACGCGTCCGAGGACGGCACGGCGATCTCCAGCTTCCCGCGCTCAAGGCGGAGCCGTACGCCCCAGTGCCCCTGGTAACGCAGGGCGAAGCCGTACGAGGACAGTTCCGGCAGCGGGACGGGGTCGAGCCACAGTGCGCCGCCCCGGGTGTCGAGGCCGGTCAGCCCGCGCTGGACGAGGTCGAGGGTGCCGGCCATGGCGCCGAGGTGGATGCCCTCGCCGGTGGTGCCGCCCTGCACGTCGGCGATGTCGCCCTGGAGGGCTTCCTGGCAGAACTTCCACGCCTCTCTTCGCCGGCACCGGGCCAGTACCCAGCCGTGGACGAGGCCGCTGAGGGTGGAGCCGTGGCTGGTGCGGTGCATGTAGTAGTCGACGGTGCGCCGCCAGGTCTCCTCGTCCATCCGCAGCCCCAACCGCTGGAACAGTCCGTGGAGTTCAGCGGGTGCGAAGAGGTAGCCGAGCATCAGGACATCGGCCTGTTTGGAGGCCTGGTAACGGTTGACGGTGTCGCCCTCGGCCTCCAGGATCCGGTCGAGCCGCCGGATGTCGCCGTAGCGCTGCCGGTACTCCTCCCAGGGGAGCTCCGCGAGGTCGCCGTAGCCCGCGAACTGGCTGATGACATCGTCGTGGAAGGGCACGTGCAGGGTGCGTGAGACGTCCTCCCACTGTTCGAGTTCGCCTCCGTCGACTCCATTGCGCTCGACGAGTTCGCGGCGGCGGGGCTCGGGCAGCGTTTCCAGCAGCTCCAGGGTGCGGGCCAGAACCCAGGCAGCGGTGACGTTCGTGTAGGCGTTGTCGTCGAGGCCGGGCCTGCTCGCGCCTGGGTAGGAATCGTGGTACTCGTCCGGACCCACCACACCCTTGATGCGGTGCCGTCCGATGGCCTCGTCGTAGACCGCCTTGTCCGCCCAGAAACGGGCGATCTGCAGCAGCATCTCGGCACCCTTGGTGTGCAGGAACTCCGTGTCGCCGCTCGCCTCGCAGTACTGCCACACGTTGTACGCGATCGCCGAGCCGACATGGTGCTGGAGCCGGGAGTGGTCGGGCAGCCAGCGCCCCGAGCGCGGGTTGAGATGGAGCTGCTGGGTCTCCTCGCGTCCATCGCTGCCGCTCTGCCACGGGTACATCGCGCCCCGGCGGCCCACCGCCCCGGCGCTGGTGCGAGCCTGTTCGAGACGCCGGTGGCGGTAGCGCAGGAGGGCACGGGAGACCTCCGGAAAGTGCAGGTTGAGGTAGGGCAGGACGAACAGTTCGTCCCAGAAGACATGGCCGCGGTAGGCCTCGCCGTGCAGTCCCCTGGCCGGCACGCCGACGTCGAGGTCGGCGGTGTGCGGGGAGAGGGCCTGCAGGACGTGGAAGAGGTGCAGCCGCAGGATGCGGCCGGATTCGCCGGCGACGTCGAGTTCGGCACGGCGCCAGAGCTGGTCCCAGGCCGTGAGGTGGGTTTCGAGCAGGTCGTCGAACCCGGGTGCCCGGCCGACCCGTTCGACGGCGGCGTGCAGCGGGTCGCTGATGGCCGGGTCGCGGGAGGTGTGCAGGGCGACGACCTTGTCGACGGTCGCCGTGCGGCCCTCCACCAGGTCCAGACAGGTGTGCTGGATGGTACGGGGGCTCTTGTTCCGGATCGTGACGGGCGGGTCGGCGATCAGCCGGGCGGCCATGCCGATCCGGACGTCCGAGGTACGGGTGCGGCAGCGCAGCCAGACGGTGTCCGGGGCGGCGGTGCCCGCGTGCACATGGGTGAGGTGGCGGCCGTCCAGGTCGCGGTAGCGCGGGACACCGGAGTTGGTGACGCCGCCGTCGAGCAGCGCCTCGACCTCAAGCGGGCCGGAGAACCCCTCGGCCGTGAACTCGGTGCGCAGCGCGGCCAGATGCGGGTCGGCCATGTGGACGATCCGCTGCTGACGCACCGACAGCACCCTTCCCTCGCCGAGGTCGTAGCGGGTGCGGCGTTCGAGCATGCCCGAGGCCAGGCGCAGGTCCATGCGGTGCGTGAGCACCGGGGCGGTCTCGGGGGTGAGCCACTGGCCGTCGCGCAGGCGGAAGTACAACGGCAGCCAGTTGGGGACGTTGACCATGTCCTCGTTCTCGACCTGGCGGCCCGCGACGTCGGAGGTCAGCCGGTTGTAGGTGCCGGCCACGTAGGTTCCCGGATAGTGGACCTCGTCGGCGGCGCACTCCGGGAGCGCGCCCCGGGTGGCGAAGTAGCCATTGCCGAGGGTGCACAGGGATTCCCTCAGGCGCTGTTCCGCGGGCTCGTAGCCCTGGTACTCCCAGGTCCAACCGGTCACTTCGACGCTCCTCGTGCCAGCAGTTCCGCCAGATCCCGTACGACGATGTCGGCGCCGTGCCGCCGCAGCCTCTCCCCCGAGCCCTCGGCGGCGGCCCGGTCCACGCCGACGACGAGGCCGAACCCGCCGAGTCGGCCGGCCTCCACGCCGGCCACGGCGTCCTCCACGACAGCGGCGCGGCCGGCAGGGACGCCGAGCCGGTCGACCGCCGTGAGGAACAGATCGGGCCGCGGCTTGCCCGGCAGGTTCAGCCGGGCGGCCTCGCCTCCGTCCACGAGGACGTCGAAGAGGTCCCGCACTCCGGCCCGGGTGAGGAGCTCCCCGGCGTGCCGGGACGCCGAGGCCGCCGCGACGGGTACTCCCGCCCGGCGCAGGGCACGCACCAGTCGCACCGTTCCCGGGTAGGCGTCCACGCCGTGCGCGCGCAGCCGCTCGGTGAACAGCCGCTCCTTGTCGGCGGCGACGTCCCGGACCGTCTCGTCCGACGTCTCGATGCCGCGCGAGGCGAGGAAGGCGGCGGCACCGTCGAGCGCAGCGATGGGGGTCCCCCCCGGCCGGAGGCTGGGGGAGGGACTTGCCGTCCACGAACCTGAGGTAGTCGTCCCCGGGGTCGAACGGGCGCCGCTTGGCGGGGTCCGCGGGCAGATGGGCGCGCAGGAAGGCGTCGAACGCCGTCTTCCACGCTGCCGCGTGCACCCGGGCCGAGTCGGTGATCACGCCGTCGGTGTCGAAGACGACGGCCCGGATGTCCCGTAAGACGGGTGCGAGTGTGTCCGAGGGGGTCGTCTGGCCGAGGGGGCGCTTCATGGTCGCTCCGTCTGCGGTACGACGGCTACGGGGCAGGGGGCGTGGTGCAGCAGCGTGTGCCCCACCCGGCCCAGCTGAAGCCCGAAGTGGCCGGACCGGCGCCGGGCGCCGATCACGACGAGGTCGGCGGCCGCCGACCGGCGCAGGAGCACCCGGTGGGCCGGCCCCTCCACCGTGTCGCGACGCACCGGCACACCGGGGTGCTCCGCCATCGGGTCGTGGAGCACGGCGTCGAGCAGGGCGGACGCCTGTTCCTTCTGGTAGTGGGCCGGCTCTCCCGTGATCAGGTGGCGGTCGGCCGACTCGTGGGCGGGAACACGCCACGCCCGCACGACATCGAGCGCGCACCCGCGTGCCTCGGCCTCACGGAAGGCGAACCGCATCGCCTCACCGGAGATCGAGGGGTCGGCCGCGCCGAGCAGGATCCGCCCGTGGGTGCCTGCCAGGCCGGCCTTGTCGCCGCGGACCACGATCACCGGTCCGTGGGCACGAGCCGCCACGGCCAGGCCGACCGATCCCAGGAGCAGGCCGGCGAACGCACCGCGGCCGCGTGATCCGGTCACCACGGCGAAGGCGTGATGGGCTTCGTCCAGGAGTGCGTTCGCCGCTTCGTCGGGGACGACGTCGGCCGAGACCTTCACCTCGGGGTTGCGTCGATGGGCGCGTTCGGTCGCAGTGCCGATGATGTTCTCCGCCATGACTCGCTCGGTCGGGCGTTCCGCTCCGTCGGAGGGCACGTTGCCCTCGTACCGCTCCCACAGGGACGCGTACACCAGGCGCAGCGACAGACCGTGCCGGGCCGCCTCGTCCACGGCCCAGTCGACCGCGCTGAGACTCGGCTCCGATCCGTCGATGCCTACGACCAGGGGCACCTCCATCGCGCCCACCGCCTTTCGTCGGGCCGCAGAGGGATGCGGCGCGGGTCCCACTCCACCCTCGCACTCCGGCCCTGGGGGCAGCAGGGGTCAGTCGGACCCGCCCGGGGCCGTTGGGCCCAGACGTGGGTGCGCCGGAGGGAGCGCCGGTGCGGGAGAGACGCCCGACTGACCCGCACACCGGCAGCGGTGAGGGCCGATCGGCCCGGCGGCCTGCCCGAGCAGCCCCTGGGAGGGCCCGCCCGTGGCGTGAACTCTGGAGGTGAACGCCTGGAGGTTCGTCGGGACCGAGATCCACCGAGCGTCGGACCGACGGTCGGGGCCGGGCACACCCGAGGAGGGCAGCGATGATTCCTCTCATCCTGATCGGCGCGGTCGTACCGGGTGCCAGCCTGGTGTTCGGCCAGAGCTCGTTCGTCGTCGGCTTCGTTCTCATGGCCGTCGGCGCGCTCGGCCTCATCGCGTTCATGGCAACGCCGGGCATGGTGCGGCGCCCGGGAGAGCGGGAGGTCGTCATCGAGAAGCACTTCATCGGCGACCACGACGATCACCGGCGCTACCGCTCGTGATCACCACCGCTCCCGGAAGGGACCGACCATGGCCACAGAAGCACTGCATCCTGTCCACCCCGCCCGACTGACCGCGACCCTCGACCCGCAGCTGTCGCGTTGGCTCTGGCTCGTGAAGTGGCTGCTCGCCCTGCCCCACTTCGTCGTCCTCGCCTTCCTGTGGGTGGCGTTCGTCGTCGTGAGCGTGGTGGCGTTCTTCGCCGTTCTGTTCACCGGCCGCTATCCGCGTGCGCTGTTCGACTTCAACGCGGGCGTGCTGCGCTGGAGCTGGCGGGTGGCGTACTACGCGTACGGGGCCCTCGGCACCGACCGCTATCCGCCGTTCACGCTCGCCGACCTGCCCGACTACCCGGCCCACTTCGACGTGGCGTACCCCGAGCAACTGTCCCGGGGCCTGGTCCTGGTGAAGTGGTGGCTCCTGGCGATCCCCCACTACCTGGTGCTGGGATTCTTCCTCGGTGGCGCCCGGATGGTCTGGTTCTCGGGCGGGCTCATCGGGTTGCTCGCCTTGTTCGCCGGCGTCTCCCTGGCCGCCACCGCCCGCTACCCGCGCGGCATCTTCGATCTGGTCATCGGTCTGAACCGGTGGGCGCTGCGGGTGGCGGCCTACGCGGCCCTCATGACCGACGTGTACCCGCCGTTCCGGCTGGACATGGGCGGCGACGAACCTGAGGCACTGCCGTGATCACCGCACTGGCCTCGACGTTCCTGTTCGTGCACGGTCTGGTCCATCTGGCGGTGTGGCGGCCGCGCGCGAGCACTGCACGGCCGTTCAACCCCCGGCATTCGTGGGCGCTGGCGTGGACCGGCCTGCCATGGGCCGGGGGCGGGTCCCCCGGCCGGGCGCAGCCGCTGCCGGGCGAGGACATGGCGGCGGTCTGCCTCGCCTCGATCACCGCAATGCTCTACGTCATCGCGGGTGCGGCCACCGCCGCGCAGAGCGGTGGCCGGGCCGATGCGGCGGTACTCGCCGCGACCGTCGGGCTGCTGCTGAAGGCTCTGTGGTTCCACCCGTGGCTGTCGCTCGGCGTGTTGCTCGACATCGGCGTCATCGCCACCGTCGCACTGAGCTGGCCGGGTTCACTGTACTGAGCGGGCCCTGGGCAAGGGCCCGTTCGGCACGGCCCCGGAGTCCCTCGGCCCACGCGGCGCGCGCCCGGTGCGCGGCACTGTGGGAGCAGAGGCCGTCCGAGGAGGCAACCATGACCGAACACACCGACGGAATCGTGGTGGGCGTCGACGGATCCGAGGCGTCCGTGGCCGCGCTGCGCTGGGCCGCGGAGCAGGCGCAGGCCCTCGGCACGTCGGTCCTGGCCGTCCACGCCTGGGAGCCGGTCACGGCGGCCAGGTACGCGCCCTACGCGCCGACGGCGGCCCGTCCGACGCCGGCGGATCAACGCGAGCGGGCCGCCGAGCTCATGGCCTCGGCCGTACGGGCGGCCTTCGGGCCACGCGTCGGCCCGGACCTGCATGCCGTCGTCGAGGAGGGGCCGCCCGCGCGGGTGCTCCTACGGCACGCCCGCGGCGCCCTGCTGCTGGCCCTGGGCCGCACCGCCCACGCGCAGCGAGAGCTGCTGCCGGCCATCGGCGTGGTGAGTCGCGAGTGCCTGCGCGCCGCCACGGTCCCCGTGGTGACGGTGCCTGCCCCCGAACGGCAGGCGACAGCCGCGACCGAGCTGCATGCCGTCGGCACGTCTCTCGCGGTCCGCAGCGGAGCCGCGTAGCACGGCGGTACCCGCCCCAGCGCATCGAGCGTTCCGAGGTGAGCGTCATGGACGTCCTGGTGGGATACGCGACCGCCCACGGCTCCACCCGCGGGGTCGCCGAGCGGCTGGCCGCCTGCCTGGGACGAGGGGGGCTGAAGGCCGACGTGCGGTCCCTGGAGGCCGTGGACGACGCCGACACGTACGGCGCGTTCGTCCTCGGCAGCGCCGTGCACAACCAGAGCTGGCTCGACCCGGCCCGCAGCTTCGTGCGCGAGAACCTCGATCTGCTGACGTCGCGCCCCGTGTGGGTCTACAGCGTCGGCATGCCCGGGGCGCTGCGGGGGCCGTGGAAGCGGCTGGGTCCGATGGAGGCCCCGGTGATCGTCCGGAGCCTGCCGACGGGTCTGCGGTACCGGAGCCATGAGCTCTTCTCCGGCGTCATCCGCGCCTCCCAGCTGCCGCTCGGCGGTCGGATCAGGTTCCGGCTGTTGGGCGGCCGGTACGGCGACTTCCGCGACTGGGAGGCCATCGAGGGGTGGGGCGCCGGGATTGCCGCGGAGCTGCTCCGCGCGTGACCGTCCCGCCGTCAGCGCGACGGAGACCCTGCCCAGGGGGCTTCCGTACGCCTCACGAGTGTGCGGCCGTACGCCTCAGCCGTGGACGGACGTACGGTGGTTCCCATTCCGGGGCCGGTGCGGGGCCCGTGGCGGCGCGACCGGCTCGATCGGCGGCCGGTGCGTGTGGCGGAGCTGCCTGCGCAGTGCGAGCGCGTCGAAGAGCGCGGCGAGAACGAAGGTCACTGCCGTCGCCGCGATCAGCAGGAGCGCGAACCGCTCCCAGAACTCCGGTGTGAGACTCGTGCCCACGGTCCTCTCCCCCTCGGGTCGATGGTGTTCCCCCTCGCTTCCAGCGAACTCCGATAGGACCGGCGGCGCATGAGCCATGCGGCCCGAACGGAGGGCTGGAGCGGCCCTTGCACGGGGAACGCCCCACGGACCGACATCCGGCCGGTTCAGTCGGCGGGTGTCAGGACGGTCGGCGGGCCGGCGGTGAAGGAGTCGTCGAAGGCGGCCGTCATCGCGGTGCGCACCGCGCCGGGATGGACCGAGCAGCCCGGATCCGGTGCGTGGCCAGTTCCAAGGCCGCGGCCTTGGTCAGGCCGCGCAGTGCCCACTTGCCGGCACGTACGCTCCGATGCCGACTGCCCGTCGAAGGAGGCGTCCAGCGATCGGCCGGCGAGGAAGCGGCCGATGTCGTGCACCAGCGTCTCCCGCCGTTCCGGGGCCGAACGGCCCCCGCGCCTGCTCCCCTCGGCCCCTGTACGTGCCGTGAGCTGCGCGTTCCACTGGAAACCGGAGCAATCGACGTCGACGAGGAAGGCGCGGCCATGACGAGCACAGCGTCGGGCGCGACAGCACGACAGGAGAACACCGCAGCTCACGTCCTCGAGGTCACTCACCTCGACGGGGACGCGTACGCCGTCGAGGTGCGCGGTCATCAGCTCCTGGTCGACCAGCCAACGGAGGCGGGCGGCAAGGACACCGCGCCCACGCCCACCGAACTGTTCGCGGCGTCCCTCGCCACCTGCGTCGCCTACTACGCGGGCCGCTATCTCCGGCGTCATGGGCTACATCACACCGGGCTTCGGGTACAGGCGGAGTTCACCATGGCCACCGACCGCCCGGCCCGCGTCGCGTCCGTCCGGGTGGTCCTCACCCCGCCGCCCGCGCTGTCCCCGCAGCGCCACGCGGCGCTGCTCGCGGTCGCGTCGCACTGCACGATCCACAACACGCTGCGCCGACCCCCGGAGATCGACATCGAGCTGGAGCCGCAGTCGCGGTGACCCACCGCTCGCAGACAGCGGGCGCCCTTTCCCTCAGACGTGGGCCCGCCGAGAGGCGGACGTCCCGGGCAGACGCGTGTGCGTGGCCGTTTTCAGCCGGCCACGCACACCTGGATGCGGCCTCAGCGCGCGACGGCGCTCAGGCGTGCCGCACGGGGATGGTCCTGGTGCCCGCCTTCTCCTCCGGCGCCGGAACCGTGATGGTCAGGACACCGTCCTTGTAGTCCACCGTCGTTTCTTCGCCCCTGGCCCCGGCAGGCAGCCGGACGGTACGGGTGAACGTGCCGTAGCGGGACTCCGTGTGGTGCTTTTCCTTTGTCTCCTCGGGCGGTCACCGACCGAGCCCCGGCCGCCGTGCCGCACTGACCGGCGCCCAAGGGCCGTTCGGCCCCGGGCGAGGCCGCATCGGCCCCTGCCGACGACGTCGGCCGCGCGGAGATCCTGGCAGTGGAGGGGCTCGCACACCGACGTGCGGCACCGACCCGGGGAGGTGTTGGCTGTGCTTCGTCCCGTTGTGGTGGGACTGGACGGTTCCCGTGAGAGCCTTGCCGCCGCCGACTGGGCGGCCCGGGAGGCCCTCAGGCGTGGCCTGCCCCTGCGCCTGGTGCACGCCTGGGAGGGCGGTATGACGCCCGGCGAGTCGGAGCTGCCCGAGTTGGAGGCGCCGCGCCACTGGGCGCGGCGGATCCTGCGCGGCGCCATGGACCGGCTCAACGAACGTTACCCACAGCTCTACCTGAGCGCCGAGCAGATCTCCCGGCCCGCGGCCGACGCCTTGGTGGCGGCGGGCGACGAGGCCGAGCTGCTGGTCCTCGGAAGCCGCGCGTTCAGCGGCTTCGGCGGATTCATGGCCGGTTCGGTGGCATTGGCGACCGTGGCCCATGTCGCACGTCCGGTAGTGCTCGTACGAGGGGATCAGACCCTCGAGGACGAGCACGAGCCGGACACGGAGGGTCGGTCGTCGGCGCACACTCCATATCGCCCCGTCGTGGTCGGCGTGGACCCGGCGCAGTCGTGCGAGGAGCTGCTCGCGTTCGCCTTCGACAGCGCGATTCTGCGGGCCGCACCATTGCGAGTGATGCACACGTGGCAGCTGCCGTACGTCCCTCATGCTTTGGAAGCGAAGGCCCGCAGGGACGTGCAGTCGGGCGCCGAGCGGGCGCTGGACGCCGTGCTCGGACCGTGGCGGGAGAAGTATCCCGCGGTGGAGGTCACCAAGCTGGTCGAGGAGGGCCGTCCGGCACAGCACCTGCTGCAGGCAACACGGGACGCCAGCCTGCTGGCCGTCGGCCGCAGGATCCGCCCGGCCAGGATCGGCACGCACGCCGGTCCGGTCGCGCACGCGGTGATGCACCACGTCCGCTGCCCGGTCGCGATCGTGCCGCACGAGTGAGTCGTCCCTCCCGGTTCCGTCGGCAGGGGTCGGACCGGGAGGGGCCGGGTCGGCGAGGCCGCGTCTTGGCTCCTGCCTGTCGGCCCTCGACCCGGGACGTTCGGCCCCTGAGGTACAGGCCCGCCGCAGCGATACGACGGTAAGGAAGCCGGATGTGAGGAGAGCTCCGTGTTCCAGGTACGCATCCACGGACGGGGGGCCAAGGCGCCGTCACGGCGGCTGAGTTGCTGTCGGTGGCGGGCTTTCTCGAAGACCGTTACGCACAGGCGTTCCCGAGCTTCGGTTCGGAGGGGACGGGGGCGCCGGTCATGGCGTTCTGCCGGATCGACGAGCGGCCGATCCGCGTCCGGGAGCCCGTCACCCGACCGGACGCCCTGGTGATCCAGGACGCGACGCTGAAAACCGGGCCGGTGAGTGTCGTGAGGCGGAGCAACCGATGGGTGGCGCGCGACAGGTGAAGTTCTACCAGGTCGGCAGCTTCGCCGCCGGAAACCGGCTGCTGGGCCCGGATCTGCAGTCGGACCAGGCCGACCCGGGCCGGGCCAACGCGCTCACCTGCGGCCACCGCGCCTGCCAGGGCTGCGGCGAGGCGCTCGGCGCCCGCTATGTCCTGGACGCGGCCCAGCGGGCGGCGGGCGGCAAGGTGATCGCGGTCAACGCGACGGGCTGCCGGGAGGTGTTCTCCACGCCATACCCGGAGACGTCCTGGCAACTGCCCTGGCTGCACTCCCTGTTCGGCAACGCGCCCGCCGTCGCCGCAGAAGTCGCCGCCGCGCTGCGTGCCAAGGGACGCACGGACGTCCGGGTGGTCGGGCAGGGCGGGGACGGCGGCTCGGTCGACATCGGCCTCGGCTGCCTGTCTGGCATGTTCGAGCGGGGCGACGACGTCCTGTACGTCTGTTACGACAACGAGGCGTACATGAACACCGGCGTCCAGCGCTCCGGAGCCACTGAACTTCACCGATGACGGTCGGCTGCGGACCGGGCGTACGCGCTTCAGCCCCGTCGGCCCGCTCGGCGATGAGATCCTGGCCAACGGCACCCACGACCCCTACCTGCCCGTGAGCACCCGCCTGGTGCGACTGCGCCTGCTCAACGCCTCCAGTGCCCGCAGTTACAACTTCGGCTTCACCGACAACCGGCCGCTCTCGGTCGTCGCCACCGACGCCGGACTGCTCCCCGCCCCGGTCGACGTCACGCGCCTGCTCCTGAGCCCCAGTGAGCGAGCCGAGATCGTCGTCGCCGTGCGCCCCGGCGACCGCGGGATCCTGCGCAGCTACCCGACCGGGCTCGGCGGCGGCATCCTTCCTGACCGCTTCGCGGGCGGCGACGACTCCTTCGACATCCTGCGCCTGGCGGCCGACCGCCGGCTGACAGGCCCGGCTGCGCTGCCCGAGCGGCTGCCCGGCCCGCCCCCGGTGCAGATCCCGGCCGACGCCCCGCGCCGGGTCTTCACCTTCAACCACGCCTCCCGGATCAGCGGCCGGCACTTCGACCCCGGCCGCATCGACTTCACCATCGCCCCCGGAGCGAGGGAGGTCTGGGAACTGCGCAACTCCTCCGACAACCAGCACGTCTTCCATGTTCACGGCCTGAGCTTCACCGTCCTGAGCCGGGACGGATCTCCGCCCCCCGTCCAGTCGGCCGGGCTGAAAGACTCGGTGCTTCTCCCGTCCGGCACGACGACACTCATCGCGCTTCGCTTCGGCACCGATGCCGACAGCCGGGCGCCCTACATGTTCCACTGCCATGTGCTGGCCCACGAAGACCACGGAATGATGGGGCAGTTCACCGTCGTGGGCGCGGCGCGATGAGCACTCGGCTCACTCGATGTCGAGTACCTCGTGCACGGGGCGGCGTGGCGTCCGGGGGCCCGAGGGGCCGTATCCAAGCCGGAGCACGATCTGCACGAAGCCCATGGCCGACAGCGGGTCGCGGACGGCCCAGCGGATGTCCGGCCATTCGAGGGCGTGGGAGGTGAGTGAAGTCGCCAGTCCATCCAGAGTGGCCTGGAGCAGGACGCGCTCCAGGGCCTGGCCCGCCCGCAGCCAGTCCCTCGACCGATCGTCGGCGGTGCCCAGCAGGGCGAGCTGGGGCACGTTCTCGAACGTGGCGGCGTCGCGGCCGGGCACGGGATGTCTGCCGGCGTAGTCCCGCACCGGCGCCCTGCCGGCGTGCTTGCGCGGTCCGAAGGCGTAGTCCGGGATGCCATCCGTCGCTGCGTCCACGGCTGCAGTGCCGATGCGGGTCCAGCGCCGCAGCTCCTCCGAGGCTGCGGCGTCCATGGCGTCGTGCCCCTCCGCGTCGTGGACCAGGTCCAGAAGTGTCTGCACGTGCCATGCGTCGGGGAAGGTCAGCCGCGCTCCCTCCAGGAGAGCGGCGGCGCTGAGAGCATCCTTGATGGCCTGGGGTATCTCCTCGTCAGTGAACGGGTGACGGCTGGTGTGGCGCCGGTGAATCGCCGGATAGAGCGGGGCGAGGTCGGTGTCCATTGCAGTGGGGCTGGTCAGCCGCACCGTGGCGAGCAACTGCGGGTCTGCGGGGTCGGGCAGCAGTTCGGTGACCGGCTGCCGGCCTGCGTGAGCGGCGGCAACCCGCAGATTGAACAGGGCAGCGGCACAGCCCAGGTGAAGGGCACGGGTGGTGGGGTCGGCGCGCGGGATGGCCCGCTCCAGGTCCGAGCACACGTGGAAGGTGCCGTCGGCACGGAAGAAGCGGAACTTCCACGGCTGCGCGTTGTACATGGACGGGGCGGCTGTGGCGTCCTCGACCAGGGACGTCACGGTCTTCGTGTCGAGCGCGTGCACTGACACCAGGTCCTCCCTCCGGGAGCCGGCCAGCCGGCCAGCCGGTCACGGAACGAGATGTCCGTCTCCTCCACTATTCCACCGGGGTCCGGGCACGCGAGCGGGCGAGGAAGAGGCGTCTCGCTTCACTGGGGTGGTATCGCCGGTGGACGTCGGTTGCGGCAACGCGGCTTCCCGGGTCGTTACGTCGTTACGCCCGTCGTATATCGTCACCCGATATCGAGGACCGTAATTGTGGCTATACGCAGGCAAGGACCAGGGATGGCGGACGAGGCGACAGCCGGTGCGATAGGCGGCGAGCAGGAGATCACGCCGCCGCGGGTGGGGTTGGGGACGATCGCCCGGGAGTGGGGCCGGATCGGATGCATCGGCTTCGGCGGGCCGCCCACCCACATCGCATTGCTGCGGCAGCTGTGCGTCCAGCGCCGGAGGTGGATCGAGGCGAGTGAGTTCGAGCACGGGATCGCCGCCTGCAACCTGTTGCCGGGGCCGGCCTCCACGCAGCTGGCGATCTGGACGGCGTGGCGCCTGCGCGGCCGGCTCGGTGCGGTGGTCGGCGGGGTGTGTTTTATCGTGCCGGGGCTTGTGCTGATCCTGGCGCTGGCCGCGCTGTTCCTGGCCGGGGATCCGCCGCTGTGGGTACGTGGAGCCGCGGCCGGGGCGGGTGCGGCGGTGGCTGCGGTGGCGGTGCAGGCCGCCGTCGGTCTGGTGCCGGCGAGTTGGAAGCGGGCCGTGGGCGGGCGGGCATCCCGGGCCCGGTGGATCACGTACGTCGTGGCGGGCGGAGCTGCGGCGGTGCTGGCGGGGCCGTGGCTGGTGCTGGTGCTGGTGGCCGCCGGGCTGGTCGAGGTGGCGGTCAAGGCCGGATCGGCCGGGCCGCGGAGCGGGCGGACGGCCGGCTGGCCGGTGCCCTTGGCGGTGGCCGTCCCGGCGGCCGGGGGTCTGGGCGCGCTGGCCTGGGTGGCGTTCAAGGTGGGGGCGCTGTCGTACGGCGGCGGCTTCGTGATCATCCCGCTGATGCAGGCCGACGCGGTCGACACCTACCACTGGATGACCGACGGCCAGTTCCTCAACGCCGTCGCCCTGGGCCAGATCACGCCGGGGCCGGTGGTGCAGACCGTCGCCGTCGTCGGCTACGCCGCGGCCGGTATCGGCGGCGGTCTGCTGGCTGCCTTCGCCGCGTTCGCCCCCTCTTTCGCCCTGGTGATCGCCGGGGCGCCGAGGTTCGACCGCCTCAGGTCCGATCCGCGGGTGCAGTCGTTCTTCAATGGCGCCGGGCCCGCCGTGATCGGCGCGATCGCCGGATCGGCGATCCCGTTGGCGCTGGCTCTGCGGCACGGATGGCAGTACGCGGTACTGGGCCTCGCGGCTCTCTGGCTGCTCGCGGCGCGCCGGGGTGTGGTCAGCGCTCTGCTCGGGGCTGGAGCCCTGGGGGTGGCGGCCGGCCTGGTGGGCTGGTCGGTGGGCTGACCCGCCGCGCAGCCCGCGCGCCACAGCGATACCGGCCGCATCATGGTCTCGGGCGGCCCTGCCCGCGCATCGGCAGGGGCCCTTCGGGTCACGACGTGGACTGTTCGGCCCCTGCCCACAGCCGTTTCACCGTCCTACCTTCCGCCCACACGGACACACAGGAAACGCACAGGGAGGTGGGCGATGAGCTTCACGGACCGCGAATGGTGGGGGCTGATCCACGGCATGGTCCTCGGCGCGGTGTTCCTGCTGGCCTTCGCCGGCGGACTGGCCGACCTCTACGGGCTCAGGACGGCGCTCGTCACCGGCACCGGTGTCGTCGAGCGTATGCGGCGGCTGAAGATCGGGGTCACGGCGATGGCGGTGGCCGCCTGGGGGACCGTGATCACCGGCACCTGGGTGGTGTACCCGTGGTACCGGGAGAAGGTGCCGGACAGCCCCAGGTCGCAGCTGCTGGCCGATCCGGACACCGCAGACTGGCACGAGTTCGGCATGGAATGGAAGGAACACATCGCCTGGATCAGCCCGATCCTGGCCACCGTGGTCGCCTTCATCGTCCTCTACTACGGCAACACCCTCATCCGCCACAACCGAGTACGGCGCACCACGATGCTGCTGTTCGTGCTCGCCTTCGCCTTCGCCGCGATCGCCGGGGCGTTCGGCGCCCTCATCACCAAAGTCGCGCCGGTCCAGTGAGCCGGGGAGTGATCGAGATGACCCACAACGAGGAACGCGCGCAACACGCCGACCAGCCGCTCCCACCTGCCCCGGTGAACGATGAGAAGGGCACTGCGGGCGTCGACCGGCCCGAGGGACCGATCTCCGCGGCCATCATCGCCGCCGGCATCGGCGCCGCGGCTCTGGGCCTGTTCACGACCCTGGCCGAGGCCAGCACCGACGTCGCGGACTGGCTGCAGTGGAACGACCGGGTCGGCCCGCTGTCCGGCAAGACCCTCATGGCGGTGATCGTCTGGCTGGTCTCCTGGGCGATCCTGCACCTGGCCCTGAGGAACAAGCCCCGGGAGACCGGACGTGCGCTCACGGTGGCCCTGGTCCTGATCGGCCTCGGGGTCCTCGGCACCTTCCCGACGTTCTTCCAGCTCTTCGCACCCGAGTAGCCGGGCCCGGCTCGGATCATCGACTTCCGCCGTCGCGAGTCGGCATCGTGCCGGGCGGCCACTGCCCGGCCGCGGTTCTACAGGGCGTCTTTGCCCAGGACTTCCCGGGCCAGCTCGGCCAGCGCCCTGCGGTCCTCGGCCAGCGCTTCCTTGCCTGCCTCCGTCGCCTCGTAGACGCGCCGGGCACGGCCGTCGACGACACGCTGCTCGGAGACCAGCAGCCCGTCGGCTTCCAACCGGTGCAGCGTCGGATACAGCGTGCCCGGGCTGATCTGGTAGCCGTGGCGAGCCAGTTCCTCCGTCATCCACGCGCCGTGGATCTCCCCCTCGGCTGCGTGGTGCAGGATGTGCAGCCGCACCGCGCCACGCTGGAACTCCCGCACCCCGACCCACCCCCACGCCGCCGTCCACGGCAGTGACGAAACCGATATCGGCCTTCGAGTCTACGGGTCTCGGGGAGTCGCGGGCGTGTGGGCGGACCGGGCAGAGGCACGTGGCTGGTGCAGACGCGTTACCTGTCCGGGCGAAGCGCTCGCCTGTCCGCGAAGGCGGCCGGGCTTCCGTAGCATGAGAGCTGTGAAAGCCCGTGCACAGCTCCACCGTGCGCCATCGCCCCTGACGCGGTGGCCCGCACTGCTGGTGCTCGGGTTGCTGGCCGGATTGTTCGGCATGCATGGCCTCGCTCCAGGCGTCGCAGCCACCGTCACCGGCCATCACTCCCCTGCCGGACATCACACCTCCGCCGCCGCGCATGCGGACGAGGCGGGCTTGATGAACACCGAGTCCGTCTGCCATGGCGACAGCGACGGCAGCGGGTACGCACAGCATGCCGACGCGACATGTTCTTCCGGTGCCATCGGCGCGGGCCCGTCTCTCCCCGCTCTGCTGCCCGACCCCGCCGGTCAGGCGGCGTCGCCGGTCGGCAGCCACCGGTCCACGGCGACCGAGCCTGAAGGCGGTCGCGCGCCTCCTTCGCTCGCCGAGCTGCAACTCCTGCGGATCTAGGACAAGGTCGGCCGTATCGGACACTGCCGCGTGTGGCGCGGCCAGCGGTCTTACGGCCCTCAGCCATGTCCCGCGCCTTGGCGCGCCGTCACTCACTCCGCAGGAGTTTCCGCATGACCAGCACCCGTTTGACCCACACCCGTTCGCTCGCCCGTCGCGCCGGCCTCGTCGCCACGGCCGTGACCGCCGCCCTCGTCCTCGCCGCCTGCGGCAGCGACAACGGCTCTGACACCGGCTCCGGCGCACAGACGCCGGCCTCTGCGAGCGCCGAGGACACCGCCGGTGCCCACAACGACCAGGACGTGTCCTTCGCTCAGGAGATGATCCCCCACCACCAGCAGGCCATCCAGATGGCGAAGATGGCCTCGGCTCAGGCTTCTTCCGCCGAGGTCAAGGACCTGGCCTCCCGCATCGAGAAGGCCCAGGACCCGGAGATCGAGACGATGTCCGGGTGGCTGGAGTCCTGGGGCGAGGACGTGCCCTCGTCCATGCCCGGCATGGACCACGGCGGTCACTCCGGCAGCTCCGACATGCCCGGGATGATGGACACCGAGGACATGGACGAGCTGATGGACGCGTCCGGCAAGGACTTCGACACGATGTTCCTGACGATGATGGTCGAGCATCATGAGGGCGCCGTGGAGATGGCCACCACCGAGAAGGACAAGGGGCAGTACGGCCCCGCCAAGAAGCTGGCCGACGACATCATCACCGCGCAGACCGCCGAGATCGAGGAGATGAACAAGCTCCTCGGCAAGAGCTGACAGCAACCCCGCATTGACACATCGGGCTCGGGGCCTGCCTCGCGCAGCCCCGGGCCTCCTCCGGGCGTCCGGCGCCCACCGCTGAGCCCGCTTCTTCTCACCCCGCATTGAGAGTACTCGTGGCCGTGCTGACCACCTGTTCCTCCGGCTCCGACTCGACGACCCAGGACACAGACGATGGCGGCCTCGTCGTCAGTCACGTCCACGGTCTGGGCATCGACCCGGCCGACGGACGCCTGTACGTCGCCACCCACGAGGGCGTCATCGCCGTATCCGACACAGGCAAGGCCAACCGCGTCGGCGACACCGCCGACTACATGGGCTTCACCGTCGTCGGCCCCAAGACCTTCCTCGGCAGCGGCCACCCGGCCGAAGGCACCGACGACCATGGCAACCGAGGTCTGATCCAGTCCACCGACTCCGGCAGGACCTGGAAGACCCTCTCACTGGGCTGCTCCACCGACTTCCACTCGCTGAAGTACGCACACCACACCGTCTACGGCTACGACAGCACCCGCGGCGTCCTGCGGGTCAGCACCGACCGCACGACCTGGGACACCCGCGCCGAACTGGCCGCCCTGGACATCGCCGTCAGCCCGAAGGATCCGGATCTCGTGCCGGCGACCACCGAGGACGGCGTTGCCCGCAGCACCGACGGCGGCCGCACATTCGGCACCGGGTCGGGCCAGGTTCTGGCCTTCCTGTCCTGGCCCGCGGCCGACGCCCTGTACGGCATCAACCTGTCCGGGGGCCTGCACCGCAGCACCGACAGCGGAGCCACCTGGAAGAAGGCGGGCACCGTCCCGGGCGGACAGCCGCAGGCCCTGACCGCCCTCGACGGCAGGCACGTCCTGGCCGCCACCCAGGACGGCGTCTACGAATCCCGCGACGGCGGCAGGACGTTCACCGAACACCTGCCCGTGTCCTCCACGGGAGGCCACTGAGCGCCTCGCATCAGTGGCTGTGCCCTGCCTCGCCATGATCCTCGGCGGCCTCCTGGGAGGCGGGCGCGGTCGCCGTCGGTTCCCGAGTCGGCTGTGAGCTGGGCGCCGTTCCGGTTCCGTGGGACGTTCCCGCAGTGGAGCCGGATTCGTGCTGGTGTCCGTCCGCGCCGCCCGTCTCCGGCTCCGCTTCCGCCCCGGGCTCTTCGCCGTGGCTGTGGCCGTGGCCGTCGCCGCCCGACTCGGTGGCCATCTCCTGGGCGATGCCCTTCAGGCCCAGGAAGATGACGGCCGCCGTCACGGCGACGAGGACGCCGGCCGGGCCCAGGATGCTGCGCCACCGGGCGGGCTGGTGACGCAGCACGTACGAGACGAAGGAGAGTGCCAGGCCGAAGGGGATGAGCATCGCCGCGCGTTCGGGGAAGTCCTCGAAGTGCTGCAACCCGCCACTGAGCATGCCGATGCCGAATGACAGCGCGAGGGAGGCCGCCACCACGCCGCAGACCTTCCCTGCGCTGGGGCGGCTGCGGGTCAGCCCCGCTCCGGCGAACGTCGCGGCATACCCCAGGTAGTCGCCGAGCAGCGCGGGGCGCTTGGGTGCCCGGCGGCGTCCGCGCCGCCCGCCGGTCCTGTTCGCGGGCACCCTCTCAGTGCGGGGCGGTGTGGGCTCGGTGCCGCCTCTTGCGGACGTGGGCGATTCCTCCGGCATCACCGGGCGGAGGGGAGCGGCGTGTGGGATCCGTACGGCGGCGCCGACACGACGCGGCGGTCGGCGACATGCTGCTGGGGCACGGGAACGATGACACCTTTCGGCACGGGTCGGCCAGGGCATGATCGGCGCACGGCGCCGACCCGGAAGGACACGGGGCGGAGAAGCAGCCGGGTCTGCCCTCGTCGGGGTCGGGGACCGGCTGCCAGGCCGCGCTGAGACAGGAGTCGGAAGTGCGGCTGCGACGCGGATCCGGTGTCTAGATCCGCATGGTTCCCAGTGTGTGCAGTGATGTGTACGCGCGGTGGCTGAGTGGCCCGTCGGCCGGCGGGGTCACGTACGTGGTGTCAGTGGTCCCGGCCTGGGGCTGAGCTGGTGGGATGAGCCCAGGCCCGTGCAGGCACCGAGATCCCGCAGTCGGCGTCGGGCAGGGACTCCGGGTCCGCGGTGGCGAGGAGTGGTCCGCTGTCGGCCGCCGGCCCTGTGCGGGTGTGGGCATCCTCGGTCGCCGACGCCTCGTGGCCGTGGGATCCGTGGAGGGAGTGCTGGTCCGCCGCAGTGGGTTCGAGGTGGCGGGCGGCCGTGTGCCGGGTGACGCCGTCATGGGCGTCGGCGTGCGCGAGTGTGTGGACAACGCCTAGGCCGTGTCCGACCTAGCCCGATGAGGAGCAGGGCGAGCAGCAGCAGACGTGCCAGGGCGCCGCCGACTGCTCCTGCTCTGCTCGTCACGTGGGCGCTCCTCGTCCGCGCCCGCGTGGGCGGCGTGCTCGTACTGGCCGCCTCAGCGTACGCATGGACACGTCGTCCCTCGCAGCGGAGCGGTGACCCTCCTCGCGCAGTCCCCTCGCGGGCTTCAGCCCTCTCGCCACGCAAGCTTGATGAGCAGGTTCTTCGCGTCCTCGGCGACATCGGCCTCGGCGACGACGTCGTAGCGGGCGGCGACGATCTGGCTGCGGGAGGCGAAGTCGCGGCGTCCACCGGTCATGGCGTGGCCGGCGAAGCCGAACAGGGCGCCGAAGACGGCGCCGTAGAGCAGGCCGCTGAGCATCAGCACGATGACGTGGTGGTCGCCGGCCGCGAACAGCGACAGCAGCAGGCCGACGAGCAGCCCGAACCAGGCGCCGGACCCCGCTCCGGCCAGTGCGGCACGGCCGCGGGTGAGGCGGCCGAGGACGGTCTCGACCATCTTCAGGTCCGAGCCGATGATCGCGGTCCGTTCCACGGGGAACTTGCTGTCGGAGAGGAAGTCGACCGCGCGCTGGGCGCCGTCGTATGTCGGGTACGAGCCGACCACCGGGCGGTCGACGGGGGCTGCGGGCGGCGTTTGTCGGGTCATCGAAGGACTCCTTTCCTGCCTTGCGTCGTCATCAAGCGGACGGGCCTCGCGCCGTACCCGCCGCGAGGCGAGTTGCACCGGTCGGGCTCATGGTGGAGCGGAACAGCAGCGTCACGGCCAGGGTGAGCCCGGCGAACCAGGCGAGCGCGATCAGCAGGGCGCCGGTCTCGTCGAAGTCGGGTGTGAGGGCGGCGTCGGTCAGGACGCGGCCCGCGCCGTAGCCGGGCAGGGCATGGGCCCAGTCGGGCGGGGTGGGGTGCAGCATGGGGCTCTGCTCGATGCCGAGGTCGATGAAGGGCAGCAGGAAGGCGATGAGGACGCCGCCGACGCGGCCGAAGAGGGGGCCGAGCAGGACACCGATCAGGGCGTAGGTGAGGGCGATCAGGGTGCTCGCCGCGAGGTACCAGCCCCACTGGCGCGCGTCGAACACGGTCGCCGTCACCACGAGCGAGGCGGCCGTGGCGACCAGCGCGCCGAGGGCGATGACGGCCAGCCGTGCCGTGAGGAGGGACAGCGGGCGGAAGCCGGCCAGGGCCAGGCGGCGGTCTCCGGTGCGGGCGTCGAGGACGGTGAACAGGCCGGCCAGGGCGGCGAGCGAGGCGATCGCGATGGGGGCCATGGTGCCGCCGTGCACATCGGGCAGCCAGAACTGGCTCATCAGCGTACGGCCGTGCTCGCGCACGCTGATCGTCGTCGACTCGGCGGGGGTGGTGGCCACCGCGAGCAGGACGAACACAACCGGGACGGCGATCAGCAGCGCCCACAACACCCGGTTGCGGGCCGCCTCCCGCAGGCCCATGCGCACTCCGGTGGACAGCTGACCGCGACTTCGACGAGAGCGGGCCGTGCGGCTGGCCGTGATGATGACCGCCCACGCGGTCACGAGCGCCGCGACTGCCCACGTAAGAGCCCAGCCCAGGTCGTCGATCCGGCTGCCGTGCCCCGAGGGCAGGTCGACCATCCACAGGGTGACGAAGTGAGTGGGCAGGACGCGGGTGGCCGGACGGTCGGCGGCACCGAGCAGGGGTCCGAAGAAGACGTCCAGGATCCAGACGAACAGCACCAGGACGGTGCCGTTCACCGGACCCCTGACCAGCGCGCCGGTCAGCGCGCCGATGGCCAGGTAGATCACCGCGAAGATCAGGGTCCCGGCCAGCACCCGGCCCGGCTCGTCGCCGAGGCCGGTACGGATGGCCAGTGCCACCAGCGCGGCCGTGGCCGCCACCAAGGCGAGCAGCAATCCGGTCGCCATGCGGGCGGTGACCAGGCGGGCGGGTGCGAGGCCGGCCTGCACCAGACGGCGGTCGGCCGCACGGGCCTCGCGGATCTGGAAGTACATGCCGATCGCAGCGATGAACCCGGCCGCCCATCCGGCAGTCGCGGTCTGCACCGCGGGCCCGCCCGGCCCGCCCAGCAGCTCGGCCGCGTCCGCCAGCGGCCCGGCGGCCACGACCACGAACACCACCGGCACGAGGACGAGGGTGAGGAGATTGACCGGGGTACGGGCTGCCTCTGCCAGGAAACGTCGTACCAGCAGTCCGGTCGTGGAGGCGGTCACGGCGACTGTCATCGGGCCACCGCCCGCCCGTCGCGGAGCTCGACGATCCGGTCGAACCGTTCCTCGTCCGTGACGAAGTGACTGATGATCAGCACCGACCGGCCGGCCCGGCGGCGCTGGGCCACCAGGTCCCAGAACTTCAGATACGTGTCGAAGTCGAAGCCCGCGTACGGCTCGTCCAGCAGCAGCACCTCCGGGTCGGCCAGCAGCGCCAGGCCCAGGTTGAGCTTCGACAGCGTGCCGCCGGAGAGGTGGTCGGCGCGGACGGTCGCGTAGCGTTCGAAGCCCAGCTGCGGGTAAATGCGGGCGCGGGAGGCACGCTCGGTCCGCTCGTCCAGTCCGTAGGCACGGCCGAACAGCTCGAAGTGCTCGTCGCAGGTGAGGCGTTCATAAACGACGGGTTCTTGTGGGCAGTAGCCGATCCCTCCACTGCGGGTGACGGTGCCGGTGTCGGCGGCCAGGTCCCCGACCAGGATCTTCATCAGAGTGCTCTTGCCGGAGCCGTTCTCCCCGACCAGGCCGACGACCTCGCCTGCGGCCAGCTCGAGATCCACGCCGCGCAGCACCGGGGTGCGGCGCCGGGCCGGCCACATGCCGCGACCGTAGGCTTTGGCCACCCCGGTGGCCGCCAGCACGACACCCGTGGAGACTTCCGCAGCCGCTGTGCTCACGGCTGCCGAGGTGACCGGGGGGCGGGACGGCCTGGCTGCGTCGCTGGTCATGACGCCGTCCCGGGCTTGCCCGGTGTCTGACGGCGGATGTCGCGCACGGTGTCGGCAACGGCCCACGTCAAGGCGGCGGCGATGGTGGTGGCACCCCACAGGCCCCAGGCAGCCGCGGTCGCCTCGTCGGCCAGGAGTCCGGGGAGGGCGAGCACAGCGGCCACCGGCAGAGCGATCGCCACGTCCCGCGACGGACCGCCCACGCGGTGCACCCGGACGCCGCACGCTATGACGGTCACTGCGCCGATGGTGATCAGAATCCAGATCAGCGGCGTCATCACCACTCACCTCCGGGCGGCGGGCTGATGCGGCCTACGATTCCCCGGCGCCTCGTGGGCCTGGGGCGGCCGGCGGCGCAGCTTCGGCCAGAACGCGGGGGTGCGGTCGGCGTAGGCGGTCCACTGGTCGCCGAACCGGGCGGCGACTTCGCGTTCCTCGCTGCGGGCGAGGCGGGCGTAGATGTACACCAGGACCGGGAACATGATCAGGGTCGGGATGGTCGGCCACTGCAGCAGGAACCCGATCATGATGAGCAGGAAGCCGTCGTACTGCGGGTGGCGCACCCGCGCGTACGGGCCGGTGGTGGCGAGTTCGTCGTGCTGGGCGGCTTCGTACAGGTGTTTCCAGGCGGTGGCGATCAGCCAGAACCCGGTGCCGATCGCGACATAGCTGGCCAGGTGGAAGGGGCTCAGATGCGGGTCGCCCTGCCAGTTGGTCAGGTCGTTCCACAGGTGGCCGCCGGCGTGGGTGTCCTTCAACAGCGGGAACTGGGAGCCGAGCCAGCTGCCCAGCAGGTAGACGGTCAGCGGGGTGCCGTACATCTCGGTGAACAGCGCGACCAGGAAGGCGCTGTAGGCACCCATCGCCCGCCAGTCCCGCTTCGACTTGGGGTGGAAGAAGCTGGCTGCGAACACCACGAAGAGGATGGTGTTGAGGACCACGAGCGGCCACAGGCCGTATGCGGCGTCAGCCATGACGTCCTCCCGCGGCGTTGGTGGGTCGCGTGGTGGTGCGGCGCTGTCCGCGGGCGAGGGCGCTCATGCGCCGCTGGTAGGTGGCCGCGTCGATGCGCTGATGGAGGCGCAGGCCCACCAACCACCGTTCCGATTCCTCCAGCGCGGCGCGCTGTCCGCGCAGGCGGGCCAGCGGCGGGCGGCGGGGCTCGTCGGGGGTGACCAGGCGGGCGATGTCGTAGACGATGCCCGCCAGGATCAGCACCCCTGCCAGCAAGGCGATCACTGCGGCCATGGCATTCACCCCCTGCCGGGCCCGGTCCGGTCAGGGCCGACCCGGTCCGGTGTGGTGGTCGTGCTTGCGCAGCGGGTCTTCGTCCCGTTCGTCGCGGTGTTGATCGTGGCCGCCGTGCATGTCCTGGCCGTGCATGCTCCGCATCATGAAGAACATCATCAGCGGGCAGGCGGCCACGAGGGCGAGCCAGACCATGCTTTCCAGCGACGCGCCGACCATCAGGGCGCCGACCACGACGATCGCCGCGGCGAGCGCGTACATGCCGTAGTTGCGCTTGTCGTTCATCACGGGCCTCCTTCAGCGGAGGGCACAAAGGCCGCAACCAGGGCGACCGAATTTCAGGTTTTGGTGAGAGGGTCGGCGTCCAGCGTGCTCAGGCGGCGCCGGTACTCCTCCTCGTCGATCTCTCCGCGGGCGAACCGCTCACCGAGGATCTGCTGCGGTGTGGGGGCGGCGGGAGTGTGGGTGTGTTCGTGGGGCCGGTCGACGGCACGGAAGACCAGCACGAGGGCTGTGATGATCAGCGCCCAGAACGCGACCATGCCGATCGACATCCCGAACCAGCCCCACCCGCTCATGTCGTGGGCGTACCAGAACATCATCGCCACTCACCTGCTTCGGCTTATCGGCGACCGGGCGCTGGATGGGCTCCCGGGGAGTTCTTGCCTTCACCTGCATCGTCCCTCTGCCTGACGAGGTGGTCTGGGGCCGAAGGGGCCAGGATCAGTGGGCCGTTCAGCCCCTACCTGGCAGGGGTAGCCAGGCGCAGGCTGGAGAGTGACCCGCCAAGGGAGGCGAGAAGCCCATGGGTGCCGTCGATGTCGTCGTGGTCCTGGCCTCGGCCGTGCTGGTCGCTGTGCTGGGCTGGTACTTCTTCGGGCCGCGCAGGGCCGGTGCCGCCCGGCTGGAAGGCGGCGTACAGCGGGTGGAGGTCACGGTGCGGGGCGGCTACAGCCCCGACCTGATCAAGGTTCGCCAGGGCACGCCGGTGGAGCTGGTCTTCGACCGGCAGGAGGCCGGCGAGTGCACCTCCCGTGTGCTCTTCCCCGATCTCAAGGTCGGCGCGGGGCTGCCCGCCCACACCCGCACGACGGTGCGGCTGAACCCGGACCGGCCGGGTTCCTTTGGCTTCGCCTGCGGCATGAACATGATCCATGGCACGCTGCTGGTCGAACCCACAGACGGCTCAGCACCGCCCATCCCGGACGGCCGCGGCGCCACGGCCGCACCTCTTCCTGCCCCTGCTGCTTCAACCGGCGGGCCGCCACCAGGTGAGGAACGGACGGCGGCCGAGGCGGAGGCCGCGGACGCAGCCGAGCGGCAGGCAGAGATCAAGGACCTCACGCGCCGAGTGCTGACGGGCGCGGTACTCACCGCTCCGGTGCTGTTCGTCGTGATGGCCCACGAACTCTTCGGCGCGGACTGGGTTCCCGGCTGGATGCTGAACCACTGGCTGCAGCTGGCGCTGATCACGCCGGTGATGTTCTACACCGGCCGGCCGATCCATGTGACGGGCTGGCTGACCCTGCGCCACCGGGCCGCCGACATGAACTCCCTGATCACCCTCGGCACTTCGGCCGCCTACGGCTACAGCCTGCTGGTGACCCTCGCCCCCGGCCTGCTGCCGGAAGACCTGCGCGAGGTCTACTTCGAAGCCGTCGGCGTGATCTTGACCCTGATCCTTCTCGGTCGGCTGCTGGAGGCCCGCGCCAAGGCCGGCACCGGCGAGGCCATCCGCGCCCTGCTCGGTCTGCAGGCCCGCACCGCTCGGGTGGTGCGCGACGGCACCGAGTCCGAGATCCCCATCGAGGACGTCGTGGTCGGGGACGAGATCGTCATCCGGCCCGGAGAGAAGATCCCCGTCGACGCCGAGGTTCTCTCGGGCTCCTCCGCGGTCGACGAGTCGATGGTCACCGGTGAGCCGATGCCGGTGACGAAGCGCGCCGGAGACACGGTCATCGGGGCCACCGTCAACGGCACCGGGTCCCTGCGAGTTCGGGCGGACAAGGTCGGCGCGGACACGATGCTGGCCCAGATCATCCGGCTGGTGCAGCAGGCCCAGGCATCGAAGGCGCCCATCCAGCGGCTCGCGGACGCCGTCTCGGCGTACTTCGTGCCCGCGGTCATCGCCATAGCGATCGGCACCTTCGCCATCTGGTTCACCGTCGGGCCGTCGCCCGCGCTGACCCTGGCGCTGGTCTCCGCGGTGGCGGTACTGATCATCGCCTGCCCGTGCGCACTCGGACTCGCCACCCCGCTGTCGGTGATGGTCGGCACCGGCAAGGGCGCCCAGGCCGGCATCCTGATCCGCTCCGCAGAAGCCCTGGAAACCGCCCACAAGCTGGACACCGTGGTGCTGGACAAGACCGGCACCGTCACCGAGGGCAAGCCCGTCCTGACCGACGTCCGCCCCGCCGACGGCTTCGACGAGACGGAACTGCTTCGGCTGGTGGCCGCGGCCGAGACCGACAGTGAACACCCCCTCGGCCAGGCCATCGTCACCGGCGTCCGCGACCGCGGTCTGCACCTGCCCGTGGCGACCGGATTCGACTCGGTCACCGGCATGGGCGTCCAGGCCACCGTCGAGGGGCGTGCCGTCCTGGTCGGCACCGCCCACCTCCTCGGCAACGTAGGCATCGACACCACCGCCCTGGCCCCCGTCGCAGCCAATCTGTCGGCCGAGGGCAAGACCCCCGTGCTCGCGGCCGTCGACGGACGTCCCGCAGGCGTCCTGGCCGTCGCCGACACCGTCAAGGACGACTCCGCCGCCGCCATCGCCGCCCTCAAGCACCTCGGCATCGAGGTCGTCATCATCACCGGCGACAACGCCCGCACCGCAGCCGCGATCGCCGCCCAGGTGGGCGTGGACCGGGTGCTGGCCGAGGTGCTGCCCGAGCACAAGGCCGACGAGATCCGCCGCCTGCAGGGCGAGGGCCGCACCGTCGGCATGGTCGGCGACGGCATCAACGACGCTCCCGCCCTGGCCGCCGCCGACGTCGGCCTGGCCATAGGGACCGGCACCGACGTGGCCATCGAGGCCGCCGACATCACCCTGATCTCCGGCTCGCTGAGCGGAGTCGTCACCGCGATCAGGCTGTCGCGGGCCACGATGCGCAACATCCGGCAGAACCTGTTCTTCGCCCTGGTCTACAACGCCGTCGGCGTCCCCCTCGCCGCAGGTGCCCTGTACCCGCTGTGGGGCCTGCGACTGAGCCCTGTCGTCGCAGCCGCGGCCATGGCGCTCAGCTCGCTGTCGGTCGTCACCAACGCCTCCCGCCTGCGCCGCCGGCACCCCCAGCCGCTGCCCGAAGCCCAGCCCGCCCACAGCCGACCCCGGGTCGAGACCGCCGCCGACCGAGCCCCGTCCGACAGCACGCCCGCCACACAGGGTCATGGGCACCACCACCCCGCATCCCAGGGAGGCGGCAACGCGGTCACGGACCCGGTGTGCGGCATGCAGGTGGACAGGACCACCGCCGCCGAACACCGGCAGAGCGAGCACGGCACCTACTACTTCTGCTCCGCCCACTGCGCCGCCATGTTCGACGGCGACCCGGACCGCTACGCGGCCCCCACGCCGGGCAGTGCACACGAGGGAGGCGAACCCCGATGACCACCGCTCCGGCCGCCCCTCGCCACGCTCATGGGCAGCACACGCAGGCACCCGGCTACGCCGATCACAAGGCCGACCACCTGGCCCGCCTGAGCAAGATCGAAGGCCAGATCCGCGGCATCTCCCGCATGGTCACCGACGACCGCTACTGCATCGACGTCCTCACCCAGATCAGCGCCGCGAGCCGCGCCCTGCAGGAAGTCGCTCTCGGCCTCCTCGACGACCACGTACGCGGCTGCGTCACCGACGCCGCCCGCACTGATGCCGCCCAAGCCGAGGAGAAGTTCGCCGAACTCGGCGACACATTGCGCCGCGCACTGCGTTCGTAGCCACCGTCGCGCTGGGCGCTCGCGTCCTCACCACTCCGGCGGCCCGGTTACCCCCACGGGGTGCATTGAGGCGGGACGGCCTCGCCCGCGCGATCTGCCACGGCGGCCGGGGCCAGATCCGCCAGGCGTACCGCGACGGCCAGGAGGACCAGCTCGCCGCGCTCGGCCTGGTCCTCAACGCCGTCGTGCTGTGGAACACCCGCTACCTCGACGCTGCCGTCGCCCAGCTACACGCCGAGGGCCACGAGATCCGGGACGAGGACGTTGCGCGGCTCTCCCCGCACAAGGACCGGCACATCAACTTCCCAAGCGGAGAGCGCGAGTTCGATTCTCGTCACCCGCTCCAGAGAGAAACCCCAGGTCAGCGGCCTGGGGTTCGTTGCTTGTCTAGACCATTTCGGGGGCACTGTGCCCTCCGTGTGCCCTAAGTCGCGTGAATGTGCCCACCGGAGGGGTGGTGGAGGGTGCACTCTGATGGCGCGTCACCCAATCGTCTCGAACGGCGAGACGCATTTTCTGTGACCTGAGCCACTTACGGGCGTCGGGGTGGTGAAGTCGCATACGCAAAGCGGCCGTTCGCGTGGATGCTGGCGGGGCTCCTGCCGACGTGCGGACCAGACGGGGGCCGACCTTGGAGACGAGGGCACGGATCGGTCCACCGTCGGCAGGGCGCCGATGCGGCAGGACAGTGCGCGGATGCCCGGCCGCGCCGGGGTGGTAGGCGCGGTATGGGCAGTGGCTGGCCGAGTCGCTGGAGCAGGTAGTGCCGGGCGAGGCCCTGGTGCGGCTGCTGGTTCCTCCGGCTGTGGTGGTCGCGACCGTGGCCATGGCTGACCCGGCCGACGGTGCCGCCAGCCGCCCTCGTGCTGGGCACATGGTGGCACCAAGTGGGCGGGGGCCGGACGAGCTCGCGGAACGGATGGCTCGGGTCGCCTGCCGCCCGGCGCGTGGGACCGGCCGCCCACGTCCTGAACGGCTCCGCCTCCTGCCGCTGGACGAGGCGCGTGGTGAGATCGTCGCGCAGGTGAGGCGGGCTCTGGCCGCGTCGCCCGGGGATGCCGCATAGGTTGCGTATGTTTCCGTTCGATGACCTGGCGCGCGGGGCAGGAGCCGTACGACGCTGGGCTCAGGGACGTATCTGCAGATGAGGAGCCGACCGTGCGCGCACGTGATCTGGCGGTGGAATACGAGTCGGTGAGTGTCGACAGCGCTGCCCTGGACGCGGCCCGGCTGATGGCCGAGCACAAGCTGCCCGGGCTGCTCGTCCTCGATGAGCTCGGTGAGCCGAAGGCCATCCTGCCCGCCTCGCAGATGATCAAGGTGCTGGTCCCCGCCTATGTCGTCGAGGACCCCACGCTCGCCGCGGTGGTCGACGAGCAGCACGCCGACCGGCTGTGTCAGGCGCTGGCCGGCCGCAGCGTCGGCGAGTGCCTGCCCAGCACCGTGGCTGCGCCGCCGATCGCCGACCCGGACGACACCGCGCTCGAGGTCGCCGCGCTGATGGCGCAGGTGCGCAGCCCGCTGGTGGCGGTCGCCAAGAGGGACAAGGCCGGCACCCATCTGCTCGGGGTCATCACCGCCTCGCACCTGCTGCATGAACTCCTGGGGAAGACTGGCACGTTGAGCGGCAAGCCGGGTGCCTGACCCACTCGGTCAGCGGTCTAGAACCGGCCCCGCAGTGTCCAGCGCCGCCCCGACATGGTCGGCCAGGCTCACGGCGACCAGGCGCGTCTGCAAGGGCGGCACCACCGCGCCGGGCTCCGGTTGCAGCATGAAGCGACCGAGGTAACGGCCGCCCACCGCGGCGCGCAGTTCGATCTCCTCGCCGGGCCAGCCGTCCTTGTCCAGATCCCAGTGGGCCCGGCCGACGATCAGCGAGCCGTCCTGTTCCAGGCGGGGGTGCCGACCTAGCAGCGTGCCGTGCTCGAAGCGGCAGCCGCGCAGGCCCAGGATCTCGACGAGCTGATGACGTACCTGGTCCACCACGTCGTAGGAAGAGGCTCCGGCCTGGACCAGACAGGCGGTTTCGTGGATGCGTGCAAGGTGTGCCGCGTCGGTGACGGTGACCAGCTTCAAGGTGCGGGCGTGTGCGGCGAGTTGGGAGACCGCTACGCCCACCGCGAGCAGCAGGAGCGTGGTGACGATGTCGTCTCCGTCGGAAATGGTGAAGTGCTGGTACGGGCGAGTGAGGAAGCTGCATCAGATTGCGGCTGCGCCGCGGGCGAACCACGCCGCCGCCGACAGCGCGGCCAGCACTCCGGCGGTGCGGCTGCCCAGGGTGGCGACCGCCACGACGACCACGACCAGGATGAGCGCCAGGTTCGCCGACGACACATGCGGGTGGATCGGTACCAGGGCGAGCGCCACCAGAGCGGGGCGAGCAGGGCCGAGACCAGGGCGATCCGGTCGCGCGGCACGTTCGGCATGGTCCACCACCTCACGGGAGCGGTGAGCGGCCTTTTGTCCGAGAGGCCGCCCGTACAGGTGTCGACGCGGTGGTCGACAGGGCCAGAATCCCGCTGCCGCACCCGCTCTGCCACCTCCGTTGCGCCGTCTTGATGTGTTCCTGATGCCGGATGGCGTCGGACCTCAGGCGAGGGCGAAGTAGCGCAGCCACAGGTACAGCGCGCTGACGGCGACCGTGACGACCATGACGACGAGGCCGTACTTGGTGAACTGCCAGAAGGAGATGGGCTGCCGGGCTCGTTCGGCGATGCCGAGGACCACAACGTTGGCGCTGGCGCCGATCGCCGTGGCGTTGCCTCCGAGGTCGGCACCGAGGGTCAGGGCCCACCACAGCACGTGGTGGCCGTCGGCCGCGCCGCCCAGGTCCTTTACCAGGTCGGCGGTGATGGGCGCCATGGTGGCCACGTACGGGATGTTGTCCACGATGCCGGAGAGCACGGCCGAACCCCCCAGCAGGGTGAAGGTGGCGCCCAGTTCGTTTCCGCCGGTGGCGTCCGCCAGGGCGCGGGACAGGTCGCCGATGACGCCGGTCTCGATGAGCGCGCCGACCATCACGAAAAGGCCGGCGAAGAAGGCGAGGGTGGGCCACTCCACCTCGCCCAGGACCTGCCGGGTCTCGGCCTTGGAGATGGCAATGAGCAGGCCGGCGCCGAGCAGGGCGACGACGCTGGGTTCGTAGTGCAGCACCGGGTGCAGGACGAATCCGGCGACGACCAGCGTCAGAACGGCCAGCCCCTGCCACAGCAGACGGTGGTCGCGGATGGCCTCCTTCTCCTCCAGCGCCATGACCTCCGCCGCACGTTTCTCGTCGTACACGAACGCCGAGCGGAACAGCACCCGGCACAGCACCAGCAGCACCGCCGTCAGTACGACGGCCAGCGGGGCCAGATGGATGAGGAAGTCGTTGAAGGTCAGTCCGGCCCGGCTGGCGATGATGATGTTGGGCGGGTCGCCGACGAGGGTGGCGGTTCCGCCGATGTTGGAGGCGAGCACTTCGGCGATCAGGAACGGCGCGGAAGCCAGGCCGAGACGTTCGCACACCAGGAGGGTGACCGGGGCGATCAGCAGCACCGTGGTGACGTTGTCCAGCAGCGCGGACGCGACGGCCGTGATGACGATGAGCATGGCCATCACCCGGAAGGGCCGGCCCCGGGCCCGCTTGACCGACCAGATGGCCAGGTACTCGAACAGGCCGGTCTGGCGCAGCACGCCGACGATGGCCATCATTCCGAGCAGCAGGAAGATGACGTTCCAGTCGATGCCGGTGTGCTCGGAGTAGAACGCCGCCTTGTCGTCGGTGGCGCTGATCGCGAGCATGGCCGCCGCGCCGCCGAGGGCCGCGGCCGTGCGGTGGACGCGTTCGCTGATGACCAGTACGTACGCGCCGACGAATACGGCCACGGCCGCCCAGCTGTGCCAGTCGCTCATACGGCGGTCTTTCTCTCCGGTCCGGGCTGAAGGGGTTCTTGGTCGTCCTCGTCGTCGGGGATGCCGACCAGGTCCTCGACGTCGAACATGCGGGCGATGGGTACGTCAGTACTGGAGTGCGCCATGATCGAGAAGGCGATGCACACCGCGATCAGCGTGTACGCCTGCTCGGCCTGCGGGATGCCGGACTGCAGCACCAGCAGCCCGTACACGACCGAGGCGAAGCCCTTCGGGCCGAACCATGCCGCCGTCAGCTTCTCGCGCCGCTCGAACCGCGTGCCGGTCATCGAGATCAGCAGCGAGGCCGGACGGATCAGCACGATCGCCAGCACCACCGCCACGTATCCCTGCCACGGCAGGTCCGCGAACAACCGCGGGGTCAGCAGCGCCCCGAAAACGAGCAGCGCGGCGAACTTCGCCAGCTCGGCCAGTGCCTCGCCCAGCGGTTCGAACGCCTGCTTCGCCTCCGGCGAGACGGCGGCGAGCACGGCGCCGGCGGAGAACGCGGCCAGGTAGGGGTTGGCGTGGGTGAGGTGGCACAGGCCGTACAGGATGATCCCGGTGGCCAGCGGGAGGAGGGGCTGCAGCTTGGGCTCCGCGCCCAGCAGCCGGAACCGTACGAGGCCGTTGACGAACAGCGGGAGCAGCACGCCGAAGGCCAGGCCCAGGGCGATCCGGCCGATCGACGCCTCGTGGCCGGCGGCCGTGGGGCCCGCGGCTGCGATCAGGAGCAGGACGACGGGCAGGGCCAGGCCGTCGTTGATGCCGCTCTCGACGTTGAGCAGCTCGCGCAGCTTGGCCGGGACCTCCTTGCGGCCCACGATCGCCGAGGCGAACACCGGGTCGGTGGGTGCCAGCACCGCGCCCACCAGGAACGAGGTCGTCCAGTCCAGGCCGACCAGGTAGTGCGTAATCAGGGCCATGAACACGAACGCCAGCGGCATGCCCAGGCCCAACGCGCGAGCCGGGTTGCGCCAGTTGGCGCGCAGCTTGGCGAAGGCCACGTGCTGGCCGTCGGTGAACAGCACCGCGAACAGTGCCAGATCCGCGGTGACCGCCACGATCTCGCTGTCCGGCGTGATGTGGATCAGCCCGAGGAAGCCGTCGCTGACCAGCGCCCCGCCGACGAGGAAGAGGAGGGAGGTGGACAGCACGGTGCGGGCGGCGAGCCCGGACAGCAGCACCGCGATCAGCAGTGCCACCCCGAAGACAGCAACGAGTACCACCGGCAACGCCCCCGATCGGAAAAGAGATCACACCTCTGTTCGCCGACCAGGCTTCCCGGCACACCGGTGGGAACCCTACCTGCTCTTGATGCGTCTTTGACAGAACGCTTACGCGCACCGTCGGGGCGTGCTCATTGCCGGAGCCCGGCAATGAGCGGACCCGGCGAATCCCGACCGCAGGGCTACGTCATGGTCGTCGTCGACAGGTCGGCCGCCGGGGCGGGCGCGTGGCTGGGGGCCGCCGGGAGGGTGAGGACCATGGTGAGGCCGCCGCCGGGAGTGTCCTCGGCGGTGAGGGTGCCGCCCATCGCCTCCGCGAAGCCGCGCGCGACCGCCAGCCCGAGACCGACTCCGTCGCCGCGGGGTGCGTCACCGTAGCGCTGGAAGGGTTCGAAGATGCGGGCCTTGGCCTCGTCCGGGACGCCCGGTCCGCGGTCGACGATGCGCACTTCCACCCGGCCGGCGTGGGCGCTGGCCTTCACCACGACCGGCTCGCCGTCGGGGCTGTACTTCACAGCGTTCTCGACGACGTTGGCGACGGAGCGCTCCAGGAGGCCCTTGTCGACGGCGACCATCGGCAGGGTTTCCGGGATGTCCAGGACGACGGCCGCCTCGGGGTCGGGGATGCCGACGAGTGCCATGGGGACCACCTCGTCGACGTCGACCTCACGGATGAGCGGAGCGACCGTGCCGGTCTGCAGACGGGACATGTCGAGGAGGTTGCCCACGAGGTGGTCGAGGCGGTCGGCGCCCTCCTCGATCGCGGCGAGCAGCTCGGCCTGGTCCTCCTCCGACCATTCGACGTCGTCCGAACGCAGCGACGAGACCGACGCCTTGATGCCGGCCAGGGGCGTGCGCAGGTCGTGGCTGACCGCGGCGAGCAGGGCGGTGCGGATGCGGTTGCCCTCGGCCAGTTCCTTGGCCTGGTCGGCTTCGGACTGCAGGCGCTGGCGGTCCAGGACGACGGCGGCCTGGGCGGCGAAGGCGGCCAGTACCCGGCGGTCCTCGGCGGGCAGCACGCGGCCGGTCATGGCGAGCGCCATGTGGTCCCCGACCGGCATGTCCACATCCGCGTCCTCCGGCCGCTCCACCGGCCGCCCGGTACCGGCCCGGCCGGCGCAGGTCCACGGGTCCACGTCGCTCTCCCGCTCCAGCAGCGCCACGGATTCCATCCCGAAGGTCTCGCGGACCCGTTCCAGCAGTTCCTCCAGACCGGTCTCTCCGCGCAGCACGTTGCCCGCAAGGAAGGACAGGATCTCCGACTCGGCCCGCAGGCGGGCCGCCTGGTGGGTGCGGCGGGCGGCGAGGTCCACGACGGAGGCTACCGAGACGGCCACGGCGACGAAGACCGCGATGGCGACGATGTTCTTCGGGTCCGCGATCGTCCAGGTGTGAACGGGCGGGGTGAAGTACCAGTTGAGGAGCGCGGACCCGAAGGCCGCCGAGGCGAGTGCCGGGTAGAGCCCGCCGAGCAGGGCCGCCGCCACCGTCAGGGTCAGGAACAGCAGCATGTCGTTGGCGAGGCCGAGGTCCGTGCTGATGTTGGTGAGCAGCAGCGTCAGCAACACCGGGCCGGCCACGCCCATGAGCCAGCCCCAGATGATGCGGGAGCGGCCGAGGCGCGCTCCCCGGGCCACGGGCAGTCCGCGTCCCTTGCCCGCCTCGTCATGGGTGATCAGGTGGACGTCGAGGTCGGGGCCCGAGTCGCGGGCGACCGTGGCGCCGACACCGGGCCCGAAGACGTACTGCCAGCTCTTGCGCCGCGAGACGCCGAGGACGATCTGGGTGGCGTTGACCCCGCGCGCGAAGTCGAGCAGCGCCACCGGTATGTCGTCGCCGACCACGTGGTGGAAAGTGCCGCCGAGATCCTCGACCAGGGTGCGCTGGACGGCCAGTTCCTTCGGGGAGGCGGAGGTCAGGCCGTCGCTGCGGGCTATGTAGACGGCCAGGACCTCGCCGCCGGCGCCCTTCTCCGCCAGGCGGGCGGCACGCCGGATCAGTGTCCGCCCCTCCGGGCCGCCGGTCAGGCCGACCACGATCCGCTCGCGCGAGCCCCAGATCGTCGATACCTGGTGCTCGCCCCGGTACTGGTTCAGGTATTCGTCGACCCGGTCGGCCACCCAGAGCAGGGCAAGTTCGCGCAGGGCGGTGAGGTTTCCGGGCCGGAAGTAGTTCGACAGCGCCGCGTCGACCTTGTCCGGCTTGTAGATGTTGCCGTGCGCCATGCGGCGGCGCAGCGCCTGCGGCGACATGTCGACCAGCTCCACCTGGTCGGCGCGGCGCACCACCTCGTCGGGGACGGTCTCCTGCTGGCGTATGCCGGTGATCGACTCGACGACGTCGCCCAGGGACTCCAGGTGCTGGATGTTCACGGTCGAGATCACGTCGATCCCGGCGTCCAGCAGTTCCTCCACGTCCTGCCAGCGCTTGGTGTTGCGGGAGCCGGGGATGTTGGTGTGGGCGAGTTCGTCGACGAGTGCGACCTGGGGGCGGCGGGCGAGGACGGCGTCGACGTCCATTTCCGTGAAGACGCTGCCGCGGTATTCCAGATCCTTGCGTGGGATCTGTTCCAGGCCGTGCAGCATCACCTCGGTGCGCGGCCGGTGGTGGTGCTCGACGAAGGCGACCACGCAGTCGGTGCCGCGCTCGATGCGGCGGTGTGCCTCGGACAGCATCGCGTAGGTCTTGCCGACGCCCGGTGCCGCGCCGAGGTAGATCCGAAGTTTGCCGCGTCCCATGGTCTCGTCTCTGCGTTCGTTGCCGGCGGTCGGCGTGGGCGATGGGTGGAGGCCCGGAAAACCAGTCAGGGCTCGAAGCGGTATCCCATGCCGGGCTCGGTGATCAGGTAGCGCGGGTGTGCCGGGTCGGTTTCGAGTTTGCGCCTCAGCTGGGCCATGTACACCCGAAGGTAGTTGCTCTTGCTGCCGTACGAGGCCCCCCAGACCTCCTGCAGCAGCTGCTTCTGCGTGATCAAGCGGCCCGGGTTGCAGACCAGGATCTCCAGCAGGTGCCACTCGGTGGGGGTGAGCCGGATGTCGCGGCCGTCCCGGGCGGCCTTCTTGGCCAGCAGGTCGATGGTGAAGTCGTCCGTCTTCACCAGGGTTGTCTCGGGGGCGAGCGGGGCCTCCTCGGTACGGCGGACCGCGGCCCGCAGCCGCGCCATCAGTTCGTCCATGCTGAACGGTTTGGTGATGTAGTCGTCGGCGCCCGCGTCGAGTGCGGCGACCTTCTCCTCGGAGGCGCGGCGGGCGGACAGGACGAGGATGGGCGTGCGGGTCCAGCCGCGCAGCGCCTTGATCACGTCGACGCCGTCCATGTCGGGCAGACCGAGGTCGAGTACGACCACGTCGGGCTGGCGCGCGGCGGCGAGCCGGAGGGCCGTGGTGCCGTCGGGCGCCGCGTCGACGCCGTACTTCCGGGCCTGCATGTTGATCACGAGGGCTCGTACGAGTTGTGGATCGTCCTCCACCACCAGCACCCGGGTCATCGGTGTGCGGCCTTCCTGTCTTCGGTGGACGGGGATGGGTGCGCGGGTCGGCGGCGGGAGCCGACGGGTCCGGGGATCCCGGTCCGTCGGCTCCCGGCCGCTGTCCTTGCGCGTAAGGCCATCAGTTCTTGGCCAGTTCCTTCAGCGCGATGTTGAGTTCGAGGACGTTGACGCGCGGCTGGTCGAGGAAGCCGAGCGTGCGGCCGTGGGTGTGGTCCTTCACGAGCTTTTCCACCTGGGCGGCGGTCAGGCCGTTGGCCTCGGCGACCCGCTTGACCTGGACCTCCGCGTACTCCTCGGAGATGTCCGGGTCGATCGCGGAGGCGGAGCCGGTGACCGCGTCCTTGGGCACCTCAGATTCGGGTACGCCGTTGAACTCGGCGACCTGCTTCTTGGCCGCCTCGATGTTCTTGACCAGGGTCGGGTCGCTGGCGCCGAGCTGGCTGGAGCCGGTCGTGAGCGGGTCGTAGCCGCTGTTGGAGGGGCGTCCCTGGAACCACTTCGGGTCCGGCTTGTCGGTGCCGGGCAGGTTCCAGCTCTGGCCGATCAGCGATGAGCCGACCTCCTTGCCGTCGACCTTCACCATCGACCCGTTGGCCTTGTCGTTGAAGGCGAGCTGGCCGATGCCGGTGACGACCAGCGGGTAGACGATGCCGGTCACCACGGTGAGGACGAGCAGCATGCGCAGCGCCGCCCACAGCATCCGCGCGTTGTTCACTACAGAGGTGTTCATGTCCTTCACCCGATCCCGGGGATCAACGAGATGAGCAGGTCGATGAGCTTGATGCCGATGAACGGGGCGATCAGGCCGCCGAGTCCGTAGATGCCGAGGTTGCGGCGCAGCATCTTGTCGGCGCTCATGGGCCGGTACTGCACGCCGCGCAGGGCGAGCGGGACCAGCGCGATGATGATCAGCGCGTTGAAGATGACCGCGGACAGGATCGCCGACTCCGCCGAGGCCAGGCCCATGATGTTGAGCTTGTCCAGCGACGGGTAGGCGACGGCGAACATCGCCGGGATGATCGCGAAGTACTTCGCGACGTCGTTGGCGATGGAGAACGTCGTCAACGCGCCCCGGGTGATGAGGAGTTGCTTGCCGATCTCGACGATCTCGATCAGCTTGGTCGGGTTCGAGTCGAGGTCGACCATGTTGCCGGCCTCCTTGGCGGCCGACGTACCGGTGTTCATCGCCACGCCGACGTCGGCCTGCGCGAGTGCGGGCGCGTCGTTCGTACCGTCACCGGTCATCGCGACCAGCTTGCCGCCGGCCTGCTCCCGCTTGATCAGCGCCATCTTGTCCTCGGGAGTCGCCTCCGCGAGGAAGTCGTCGACCCCGGCCTCGTCCGCGATCGCCTTGGCGGTCAGCGGGTTGTCGCCTGTGATCATGACGGTCTTGATGCCCATGCGGCGCAGTTCCTCGAACCGCTCCCGCATGCCCTCCTTGACGACGTCCTTGAGGTGGATGACACCGAGGACTCGAGCGCCCTGGTCGTCCTGGACGGCGACGAGGAGGGGGGTGCCGCCCGCCTCGGAGATCTTGTTGGCGATCTCGTCGGCGTCGTCGGCGACCGTGCCGCCCTGCTCCTGCACCCAGGCGATGACCGAACCGGCCGCGCCCTTGCGGACCTTCCGGCCGTCGACGTCCACACCCGACATGCGGGTCTGGGCGGTGAAGGCGATCCACTCGGCGTGGGCCAGCTCGCCCTGGTGCCGCTCCCGCAGCCCGTACTTCTCCTTCGCCAGTACGACGATGGAGCGGCCCTCCGGGGTCTCGTCGGCCAGCGACGACAGCTGGGCGGCGTCCGCGACCTCGGCCTCGGTGGTGCCGCTCACCGGCACGAACTCCGCCGCCTGGCGGTTGCCGAGCGTGATGGTGCCGGTCTTGTCGAGCAGCAGCGTCGAGACGTCGCCGGCGGCCTCGACCGCGCGGCCCGACATGGCGAGCACGTTGCGCTGGACGAGCCGGTCCATGCCCGCGATACCGATCGCGGAGAGCAGCGCGCCGATCGTCGTCGGGATCAGGCACACCAGCAGCGCGGTGAGCACGATCAGCGAGGTCTGGGCGTCGGCGCCCGCGTAGATCGCGAACGGCTTCAGGGTGACGGTCGCGAGCAGGAAGATGATCGTGAGCGAGGCGAGGAGGATGTTGAGGGCGATCTCGTTCGGCGTCTTCTGCCGGGCCGCGCCCTCGACGAGGTTGATCATCCGGTCGATGAAGGTCTCGCCCGGCTTCGTCGTGATCTTGATGACGATGCGGTCGGAGAGGACCTTCGTGCCACCGGTGACCGCGGACCGGTCGCCGCCGGACTCGCGGATGACCGGAGCCGACTCACCTGTGATCGCCGACTCGTCGACGGACGCGACACCCTCGACGACGTCACCGTCGCCGGGAATGATGTCGCCCGCCTCACAGACGACCAGGTCGCCGACCTTCAGTTCGGTGCCCGGAACCTGCTCCTCCGAGCCGTCCTTGAGCAGCCGGCGCGCGACAGTGTCGGTCTTGGCCTTGCGCAGCGTGTCGGCCTGCGCCTTGCCGCGGCCCTCGGCGACGGCTTCGGCCAGGTTGGCGAAGACGACGGTGAGCCACAGCCAGGCGGCGATGACCCAGCCGAACCAGTCGCCCGGTTCCTTGACGGCCAGCACGGTGGTGACGACCGAGCCGATGAGCACGACGAACATCACGGGCGACTTGACCATCACCCGCGGATCGAGCTTGCGCACGGCGTCCGGCATGGACTTGAGGAGCTGCTTGGGGTCGAACAGGCCCGCGCCGACCCGGCCTTCGGGAGCCTTGTGTCCGGTCGGTACGTCCTGGTGCGGTGCCCGGGTCGGGGTAACCGTGGACATCGGGTCCTCTTGCTTGTCGATACGAGTGGTCATGCCGCCAGCCCTTCGGCCAGCGGACCCAGCGCGAGCGCCGGGAAGAACGTCAGACCGGTGATGATCACGATGGCGCCGACCAGCAGACCGGTGAACAGCGGCTTCTCGGTGCGCAGGGTGCCTGCCGTCTCCGGGATGGGCTTCTGCTCGGCGAGCGAGCCCGCGAGAGCCAGCACGAACACCATGGGCAGGAAGCGGCCCAGTGCCATGCACAGGCCCAGCATCGTGTTGTGGTACTCGGTGTTCGCGGCGAACCCGGCGAACGCCGAGCCGTTGTTGTTGCTGGCCGAGGTGTAGGCGTACAGCACCTCGGAGAAGCCGTGCGCCCCGACGTTCGTCATCGACGACTCGCCCTTGCCCAGCGCCATCGCCAGCGCGGTACCGATCAGCACCAGTGCCGGGGTGACGAGGATGTAGCAGGCGGCGAGCTTGATCTCGCGGGTGCCGATCTTCTTGCCCAGGTACTCGGGCGTACGGCCCACCATCAGACCGGCGATGAACACGGCGATGATCGCCATGATCAGCATGCCGTACAAGCCGGAACCGACACCGCCGGGCGCGATCTCGCCGAGCATCATGCCCAGCAGCAGCACCCCACCCGACAGGCCACTGAAGGAGTCGTGGAAGGAGTTGACCGAGCCGGTCGAGGTCATCGTCGTGGAGACCGCGAACAGGGAGGACGGGCCCTCGCCGAAGCGCTGTTCCTTGCCCTCCATCGCACCGCCCGCGAGCTGCGAGGCGGTGCCCGGGTGGGCGTACTCGATCCAGGTCACCGTGACCACGCCGAGGAACCAGATGATCCCCATGGCGGCGAGAATGGCGTAGCCCTGACGGACGTTGCCGACCATCTTGCCGAAGGTGCGCGGCAGCGAGAACGGGATCACCAGCAGCAGGAAGATCTCCAGCAGGTTGGTGAAGCCGTTGGGGTTCTCGAAGGGGTGCGCGCTGTTGGCGTTGAAGAAGCCGCCGCCGTTGGTGCCCAGGTCCTTGATGGCCTCCTGGGACGCGACCGCGCCGGGGCTGATGGCCTGCTTGTCGCCGGTCAGCGTGGTGATGGTGTGGATGTCACCGAAGTTCTGGATGGCACCGGCCGCGATCAGCAGCACGGCCGCGACCACGGAGATCGGCAGCAGGATGCGGACGATGCCGCGCACCAGGTCCGCCCAGAAGTTGCCCAGATCCCCGGTGCGGGAGCGGGCGAAGCCGCGAACCAGCGCCACCGCGACCGCCATGCCGACGGCGGCGGAGACGAAGTTCTGCACGGCGAGCCCGGCGGTCTGGGTGACGTGGCTCATGGCCGCCTCACCCGAGTACGACTGCCAGTTGGTGTTCGACACGAACGACACGGCCGTGTTGAACGCCTGGTCCGGGGTGATCGGCTTGAAGCCGAGCGACAGCGGCAGCTTGTCCTGCACCCGCTGCAGCAGGTACAGGAACAGCACGCCGACCGCCGAGAAGACCAGTACACCGCGCAGGTAGGCGGGCCAGCGCATCTCGGCGTCCGGGTTGGCGCCCACCGAGCGGTAGATCCACCGCTCGACGCGCAGGTGCTTCTTGGAGGAGTAGACGGCGGCCATGTAGTCGCCGAGGGGACGGTGCACCAGAGCGAGTGCGCCGACCAGCGCGGTCACCAGGAGCACGTCAGCAAGTACGGGGCCCACGTCTCAGAACCTCTCCGGGAAGATCAGGGCGAGGACGAGGTAACCGAGCAGGGCGACGGCCACGATCAGGCCGACGACGTTCTCGACGGTCACAGCTTCGCCACCCCTTTGGCGGCGAGAGCCACGAGCGCGAACACCGCGATCGTGACGACAACGAAGGCCACGTCGGCCATCGCAAGCTCCTGGGTGAGGTTCGGGTAAGAACGGACCCGTACAGAGAACCGGCTCGGTGGCCGGGTCCGGCCGTCCTTAACGGAACCCATACGGCGACCCGTCCGCCTTTGACGCACCTCATACGGCCATCGCCGACGGCCGGCCGCAGCACCGCCCGGATGACGCCCGCGACAGGAGGACCTCCGCCCTGCGATCCAGGGTCGTCAAAGACGGATCGCCGATGCGTTAGCGTCGCGTCAAGAACCGCGGCCGGCCGTCCTCACAGGCTTACGGTCGGCCCGTGGGACGCCGTACCGACGTATCGACGGGCACGGATCCGGCGGCATCAAGGGCCGGCCCGGCCCGCCCTCGCGGCCGGCCCGAAGCCCGCTGCACGACCGTCACTGGGCGAGCGAGCTGCGCAGTGCGATCAGGTGCGCCCGAGCGCTCCTCGCCCTGCTTCCGCTGGTGGACACGGCGGCCGGGACACTCACTGCCCCCCCGCGCCGCGCTGTGGAGCGGGCTCGCGCTGCTGCTCTTCCTCGTCCTGTTCCCGCCACGGGTCACGGCAGGAGAAGGCCGGCTGGCGGTACGGGGACCATGGCGCAGCCACCGGGTGCGCGCGGACCGCCTGGTCTCGGTGCGCACGACGGGAGGTGTGGGCCAAAGCCTGGTCCTGCGAGACGCCTTGGGCGGCCGAGTCCAGCTCGAACCGCGCATCCTGATCGCCAACCCGTCGCTCTGGCTCCGCCTCGACACCGATGCCCAGCTCGCGCAGACCAGCGGCTCCCTGCACGAGGGCCGGGCAGCACTGGATCACTTGTCCGCACGTGTCGACCGCGAGACCGCCCTGGCGATCTTCAAGGTCTCCGGCATGGAGGACTGGACCGGCGCCCGCTTTTCCGAGTCTTTTGCTCCGTTTGTACGCATCTCGCGAAATCCCGACGGCTTCTTAACGCCCGATCGGCGGACCGGCCACCCCTCACCGCACCCCCTCCCCGCCTACCCTCGCGCACGTGCAACGTGACGGGGATTCTGAAGCGGCTGGTGATCGGCCGGGCCATGCGCAGCGAGGAGATGCACGAGACGCTGCTGCCCAAGCGCCTCGCGTTGCCGATCTTCGCCTCCGACCCGCTGTCGTCGGTGGCCTACGCGCCCCAGGAGATCCTGCTCGTCCTCACGGTCGGCGGGCTGGCCTACCTCCACTTCACCCCGTGGATCGCGGCGGCGGTGGTGCTGCTGGCGGTCGTCGTCCTCTCCTACCGGCAGGTGGTGCAGGCGTATCCGAGCGGCGGCGGCTCCTACGAGGTCGTCTCCACCAACCTCGGCCCGTCGTCCGGACTGGTGGTGGCCGCCTCCCTCCTCGTCGACTACGTCATGACGGTCGCCGTCTCGGTCGCCTCCGGCGTCGACAACATCATCTCCGCCGTCCCGAACTGGCCGACTACCGCGTCGTCATGGCCCTCGGGTTCGTCGCGCTGCTGACCGCCATGAACCCGCGCGGCGTGCGCGAGTCGGGGCGGGCCTTCGCCACACCGACGTACCTGTTCATCGGCGGCGTCCTGATCATGATCGCCACCGGTCTCTTCCGCTACCTGGTCGGGGACGCGCCGGTCGCCGAGTCAGCGAGTACGGCATCGCCGCCGAACCCCACGAGACAAACCTGACCGGCCTGGCCCTGGTGATGCTCACCCTGCGCGCCTTCTCCCAGGGCTGCACCACGCTTACGGGTGTCGAGGCCATCTCCAACGGAGTGCCGGCCTTCCGCAAGCCCAAGCCGAAGAACGCCACCACCATGGCCGTCATGGGCGCCATCTCGATCACCATGTTCGCCGGCGACGGCCTTCTCGTACGGCGTTCGCAGGCGCCCTTCGCCCCAGTCGCCGCTGGACAGCAGGATGTCGGCGGCCTGCGCGTCCAGGTCGTTCAGGGCGAGGTCGAGGTCGGCGGCGCTGGTGGTGCGGGGCGCGTCGCGGCCGGCCACGCTGTCCCACGTGTCCGTGACCGCGAGCGCGGCAACCAGCAGCAACACCGTCAGGGCGGTGACGAGCAGGGCTGTGGCCGCGCGCAGAAGGCGCAGGCGCGCGGGCACGGTGGCCCAATGGCGGCGGCGCAGAGCGGCCTGCACGGCCACGGCCTGCCGACGGAGGCGGCTTCCCGGACCGCCCGGCCGCGGCTCCCCTCCCGGCCGCGGACCGCGACGGGTTCCGTTCGGGCCGGCCGGTCTGCGCAGCGGCTGCGGCCCCGCGACAGTCCCGGGCTCCGCCTCGGGACCATGTGTTGTTCCGGCCGTGATCGTCACGAGCCCTCCAACCAGGCGACCGCAGAGCTTCGTTGCCGTTTTCCGGCAACGTTGACTACCCTCCCCGTGCCGGACGCCGCTAAGAACACGTCAGCGGTACGACAAAACGAGGGGGCCAAGTGACCGAGCCGGAGCCGGCACAGCCGTATCTGCGGGGATACGACCGGATCCTGGCCGAGGTCTCCGCCACGGGCCGCCGCCTCACCCGGGACGAACTCGACGCCCGCCGCGCGCTGGGTGAGCAGGCCGCGGAGGACGGGCACAGCCTGCGCAGCCTCGTCCGGCAGCACCTCGCCGCCACCCGAAGCTCCTGGCCCGGCACCGCGGACTCGGCCGGCAGCGTCCTGGCCGCGGTCGAGCAGGCCGTCGACGCCTTCGCGGAAGGGTACGAGCGGGCGCAGCGCCTGGCCGTCCGGGAGGAAGAGGCCGCACGCCGGGAGTTCATCGACGACCTGCTCTACGGCCGCAGCGACCTGGGGCGCCTCGCCGAACGCGCCGAACGCTTCGGGCTCCTGCTGTCCCGGGCCCACGCGGTCGCGGTGGCCGAGGGACCGGATGCGTACGACGACACCGCCCCCGTCACCCGCCGGGTGGAGGCCGCCCTGATAGCGCGGTTCGGCGACCGGCGCATCCTGCACGCCACCAAGAACGGGCAGCTGATCTGCATCGCGCCCGGCGACCAGGACGACGTCCTCACCTACTTCGCCAAGCAGGCGCACGCGGCCACGGACGGCAGCCGGGTGGCCATCGGGCGCCCGCAACCCGGCGCGGGCGGCGTCGTGCACTCCTACGAAGAGGCTCTCAGCACGCTCGACCTCGCGAACCGACTGGGCCTCGACGAGCCGGTGGTCCGCGCCGCCGACCTGCTCGTCTATCCGGTGCTCACCCGCGACCGGCAGGCCATGGCCGACCTCGTGCTCAGCGCGCTGGGCCCGCTGCGGAGCGCCCGTGGCGGTGCCGAGCCGCTGCTGCGGACGCTGGAGGTGTACTTCGAGTCGGGCTGCACCGCCGCCGAGGCCGCCCGCCGTCTCGCGCTGAGCGTGCGGGCACTGACCTACCGTCTGGAGCGCATCCATCACCTCACCGGGGCCAACCCGGCGGACCCCATGCACCGTTACACCCTCCAAACGGCTGTCATCGGGGCGCGGCTGTTGGACTGGCCCGCCCAGGAGATCTGACACCAGCCCCTGCGAGGGCCGACCGAGCATCCGGCGGGCCCTCGATGCGAGACGGCGCGTCAGCCGGTGATCTCGACCTTTCCGTTGAGCTGGGCCGGCGGCTGCTCCCCCGCCGACGGTTCCCGCCGGGTGATCCCCTTCAGCAGTTCGGCGAGGTCGACGCCGGTGGTGGAGCCGAGGAGTTCCAGTCCCTGGGCGACGTTGTCCGCGACCGCGCGGGGGATGCGGCCGGCGCCGTCGGTGGAGATGACGGTCATCTTGTCCACCGCGCTGAGCGGCTCGGACGCCTTGGCCACGACCTGTGGCAGCACCTCGACGAGCATCTGCAGGACGGCCGCGTCGCCGTACTGCCCGAACGCGTCCGCCTTCTTCCGCATCGCCTCGGCCTCGGCCGCGCCCTTGGCGCCGATCGCCGCAGCGTCGGCCTCGCCCTCCAGTCGTACGGCCTCCGCAATCGCGGCACGCCGGGACCGCTCGGCCTCACCCTGCTTCAACCCCTCGACGGCCTCCGCCTCGGCGAGTGCGCTACGACGCTGCTTCTCGCCCTCACCGGTCAGCCGCGCCCGTTCGGCCTCCGCCTGCGCGGCCGCGATGCCCGCCGACTTCTCCGCCTCGGCCTGCTTGACCCGCGCCACCCGCTTGGCCTCGGCCTCCTGCTCGGCGGCGTAGCGCTGGGCGTCGGCGGGCTTGCGGACCTGGGTGTCGAGTTGCCGGTCGGTCAGGGCGGCCTGCCGCTCGGCGACCTTCTCCTGCTCGGTGAGGATCTCCTGCTGCCGGGCCGCCTCGGCCAGCGGTCCGGCCGCCGCCGCACGGGCCGCGGCTTCGTCCGTCTCGGCCTTGATCTCGGCCTGCTTGAGGTAGAAGGTCCGCTGCGCGACCGCAATCTCCTCCTCGGCCTTCAGCCGCGCCTGCTCGGCCGCCCGCCGGGCCACGGCCTCGGCGATGTCGGCCTCCTGCCTGGCGCGGGCCGCCTCGGGCCGGCCCAGGTCCTCCAGGTAGGAGCCCTCGGTGGTGATGTCCTGGATCTGGAAGGCGTCCAGGACCAGCCCCTGCCCGGACAGACTCGCCTCCGCCTCCTCCGCGACCTGCCCGGCGAACGCGGCCCGGTCGCGGATGACGTCCTCCACCGACATCCGGCCCACGATCGCGCGCAGCGCACCGGACAGCACCTCCTGCGTGAAGCCGACGATGCCGTCCTGCTGCATCAGGAACCGCTGCGCGGCGGCCCGGATGGAGTCCTCGGTGCCGCCGACCTTGACGATCGCGACGCCGTCCAGGTTGGCCTTCACCCCGCGCAGGGTGACCGCGCCGCGTACGGCCACCGGAATGTGCCGGGAGGACAGGTCGAGGGTGAACTTCTGCTGCACGAACGGCACGACGAACACCCCGCCGCCGACGACGACCTTCTGGCCACTGTTGTCGGTGAAGACCCGGCCGGTCTCCGGATCGGTGGCCTTCTTGCCTCGCCGGCCGGTGACGATGAACGCCTCGCTCGGACCCGCCACCTTGTAGCGGGTGATGACGACGAGTGCCAGCAGCACGAGGAGTACGACGACTCCCACGACCGCGACGACGACAGGACTCATGGCAGTGCCCCCGAATCACGTACGAAGAAGAGAAGGAAGAAGAGTGGAGCGAAGAGAAGCAACTGAGAAGAGGGAGTCCGGCTCAGCGGTCGACCGGGCGGACCACGACGGAGGTGGCGGACGGCGCCGCCTCCACCCACACCTCGGTGCCCTGAGCCACCGGCCCCGCGCTGAGGGCGGCCAACTTCACCGGCTGACCGGCGAGTTGGAGCAGCACCTCGCCGTAACCGTCCGCCGGGATCGCCGTCACCACGTTGCCGGACGTGCCCACCAGGTCATCCCCGGTCGGGGTGTGCGCCGTCTGATCACGCATCAGGACGCGGCTGAAGCGATACGTCAGCCAAGCCGTGCCCAGTCCGCACACGGCCCCCGCCGCAGTGGCGACCGCGGGACCGGTGTTCGCCGCACCAGTGGCGATCGCCCCGCCGAAGCCGGTCATCGCCAGGAACCCGGCGACGACCGGCAACGACAGCCACCCGTCCAGGACGCCGTCCAGCGCACCGTCGAGCACGCCGTCCAGCATCCCGTCGAAGACCAGCGACAGGGCGAGCAGCACGACCCCCGTGATGCCCAGTCCAAGAAACCAAGCCATGCGTGCCGTCCCCCTTTCGCCCGCCGCTGACCTCCGGCTTGACGGGATCCTCGCACTCGGGGACAGCCGGTTTCATTGCCATGTTCCGGCAATTTTTACGCGTACTTGATGCCGTGTTGCAGCCCCGGCCCGTGTCGGGGTCACCCCCTGCGCTCCGGCGGATGGGGCTGCACGCCCGTCATGAGGATGTCCAGCCCACGTCGCGTCGTCGCCAGGACGGCCCGGTCACCCGCGCTCAGGACCCGCCCGTGCGGTGGGCGCCAGTCGAGGCCGGTCGGCTGCCGCCTCAGCGCCGTGAGCGTGTCGGTCGAGGACGACTGCGACGCGGCGGCCGGGCCGACGGCCAGCACGCGCCACTCGTTCTTCCGGAACGCCTCGTGCACCGAGCGGCCCTCGAGCTCCGGATGGCCGGCGACGTCCACCACGGTGAACAGCAGCGAGCCCCGCTCCACCGGCATCACCCCCAGGACGTGGCGGCCCATCATCGCGGCGGCGAAGGACGGGGCGGCGAGCGCCGAGACGCTGCGGCTGCGGGTGAGGGCCGTCGGGTAGGAGGCGCGCAGGGTGCGCTGGACGGTGACGGCGAAGTCGTCGTCGTACAGGCGCATCACCACCCGCACGGCCGGGTTGGTCTCGCGGGCGGCCATCACGATGTCGAGGTTCTCGCCGTCGTCGCGAGTGAGCACGAGCAGCGACTTGCTGTGCCGGATGCGCGCCAGGTCCAGGACGCCGACGCCGCCGGCATCCTCCAGCAGCAGGGGAACGCCCAGTTCACGGGCGAGGGCGACGCCGCGCGCGTGAGGGTCACGCTCGACGGCCACCACCTCGTGGTCGGTGGTGGCCAGCTGGGCCAGCACTCGGGTGCCGATCTTGCCGAGTCCGACGAGCACGATGTGGCCGGTCATGTCGTCGGCGGGCGGATGGTTCGCGGAAGCGGTGCGGAACGCCTCGGTGGCGCCCATCGCGGCGGCGACCACGAGCGGCAGCACCGCGAGGCCGACGAGACCGGCGATGAGCTGCAGCCACCGGCGCACCGCCCCCCTCGTCCGTCGCCGGGTCGCCCATGGTGAAGATGTCCAGCAGCGGCAGGTACAGGTTCTTCCACCAGGGACTCTGGTGGGCGAAGAGCCAGGTGCACAGCGCGAGTACGGCGACGATCGCGGCCAAGGCGCCGAAGACGGCGATCACCTCGCGTGCCAGGAAGACCTTCCAGGGGAGATGGGCGATCCGCTTGCGTATCCAACGCCGTGCGGAGCGAGCACGGCTCCCCCGGGCGGCCGGTGCCAGGACGTGGTGGTGTGTGACCTCCTCCAGCATCAGGCGGCCGTGCGTGAACTGGCGGCGGTCCGCGGTGAGCGCGTCCGGCAGCAGCTGGGTGCCGTCCTCGCCGGGCGTCTCCGGGCTGTCGCCGCCCGCCGGGTCGTCGGGGTGTGCGCCGGACAGTACGGCGAGCGTGGCGAGGTCGGTCGGCTGCGGCGGCGTCCCCGCCGGCCGTACGACGCCGCGGAACACCTTGCCCTCGGCGGCGAAGGTGTGACCGTGCCCGACCGCGGCCGCCGCGACCAGCTCCGGCACGGCGGTGTCGGCGTCGGACAGCACCGTGGTCGACATGTCGAGCTGGGGTTCGTCGTCGAACCCCTGGGTCTGTGCCGCGCGGTCCAGGAGCCGCTCCAGGTGCCGGCCGCGCTCCCGGTTGAACATGCGCACAACGAGCCGTATCGACGGGTTCAGGCTGCGCGCCAGCAGGGCCGCGGTCATGTTGGTCTGGTCGTCGCCGTAGGTGAGGGCGAGTGCCGCGGCCCGTTCCACGCCCGCCGTCCGCAGGGTCTGCTCGTCCGGACGAGCGGCCACCAGCAGTTCGATCGGCGAGTGCGGGTCGCGGTGCAGCGCGGCGACCTCCGCGCCGTGCTCGTCGCGCCGGGAGGGCAGCACGACGGTGACGGCCTCGCCGCACACCGCGTCCAGTTCGACGGCGAGCCGGTGCGCGAGGCCGTCGTCGCCGCAGATCACCATGTGCTGCGAACGCTGTCCAAGCCGCGTCGGTTGGTGGGGAGTTGACATCACCTCACAGATGATCAGGCTCGACGGAACGGCCCGGTACCTCGATCGGCCGGGTTTCGCGTCAGGATTCCGTATGCGTTCTGCCGGCGCCTACCACCTGGGCGCTGACGGCCTGTTGACGCTCCCTCCCGTGTCTTTGACACGACCTTCACCGCCGCGCAGGCCGGCCCGTTAGAGGGGCGCAAATTCCGTGCGGAGCAGGGCTGTCGGCGCGGACGGCGGGGATACATTCGGTGCGGGCCGCCGGAGGCCGCGGACGTCAGTCGCGTGACGGCTCTCCTGACGGAAGCACCTTCCAACACGCCTCAGGGCGGCCGAGCGCGCGGCGTTCCCGTCGTCCCATGCCAGGCGTCCGCGCGCCCGTGCGGTGCCGGGGCCCCGGCACCGCACGGCCCCGCCGCTCCCCCGTCAGTCCGACCGGTCGTCGGCGTGCCCCGGTGCGCGGCGCCGGTCCCCATCGAGCCCGAAGGACCCATGTCTTACGCCGCCCCCCAGCAGGCCCCGCCCTCCCCTCCCCAGCGCCCTCCCCGGCCGGGACCGAAGGGAGGAGCGAAGCGCCGGGCGCCGAGCGGGCTGTTCGAACCGGCCCAGCTCGCCCGGTCCTTCCCCGACGCGCTGCGCAAGCTGCACCCGCGCGCCCTGGTCAGGAACCCGGTGCTGTTCGTGGTGTCGGTCGGAGCCGTCCTGACCACGCTCTCGGCGCTGCTGCACCCCGCCGTGTTCACCTGGGTCATCAGCGTCTGGCTGTGGCTGACGGTGATCTTCGCCAACTTGGCGGAGGCCGTAGCCGAGGGCCGGGGCAAGGCGCAGGCCGAGTCGCTGCGCAGGGCGCGCACGGACACGGTGGCGCTGCGGCTGCTCGACTGGCGCTGGGGTACCGACCTGCGCACCGCACGCAGCGAGGCCGTCGCCGCGACCGACCTCAAGCCACTCGACGTCGTACTGGTCGAGGCGGGCGAGATGATCCCGGCGGACGGGGACGTCGTCGACGGCGTCGCGGCCGTCGACGAGTCGGCCGTCACGGGCGAGTCCGCGCCGGTCATCCGGGAGGCGGGCGGCGACCGCAGCGGGGTCACCGGCGGCACGACGGTGCTGTCCGACCGGATCGTGGTGCGCGTGAGCGCCCGCCCCGGGCACAGTTTCCTGGACCGGATGATCGCCCTGGTGGAGGGCGCGTCCCGGCAGAAGACCCCGAACGAGATCGCCCTGAACATCCTGCTGGCCGCGCTCACGATCGTCTTCGTCCTGGTCGTGATCACGCTCCAGCCCATGGCCGACTACGCGGACGCGGCCCAGTCGACGACCGTGCTAGTCGCGCTCCTCGTCACGCTGATCCCCACCACGATCGGGGCGCTGCTGTCCGCGATCGGCATCGCGGGCATGGACCGGCTGGTACAGCGCAACGTGCTGGCCATGTCCGGCCGGGCCGTCGAGGCGGCGGGCGACGTCAACACCCTGCTGCTGGACAAGACCGGCACCATCACCCTCGGCAACCGCGAGGCCACCGCCTTCGTCCCGTTGCCCGGTATCGACGAACGGCAGCTCGCGGACGCGGCGCAGCTGTCCTCGCTGGCCGACGAGACCCCGGAGGGCCGCTCCGTCGTCGTCCTGGCCAAGACGCGGTACGGGCTGCGGGCCCCTGCCGAGGGCGAGCTGGCCAACGCCCGCTGGGTCTCCTTCAGCGCGCAGACCCGGATGAGCGGCGTGGATCTACGCTGGGGCAACGGTGCCGTGTGCGCCATCCGCAAGGGCGCCGCCCAGCAGGTGATCGAGTGGGTGGAGATGTACGGCGGCAAGGTTCCGTCCGAGGCACGGTACTTCGCCGACTCGGCGGCCGCCTCGGGCGGCACACCGCTGCTGGTGGCCGTACATGACTGGAACGGCCCCCGGGTGCTGGGCCTGATCCACCTCAAGGACGTGGTCAAGGACGGCATCCGCGAGCGCTTCGCGGAACTTCGCAGCATGGGCATCCGCACGGTCATGGTCACCGGCGACAATCCGCTCACCGCCCGCGCCATCGCCCAGGAGGCGGGCGTGGACGACTACTTGGCCGAGGCGACTCCCGAGGACAAGCTGGCGCTGATCAGGCGGGAGCAGGCGGGCGGCAAGCTGGTCGCGATGACCGGTGACGGCACCAACGACGCCCCGGCCCTCGCGCAGGCGGACGTCGGCGTGGCGATGAACACCGGTACGTCGGCCGCCAAAGAGGCCGGCAACATGGTGGACCTCGACTCCAACCCGACCAAGCTCATCGAGATCGTCGAGATCGGCAAGCAACTCCTCATCACCCGGGGCGCGTTGACGACCTTCTCCATCACCAACGACGTGGCGAAGTACTTCGCCATCATCCCGGCGATGTTCGCGGGCGCCTACCCGGGCCTGGAGGCGCTGAACGTGATGGGCCTGCACAGCCCGACCTCCGCGATCACCTCGGCGATCATCTTCAACGCGCTGATCATCGTGGCGCTGATCCCGCTCGCGTTGCGCGGCGTGCGCTACACACCCGCCTCGGCGCACGACCTGCTGCGCCGCAACCTGCTGCTGTACGGCCTCGGCGGCCTGGTCCTTCCCTTCGTCGGCATCAAGCTGATCGACCTGCTCATCTCGACGGTGCCCGGCCTTGGCTGAACCCCGCGCGCCGTACCCGGTAGTCCGTCAAGGACACGTATGCGCACGTCAGAGCGGCGTCAGAGAACGCGCACCGCACTTGCCCCGGGTCTGCGCAACGGCTTCCATGGACGACGTGAACAGCGCCTGGCTCCTCTTCGACCGGCCACCGAGTCCCGCTCGGCTGCCCCGTCGTGCCCCGCGCTGCCCCGAAACGCACGCGTCCCTCTGACGCGCTTTCCCTGATCCGAGGGGCGCCGTAGTCACGTCCGGCGCCCCTCCTCCTCTTTCGTTCCCGCACGTCCGCCGCCCCGACCAGGGGCCGCTTCACGTGCCCGCAACCCCGGATTGGACCATGCCCGACTCCACCCTTTCCTCCCGTACCGTCCTCGTCACCGGCGCCACCTCCGGCATCGGCTACGAGACCGCCCGGCAACTCGCCGAGCGCGGCGCCACCGTGCTGCTGCACGGACGTACGGCCGATGAGGCCCACGCCGCCGCCGACCGCCTCGTCGCCACCGCGGGCATCGACGCCGCCCGACTGTGCGCCTTCGCCGCCGACTTCGCGCACCTCCACGAGGTCGAGGCCATGGCGGACCGCGTCATCGCCGAGCACCCGCATCTGGACGTCCTCGTCAACAACGCCGGCATGTCCGCCCCCGAACGCCACACCGTGACCGCCGACGGCAACGAGATCGCCTTCCAGGTCAACTTCCTCGCCCACTACCTGCTCACCTGCCTGCTGGAACCGGCGCTGACCAGCGCCCCCGGCGGCCGTGTCGTCAGCGTCTCGTCGACCCTGCACCGCACCGCCTCCATCCAGTGGTCCGACCCCAACCGCGCCCGCCGCTACTCCCGGCTCGCCGCCTACGCCCAGTCCCAGCTGGCGCTCACCGTCTTCGCCGCCGACCCGCGTGTCACCGCCGTCTCCGTCCACCCCGGCGTCTGCGACACGCCTCTGCTCCCGCTGTACGCCCACGAGGGCGTCACCCCCGCCGAGGGCGCCGCGCATGTGGTCCGCTTGTGCGACCCGGCCGTCGAGATCGTCAACGGCGCCTACTACGACCGCGACACACGCGTCGAGCCCGCCCCGGCCGCCACCGAGGAGCGCACGGTCAAGCGCCTGAACAAGCTCGCCGACCTCCTCGTCGGCCGCAGCACCACTTGAACTCAGGCCCAGCGAAAGGACGTTAACGCACGTGTCGAAGCGCGCCCGCAAGAAGAAGGCCAACCACGGCAGCAAGGCCGACCAGCGCTGACCAGCCGCCATTCCCATGGGCGGGCGATGACGAGCCGCACCAGGCGCCGCACGCCCGCCCACCCATGTCACCCACACGAGGTGTCGATGATCGAGCTTGCCCCTTCCCACCTGCCCGCCCTCACCCGCTGGTTCCCCTCTGGCGCCCCCGGCCCCGCCGCGATCGGCGAGCACGTCATGGCCACCGGCATCGGCAGCTGGTGGGCCGACCGAACGGTAGAGCCGCGCGTGCTCGCGGCGTCCTGTGCCGGATACGTCGTCCTGCGCGGCGCCCCCGAAGACCTCACACCCGACGCCCTCGCACCGCTGGCAGGCACCCGCATCGACGCCCCCGCGCGCTTCCTGCCCGCCCTCGGCGCCGCTTTCGAGCGGCTCACCCCCTGGGACCGCATGGTGTGGACCCTGCAGGCCGAACCCCAGCACGCCACCGTCCCGTTCGGGGTGACCGTACGCCGTCTGGAGCCGGCCGACACCGACGCGCTGGAGGCCCTCGGCACGGACGTCTCCTGGATCTCCGCCAGTTGGGGTGGCCCGCTCGGCCTGGCCTCCTCCGGACACGCCTGGGCGGCCGTCGGCCGCAGTGGCCGCATCCTGGCCCTCGCCTGCACCTTCTTCCTCGGCACCCGCTACGAGGACGTGGCCGTCTACACGGCCCCCGACCGCCGCCGGGACCGCCTCGGCCTCGCCTGTGTCACCGCCCTGTGCAAGGACATCACCGCCCGCGGCCACATCCCCGGCTGGAACTGCTCCCTCCACAACCGCCCCAGCCGTCTGCTCGCCTGGACCGCAGGCTTCCGACTGGTGCGCGAGTACGTTCACTACGCCGTCGGCAGCCCCGTTGCCCAGGGCCGGCTCAGCGCATGAGGTGTCAGCCGATGACAGGCCGCTCCTCGGGCAGGGTGTACCGGCGGTCACGCCGACGCAGCGCAAGCGCGCTCGCCAGGGTGATCGGACCCACGCGTCCGGCGAACATCAGGGCGATGATGGTGAGCTGACCCACCGCGGGGAGATCGCCGGTGATGCCGGTGCTCAGGCCGACCGTGCCGAACGCGGAGACGACCTCGAACAGAGCCGCCTCGGCCCTCACCTCGGCGACCACGAGCAGCACCAGCGTGCCGGACATGACGAGCCCCACGCCCAGCAGCGCCACGGCCAGCGCTTGGCGCAGGGTGGCTCCCGAGATCCGGCGCCCCATGACGTCCACGTCGGCGCGGCCCCGGATCTCGGCCCAGATCGCCGCTCCCAGCACCGCGAACGTGGTGACCTTGATGCCACCGGTCGTACCCGCGCTGCCGCCGCCGATGAACATCAGCACACAGATGCCCAGCAGCGTGGCCGGCTCCATGGCACCGATGTCGACGGTGTTGAAGCCGGCGGTACGCGCACTGGCAGCGGTGAAGAACCCGTTGAGCAGTTTGTCGCCCCACTCCATCGAGCCGAGAGTCCCGGGGTTGCTCCACTCCAGGGCGCAGGTCAGCAGGGTGCCGACGGCCAGCAGGACCGCGGAGGTGATCAGAGTGAGCCGGGCGTGCAGGGACCACAGGTGCCGGGCCTTGCCCCGTGCAGCCGCCCGGCGGCTGCGCAGCAGTTCCAGCAGCACGGGGAAGCCAAGGGCGCCGAGCACGCACGCGGCGGCGATCGGCACGACGATCCAGGGGTCTGTCGCATAGCCGACGAGGTTGTCGTCTCGCAGCCCGAATCCGGCGTTGTTGAAGGCGGAGATCCCGTAGAAGATCCCGTGGTAGACGGCGTCGCCAGCCCCCACGCCGTAGCCGAGGCGGAAGCGGAGCGCGAGCACCGCGGCCGTGGCGAGCTCGATGGCGGCAGTGGTACCGGCGACCCCCAGGACCACCCGGCGGATGTCACCGACACCCAGGCTTCCCCGCTCCGCCTGCGTGGTGAGCTGCGTCCGCATCCGCAGCCGCCCGGAGACGAGCAGAGCCAGCAGCGAGGCGAGCGTCATGATGCCGAACCCGCCGACCTGGATCAGGACCAGGACGACGCCCTCCCCGAACGGGCTCCAGTGGCTGCCGGTGCCCACGATGGACAGGCCACCGCTGACGGCTCCCGTCGAGGTGAACAGGGCGGTCAGCACGCCGCTGTCCCTGCCGGGCTCCGTGGCGGCGGGCAGCATCAGCAGCGCCGTACCCAGAACGACGACGAACGCGAAGGCCAGGGCGACACCGCGGGTGGGGTGGAGGGCCAGTCGCGCCCATCGGGTCCACGTCGTCGTACGCCCCGCCAACAGTCGCCTCCCATAGCCGTGACACCGCATGTCAACTGCGGCCCTCGCACAGCATCGCTGTCCGGGCGGGCCCTGGGGAACGCGGCACGGCGTCAAGGAGGCGTAGAGATCGTGACCGGCGGCTGGCAGAGCCGCTCTTGGCCGCTGACCGGGGCTCGGAGCTGCGGCAGCACTCAGCGGCGGTGCAGGAGCCGGCCGTGGGCGGCCTCGGAGTGGGTGACGACGTAGACGTCGATGTCATCGCCGGATCCTTCGATGATGGTCTCGCCCACGCCCCGGGAGAACAGCTCCTTCAGGCGGCTGCGCCTGGTGGCGCCGATGACGATCTGGGTGGCGTTGACTTCCCGGGCCAGGTCCAGAACAGCCCCGGCGGTGTCGTCGCTGGTGACGGCGCGGAAGGTACCGCCGAGCTCCTCCACGAGGGCCCGCTGGCGGGCCAGGAGCTTCGGGGATGCGGTGGCGAGGCCGTCGCCCCGCTCGACGTGGACGGCGAGGAACTCGCCGCCCGCCCCGCGCGACGCGGTCCGCTTGGCGCGCCGGATGAGGGTCTCGCCCTCGGGGCCGCCCGACAGCGCGACCAGCACCCGTTCCCGGGTGCTCCACGGCTGCTGGATGCCGTGATCGTTGCGGTAGCGCAGGAGAGCTTCCTCGACGCGGTCGGCCGCCCAGAGCATGGCCAGCTCGCGCAGGGCAGTGAGGTTGCCCAGGCGGAAGTAGTGGGCCAGCGCCGTGTCGATCTTGTCCGGGGGATAGATGTTGCCGTGCGCCATCCGGCGGCGCAGCGCCTCACCGGACATGTCGACCAGTTCGATCTGGTCGGCCCGGCGGACCACGTCGTCGGGGACGGTCTCCCGCTGCCGCACGCCGGTGATCTGCTCGACGACGTCGACCAGCGACTCCAGATGCTGGATGTTGACGGTGGAGATCACATCGACGCCCGCGTCCAGCAGCTCTTCGACGTCCTGCCAGCGCTTCTCGTGGCGGCACCCGGGGATGTTGGTGTGAGCGAGCTCGTCGACCAGGGCGACCTGGGGGCGGCGGGCCAGGACGGCGTCGAGATCCATCTCGGTGAAGGACGCACCCCGGTACGGCATGGTCCTGCGGGGCACGGTCTCCAGCCCTTCGGCCATCTGCCGAGTCAGCGGCCGGCCGTAGTCCTCCATGAACCCGATCACCACGTCTGTGCCCCGCCCGGCGCGCCGCCGTCCCTCACCGAGCATGTCGTAGGTCTTGCCCACCCCAGGGGCCGCCCCGAGGTAGACCCGCAGCTTGCCCCGCGGCATGCGCCCTCCTTCCGGGCGAGCCCGCCATGCACCCGCGCGGCACCTCGGCACCGTGGCTCACCGGGCCGCCGAGCGCTCTCCCACCATGGTCGCTCATCAGCGCCCGGCAACGGTGTCCGCCCGTGGCCCGGCAGCCTCGTTCTGCCTGACCGGGCGGGAAGGCGCGCGTCGCGCGGCTCAGCTGAGTTCGGCGAAGCCCTCCACGGCGTGGGTCTTGCCGGTGACCACGAGAACGTCGCTCTTCTCCACGACCGTGTCGGCGGTGGCGTACGTGAAGTCCTCACCGGGGCGCTTGATGCCGACGACCGTGATGCCGTACTTGCTGCGGACCTGGCTCCGGCCGAGCGGCATTCCGGTGATGACGTCCGGGGCGACGGTCTTGACCAGGGCGTAGTCGTCGTCGAACTCGATGAAGTCCAGCATCCGCCCGGTGACCAGGTGGGCGACACGTTCGCCCATCTCGTGCTCGGGCAGCACGACGTGGTGGACGCCGAGGCGCTCAAGGATCTGGCCGTGCTGGCGGCTGACGGCTTTGGCCCAGATGTTGGGCACCTCGACCTCCAACAGGTTGGAACTGACCAGGATGCTCGCTTCCAGGGAGTCGCCGATGGCGACGACAACGCTGGTGAATTCATGGACCCCGAGCTGGCGCAGCACCTCGGCGTCGGTGCAGTCACCTACCGCCGCATGGGTGAGGGCGTCGCTGTACTTCTGTACCAGCCGGGCGTCGGTGTCGATACCGAGGACGTCCCAGCCGCGGTGCATCAGCTCGTTGGCCAGCGAGATGCCGAAGCGGCCGAGGCCGATGACCGCGACCCGCTGGTCACGGGGGCGCAGGGGGTGCTGGTCGGCCAGACGCTTGCGGCGGCGCCGGCGCAGGGAGTGCAGGTAGTTGACCAATTGCGGGTCGCTCCTAAGGCGGTTCACAGCGGCGGGCGCGCTCGCGCCGTGCCCGCACCGAGACCAGGGGCCGGGCGAGCCGACCGATGAACATCAGCAGGACGAGGGCCATCTGCCGGGCGTCGCGAACCTCGTCGCTCATGGTGGTATCCAGATCGACGGTACCGAACACGTAGATGCCCTCGGAGGGCGGCGAGGTCATGCTCAGCAGAGCGGGACGCGACGCCCGCTGGAGCGCCTCCGGCGTCTCAAACGCCAATACTCCGGATGGTCTGCGTCACCAGACGGTTGCCCTTGGGCGCGTGCCACGAGGTGTACGAGGACAGCTCGGCAACCATCGCACCCAGCCACTCGGGATCACCAAGCCGGTGCGGCGCCTTCGCCTCGGCGAGCTCGTAGAACAGCGCCTTCAGCACGATGACGTGACCGCCCTTGGCGTACGCCCAACTCCTCAACGGCAACCGCACCATCGGCGCCCTCGGAATCTGGGTCCACGTCTCCGCCCCACTCGGCCACCAAGGCCACGCCATCCGCTGGACCCTGGAGATCCGAGCCGCCAGACCCGTCCGTGTCTATCCCGGGATGACCTTCGGCAAGCTCGTCTTCCTCCACTGCTTCGGCGCCCCTGCCAGCTATCAGCTGCACGGCGTGAAATACACCGCCACCGCCGGCATAGCGGCTCGGAGGCAGAGACGACCTCGGTCTCAGGCCACAGCTTGTGGCAGGTCGCGTAGGGAGCGGCGCTGCATGTACGGATGGAGATCAACAGCACCGGGTCCACCGCAATGTCGGCCTCTCGTCTCCACGAGATCGCGTTGTCCGGCACCCCCAGGCTCAAAGGCATGCTCACGTTGGTGGACAGCTGCACCGCGTGGGAAACGAGCCCGGGTGGCGGGGCTGTTGCCGCCGCAGTATCACGGGTGCGACGGTTGTGGTCGACGTGCCGTGCGAGAGCGACCAGCCCGATGACGCCCAGCACCGCGAGCGGTGTCAGGATGATCCCCACCATCGACACGGTCACCGCGAAGCCCAGGAACGCGAGCACCACGGCGAGCACGTACAGCACGGTTTCCTCCGTGACCGGGAACAGGCGCCGGTAGTTCATGACGGCCCTCCCTCGCTGGAGGTTCTCCTTCTCACTCCCAGCGTCATCCGCAGTCCGGGGTGACGGAATGAGCGGGTGGCCGTGACGCCCGGCCGAACGGCCCTGATCCGCTCCCCTGACCCCGGAAGGGGTGTGCCGGGCCCGCCGACTACGCGGAACGCGCGTCCCCGGCTCGACCGCCGTCGGCCTGACGCGGGCCCGGCAACGGGCAGGGTGGCCTACCTGCCCTTTCCCGAGGGGCCGCACGAGGCGTTCCCCATCCGCCGATGCGCCTCGTTGGGCCGGCTTTCAGCCTCACACCACGCACCATGAAAGGGCAGGGCCGAAAGGCCCCTGCCAAAGGCCCGATCGGCCCAAGATGCGGAGCCGCCTACTCCTCCTCCGCCGCCACCGGCACCCGCCACACCAGCGTGCTCCCGCCGCCGTCGGGAGTGCTCACGGTCAGCTCGCCGCCCAGTTGCTGAGCGCGCTCGGCCATGTTGGCCAGGCCGCTGCGGCGCCCTTCGGCTGGGATGCCCACGCCGTTGTCGGACACGGTCAGCCGCACCTCACGACCGTCGGTCACGAGCGCGACCTCGGCGCGGTCGGCGCGGGCGTGCCGGCCGACGTTGGTCAGGGCCTCGGAGAGCACGGCCACCACATGGTCGGCGACCTCGCGGGGCACGTCGGTGTCCACCAGGCCCTCCATGCGCACGCTCGGGGCGTACCCCAGCACGGGGGCGGCCTCGCCGGCCACGCGGACCACGCGGGCCCGCAGCCCGGTCCCGGAGGCGTCGTCGCGGGCGCGCAGGCCGAAGATGGTCGACCGGATGATCTTGATGGTCTCGTCCAGGTCGTCCACGGCTCGCGCCACACGGTCCGAGGCCTGCTGGTGCTCGATGAAGCGGCCGGCGCTCTGCAACGTCATGCCCGTCGCGAACAACCGCTGGATCGCGAGGTCGTGCAGGTCCCGGGCGATCCTGTCGCGGTCCTGCAGCACGGCGATCTGCTCCGCGTCCTCGCGACGCTCGGCCAGCTCCATCGCGATCGCCGCCTGTGCGGCAAAGTTCCGCAGCGGCGCGATCTCCTTCTCGGAGAACACCGCGTGTCCCGCCTCGCGCACCAGCAGCACGACGCCGCGTACGCCGTCGCCCGACCCGATGGGCATGGCCACGGCCGCCCCGAGCCCGTCGAACCGAGGTGAGGCGGACGGCACACGCTCGTCGCGGGTGACGTCCGGACTGGTGACCGGGGTGGCGGCGGTGAAGGCCTGGCCGATCAGGCTCTCGTTCATGGGCAGTACGAGCCCACGATGTGCCTCGGCGCCCTGCCCGACGGCCAGCTCCACCTCCAGCGCTTCAATGTCCTCCAGGGGCATGGCCACCACGGCGAGCGCCGCACCGGTGATCTCCCTGGCGCGCTCGGCGATCAGTCCGAGCGCTTGACCGCGCTCACTGCCGGACATCAGGCTGTGAGTGAGCTCCGCGTTGGCCTGCAGCCAGCGTTCCCGCAGCCGTGACTCCTCGTACAGGCGGGCATTGTCGATGGCGACGCCGGCCGCAACCGCCAAGGTCGACAGGACCGACTCGTCCTCCTCGTCGAACTGCGCCCCGCCCCGCTTCTCGGTCAGGTACAGGTTGCCGAAGACCTGGTCGCGCACCCGGATCGGGACGCCGAGGAAGGTGTTCATTGGCGGGTGGTGGGGCGGGAAGCCATAGGAGGCGGAGTGTTCGGAGATCTTCGTCAGCCGCAGGGGCTCGGGGTGGCGGATCAGCTCGCCGAGGATGCCGTGGCCCTCCGGGAAGTGGCCGATGCGGGCGATCTGCTCCTCGGAGACGCCGACGGTGTGGAAGGCGGACAGCCGCTTGCCGTCCGGTCCGATCACGCCGAGGGCGGCGTACTCGGCGTCGACCAGCACCGCGGCGGCCTCGACGATGCTGTGCAGTGCCTGCTCCAGGTCCAGTTCCCGACCGACGGAGAGCACTGCCTCCAGCAGGCTGTGTACCCGATCGCGCGTGCCGCGGGCCGCGTCGAGGCGGGCCTGCAGCTCCTCCAGCAGCTCGTCCAGCTTCAACTGCGGCAGCCGTACGCGGGCCTGACCAGCCTGCTCATGGCTCTCCACCGGTGCGCCTCCACGTCCCCTCGACCCGCCCGAAGCCGACCGTTGCGGTCATGTGCCACGGTAACGGTCCTGGGCAGGGGACGGTACGGAATCGGACCCGGTGCCCGGGGCGGGACGCCCGGTCAGCCGCGCGGGAGCCGGGCCGCGACGTACTCGGTGAGGTCGAGCAGCCGGTTGGTGTAGCCCCACTCGTTGTCGTACCAGCCGAAGGCCTTGACCAGTTCGCCGTGCGCCTGGGTCAGCGGGGCGTCCAGGACGCAGGAGGCGGGGTCGCCCACGATGTCGCGGGAGACGATCGGGGCCTCGGACACCCGCAGTACGCCCTTCAGCGGCCCGTCGGCGGCCTCGCGGAACGCGGCGTTGACCTCCTGCACGGTGACCGGCCTGTCCAGGACCACGCTGAGGTCGGTCAGCGAGCCGTCCTCGACGGGGACGCGTACGGCGATGCCGTCCAGGGTCCCGGCCAGCTCCGGCATGACCAGCCCGACAGCGCGGGCGGCCCCGGTGGAGGTGGGGATGATGTTGACGGCGGCACTGCGGCCGCGCCGCAGGTCCTTGTGCGGGCCGTCGAGGACGACCTGGTCGTTGGTGTAGCCGTGGATGGTGGTCATCAACCCCTTGACGATGCCGAAGTGCTCGTCGAGGACCTTCACCATCGGCGCCACGCAGTTGGTCGTGCAGGACGCGTTGGAGACGACGTGGTCGCTCTCCGGGTCGTACATGCCCTCGTTGACGCCCATCACCACGGTGGCGTCGACGTCTTTGCCCGGGACGGACAGCAGCACCTTGCGGGCGCCCGCGCTCAGGTGTCGGCCGGCCTGTTCCCGGGTGCGGAAGCGGCCGGTCGACTCGATGACGATGTCGACGCCGAGGTCGCCCCAGGCCAGGGCGGCCGGGTCGGGCTCGGCGGTTACGGCGATGCGCCGGCCGTCCACGGTGAGGGAGTCGTCGTCGTGCTCGACGGGGCGGCCGATGCGACCGTATGTCGAGTCGTATGTCAGCAGATGGGCCAGCGCCGCCGGTGAGGTGATGTCGTTGACCGCGACGACCTCCACCGAGGTGCCGGCGGCGGTCCCCGCGCGCTCCAGTACGCAGCGCAGGTAATTGCGGCCGATCCGGCCGAATCCGTTGATGGCAACGCGCACGCTCATGTCCGTCGTCCTCCCGATCGGGGTCCGGTGGTGTCCGGTGCGATGCCAGCCTCCGGCCGGCGGATCCGGTGCGGGAGGGGCCGTACGGGGCCGAGGTGCGGGGCAACCGGCCCCACTCCGCAGCCGTCACACCCCCTTCAGTGGCCCTCCCGGCCTTCGCCGATCAGGTCGAGACCACCGCCCACGGCAAGCGGACCCGAGGCGGGGGCGGGAGGCACTCGACCGTTCACCCAACGCATCCTCCGCCTGGTCCGCGTATCGCCCCCAACAGGCCGTCCGGTCACCGGCGAGGGCCGAACGGCCCTAGCGTCGGCCGGGCGGCTGCGGTTCGAATGATCTGATCGGAGAAGAGCCCGCGCACAAAGCCGCCTCACCCGCCCAGCGGCCATCGCAGCCCCATGCCGCGCGGCGGAACCGGTGAGCCGGTCGGAGACAGCGAGCAGTGAGAGACGAGAAGCTACGGAAACCCGCCATGGCCTGCGACAACGCCCTGCCGATCGCCCCGGGACCACGCCGGAGCATCGGCCTCGACAGCGCCGAAGCGCTGCGGCTCCTTGGCAGCGTGTCTTTCGGCCGGATCGTCTTCACACAGCACGCTCTGCCGACCGTCCGGCCCGTCAACCATGTCCTGGACGAGGGTGACATCGTCATCCGCACCCACGAGGGAGCGGCCCTGACGTCACGGGCCAAGCAGGCGGGAGCGCCGGGGGTCGTGGTGGCGTACGAGGCAGACAGCATCGACCCGGGCACGCACCTCGGTTGGAGCGTGGTCGTCACCGGCTACGCCCACCTCGTGACCGATGCCCGCGATCTGGCCCGCTACCAGGACATACTCCATCCCTGGGTGGGACGGGCCATGGACTACGCGGTCCGAATCCGCCCCGACCTTGTCACCGGAGTCCGGCTCGTCCCCGTCGAGGAATGATCGGTCTCTGGTGACTGCCGTCCTGGCGGGTGTGGGCTGCCCGAGGAGCCGACGGTCCCAGAACGACAGATTGCTCGCCGGTCAGCCGGTTGCCGGCACGATCACCACCGGGCAGTGGGAGCGGTGCAGGAGGGTGTGCGCGACCGGGCCGAGCTGCGGTCCGGGCCGGGTCGTCCGTCGATGTGTGCCGATGACGACGACGGCGGACTCTTGTGTGTGGTCCAGCAGGGCCTGGGCCGGTCCCCTGCGGACCGTGCGGGTCTCGACGTCGACCTGGGGGTGTGCTTCTCGCAACTGGGCCAGGTTGAAGCGCGGCACGGCCTCCTCGGCCAGGTCGTCCTGGGCGCGCCGCCGTTGCCCCGGGCTCGTCGCGGGAATCAGGGAGGGCAGTTCGGGGGTGATGGGGCGATGGGTCGAGTGCACGACACGCAGCCGGACACCGCGCCGCTCCGCCTCGTGGAAGGCATAAGAGGCCGCGTCGGCGTCGGAGTCGTCGTCCAGACCGAGCAGCACGCCGCGCTGGTCGTCGCAAGGGTGGTCGCCGCGTACGACGAGCAGCGGGCCGTGCACATGTGCGGCCAGGCGCAGACTCACCGAGCCGGCCAGCAGCCCGGTGACGCCGCCCAAGCCGCGGGTGCCGACGACGGTCAGGTCGGAGCCCTCGCTCTCACGCAGCAGAGCCCGAACCGTGCCGCCCTCCGCTGCCTTGGTCATCACCGACAGGGCGGGATGACGTCCCCGGACGCGTGCGGCGGCCGACGCGAGGACGGGGCCGGCCTCGTCGGGGTCGGGCACGGCGTACACGACTCGCAGTTCGGCGTCGCGGCGTGCGGCCTCGTCCGCGGCCCAGTCCAGCGCTCGTACGGCGTTCAGGGAACCGTCGACTCCGACGACCACATGATGGCGAGTCATCTCCCTCTCCCTTCTGCTCTGTGCCCCCGATGCTCGTCCTTCCGCGACGACGCGGGCAGGGGCCGCACGAACCCGACGACACGCCGTACGGCCCCCGTCACAGGGCCGTTCGGCCCCGCATCCGGCGAAGCCGGGAAGTCGCAGACCGGGTCAGTGAGAGACGTCCAGCCCGTACATGCTGCATCCGCCGACCAGTTCACGACCGGTCACCAGCTCGGGCTCGATCCGGACGAACACCTCCCGGGGCGAGGGCACCCAGGAGCGCGGACCGGTGCGGGCAAGGCGCTTGTGCTCGTCGGGGTCGGTGACCACCGTGGCAGAGCCGGTGACGACGACGCTCCAGCCCGAGTGCGTGGCCGCGTCGACCTCGTCGGCCTCGAAGGCGACCACCGTGCCGTCGATCGCGCGCACCAGTTCGGAGGTGGCCGCGGTACGCAGTAGCACCGCGCCGTCCTCGTCCAGGCAGAAGTTGACGGGGAGTACCGCGGGCAGGGCCTGACGCGTGTGCACGATCCGTCCGACCGGAACCTTCGCCAGCAGGCGCAGGCACTCCTGCCGTCCGAGTTCGCGGAATCCGTCGTTGCGGTACATGAGTCAGTCCGTCTTTCGCCTGATGCGTCTGGTGCAGCGGTGCGCTGGCAAGTCCATCGTTCGTCCTGCGAGGGGCCACTGACGAGGGCCATCAGTCCCGGACGTGCCGGACAACAGCCCTCATTCCACCGTGATCCGCCGGCCGGTGATCACGCGGGGATCGATCCGCACCCACCGGTCGCGCCGCCCGCCCGCCCAGGACCTGCTGTAGGCCTGTTCGTCGAGCCGACGTATCTCGTCGGGGTCCGTCACGGTCCGCGCGTGTCCCCGTACGAGCACGCTCCAGCCCTGGCTGAACACGTCGTCGATTCGGTCGATCTTGAAGGCGACCTGGCAGCCCGAAGCTTGCGACGGTGTCGTACCGGGGGCGGTCCGGAAGACGACGGTGCCGTCCACGACGCTGTAGTTGACGGGCACGATCACCGGCCCGGTGACGGTGGGTACGGCGATGCGCCCCACACCGTGGGTCGACAGCAGGGCGCGGCATTCCCGAGTGGACAGTTCTGCGATGCCAGGGCTTCGGGACTCATGCGGTGCGGTGCCGGGCGGCAGATCTGTGTCCCCGCCGGTGAGCTCCCTGACGGTGGTGTGCAGGGCCTCCGCCAGTACGTGGAGCGCTCCCCTGCCCGGTGCGGCGGCCGGATACTCCTCCAGGTGGCGGAGACAGCTGAGGGCCATGCCCGCCCGGGTGGCCGTCTCCTCCCGGGAGAGACCGAGTTCTTCGCGTCGCCGAGCGATCCGGCGTCCGAGGTCGCCCACGGGTGCTGCCCCGGTCGTCCTCGACTCGACCTGTTCGGTCATGACTCGTCCCTTCCTCTCGTCAGGCCGCCGGGAGAGCGACCACGTCGTGCCGCTCCCCGCCGAGGACGACCTTGAGGGCGCCGGTGTCGGCGGCCCGGCCGAAGACGTCGTACGCCTCCTCCATGAGGTCGAGCGGGAAGGTGTGGGTGACCAGCTGTGTGGTGGGCAGGCGGCCGACGGCCGCCATGCGCAGCAGGGTGGGGGCGGAACGGGTGTCGACGAGGCCGGTGGTGATGGTGACGTTCTTGATCCACAGGTCTTCGAGGTGCAGGGTCGCGGGCCGGCCATGCACGCCGATGTTGGCGACATGCCCACCGGGCCGGACCATGCGGGTGCACATCTCGAAACTCTCGGGCACGCCGACGGCCTCGATGACGACGTCGGCGCCCAGCCCGTCGGTGAGGTCGGCGATCAGCTGTTCGGGGGCCTCGCGGGCGTCGGCCACGGCATCGGCGCCGAGTTGTCGGGCTGCCTCCAGTCGGGCGGGGGCCAGGTCCACGGCGACGATCCGCTCGGGCGCGAGCAGGCGGGCCGTGGCGATGGCCGCGAGCCCGATGGGGCCGGCGCCGACAACGGCGACGGTGTCGCCGGGCCGTACCTGCCCGTTGAGCACGGCCACTTCGTAGGCGGTCGGGAAGATGTCGGCGAGCAGTACGGGGTCCTGGCCGTCCAGGGTGCCGGGCAGTGCGTGGACGGAGAGGTCGGCGTGCGGGACGCGCACGTACTCGGCCTGGGTGCCGTCGATCAGATGGCCGAGGATCCAGCCTCCGCCGCCCCGGCACTGGCCGTACATGGCCCTGCGGCAGAAGGGGCAACGGCCGCAGGCGGTGATGCAGGAGACCAGAACGCGGTCCCCGGGCCGTACGGTGCGCACATCAGTGCCGGTGTCCACGACCTCGCCCACCGCCTCGTGCCCTGGATGAATGAGTCCGATATCTGTGCTGGCCGCGACTATGGCGAAGGGCGCCCGTTGGCTCGTGTGTGACTACCGGCCTGGACGCCCTGCTGGCGGCACTGTACGTGTTCACCGACGACCACGTGGCCCCTCGTCGCCGGACCGGGCGACCTCCGAAACTCACGGACGCCGAACTGCTGTGCCCGGCGGTCGCCCAGGTCCTGCTGGGCTTCCCTAACTACGCTGACCGGCTCCCCACCTCCGAAAGCGGTGACAAGGGCCAGCTGATGGACGGCTCACCTTCGTACATCGCCAACGGCAAGGCCCTGGTGCAGAGTCTCGACCTCGACGACAAGGTCGTCTTCGCGAGCTCGGAGGCTGCCAAGATCACCCGGATCAAACAGTTCGCCACGAAGCACAAACGGTGGGCTCCGTGCCTGTCGGGAGCTGTACCGGGCCAGGCACGAACGGTGCACAGTGCCCCAAACAGGTTGTTACTCATATTTATTGGTAGATCAGCGCGGATCCGAGGGCATACGCACCAATGGTGACCGCCTGCGCTGCGGCTGGGCGCTCGATCCGCGCCAGGAGTTCCCGGGCAACTGCTGGTGAGCCGCGGGGATGTGCTGAGAGGAGCTGTCTGGATGCCTGATCGAAACCGGGCTTGGGAGCAGATGGGTGCCGCGAGCGGGCTGTTCGCCTCGTTTCTGTTCGTGGTGGCCTTCATCCTGTTCCTGACCACACAGCCCTGGGGCGGCGGGGGAGATCCCGAACTCCCGGACATCGCTCACGCGGAGAGCGCCGGTGCCTTCTTCGCCTTCCACCTCCAGGCGATCAGGGCCCAGGTGATGGTGAGCAGCATCGGGATCGTTTTCGTCCTGTGGTTCCTTGGCAGCCTCTGGGTGGCTCTGCGGAACGGGGAAGGCGAACCGGCGCGCGGATCGTCGATCGCGTTCGCCGGGGCGATCGTCGGTGTCGCCTCGGTTCTGGCGGCTCTGGTGCTGACCGCCACGTGCACGCTGAGCACCAGCGCGGCCCAGGCCCGGGTGGTTCCGGCCTTCTATACGGCGGCGGCGCTGTTCTTCAGTCTCGGCGGTGCGGCGTTCACAGTGTTCTTCCTCGGAGTCGCGGAGGTGATGTTGAGAACGGGCGCCGTGGGGAAGTGGCTCGGCGTCCTCGCCTTGATCGCCGCGGTGCTCTCGGCGTTCGGGTTCATCACGCCCTACTACGAGGATGGCGTCTTCAACGCGGCGACCGGTGCCCTCGGGATGTGGGCCCATGCCATCGCGTTCGTCGTCTGGCTGTTCCTGGCCAGTGTGACGCTCCTTGTCGCCCAGGTCCGTTGGGTCAGAGCCCGAACGCGGGGGGAGAACCAGGGCGGCGCTCCGGCTCCGGGGGTGGCCTGATGAGGCGGGTCTGGAATGTGATCAAGCGGTTCCTCGCCGGGATCTTCGTCCTGCTGGGCGTCCTGGCGCTGATCCTCGTCCCGACGCTCACCAATCTGGATGCGGTGCCTTCGCTCTTCCGGCTGCTGAACCAGGAGGCGTCCAATGTGTCGGCGAGCGAGCGCGCGGCCAACGGGCCGCTTCCCGGCGACCTGAGCCTGTACGCGAAGGAGCAGAGCTGTTCGCAAGGGCTGAAGACCCCCGGCTACTTCCCGTCGCTGAACGGCGCGGAGATCGCCGACGGGGCGCGCAGCGGGCTGTTCCCGTGTGCCACCTTCACCGGCTCGACCACGGCCGCCAACCAGGTGTTCGCGTACAAGAGCGAGGACAACTACCAGGGGCTGAGCTTCATCAACAACAAGGGCCCCAACGCCACCTACGTGGTGGGCGGGAACCAGCCCGCACCCTCCGGAAAGGTGCTCCCGGGCCCGTTCGTGGCGAAGGTCGACCCCACCACGGGAGCGCAGATCTGGCGCACGTACCTGGAGAACGCCAACGTCGACGACGTATTCGTCGCCACGACCAACCTCAACGTCCTGGCGGACGGCTCCGTCGTGGAGGCGTGGGACAACCAGCTCGTGAAGCTCAACCCCGACACGGGTGCGATCGTGCAGCAGGTGCAGCTGCCGCACGGCCCCGCTGCCCCGCAGAACTCCAGCTTCAAGCATGTGACCGTGGCACCCGACGGCACGCTGATCATCAAGGACCAGGTACGCCCGACGGGCTGCAAACAGCAGGGCAGCCCCTCGCTGGCCCAGTGCCCAGGAGCAGGTGACCCCGCGCATCAGGCCAATTCGCAGATCAACGCGGTCGATCCGAATACGTTCAAGATCCTCGACTCCGTCACGCTGCCGGAGGAGTCCACCACGCCGCACATCATCACGACCCACCAGGGCAAAACGGCGATCTACTTGTCCGCGAACAAGTACGCCTACCGTTATTTCTGGGACCCTGCCGCCAAGAAGCTGTCCGAGGACAAGTCCTGGGTGGTCGACTACCTCCAGAAGGGCCAGAGCACCGGGGACGCGCCGACCCTGATGGGCGACTGGATCTGCATCCAGACCAATGGCATCGGCGCGAGCGTGCCGTCGACCATCACCTGTGTCAACGCGAATGACCGCAAGAACATCACCAGGGTCACCCCCTTCGGCCCGCTCAAGAGCGGCCAGAATAGCTTCGCCCCGCCCAAGGCCGGAGGCGACCCCGAGAACAACATGCTCTATTCCGCGGACGGCGGCGTCGGCAAGGTGGCCGGAATCAGCATCGACCCCAAGACCGGCAAGATGACGACCAAGTGGACCGTCGCCGACACGAGCCTCGACTTCCTGCCCCTCATCGGCCCGAAAGACAACCGGATCCTGCTCACCACGAAGATCAACCCGGACGCCACCAAAGAAGACATGGCCACCGGCACCTACTCCCAGCAGGTCGTATGGCGTGACACCCGCACCGGCAAGGCACTCGCCGAATCCTCCTTCCTCACCCCCTTCACCGCGGGCGCACTCCTCACCCCCGGCTACGGCGGCCGCGTCTACTACCCCACACTCGACGGCTTCTACATCCTCCAGGTGATCCCGAAATCCAAGGTCCCGCCGACCCCGGAGTCGGCCGGCTGATCGGGCCCCGCCAGAGCCGGGCGACCCTGAGATGAATGAGTCCGGTGTGTGTGCTGGTCGCAACCATGGCGAAGGGCGCCTGTTGGTCAGTGTGTGAAGACAAACCTGGACGCCCTTCTGGCGGCACTGTACGTGTTGATCGACGACCACGTGGCACCTTGTCGCCGGATCGGGCGTCCTCCGAAGCTGACGGACGCCGAACTGCTGTGCCTGGCGGTCGGCCACGTCCTGCTGGGCTTTCCTTCTGCCCGGCACTGGACATGCTTCGCCCAAGCCCGGCTCGGACACCTCTTCCGCTACCTGCCCCAGCAGTCGGCCTACAACAAGCGCCTCCACACCGCTTGGCCACTGATCAGCCACGTGATCGAGATGCTCGCCCGGCAGGTGCCCTGGCACGACAGCCTCCGGCTGATCGACTCCACCCCGCTGCCCTGCGCGGCCTCCCGCGAGACCGTCAACCGCTCCGACCTGGCCGGACACGCCGGATACGGCTACTGCCGCAGCCATTCCCGCTTCATCTGGGGCTTGCGTCTCTCCCTGGTCACCACCGCCGAGGGCATGCCCGTCACCTGGTGCCTGGCCAGCCCCAAGCTCGAGGAACGGGAGGGTGATAACCGCACTGCTGGAACGCGACCACCAGCTGATCCAGTCAGGGCAGGTGATCCTGGCCGACAAGGGCATCGCCGGCCGGGAGTTCGAAGCCTTCGTCACCGACCGGCTCGGCGCCCACCTGGTGCGGCCGGACCGCAAGGACGAACCGGCCCGCTACGGCAAGGTCGCCCGCGCCCACCAGTGGATCGACGCCGTCATCGACACCCAAAAGGCCAACTCAGCCTGGAACAGCACGGCGGCAGAACCCCGGCCGGAGTCTTCGCCCGCACCGCCCAACGCCTGCTGGCACTGGCCACCGCGATCTGCCACAACTGGAACACCGGAGCCATGGTCAAACGCTCGTTGATCGCCTACGACCACTGAAAAACATCGGACTCATTCACCTAGCACCGTGCCCGGGCGCACCTCGGGCACGTCGCCCTTAAGGATGTGCAGGTCGGTGCCGCAGATAGTGACGGTGTCCACGCGCACGATCGTGTCGGTGGGGTCCTTGAGGCCGGGGTCCGGGACGTCCTCCCGGGAGGAGTGTCCGGGGCCCTGGAAGACGAAGCCTTTCATGACGATCTTTCCTTCCTCTGTCACCCCTGGTCGGGACCCCGGGCTGAGCGCGGGCTACAGCGGTGCCTGCACTACCCCGCAGGTCCAGCTTGTCCCGCACCTTGGTGAAAGTGCTTGGGCCGGTCGGCCCCGATCGCCCGGTCGGACGGGTCGGCGCCCGCCGTGGGGCCGGTCGGCCCCGCAGGATCGGGAAGGATGGGCCGACCGGCCCTTCCGCCCGCCGGCCGCAGGGGCTTCTCTTTGACCATGTCCGAGAACCACTCCAGGTCCATGCCAGGCCTCTCGGTACGCGCCGACGCTGGTACGACCGTCGTGGAGCTGCGCGGGGAGGTCGACCTCTTCGCGGCGTCGCACCTGGCGGCACGCCTGGATGCGCTGTCTTCCGGTACGTGCCCCGATCTGGTACTCGATCTGCGTGGCGTGTCCTTCATCGACTGCAGCGGGCTGGGCGTCCTGTGCCGGACCCGCAACCGGATCCTGGCCCGGCAGGGCCGGCTGCTGCTGGTCACGGACAGCGGGCGCTTCCTGCGTGTACTACGCATCGCCGGTCTGGCGGGCGTGTTCGAGATCCACCCAGGCTTGCCCGCGCCTGTCGAGGCGGAGGCCATGAGCGTCACGGTCGGCTGACGCACCTCGACCTGCCACCCGCTCACCGCCCGGCGTCGAGCAATGTACCCACCGCGCGCCGCGGAGTGGCGGGGCCCTCGGGGCCGTAGCCGAGGCGTATGAGCATGTGCGCGTGATCGGGCCCAGGGGTCACGGCCTCACGCAGATCGGGCCACTCCATCGCTTGGTGCAGGAGGGATGCACGCACACTGTGAGCCGTGGCGACCAGCAGGACGCGTTCGAGGGCCTGCCCGGCGCGCAGCCAGTCGGTGCGGCGATCGTGCTCGGAGGTCAGGACGGCGATGACGGGGGTCGTCTCGTACGGGCGGGCGGGAAGCCGATCGGGATGGCGTTGGGCGGTGAAGTCCCGCATGGGGAGCCGCTCCCGGGCGTCCTGCGGGCCGAGCACCGCCCACGGCAGGCCCGTGTCGGCCTCCGAGTACGGATCCCCGCGCACCCAGCGGCGGCTCTCCGTGCTGCGGTCGACGTCCAGCCGGTTGCGCTGCTCGCCGTCCGCGGTGAGCGCGAGCAGGCGCGCGCTCTCGGACTGCTCGGGGAAGCGGAGCCACGCGCCCTCCGCACCGGCCGCCGCGGCGAGTTCGGCGCGCAGACTCGGTGAGATCGGCCGACTCGAGAACGGGAAGCGGCTGCTGTGCCGACGCCAGATGGCCCCGAAGAGGTCGATGTCGCCTCGGCGCAGGCAGCCGGGGGCGGGCTCGGCCGGACGGACGGATGCGAGCAGGTCCGGTTCCTCGGGGCGGGGCAGAAGGTGGGTGACCGGGTCCCAGCCGAAGTGGGCCACAACGACGCGGAGATTGAGCACGCAAGCGCCCACCGACAGATGCAGGGCGCGGCCTTCCGGGTCCGTGTGCCGTAGGCCCCCACCGGGCGCGGCACGCACGTGGAAGGTGACCGTTTCCTGATCCAGACGGAAGCGCCACGGCTGGGAGTTGTGGATCGAGGGCGCGGCGACCGCGGCCGAGACACACGTCTCGAGGACCCCGGCATCGATGAAGGTGCTGTGCATGGCGTCCTCCTCTCGCCCGGAGTGGTGCTGCCTTCCAGCGTGAGCACTCGGCGGCGACGGAGTGAGGGGCCGATGGTCCTTCGTAAGGGCCGGGCAGGCCACATCCTCCGCAGAACACCGGCCGGGCAGGGCTGAAGGTCCCGGCGCAGTGCGCGAGTTGGTGCCGGTCGGCCCCGCGAGTCCGTCGGGGCGGCCCATGTCGGCGCGGTGCGCGCACTGGCACGGTCTGGACAGCGAACTCGCCGAGGAGGTGCGGACCGATGAGCGACGGCACATGCACGAAGAAGCGGTTGTGGCGCTGGCGCAGCAACCCGTTGCGACGCCGCGACGACGTCGTCGAGGCCTGGGTCGTGCTCGCCGTCTGGGCGGTCGTCCTGGTGGGCGGCACGCTGACCGGCCTGGTGACCGCCCACGCTGCCGACGACGTGTTCGCTCGGCAGCGCGCCGAAGGGCACTCCGTGCGGGCCGTGCTCCGCTCCGACGTCCCCGCCTCCGCCACCGCGACGGGTGGGACACGCGCCTTGGCCAGGATCAGCTGGACGGCTCCCGACGGCACAACGCACACCGACAAGACGCTGGTGGACACGGGGCAGAAGGCCGGAGCCGAGGTCGTGGTCTGGCTGGACGGCCAGGGCATCCTCGCCACCGAGCCGCCAAGCCCGACGGAGGCCGCCATCGAGGCCGGCGTCCTTGGTACGGCCGCCGCGCTCGGACTCGCCGGCACAGCGTTCGGCGCGGGGGCCCTCGTCCGGTGGAGGCTCGACCGGCGGCGCTTCGACCAGTGGGGTCGGGAGTGGGACCTGGTGGGGCCCCGGTGGGGGCACAAGACCGGGTGAGCAGCCCTGGTAGTCGGCTTTGCCGAGGGGTGCGTGGACAGCGGATCGTCCTCCGACCGGCACTTGAGACCCGATGTCGTTTCCGCCGTGCATGCCACCGCCGCCGGGCATGCCACGCATCGTGAAGATCATCATCAGTTGGACAGGCCAGTGGACCGCGTACAGACCGTAGTTGTGCCGGCCTGTGGTCATCACGGGCTCCTCCCAGGGGTGCCCGTGAGGGCTGGGTCAGCCCTTGCTGAGCCGGGACCGCTGCTCACCGCCATCGCGAACCAGCCCCAACCGCTCCGATCATGGTCGTACCAGAACATCGATCGCTCGCCTCCTCCCGGGCTACGGGAAGACGTGGTCCGATGCCCGCGGCTTGCCACCGCCTCCCCTTCAGTTCCATGGCACCGCCGCTCGCCGGCGAGTGTAGGGCCGGACGGCCCGTTCACTCGCGGTGGAGCACAACCTTGAGGGCGCCCGTGGTGGTGCCATGTGAGAACACCTCGTAGGCGTCCTCCATCCGATCGAGGCCGAAGGTGTGGGTGATCAGCTGGGAGACCGGCAGGCGTCCGAACCTCACCAGTTCCAGCAGCCAGGGTGTGGAGGACGTGTCCACCTGGCCGGTGCTGATCGTCACGTTCTTGCGCCACAGGGATTCGAGATGCAGCGTGACCGGTTTGCCGGGCGTGCCGATGTTGGCGATATGCCCTCCTGTACGGACGGCGCGGGTGCACAGGACGAAGCCTTCCGGTTCCCCCGATGCCTCGATGACGACGTCGGCTCCCGCCTCCTCGGAGAGGTCGGCGATCATCTTCCCCGGCAGTTCCGCGGCATCGGCGCCCATGCGGGAGGCGGCTTCCAGCCTGGCCTCGGACAGGTCCACGACGACGATCCGGCGGGGCGAGTAGAGACGCGCGATGACGACCGTGGCGAGACCGACGGGACCCGCTCCCACCACGACGACGATGTCCCCCGGGCCCACATGTCCGTTCCGCACCCCGACCTCGTAGGCGGTGGGGAGGACTTCGGCGAGCAGGACCGCCTCGCCCAGTGGGAGGGCGGAGGGCCGCAGGTGGGTGGAGTATTCGGCGAAGGGCACCCGCACGAACTCGGCCTGCGTCCCGTTGATCAGACTTCCCAGGATCCATCCACCGCCCCCGCGGCACTGTCCGCCCATGTTGTCGCGGCACGCCCGGCAGTGACCGCAGGCCGAGACGGACGACACGATCACCTGGCTCCCGGGGCGCAGGTCGTGGACGTCGCTGCCGACCTCCACGACCTCGCCCACCGCCTCGTGGCCGAGGATCGTCCCCGGTTTCACCTCGGGGAGGTCTCCCCGCAGGATGTGCAGATCACTGCTGCAGACGGTGGTGGCGTCGACGCGCACGATCGCGTCGGTCGCCTCCTCGATCGCGGGATCCGGGACGGTGTCCCAGGAGGTCTGTTCCGGGCCGTGGTAGACGAGCGCTCGCACGGTACTCACTCCCTCGTTCCGTCACTTCCACGGTCGCGCCCGCAGGGCTCCCGGGCAACACGGCTGCCCGTGCACCGCAGCCGGCACAGGACCGAAGCGTGCACACATCAGCCCGGCGCACCGATCTGAAGCGGAGATCCGGCTCAGTCATGCGGAACGACAGCGACGGGACAGGCTCCGTGATGGATGGCAGCCTGGGCCACGGGGCCGAGGTGTGGTGGCAGGCCGTGCCGGTGTGCGCGTCGGCCGACGATCAGGAGCGCGGCGTCTTCGGCGGCCCGAACGACAGCTTTGGAGGGGTTCTCGAGGCGGATGCTCTCGGCCACTTCCACGTGCGGGTACTTCCCGCGCCAGGGGCGGAGGGCATTGCTCAGTTGCTTCTGTGCATCCCGTGTCATCTCCTCGGTGACGTCGTGGTCCACACCCCAGGGCACGCGTGCATGGAGCGGCACGCTTCGGCCGTGGACGGCCAGGAGAGGAACTCCCCTCGCCGCGGCGGTGTGGAAGGAGAAGTCGAGCAGGTCGTCGGAGGATCCGTGCAGTTTCAAGGCCACGACCACGCGGCGCGCGGGTGCCGGGGATGGCGCTTCCTCATGGGTCTCGGCGCGGACCAGTACGACCGGCCGCTCGGCCCGTGCCACGACGGGCATGCTGACGTCGCCCAGGAAGTAGCTCTCGAAAGGCTCCAGTCCTCGGGAACCGAGCACGATCATCTCGGACTCCGACGCCGCTTGGAGCAGGGCGTTCTGGGCGTCGTCGGCGACCAGGTTCCCGACGATGGACAGACCGGGGTGGCGTGCCTGCAGCTCCGCCCGCGCGGTGTGGACGAGGCGCTTCGCCCAGTAGTTCTGATCGACTTCCGAGGGGACGCGGGTCGGTTCCGGTGCCAGCAGTGGCCACGCGTGCAGCAGGCGCAGGGTGAGCTTGCGCTTCTCGGCCTCGTCGGCGGCCCAGCGGGCTGCGGCAAGGCTCTCGGGTGAGCCGTCGAGGCCCACGGTGACGACTGGTTGCATGGCGACGGTCTCCGTCTCGTACGAAGCTGGAAATGACGGTGAATGACGGTGGACGAGTCCGATGGTGTGGATGGACCGGACGTCGCCGACATGCCAGGCCTGGCGCGCTCTCTCCTTCGAGGAGTACCCCAATCTCCTGCGCCGCGCATGTGGACCTGTGGAGGAGAAGGTCGAAGACCTGGAGTTCGGCGCGAGAGGAGACAGGGAGGTGACGATTCCCCTGGTGGTCGGCGTCGACGGGTCCGAGGCGAGCCTCGAGGCGGTGGACTGGGCCGCCGACGAGGCGTACCGGCACGAGCTGCCGCTCCATCTCCTGCACGCGGCGGCGAGGAGCCGCGAGGCGTCCGATGTGCTCGGCGCTGCCTCGGAGCGTGCCAGGGCCGGTGCCCCCACGGTGCGGCTGTCGAGCGAGGTGCTGCATGACGACGCGGCCTCCGCTCTGGTCGACAAGGGGCGCAACGCCTTCGCGCTGGTGCTCGGATCCCGAGGGATCGGGGGCCTCGCCGGGATGCTGCTGGGCTCGGTCAGCCTGGCCGTGGCGGCACGAGCGGACTGCCCGGTCGTCGTGGTGCGCGGCGCGGCGGAGCACCGTGGTGCCGAGTTCGGAGACGTCGTGGTCGGTGTCGAGGACGGGGAGGGCAGCGGCACGGCTGTGCATTTCGCGTTCCGCGAGGCTCATGCTCGCGGCTGCCGGCTGGTGGCGGTGCATGCCTGGAACACCCCGTTCGGTGCCTTCACCACACCTCAAGCCCCACCCTGGTACGCCCTGGAGGCCCATCGACGCCCGCCGGCGCAGGTGCTCGACGACGCCCTGCGCGGCGCGGCGGAGCGGTATGGCGACGTCCCGGTGAGCAGAAGGGTGATCGAGGATCCGGCACGCCAGGCGCTGCTGGAGGCGGCGTCAGGGGCAGACCTGCTGGTCGTCGGCGCCCGCAGGCGACAGGGGCACCTGGGTTTGCAGCTGGGTCTGATCAATCATGCGGTACTGCATCACGCGCCATGCCCGGTCGTGGTCGTTCCCCAGATATGAGCGCTGGACCCGGCGCAGACAGATCACGTCGACGGCCCGCAGCGCATCGAGATCACCGGCTGAGCCCGGGGGGCCGGGCGGCCACCCTGGTTCGTACAGGGTTCGGCCGGCCGACGCCGGTTTCCATGAAGGGTCGGCGGTTCCGTCGCCGCCGACCCTCGCGCAACCAGGGGTCCCGCGGGCCTCTCAGCTTCCCACGTGGACAGCTCCTCAGGTGGCGGGCGAACGTCCGGCGTCGTCGGTCCTGTACGCGATGTGCTCGGCGACCGACACCACACCGTCGACGCTCCGGCACAGCCGCTCGATGACCGGGATCAGGCTCCTGAACTCGACGGAGCCGCGGAGGCTGACCTGGCCCTCGTGCACCTCGACCGTCACCTCCGAGGGATCGAGCCCCATCGTCCGGCGCAGCACGTCCTCGGCGATCTCGTCGCGGATGGCGTCGTCACGGCGCAGGAAGATCCGCAGCAGATCGCCGCGGCTGACGATGCCCAGGAGCCGGTCCGTCTCGTCCACCACAGGCAGCCGCTTGACTTGGTGAGTCTCCATCAGACGGGCGGCCTCGACCACATTCCACTCCGGACGTGCGCAGACCGCCGGAGCCGACATCAGTTCCTCGGCGCGAGCCCCTTCGACCTTGGCCCTCTCCCAAGCCTCCAAGTGCGGAACAGGGGCCCTGCCTGACGGGTCGGTTTGGTCGGCGCTCTTGCGCAGCAGGTCGGCCTCCGACACCACCCCGAGGGGATGGTCCCGATCGTCCACCACGGGTACGGCGGTGACGTCGTTCTCCGTCAGCAGCCTGACGATCTCCTTGAACGGCATGTCACGCCGCGCCCGGACCACGTCCCGGGTCATGAGCTCCGCGACCGTTCGGTGCTGCATGTTGCCTCCCGGATACCGGCCGCCGACCTCGCGAATTGGGGCCTTTCGCCCCATGCGGCGGCGTGTCGCGCGTGGCACGTTGGATACAGCACCATTCTGCGGAGAGGGCGGCGATCATGCGAGCTCACCTCGGCGACCAACTCGTCATCGAAAGCCCGGCGACCGGGGCCACCAGGCGCGACGGCGAGATCGTCGGACTCCACCATGAGGATGGAACACCCCCCTACGACGTGCGCTGGTCGGACACGGACGAAGTGACGCTCGTGTTCCCCGGGCCCGACGCGCACATCCGCCATGTCGAGCACGCGCAGCCCAGCACCGCCCACGAGTCTGCCCGGCCGGACATGGGTGAGGCGGAGGCCGTGTCCGCGGCCGCCCCACCGACCGAGACGCCCAACCCCGGCGACATCGGTCGGCGCGTAGCTGTCGAGCGTCGGAGACAGCGGCTCAGCCGGGAGGAAACAGCCCGCCGCGCACGAATGTCCGCCGAGTATCTGGCGTACCTGGAGGAACGGCCCGCCGACCCGAGTGTGGCAACTCTCATCAGGCTGGCCGACGCGCTGGGCACGACCGTCACCGCCCTGCGGGGAGGAGGCATCGACCTCCCGCCCGGTCAAGGCCACGCGCTGCTGCATCCTCGGCTACGGGACCTGAGCCCGAAAGACTGCCGCACTCTGCTGTCCACGCACGGGGTGGGACGCATCGCGGTGTCGACGCCCGACGGACGCCCGGCGGTCGTCCCGGTCAACTACGAGGTCATCGACGACATGATCGTGTTCCGGACCTCGCCCGACTCCGTGCCCTCGGCGGCCGTGGGTATGGAGGTCGCCTTCGAGGTCGACCACGTAGACGAGGCTCTGAGCCAGGGCTGGAGTGTGCTGGCGGTCGGCCCGGCAAGCGTGGTGACGGAACCCGATGCCGTGCGCAGGCTCTCGCAACGCGCCCACACCACGCCGTGGGCGGGCGGCGCACGCGAGATGTGGGTGTCGATCCGGCCCACGAGCCTCACAGGCCGCCGCATCACTCCGGCCGATCAGTAGGCGGCCAGGGGCAGCGGCCTCGTCCCGGCGTGCCACCGACTCGTGAGGGGAGGCTCCGGTGAGCCGACAGCTGAGCCACCACACACCGTCCGACGAACGGGTGGCGGCCCTGGTCCACGACGCCGCGGCCGCCCCGTCGATGCACAACGCGCAACCCTGGCGCTTCCGCTATTTCCGGAGGGCGCGCACGTTCGAGCTGTTTGCCGACTTCGACCGCGCCATGCCGCACTCCGACCCCGACACTCGCGGCCTCCATCTCGGCTGCGGCGCCGCACTGTTGAACCTCAGGGTCGCCGCGGTCCACGAGGGCTGGCACCCGGAAACCCGGCTGCTGCCCGACTCCACCGACCGGGCCCTGCTCGCGAGCGTGCGGTTGACCGGCACCGCGGGCGGCGGCGAGAGCGACCTCGGCGCGCTGTATCCGGCGATCCATCAACGGCACAGCAGCCGCTACCCGTTCGAGGAGACGAAGATCCCCGAAGCGGTGCGGGAAGCTCTCGGCGAGGCCGCCCGCGATGAGGGAGCGGCCCTGTCCTTCCCCACTTCCTGGCGTCTGCAGGACGTGCTGGAACTGGTCCAGGAAGCCGAGGCACGCAACATCACCGACCCCGGCAGCGACCAGGACCTGACGCGGTGGACCCAGGTCGACGCCGCCTCGGTGAACACCGCCGACGACGGCGTCCCGCAGTACGCCTTCGGCCCGCGCAAGCGTGGGGGCAGGGCCCCGATGCGCGACTTCGCCGGCCACCGGCAGGTCGCGGGACGGGACGCCGCGGACTTCGAGCAGAACCCTCAGCTGGCCCTCCTCAGCACGGCCCACGACCACCCGGAGGACTGGCTCCGCGCCGGCCAGGCCATGGAACACGTCCTGCTGCTGGCCACCCTCAAGGGTCTGTCCAGTTCCTTCGTCACCCAGCCCCTCGAATGGACGGACCTGCGCTGGCCGCTGCGCGACCCGACGACGGGGACGGGCTACCAGCAGTTGCTGCTGCGTTTGGGATACGGGCCCAAAGGTCCCAGCACACGGCGCCGCCCGGTGACGGAGGTACTCGTCATCCAGCCGTGACCCAGCCCAACCACGCCTCAGATCACCGCGCGGTCTCCGGCCGGTCCTGGGCCGTGTCCTCCCCGCTGAGCTGCGATTCGACATCCACCACGCCCTCCACGGCGCGGACGAGGCGCTCGGCGACCCAGACCAGCGAGGTGTCGTGGACCCGCCCACGAAGCGTGACTACCCCGTCGTGCACGGACACGTGGATGGTGTGACTGAGTGCGGGGAACAGATAGGACACCACGGTGCGGCGGACTTCCTCCTCGATGTCCTCGTCCGGCCGCAGGAAGACCTTCAGCAGGTCGGCACGACTCACGATGCCCTGCAGCCGGTCCTCGTCATCGACGACGGGCAGCCGTTTGAGGTGCTTCACGGCCATGATCCGGGCTGCCTGGGCCAGGGTGACGTCGGGGTGGACCGTGACGGCGGGGGTGCTCATGAGTTCCTCCGCTGTCACCGCACCCGCCTTGGCGAGATCGGACAGACGCCTGATCTGCTCGGAGCGGGTGAGGTCGCGGTCCCGGAACTCCTCCTTGGGCAGCAGGTCGGCCTCGGAAACCATTCCGATGACCCGCCCGTCGCCCTCCACGACCGGCACGGCACTGACCTGCCACTGCTCCATCGCCCGCACGATCTCCTTGAACCGCGCGCCACGTCCGACAGCCACCACGGGCAGGGTCATCACATCGCTCACGATGTGCGGAGTGCCAGGCATGTCCTGAGTCCTTGAGGTGCTCGCCGGAGAAGGTCGTTCGGCCGTATGCCTCCAGCATCACCGCAACCTGGCGTACCGCAATCCGGCCGAGGGCCGCCCGGGCCGAGAGCCGGTCCGTATGTCGCGGCGGTTCGCGAGCGGTGCGACGGTAGTCGCAGGGGGTCTCTCAGCAGCCGGACGGACGAGGCGGTGGCGGCGATGGAACTCCCGCTGGTCGTGGGTGTCGACGGATCGGACTCGAGTCTGCTGGCGGTCGACTGGGCGGTGGACGAAGCCGCACGCCACGGGCTGCCGCTGCGCTTGCTCCACGCCTCCCGCTGGGAGCGGTACGAGAGGAGCCGGCCGTCCCTAAGCACCGATCGTCCTGCCGAGGAAGCCATGGTGCAGCACATCATCGCCTCCTGCACGGAACGTGCCCGGCTCCGCAATCCTGAGGTGAAGGCGTCGGGCGAGGTACTGCCCGACGATGCCGTGTCCATGCTCCTGGCGGCGGGTCACGAGGCGTTCGCCCTGGTCACGGGCTCCCGCGGACGCGGCGCGATCACCGGGCTGCTACTGGGATCGGTCAGCCTCGCGGCGGCGGCTCGCGCGGTCTGCCCCGTCATCGTGGTCCGTGGCTCGGAGCGGAATCTTCAGGGGTCCTTCGGCCGGGTCGTGGTGGGAGTCGGCGACTCGACCAGCGGCGACGGTGCCGTACGGTTCGCCGCCCACGAGGCCAAGGCCCGCGGCTGTGCCCTGACGGCCGTACGGGCCTGGCGCAGCCCGGCTCAAGAGCACGCGGACCAGCCGCTCATCGCGGACGACGCCTCAGGGGCGAATGAGGAGCAGGCCTCCGACCGCCTCACCGACGCGCTCCGTGAGACCGTACGGGAGCACCCCGAGGTCGAAGTACACCGTCGGCCGGTCGAAGGCCCCGCTCACCGCGTCCTGCTGGAGGCATCGGCCGAGGCCGATCTGATCGTCGTCGGCGCTCTGCGTCGGCACGGTCACTTCGGTCTGCAACTCGGCCGGGTCGCCCACACCTTGCTGCACCACTCCGAGTGCCCGGTCGCCGTCATCCCTCAGCGGGTCTGAGGATCCCGGCGCGGGCCGGGGCTCCCACGGCTTCACAGGGAGAAGGAAGGGCGGCGGATGTCGGAGTGGACGTGGGAGTGGGAGGGCTACGACCCCGATGCCGAGGGCTTGCGTGAATCGCTCTGCACGCTCGGCAACGGCTACTTCGCCACCCGCGGCGCTCTGCCGGAGTGCCGGGCGGGCCTGGTGCACTGCCCGGGGACCTACGCGGCCGGCTGCTACGACCGTCTGGAGTCGACCGTGTCGGGGCGACAAGTGGTGAACGAGGACCTGGTCAACCTCCCGAACTGGCTGCTCCTGCGGTTCCGTCTGCGCCGCGCCGCGGGAGAGTGGGGCCGGTGGTTCTCCCCTGACACCCATGCCCTCCTGGACCACCGGCACACCCTTGACCTGCGCCATGCCACGCTCACCCGCTCGTTCCGTCACCGGGATGACGAGGTGGGCGTGCTCGGCGTCGAGCAGACCCGCCTGGTGCACATGGAGGATCCACATGTGGCCGCGCTGAAGACCGTCTTCACTGCCGAGGACTGGTCGGGAGAGATCGAGATCGAGTCCTGTCTCGACGGCGACGTGATCAACAGCAATGTGCACCGTTACCGCGCACTCAACCGCCGCCATGTGGCACATGTGCGGACAGGGGCGCAGGATCCCCACACGGTCTGGCTGAGCTGCCGGACGAGTACCTCGGACATCGGTGTGGCCATGGCCGCCAGGACGGTCGTCGTCGGCCGTCCCTCGGCCTTGTCGGAGCTTCGGCCGGCTCGCCGCCGTGCGGTCCACCGCATGGTGGTCCCGATCGCCATCGGTCGGCCCGTCACCGTGGAGAAGACCGTGGCGCTGCACACCTCACGCGACATGGCGATCAGCGATCCCCTCGGCGAAGCGGTCGACCGGGTGTCCAGCGCGGCAGGTTTCCCGGCCCTGCTGGACTCCCACGTCGCTTCTTGGGAGCGGCTGTGGCGGCGCGCGGACATTCAGGTGCCGGGCCAGGCCGGTCGCATCCTGCGCTTCCACCTCTTTCACGTCCTGCAGACGCTGTCCCCGCACACCGCGGATCTCGACGTGGGTGTCCCGGCGCGCGGGCTGCACGGCGAGGCGTACCGGGGTCATGTCTTCTGGGACGAGCTGTTCGTCCTGCCGTATCTCAACCTGCACTTCCCGGAGGTCTCCCGGGCCCTGCTGAACTACCGCTACCGCCGTCTTGCGCGGGCCTGCCGGGCGGCCGCCGCAATCGGCCGGGCCGGGGCGATGTACCCGTGGCAGAGCGGCAGTGACGGCCGTGAGGAGACCCAGGAGTGGCATCTCAACCCACGCTCGGGGCGCTGGCTGCCGGACCACTCCCGGCTTCAGCACCATGTGGGTTCGGCGATCGCGTACAACGTGTGGCAGTACTGCGAGGCCACCGGCGACACCGAGTTCCTGCACACCAAGGGCGCGGAGATACTGCTCCAGATCGCTCGCTTCTGGGCGGGCCTCGCGGTCTTCGACCCCGGCACGGGCCGCTACCGCATCCGCGGTGTCGTCGGCCCCGACGAGTACCACGACGCCTACCCTGGTGCCGCGCTACCGGGACTGGACGACAACACGTACACCAACGTCACCGCCGCCTGGGTCCTCGTGCGCGCCCTGGACCTGCTGCGCCGCCTCCCCGCCTGGCGCCGCGAGGAACTGTTCGAGCGCGTTCGACTGGGCGGCGACGAACTCCCGAGGTGGGAGGAGATCTCCCGGCGGCTGCGAGTGCCGTTCCACCAGGGTGTCATCAGCCAGTTCGAGGGTTACGACGACCTCGCCGAGCTCGACTGGGACGCCTACCGGGCGCGCCACACGAGCATCCGGCGGCTGGACCGGATCCTGGAGGCCGAGGGCGACACGGTCAACCGCTACAAGGCGTCCAAGCAGGCCGATGTCCTCATGCTCGGCCATCTGTTCTCGCCCGCCGAGCTGCGGACCCTGTTCCGGCACCTCGGGTACGACCTGGACGACGAGGTCTGGCGACGGACCGTCGACTACTACCTGCGGCGCACCAGCCACGGCTCCACGCTCAGCGGGCTCGTCCACGGTCTGGTTCTCGCCAGGGACAGGCGAGCAGAGGCGTGGAGTTACGTCCAGGAGGCTCTGGAGGCCGACATCGCGGACATCCAGGGCGGCACGACCGGCGAAGGCATCCATCTCGGGGCGATGGCCGGAACCCTCGACCTGGTTCAGCGCGGTCTGACGGGACTGGGGACGGGCGAGGACGCCCTGTGGCTGGACCCGGTGCCTCTTCCGGCGCTCTCCGAGTACGGATTCTCGCTGCGCTACCGCGGCCACTGGGGTGTCGGCATCCGGCGCCGGAGCGGACAGCTGGAGATCAGTGTGCCCGACTCGGACGAGTCACCGATCCGCGTGGTGCTGGCCGACCGCGCCGTGACCGTCGCGCCCGGGGAGACGTGCACGCTCGTGCTGCCGGCGAGTTGATCCGCACGGAGGGGCGTGCCGGGCTCCGCGTTGGGCGCGTGATCCGTCAGTTTGAGGCCTGGGCTTCGAAAGCGGAAGTTCTGCGGAAGGTGGCATTGCTGTGGGAGGCGTGCATGAAGTGGTTGGTCTCGCTGGTCGGTGCCGGGCTCGTCATGATCGCCCTTCGGGACCTGTTCCACACGCTCTGGCACCCCACCCGCCACGGCGGGCTGAGCCGCCTCGTGATGACGGCGCTGTGGCGGCTGGCCCGACGCTTTCGTGCGCGCAGGCGGGTGGTCGGGCTGGTGGGACCGCTCGCGATGGTGACGGTGGTGGGCATGTGGGCCGGAACCGTCATCATCGGCTGGGCCGTCGTCTACTGGCCGCACATGCCGGAGGCGTTCACCTTCTCCGCCGGTTCCAAGGCGGCACAGGAACCGGCTCTGCTCGACTCGCTGTACCTGTCGCTCGTCACGGTGGCCACCCTGGGCCTGGGTGACATCGCGCCGGGCGAGGGCTGGCTGCGCCTGGTCTCACCGCTGGAGGCCCTCATCGGCTTCGCCCTGCTGACGGCCATGGTCTCCTGGGTGCTGGAGATCTACCCGGCGCTGACCCGCAGAAGGGTCCTCGCCATCCGCCTGGCGCTGCTGCGCGACGCGGACCCGACGCCCGGACAGCTCGACTCCACTGCGGGGGCCCTGCTACTGGACAGCCTGGCCACCGAAGTCGTTCGCGTCCGCCTCGACTTCACCCAGTACGCCGAGGCGTACTACTTCCATGACGGGGAGGACCACTCGTCACTGGCGGCCATGGTCGGCTACGCCGCCGCCCTCGCCGAGCGCGGACAGACAGCGCGGCGGCCCGAGGTACGACTGGCCGGTGACCTGCTCGCCGGTGCGCTGGCAGACCTCGCCGCCATCCTTGACCAGCGTTTCCTCCATACGGGAGGGCCCCCGGCGGAGGTGTTCGCCGCGTACGCCACCGACCATGGCCGCGGCCGCCCGCAGCCCTGAGCGAGGGTGTACTCCGAGGCGGCGGGCGATTCGGTGGAGCGTCGGCAGCTCAGAACCGGTCCAGCGCCTCCGCCATCCCGGCGGCGAAGACGTCCAGGTCCGGGACGGTGTCCGCGTCGCCGACCAGCGAGAAGTTGAGCTGTCCGGCGTAGGAGATCACTCCGACGCTGAGGGGCACGTTCCCCTGCACCACGCCCAATTGGAACAGCTCCCTGAACCGGGCGCCCGCGAGGCTCACGGGCATGGCCGGGCCGGGGATGTTGCTCGTGAACAGATTGACCAGCCGCTGGTGGAACATGGCCTGCACCAGTAGCGGCAGGGCAAGCCGGCCCATGGGCTGGTAAGGAGGCGACTGTTTGCGTGACGCAGTGGCAGCCGCGATTTGTTGCAGCCCTCGAAGCGGGTCGTTCTCGCTCACCGGTAGCGGCACCAGCATGATGCCCACGCGGTTTCCCCAGGCCCGTCCGTCCGCCGCCGAGGTGCGCAGGGATGCCGCCACCGAAGCCGTGACGGTCAGTCCGGGCGTCAGCTCACCCCGGGCCTGGAGCAGCCCGCGCGCTCCCGCGGCGACGGCCGTGAGCACGACGTCGTTGATCGTCGCCCGGTGGAGGTGCGCCGTGGCCCTGATGCCCTCCAGGTCTGCCCGGAGGAGGAGAAGACGCCGGTGCCTGCCGACCGGACGGTTCATCGACAGCTGAGGGGCCGGGCGCTCGTTCCGGAGTCGGCGTGCTTGTGCTGCCAGGAAACGAAGGCTAGTGGTCGCACGAGCCGGAGATCCGAGTGCGCGCGCTGCACCGGTCAGGGTTACGCGGTACCGGCGGAGGCTGTCCGAGCACAGTGCCCCCATGCCGGGAGGTGACTGAGGTGACCACGAGCAGGGGGCGGAGGACACCCCATCGCCGGCCGAATCGAGCAGCGCGCCCATCAGCGTGAGGGCGGCGAGACCGTCGGCGACCGCGTGGTGCAGGCGGACGAGTATCGCGACGGTGCCGTCGTCGAGCCCGGGCAGCAGCCACAGCTCCCACAGGGGGCGCGAGCGGTCCAGCGGCGGCTCGTACAACTCCGCGCACAGGCCGAGCAGGGCAGCCTCGTCGCCGGGGCGGGGAATCTCCTGAGTTCGCACGTGGTCACGGATGTCGAATCGCGGGTCGTCGACCCAAAGGGGCGGCCCCAGACCGAAGGGGGGCCGGTACAGCACCTGCCGCAGGCGAGGGGCAAGGCTCAGACGAGCCTCGATGTGTTCGCGAACCGCACCCGAACGCAGCCGCCCGTGCTCATCCATGAGCGGCGCCCCTTCCGCGAAGGCGAGCGCGGCGACGTGCATGGGTACTCCGCGAGTCTCGATGCGCAGGTTGCTCACATCCAGCGGGCTCAGCCGCTCGATCCGGCCCTCCGTGGTCCCGTTCGGCACGTCCCACCACATCCCTGGCGACGTCAGCGCCACGCCTCTGGTCACCACGGCCGACGCCGCGCCCGTCCCTGATGGCGACGGTCCGGCGAGGCGGTTCGCCAGCCCTCTTCCATTGTGCGAAACCCGTCGTACGAGGCCAAGGCAGCCTTCCTGCGCCAACCACTGCCACCGCCCCGTCCGGCTCACCGCCGCGCCGGGGACGCGCGCGCCGACCACACTGGAGGTGCCGGCCCGGAGGAGGTTGTGATGGACGCGAACACGGACGCCCGACCACTGCTGCTGGACAGTGCCATTCCGGACTTCCGCTTCACACGTCTGGAGTGCACGACCGTCGCCGTCGGCCCGTCTCCGACGTACCGGGCAGCGCGCGACCTCGATCTCCTCACGATCCACTCTGCGCTGTTCGACCTGGTCGCTCGGGCACGCGGCCTGCCCGACCGGCTGCGCGGCAAACCCGCTCCGCGACCGGCGTCGATGCGGCTGGCCGATCTCTTCGACACGACGACCAAGGACCGGCACGGCCAGGAACAGCGGGAGGACCAGCAGGAGCAACCGTGGGTCGGACTCGGCGAGGATCCTGGGCGGGAGCTGGTCTTCGGCGCCATAGGCAAGGCGTGGCAGCCGTCCATCCAGTGGCGCCGGGTCGAGCCCGGTGACTTCCCGGAGTTCACGGAGCCCGGCTGGGCGAAGATCGCCGCCGCAATGGTGGTCCACCCCTATGGCACCGGGCGGTCCCTGCTGACCTACGAGGCGCGCACGGCCTGCACCGACCAGGCCGCCACCAGACGCTTCGCCCGCTACTGGACGCTCGTCTCGCCCGGTGTCGGCATCGTCATGCGCGCGGCGTTGCAGGCGATCAAGGCAGCGGCGGAGGAAGGGGTCAGGTCCGCGAGCGGTGCGCGCAGCACCTCGCCGGACGGGACCTGACGGGTGTCAGGGCCGTCTGCAAGCGTGCTCGGTGACGCTTCCGCGTTCCTGTGGTACCAGCGGGACGGAGCTGAGACGCTGAAGACATGAGCGAGCACCGGCCCACGGCTGGGCAACGTTCCTTCGGTGTGGCTGCCGCAGCGCTGACCCTGTACGGCATCTTCCTGAGACCGCGGGTGCTGAGGTGGGGCGCGACGGACGAGGAAGCCGGCCACAGCTACCCCGGTGACGAGCTCATCCCCGATCCCGACGGATCGTCGACCATGGCTACGACCCTGCCGGTGCCACCCGAAGGGGTCTGGCCCTGGCTGCAGCAGATGGGCTGCAACCGTGGCGGCTGGTACAGCTGGGACCGTCTGGACAACGGCGGACACCCGAGCGCGGAACGTATCGTCCCGCAGTGGCAGCGCCTCGAGCAGGGACAGCACCTGGACTCCGTGCCGAGCGGGGAGGTCTGGTTCACCGTCGCGGTCCTGGAACTGGGGCGGACACTGGTCCTGCGCTCGCAGACGACACTGCCCTCCGGACGCCCCTTCGACAGGTTGGACGAGCCACCGCCGCGTGCGTACGCCGACTCGATCTGGGGCTTCCACCTGCGGCCGGCGCCCGGCGGGAGGACCCGGCTGGTGGTCCGCGCTCGGGGCCGCAGCCGCCCGCGGCCCCTCACCCGACCCATGGACTTGCTGTTCTGGGAACCCGCCCACCTGATCATGCAGGCCCGGCAGTTCCACAATCTGCGCACGCGTGTCAGTACGACGGCATGAGCCCGGGTAGGACGCCAATGGCCAGGGCTCTTGGACACCGCAAGCCGGGGCACGAGCCCAGGGCAAGCCCCGGAACGCTCGCGCACGTGACGATCGCCAAGGCAAGGGCGATACTGCCGACATCAGGGCTCCGGCGACGACACGCACCACGACCCCAGACATCTGACGACCCGTCATCAAAGTCAGCATTAAGTCAGCATCAGTACCGCCGGAACCCACCCCCGACCGCCATGGACCGCCAAGATCGACAACCGGCCCCACCCACTATGAGCTGGGTAAACGCAGATCATAAGCCCAGCTGCCAATCTCACCAGGAGGTATCCATGAAGATGTTGATCAACGTCGCGGAGACCGTGGTCGCGGACGCCCTGCGCGGGATGGCGGCCGCTCATCCCGACCTGGTCGTCGATGTGGAGAACCGGGTGGTCGTACGGCGGGACGCACCCGTGGCGGGGAAGGTCGCCCTCATCTCCGGCGGCGGGTCGGGGCACGAGCCGCTGCACGGTGGATTCGTGGGTCCGGGGATGCTGTCGGCGGCGTGCCCCGGCGAGGTTTTCACGTCCCCGGTTCCGGACCAGATGGCCCGTGCCGCGGCCGCGGTGGACAGCGGTGCGGGCGTGCTGTTCATCGTGAAGAACTACACGGGGGACGTCCTCAACTTCGACATGGCCGCCGAGCTCGCCGAGGACGAGGGCATCCAGGTCGCGAAGGTGCTCGTCAACGATGACGTGGCGGTCACCGACAGCCTCTACACCGCCGGGCGGCGCGGCACGGGCGCGACCCTGTTCGTGGAGAAGATCGCCGGTGCAGCCGCGGACGAGGGGCAGCCACTGGAGCGGGTGGCGGCGATCGGGCGTCAGGTCAACGAGAACTCCCGCAGCTTCGGTGTCGCCCTCAGCGCCTGCACCACGCCGGCCAAGGGCAGCCCCACCTTCGACCTGCCGCCCGGCGAGCTGGAGTTGGGCATCGGCATCCACGGTGAGCCCGGCCGGGAGCGGCGGGCGATGATGACGTCCGGCGAGATCGCCGATTTCGCCGTGGGCGCGATCCTGGACGACATGGCCCCCCGCAACCCCGTCCTCGTCCTGGTCAACGGCATGGGCGGGACACCGCTGTTGGAGCTGTACGGCTTCAACGCCGAGGTCCAGCGGGTCCTCACCGAACGCGGTGTCGCCGTCGCCCGCACCCTCGTCGGCAACTACGTCACCTCGCTCGACATGGCCGGCGCCTCGGTCACCCTCTGCCAGGTCGACGAGGAGCTGCTGCGGCTGTGGGACGCGCCGGTGCGGACACCGGGGCTACGGTGGGGCATGTGATCCGGCGGAGTCACACGATCGCAAGGCAACTGTCACGCAAGGAGATCCAGTGCTCGACGCCGATTTCTTCCGCCGTTGGATGACGGCGACCGCCACCGCCGTCGACCGCGAGGCGGAACGGCTCACCGCCCTCGACTCGGCGATCGGGGACGCCGACCACGGCAGCAATCTGCAACGCGGGTTCACCGCCGTCTCCGCCGCGCTGGAGAAGGAGGCCCCGGCGACGCCCGGCGCGATCCTGACGCTCGCCGGGCGACAGCTCATCTCGACGGTCGGCGGGGCGTCGGGCCCGCTGTACGGGACGCTGCTGCGCCGCACCGGCAAGTCGCTCGGGGACGCCGCCGAGGTGGGCGAGGAGCAACTCGCCCAGGCGCTGCGGGCGGGGGTGGACGCCGTCATGGCGCTCGGTGGCGCGGCGCCGGGCGACAAGACCATGATCGACGCGCTGGTGCCGGCCGTGGACGCACTGGGCGACGGCTTCGCCGCGGCGCGGGCCGCCGCCGAGGAGGGCGCCCTGGCGACGACGCCGTTGCAGGCCCGCAAGGGGCGGGCGAGTTATCTCGGGGAGCGCAGCATCGGGCACCAGGATCCCGGGGCCACGTCGTCGGCGCTGCTGATCGCGGGGTTGGCGGAGGCCAACGGTGAGTGACGAGGCGGTGGGTGACAGGGCCGTGGCTGACAACGCGGTGGCCGAAGAGAGGACGGGCGAGCGGCTCGTCGGCATCGTGCTGGTCTCGCACAGCGCGCAGGTGGCCGCCTCGGTGGCCGAGCTGGCGCAGGGGCTCGCGGGCGGCGGAACGGCCGTGCCGGTGGCCCCGGCGGGCGGCACCGAGGGCGGCGGCCTCGGCACCAGCGCCGAGCTGATCGCGGCGGCGGCCGCTTCCGTGGACCGCGGCGCCGGGGTCGCCGTGCTGACCGACCTGGGCAGCGCGGTCCTCACCGTGAAGGCATTGCTCGCGGAAGGCGACGAACTCCCTGCCGGCACACGCCTGGTGGACGCCCCCTTCGTCGAGGGCGCGGTGGCCGCGGTCGTCACGGCGTCCACCGGCGCCGACCTCTCGGCGGTGGAGGCGGCGGCCGCGGAGGCGTACTCGTACCGGAAGGTGTGAGCCGGCAGAACAGCCGCCGATCGGAGGCGCCTCCCACATTGCCGAAGGCACCTCCCACACCTCCGAAGGCACGTCACACACCTCCGAAGGCACCTCCCACACCTACGCCACCCCTTCCGCCACGACCTCCATCGCCGACCGCAGCGTCGCCATCAGCTCGGCCTGTGTCGTCTCCGGGTCCGGCGCCGCGTCGGTGGTGTGCCAGGCGTGGTACTCGACCGCCGCGCGCAGCGCCGCGTTGACCATGGCCGCCTGGATCGCCGGGCGCAGGTCGTCGGCGGGCAGGCCGGCGCGTTCGGCGAGGGCGCGGGCGAAGGCCGGCTCGGCCTCGTCGTACGTCTGGAGCCAGATCGCGCGCAGTCCGGGTTCGGTACGGGTCAGCCGTACCAGCGCCCCCACGGTCGAGCGGTCGGGTACGGCCGCCAGGTTCCCCTCGGCCGCGAACTCCCGGTCGAGGACACCCTCCAGAGGCTCCCCGGGACGCCACTTCCTCAGGCACTCGGCGATCACGTCGATACCGGCCGAGAACAGCGGCCGTACGCAGCTCTCCTTGCTGGGGAAGTAGCGCCACACCGTTCGCGCCGAGACACCGACCGCCGCGCCGATCTGCTCGCCCGTGGTCGCCGCCACGCCCTGACTGACGAACAGGTCCACCGCCGCCCGCGCGATCTCCAGCCGGATCTCGGCCTTGCGCTCCTCCGTCAGGGGCGGTCGTCCCGTAGGTCGTCTCGTGCCTTGGCGGGCTGCGGTCATGGTCTCCTCCGGCCGGCGTTGATCGCTCTCCCGGAATTCTCCCCGAAGACTTTATGTCACTCAGAGACATTAAGCCGTAAGGTGCAGCCCCAGGCGCATTCGACGGGTCATCCCGGCGGCATCGGGCGTCGAGCAACGGACAGCGGACAGCGGACAACGGACAACGGATGGAGCACTTCATGAGCGGCGGACTGGACGGACGCGGCGTCATCGTCACCGGAGCGGGATCGGGCATCGGGCGCGCGGCCGCGCTGGCCTTCGCCGAGGAGGGCGCCCGGGTCGTGGTCGCAGATCTGAACGCCGAGGGCGCCGAGGCCGTCGTCAAGGAGATCGAGCAGGCGGGCGGCGCCGCGGTCGCCGTCGTCGGCGACCTGAGCGAGCAGTCCGTCGTCGACCGGGTGGTCGAGACCGCCGTCGAGCGTTTCGGCGGTGTGGACGTCCTGGTGAACAACGCCGGGATCATGGACCGCATGTCGGCCCTCGCGGACGTGACCGACGCCGAGTGGGAGCGGGTCATCCGGGTCAATCTCACCGCCCCGTTCCTGCTCACCCGGGCGGCGCTGCCGCACATGCTCGAGGCGGGCAGAGGCGCGATCGTGAACACGGCGTCCGAGGCCGGCCTGCGGGGCAGCGCCGCGGGCGCCGCGTACACGGCGTCGAAGCATGGCATGGTGGGGCTGACGAAGTCGCTCGCGGTGATGTACCGCAAGCAGGGGATACGCGCGAACGCCATCGCCCCGGGCGGCACTCGGACCGGGATCGTCGTGGACGCCGCGCAGGACGCCCACGGGCCGGCGGCTCTCGGCCCCCACTTCGTCAACCTCGGCAGACTGGCCCAGCCCGAGGAGCAGGCCGCCGCGATCGTGTTCCTCGCCTCGGACGCGGCGAGCAACATCAACGGCGTGATCCTGCCGGTCGACGACGGCTGGTCGGCGGTCTGACACCCCCTCAATGCCTGCGCGGGGCAGGGCGGTGGTCGTACACGGACCGCTCACCGCCCCGCGCGGCTTCCTCGCCCCGCACTTCTCGTGCAGCCCGCACGACTCGCTCGCCCCGCACGAACTCCCTCGCCAGCCGCTCGCCGGCCGTCACGACCGCCGCGCGGTCCTCGATGGGCGTCACCGGCTCGTCCGTGAAGACGATGTAGGTGACCCCGGAGGCCGTACCGCCGCTGTGCGGGTCGGCCGGGATGCCGAGGGCCTCGGCGGTGGCGTACGACGCCTCGCCGATCATGTCGCGCGGACCGACGTCGCCGACCACCGCGTACAGCACCTGACCCCGGTAGACGACAGCCGCGACCGAACCGCCGCCGATCCCTTGGTCCCGGTGGTTCCAGACGCCGCTCGGGGCGGGCACGACGATGTACGGGAGGCGTTCGGCGCTCGGGTAGCGTCCGTCGGACTGCTGAAAGGCCGTCGCGGCGGAGAAGTAGGGATCCGTACGGCGGTTGCAGCGGCCGGTGGGCCGCCCGTCGCAGTCGATGTCCATATCGGCCTTCCAGAACACCGCGCCCGGCACCCCGCAGACCGGGATCGTCGCGGGCGTGTTTCTGTCGGTGCGGTAGCTCCCGCGGGACACGGACGCGCAGTCACGCACCTTCGACAGCAGGTCAGCGGCGCTGACGTCGGACTCGCGCCGCGCCATGGGCCCCGACTGCGGGGCGGGCGGCGGGGTGGGCAACGTCGTCGGAGCGAGCAGGGCGGCACTTGCCGCCGCCAGCGTCAGCGACCGGACACGCACAACAAGGACCCTCTCCTCAGGAAAACTGACGAGCACTCAGCCCGAAGCATTATCAACAGGGCACTCAGCTAATCTGATGCCGTTCGGATCATGCTGCCACCAGTGAGGCCCTGCGGCGCAGACCCCGGCGACACGACGGAAAGCCTCAGGAACCTCCGGCAGGGGCCGGGGGCCCGGGCCCGCGAGGGAACCCGGCCCCCCGGCCACCCGCGTCCGGCGCGGGAACAGCGACGACAGCGACCCGTGCCGACGGCATGAACTCCCGCATCCTCAGGGATAGTTCAGCCGCGAGGAGCTTCAGCATACGTAACTCCCGAAGCGGGTCGCCAAATGACCGCCCTCTTGATGTGATCGCGACAGCCGAGCCATATTGGTCCGGACCATTGCCGCGAGATCGCCCCCGGGAGGCAGTGTCGTGCGACGTACCTTCGTTCCCATTTCGAGTTTCTGTGCGATCGCACTGCTGTCCTCCTGCGTGACCTCCTGCGCCTGGAGCGGGGCGGACGAGGAGGGCGGCCGGCCGCCCGGGGCGCCCACGGGTGTCACGGCCGCGGCCGGCAGCTCCACCAGCGTGCACGTCATGTGGAACGCCGTCTCCGCGGACCGCGGCGTCCGCGTCTACGAGGTGTATCGGGGACCTACGAAAGTCAAGGAAGTGCCGGGTTCCGCACACATGGTGGACGTCACCATGCTCAAACCGTCCACCATGTACGCCTTCACCGTGCGGGCCCGTGACACCGACGGACGGCTCGGTCCGCCGAGCAAGGAGGTCCGGGCGAGGACTCCCGAAGCCGTGGCCGCCGACCGCTCCGCCCCGACGCGTCCGGGAAAGGCCCATGGCCGGGCGGTCGGCAGCCGGGCGGTCCAGCTGTCGTGGTCGCGGGCGACGGACGACCGGGATGTGGTGTCGTACGACATCCATCAGGGCGGCGCGAAGATCCACAGTGTGGGCGGGAACCAGACGGCGACCGTGGTCACCGGTCTTCGGCCCGGCACGCGCTACTCCTTCACCGTCCTGGCCAGGGACGCGGCCGACAACCTCTCACCCGCCTCGACGGCCGTCCGCGTCACCACACCGGGCACCGACGACGGGCGCGGCACCGCGCCGACCGCCTTCCGCGCCACGACCCATCGTGAGGACGGGGCCTACCACCTCGACCTGAGCTGGGTGCCGCCGCGTACGGACGGCGTGGTCGTGGAGTACCAGGTCCAGCTCGACGGCCGTACCGTCACCTCGCTGGTGTACGGCGGGGACGCGCCGCGCGAACGGGCCGCGTACAGCTTCTACCTGGGGCCGGAGAAGGGGGTCGGCCACCGGGTACGGATCCGGGGCAGACTACCGGACGGCACCTGGGGCGGCTTCTCGGCGGAGCGGACGGTGACGACGGGCGCGCGGGGCTGAGGCCGGGCCCGGCGTCCCCCGGATGCAGCAGTCCGTCACCTGTCCGGTTCAGGCCCGCATGCGGGCCGGGCCCGGGGCGCGTTGGCTGCCCCTGAGGCAGCACGGGCGTTCCCGATCCTCGGCGGCGCCAGGGATGTTCCGCCGACCGTGCCGCCGGAGGGCATCCCATGCGCAACTCATCGCTACTCCTCCGCTCGGGCCTGACCGTGGCAGCCGCCTCCGTACTTCCCCTCGTCGCGGCCGCCGGTCCGGCCACCGCGGGCCCGGGGATCTCCGTGAGCACCACCGGGTCAACGGTCTCCGTCACGACCAAGGCGTGCACCAACGTCAACGGCAGCTGGGGCACCGCCTCGCTGCTGAACAGCAGGCAGTCGAACTTCGCCCAGGGACGGCAGGTCTCCCTGTCGGGGACCGAGGCGCTGCAGTCGGCGGCCTGGTCGAGCGTGAGCGCGGGCACCTACACCGTCATCGTCGTGTGCTCCAACGGCGTCACGGCGGGCACCCAGTCGGTCATCGTCTCGGGCCCCACCCCGGCCCGCACGGTCTCCGCCACGGCCTCCCCGTCGCGCGGCGTCATGGGCGGCATGGGCGGCTCCTCGACGGACTACGGCACCCTGACGCTGGTCGGCGGCGGGATCCTGGTGGGCGCGGGTGGTCTGGCGACGGCCTGGTTCCTGCGACGCAAGTCGAAGCCGTACCGGCTCTGAGGCCGGGGCCGAAGCCCGGCCGACCTCTGAGGCCGTGGGCCGAGGCCCGGCGGCCCATGAAGTTCCTGGCCCGAAGCCCGGCGGCCCCTGAGGTCCGGGTCCGAGTTCGGGCGGCCTCCAGGCACTCGGCAGGAGCCCTGCCGAGTACCTGAGCCCGGCCTGTTCCCCCTGCCCGGCTCACGCCCCCTCGTGACCCGGCAGTTCCGCGAACTCCTCCAGGGCGCGCGTGAGCCACTGCGTCCAGAAGGTCTCCAGATCGATCCCGGCGCGCAGCACCAGGTGCCGCAGCCGGTCCTGGGAACTGTCCCTGCCGGGCGGGAAGTCCCGCTTCTGGATCTCCTCGTACTCGGCCAACTGCCGTCGGTGCAGGTCGAGATGGCGCCGAAGGTCGGCCTCGATGCCCTCGGTGCCCACGACGGCCGCGGCACGCATCCGCAGCAGCAGCGTGTCGCGGTGCGGCCGGGGGTCCTGGGACGCGGCGGTCCAGCGGGCCAGTTCGGCCCGGCCCGCGGGCAGGACCTCGTAACTCTTCTTCTGCCCACGGGCCGGCTGCTCGCTCGGCAGCGTGCGGATGAAGCCCTCCGTCTCCAGTTTTCCCAGCTCGCGATAGATCTGCTGATGTGTCGCCGACCAGAAGTAGCCGATCGACTTGTCGAAGCGGCGGGTCAGCTCCAGCCCCGACGACGGCCTTTCGAGCAGGGCGGTGAGGATCGCGTGCGGGAGTGACATGGGCTCATCCTAGGGACGCGAGGTCGTCGTCCCACGAACGCGATCACCGGTCCCTACAGGCTCGCCGCCAGTTCCGTGCCCTGCTTGATGGCGCGCTTGGCGTCCAGTTCGGCGGCCACGTCGGCGCCGCCGATGAGGTGCGCGCTGCGGCCCGCGGCGAGCAGCTCCTCGTACAGGTCGCGACGCGGTTCCTGCCCGGTGCACAGCACGATGGTGTCGACCGGGAGGACGGTGCTCTCCTCGCCGACGGTGACGTGCAGTCCGGCGTCGTCGATACGGTCGTAGCGCACACCCGGGACCATGGTGACGCCCCGGTGCTTGAGCTCGGTGCGGTGGATCCAGCCGGTGGTCTTGCCGAGACCGGCGCCGACCTTGCTGGTCTTGCGCTGCAGCAGGTGGACGGTGCGCGGCGGGGCGGGCCGCTCGGGGGCGGCGAGGCCGCCGGGGCCCGTGTAGTCCATGTCGACGCCCCACTGACGGAAGTAGGTCGCCGGGTCCTCGCTCGCCTTGTCGCCGCCGTCGGTGAGGAACTCGGCGACGTCGAAGCCGATGCCGCCCGCGCCGAGGACCGCGACGCGCTCGCCGACGGGGACGCCGTCGCGCAGCACGTCGAGGTAGCCGACCACGCTCGGGTGGTCCACGCCGGGGATGTCCGGGGTGCGCGGGGTGACACCGGTGGCGACCACGACCTCGTCGTAGTCGGCGAGGTCGCCGGCCGACACCCAGGTGTTCAGCCGTACGTCGACGCCCTGCCAGTCGAGCTGGTGGCGGAAGTAGCGCAGCGTCTCGTCGAACTCCTGCTTGCCCGGGACCTTGCGGGCCACGTTCAGCTGACCGCCGATCTCGCTCGCGGCGTCGAACAGCGTGACGTCGTGGCCGCGTTCGGCCGCACTCACGGCACAGGCGAGGCCGGCCGGTCCGGCACCCACCACCGCGACGCGCAAGCGCCGCCGGGTCGGGGACAGCGTCAGCTCGGTCTCGTGGCAGGCGCGCGGGTTGACCAGGCAGGAGGTGATCTTGCCGCTGAAGGTGTGGTCGAGGCAGGCCTGGTTGCAGCCGATGCAGGTGTTGATGGCCTCGGGCTTCCCGGCGGCGGCCTTGGCGACGAAGTCGGGGTCGGCGAGCATCGGGCGGGCCATCGACACCATGTCCGCGAAGCCGTCGGCAAGCAACTCCTCGGCCAGTTCGGGGGTGTTGATGCGGTTGGTGGTGACGAGCGGGACCGACACCTCGCCCATCAGCCGCTTCGTGACCCAGGTGTACGCGCCGCGCGGCACCGAGGTGGCGATGGTGGGGATGCGCGCCTCGTGCCAGCCGATGCCGGTGTTGATGATCGTCGCCCCGGCGGCCTCGACGGCCTTCGCCAGCGTGATCACCTCGTCGAGCGTGGAGCCGCCGGGGACGAGGTCCAGCATGGACAGCCGGTAGACGATGATGAAGTCCTCGCCGACGGCCTCGCGCACCCGCCGGACGATCTCGACCGGGAAGCGCATGCGGTTCTCGTACGAGCCGCCCCAGCGGTCGGTGCGCCGGTTCGTCTGCGTGGCGATGAACTCGTTGATGAGGTAACCCTCGGAGCCCATGATCTCCACGCCGTCGTAGCCGGCCTGGCGGGCGAGGCGGGCGGCGCGGGCGTAGTCGTCGATGGTCCGCTCGACGTCGGCGTCGGTGAGCTCGCGGGGCGGGAAGGGGCTGATCGGCGCCTGGAGCGGACTCGGCGCGACGAGGTCCTGGTGGTAGGCGTACCGGCCGAAGTGCAGGATCTGCATCGCGATCCGGCCGCCCTCGCGGTGCACGGCCTCGGTGATGACCCGGTGCTGCTCGGCCTCCGCCTCGGTGGTGAGCTTGGCACCGCCCTCGTACGGGCGCCCCTCGTCGTTGGGCGCGATGCCACCGGTGACGATGAGCCCCACTCCCCCGCGGGCGCGCTCCGCGTAGAAGGCGGCCATGCGCTCGAAGCCGCGCTCGGCCTCCTCCAGGCCCACGTGCATGGAGCCCATGAGGACGCGGTTGGGCAGCGTGGTGAAGCCCAGGTCGAGCGGGCTCAGCAGGTGCGGGTAACGGCTCATCGGGGCCCTCCGTGCGCGGTGTCGTGCCTGACGTAGTTGTAGAGGACCCCGACGCCTTTATGCAACTAGTTGCACAACCGTGGAGGGGTGACACTGGCCACGGACACCGGAGCCTCGGAAGATCCCGCGGCCGAGCTGCCCGATGCCGAGGAACGACGCGTCTGGGACCGCTTCCTCGCGGAGTTCGCCTTCCAGCCGCGCATGAGGTCCGCCGTCAAGGAGCCCGCCGCGTCGGCCATCTGGAGTCTGGCGGCGCTTCCCGGCCCGGGCCACGAGCGTGTCGACCGCCTGGTCGAGGTGGTCAAGCGGGGGCCGGCCTCCTGCGTGGGCCCGCAGGGCGCGCTGTTCTCGCAGGTCCTTGGCCGGCCGATCCGCAGGTCCGGCAAGGCAGTGGGTTCCGTCTGAACCGACGATCCGCCGGTCGAAGCCGCTCGGACCTCGTGTCCGGAAATGCGGACGGAACCCTGCCACCGGCCGCCCTCGGGCACAGTGACCCCATGACCGCACACGCCGATGTGATCGATCTCGCCCAGCGGCTGATCCGCTGCCCGAGCCGCGCCGGGATCGACGACTACGGGCCCGTCCTGGGCGTCCTGGAGGACTGGCTCAGCGGGCGGGGGCTGCCGTATCGCCGACTGCACGGCGGCAAGAACGCCGCCGTCGGTCTGCTGATCGAGGTCGCGGGTGGCCGGCCCGGTTCCTGGTGGGCGCTGGACGCCTGCGTCGACACGGCCCCGTACGGCGAGGAGGCCGCCTGGTCGTTCGCGCCGGACTGCGGCGAGGTCGTCGACGGCTGGCTGCGCGGCAGGGGCGCCGCGGATTCCAAGCTCGCCGCGGCCATGTTCTGCGGCATCGCGGCCGAGCTCCACGAGCGGGCCCGCGACCTGCGCGGCGGGCTCGCAGTACTCCTCGACGTGGACGAGCACACGGGCGGCTTCGGGGGTGCTCGCGCCTACCTGGCCGATCATGACGCGGTTCGTCCGGCCGGGGTGATGATCGGATACCCGGGGTTCGACGAGGTCGTGGTCGGCGGACGGGGCCTGTGGCGGGCCACGATCGCGGTCCACGCGGCCTCCGGCCACTCCGGGTCCCGGCGCACGACGCCGGGGGCCGTCTCCCGCGCGGCACATCTCGTGCGCCTCCTGGAGGAGGCCGAACTCCCGGGCGCGGACGGGGAGTTCCCGTTGCCGCCGAAGCTGACGGTCACCTCCTGCCACGGCGGGCAGGGCTTCTCGGTCGTGCCCGACCTGTGCGAGCTGGGCGTCGACATCCGCACGACTCCGGGCTTCGACGCCCCGGCCGCCGAGGGGCTGGTCCGTGAGGCGGTGGGCGAGCTGGACGCGCAGCTGCCCGCCCCGAGGCCGACCACGCTCACCCGGGTGGCCGCCTGGCCGCCGTACCGGCTGACCGAGGACCAGCAGCCCGCGGCGGCACTGCTGGAAGCCGCCCGCCGTCAGGGCCTCACCGTCCGACCGAAGACCGCCGGCCCCTCGAACATCGGCAATCTGCTCGCCGGCGAGGGCATCCCCGCCACGGCGGGTTTCGGAGTGCGGTACGAGGGGCTGCACGGCGTGGACGAGCGGGCCTGTCTCGCGGATCTGCCCGCCGTCCACGCCGTCTACCGCCGAGCCGTACTCGGCCTGCTGGGTTCGTCCTGACCGAGCTGGTCCCCGCCGGCCCCGGTCGGCTACAGACCGGGGCGGCTCTTCAGCACCACGTGCAGCTCCCGCTCCTGATCGCCCGAGGCCGAGGTCAGGTCGTGCACCGTGAACAGGGAGTCCAGTGTGTTACGGAGCCGTTCGATGGCCCAGTAGCCGCCCTGCGCGTCGGCCTCGACGGTCGACGACAGCCGTGCGGGCGGCGGGCACTCGTGCGCGTCCGTGACCTCGAACGTCCCGAGCCAGACCATGGGCCGCGTCTCGTGGAGCTGCTGCGGCACGTCGTCGGGGCCCCGGTCGGACTCGAAGCAGGCGCACAGCGTGTCGAACACGATCTTGGCGTCCTCCTTGCTGCATCCGCTGATCTCGACGGAGACGGGTTCCTCGTGCAGTCGTTCACGGTCCATCGTGATCGCTCCTCTCGTGGCCGCCGCGGTGCCACGGGTAGCCCGCGGAACCGGTCCCCAACCCCAAGAAAAGCACCACGGACGGCGGAGCACTAGCGGCGGAACCGTCCCCTCCACGCCGTCCCGGCCGTATGCCGGCCGGCCTCAGCCGCGCGTGAACCGGTACGTCTTGCTGTCGGTCAGCACACAGAAGCCCGGGGAGAGGACGATCACGCGCAGGGTGCCGGTACGGCGGTCGTAGTCGATGCCCTCCGTCTCGAACTCGCCCGAGCAGGAGCTGCGCAGCGGCAGCCGGCGCAGGGCCGTGACATGGCCGGTCACGTCGGAGGTGCCCGGCTCGGCGCTGAGGTCGATCTGGAGCAGCGGCTTGGTCATGCCGAAGAGGGTGCCCGCGGGGTCGTCGGACGAGCAGAGCAGTGTCGTGGCGTTCAGGAAGTCGCAGCCCTGGATGTCGCGTACGGCATGGTCCAGGCGGATGCTGGACGTCCAGGGGAGGTTCGCCGAGGGCGACGTACCGGGGTTGACGCCGGGGGTCGGGTGGACCAGCAGGCGGGTCATGGTGCCCCACTCGCCCGAGACCATCCACTGACCGCCGGGCGTGATGGCGACGAAGGAGTTGTTCAGCGCCTCCCCGGAGCCCAGCGCATGGACGTATTCCGACCAGGTCCCGTCCGGCGCCTGCACCCGGAACATCTTCGCGCTGCCCGAGTCCGCCTGGTACGGCTCGACGTAGTAGCCGTTGTAGGAGGCGTCGGGGTCGCCGACGTGGTTCCAGCCGCGGCCGCTCACCGAGGTGGGGATGGTGCCGATGCCGGTGTAGCGGTTGGGGCTGTTCGCCGGGACCTCGACGGAGGTCAGGCCCTGGCTCTCGGTCAGGGGGTCGGCGCGGTCGGAGCCCACCTCCGTCCAGGTGTCGGCGGCCCGCGCGGGCGTCGCGGTGGACAGTACGGCGGCGGAGGCGAGGGCGACGAGGCCGGTGAGAGCGGCATGACAACGTTGCCGGGCGCGCAGGGCCATGGAAGGGACTCCTTGGGGGGTGGGAGCGTGTCGGCGCACAGTCTGGCGGGACCTTGTGGTCATGTACAGACCAAGAAAACGAACGTGCGCTGTCTGATCGGCCACAGTCACGTGCGCCGGTGACCGCTTCGGCGGACGTTCCCCGCCGTGTTGAGGGATGGTGGAGGTGAACGACCAAGGGGGCCCGAATCCGGTTGAACGCGGTAGAACAAGGGGAGTCGGCACGGGGGAACGGCGTGCCGCGAGGATGGGCGAAGGCGGTGCGTGGGATGTCTGCAGCCGAACGTCCCGTGCCGAAGGGCCAGGAGCCCGTGCGCGGGCCGGTGGGGCCGAGCGGGCTGCTCGACGTGCTCGGCGTGGCCTCGGTCGTACTCGACGTCGAGGGGCGCATCGTGCTGTGGAGCCCCCAGGCCGAGGAACTGTTCGGCTATGCGGCGCGCGAGGCGCTGGGCCAGTACGCCGCCCGGATCATGGTCCATGAACAGCACCTGGACCTGGTCGTCAAGCTGTTCTCCGATGTCATGGAGACCGGTGAGGGCTGGGCCGGGGCCTTCCCGATCCGGCGCAAGGACGGCAGCACCCGGCTGGTGGAGTTCCGCAACATGCGGCTGCTGGACGACGAGGGGGACGTCTACGCGCTGGGCCTGTGTGCCGACCAGACGACCGTACGGCGCCTGGAGCGGGACGTGGCGCTGTCGACGCGGACGATTGCGCAGGCCCCGGTCGGCCTGGCCGTCCTCGACACCGACCTGCGGTACGTCTCGGTCAACGAGGCGCTGGCACAGCTCAACGGCATCCCCGCCGAAGACCACATCGGCCACACGCCGCGCGAACTGCTGCCGGACATCGACGCCGACGCCATCGAGGCGGCGCTGCGCCAGGTGCTGCGGACCGGTGACCCGATCATCAACCAGCGCATCGTGGGCCGGACCCCGGCCGATCCGGACCGGGAGCACTTCTGGTCCGTCTCGCTCTACCGGCTCGAGGACACGACGGGGACCGTGCTCGGCGTCGCCGGCATGGCCGTGGACATCACCGAGCAGCACCAGGCCGCCGAGGAGGCCGAGACGGCACGTAGGCGCCTGGCTCTCATCGCCGACGCCTCCGCGCGGATCGGCACCACGCTCGAGCTGGAGATCACGGCGCACGAACTGGCCGACGTCGCCGTGCCGGAGCTCGCCGACGTCGCGGCCGTCGACCTGCTCGAAGCCGTGGTGGAGGGCAGACGCAGCACCCTCGGCCCCTCCGAGTCGGCGGTGATCCGCGCCCTGGCCGTCGAGTCCGACCATGTCACCGTGGCCCTCGCCGCCGCCGACCAGCCCGGCGAGGTCGCCCGCTACGGCCCGGACCGCCTGGTCACCGAGTGCGTGCGCACGGGCAGCCCCGTGATGGTCGCCCGGGTCGAGGAGAAGGACCTGCTGCGGATCGCCCGCTCCCCCGAGGCCGCTGTCCAACTCGGCCGTGCGGGCGTGCACTCGTATCTGGCGGTGCCGCTGATCGCGCGCGGCGAGGTGCTCGGCGCCCTCGACCTCAAGCGCACCCGCAATCCGCTGCCGTTCAGCGAGGACGACCTGCTGCTCGCCCGTGAACTGGCGGCTCGCGCGGCGGTGCAGATCGACAACGCCCGCTGGTACCAGAACGCCCGCGACACCGCCCTGACCCTGCAGCGCAGCCTGCTGCCCAGCCATCCGCCGGTGACCGGCGGTCTGGAGGTCGCCTCCCGCTACCAGCCCGCGGGCGCCAGCGCCGAGGTCGGCGGCGACTGGTTCGACGTGATCCCGCTGGAGGGCGGCAAGACCGCGCTCGTGGTCGGCGATGTGATGGGCAGCGGCATCGACGCCGCCACGACCATGGGCCGGCTGCGCACCGCGACCCACACCCTGGCCTCCCTCGACCTCGAACCGACCCGGCTCCTGGAGCACCTCGACAAGATCACCGAGGGTCTCGACCACTCCATCGCGACCTGCGTGTACGCCGTCCACGACCCGCGGCTGCGGCAGTGCCGCATCGCCAACGCGGGCCATCTGCCACCGGTCCGGGTCCGCCGCGGCCACGACCCGGAACTCCTCGAACTGCCCACCGGAGCACCGCTGGGCGTGGGCGGCGTCGCCTTCTCGACGACGACCGTCGACCTGGAGCCCGGCGACCAGCTGGTGTTCTACACGGACGGGCTGGTCGAGACCCGCCAGCATCCCCTCGACGAGCGCCTCGACGCGCTCCTCGAACTCCTCGACGACCCCGACCGGCCCCTGGAGGAGTGCTGCGATCTCCTCCTGCGCACTCTGCACCAGCCCGACAACTCCGACGATGTGGCGCTGCTCATCGCCCGTGTGCTGCCGCCTGGTTGACAGTACGGCGCCGAGGAGCGGGGCTACCTGACGTCCGTCCCCCCCCCGTTTTTCACAGGAACTGATTACTGGTTCCTTACCGTCCGCGACCCACAATCACAGCAACGCATGGCATGGGGATGCCGGGTGCCGTGACCGATGGGAGCGAGCCGTGAATCACGATCCGGATCGGGGACACCACGCCGGCGCGGAGCCGGACGGCACAGAATTCGAGGTCCTCACGGGGCCGGGCGGTCCGGAGGGGGAGCGCACCCGGGGTACGGCGCTGCGCGGGCGCTGGCAGCGGCAGTCCGTCCGGGCCCGGGCGGTGACCGCGGCGGCGACGGTCGCCGCACTGACCCTCGGCGGTACGGTCGCCTACGCCGCGACCTCGTCGGGCTCCGGCGACGGCGCCTCGGCCGCGGCCACCGGGTCGGCCTCGCCGTCACCCGACGCGCCGGGCGAACCGCACGGGCACGGCAGGTGGTTCGGCTTCGGCGGAGGCGCCGTGCACGGTGAGGCCACCGTCAAGGACCCCGACACCGACGAGTGGGTCGTACGGATCTGGCAGCGCGGCACCATCGAGAAGGTGGACGGCGACCAGGTCACCGTCCGGAGCGAGGACGGCACCGAGTGGACGTGGACCGTCGGCTCGGACGCCACCGTGCGTCACGACGGGGACAAGGGCTCCGGCACCGGCGACCTCGAGAAGGGCGAGAGCGCCTTCCTGGCCGGCACTCGCTCCGACGACGACACCCGGACGGCTTCCCGCGTGTTCGCGGGCACGTGGGAGGACTGGAAGAGGGACGAGGACGGGAAGAAGGACCGAGGGCCGGGCGACTGGCGGGGCACGTTTCCCGGACCTCGCCACTGGGACTGGCGGGTCCCCGACCCCTCTCAGAGTGCTTCGAAGAGCGGCGCGGCGGCCTGATCAGAACTCGTTGCCGGGCTGATTCAGGCCTACCACGACATTCGCGTACAGCTCCTCCGAGACGGCCAGGCGCGCCGACAGTCCGCTGCGGGTAAAGGCTTCCAGGGCCGCCGGCGCCTGGCGTTCGCTCGTCTCGATCAGCAGGCAGCCGCCAGGGGCGAGCCATCGAGGCGCCTCGTCGGCCACCCGGCGCAGGACGTCCAGCCCGTCCGGACCGCCGTCCAGCGCGACCCGCGGCTCGTGGTCGCGGGCCTCGGCCGGGAGGAGACCGACCTCGCCGGTGGGCACGTACGGCACGTTGGCCGCGAGGATGCCGACGCGGCCCCGCAGACTGCCGGGCAGTGCCCCGAACAGATCGCCCGCGTGGACCCGCCCGCCGAAGGGGGTCACGTTACGGCGGGCGCAGCTCACCGCCGCCGGGTCGATATCGGCGGCGTGCAGCTCGACCCGGCCGAGTGCGGCGGCCAGCGCCACGCCGACCGCGCCGGAGCCACAGCACAGGTCCACGACGACGGAGGCGTCGGGGGCATGGGCAAGGGCCTGTTCGACCAGGAACTCGGTACGGCGGCGGGGGACGAAGACGCCGGGTGCCACGGCGATACGCAGACCGTGGAACTGGGCCCAGCCGACGACGAGTTCGAGGGGCAGGCCGGTGACACGGCGGTCCACCATGGCCGCCAGTTCGTCCGGGGTTCGGGCGGCGGCCAGGATCAACCGGGCCTCGTCCTCGGCGAAGACACAGCCGGCGGCCCGGAGTGCGGCCACGACGGCGTCGTGCGTGAGCGGCGAAGAGGCCGAGGGCGAGGAAGAAGACAGAGGGGGCATGGATGCCGAGAGCCTTTCGGAAGCCGAAGGGTGCTCTCGCGGGCGCCTACTGGCGGTGATCCGCGCCGATTCGAGGTGGGAGCACCCGAGCTGACACAGCGGTAATGGGTCTCACCTCCCGCGCTCCGCACACCGGGACCCTCCCGGCCGGACGGCCACCCTACCCCAACGATCACTCAGCGCTCCCGGCCTTTCCCGCACCTACGGTTGAACGAACGCTTCACCCGTACGGTTGAATGAGCACGTACTGATCACGCTCGACCCACGGGCCGTCGCCCCTGGCGGCCTGGAGGCACCACCCGTATGAACGTCACCCGAGGCTTCACCGGACGCCCACGCGTCCAGAACACCGGCCTGCCGCCCGGCCAGTACGACGCGGGTGACGACTGGCCCGTCCTCTCCGCCGAGGTCACGCCCGAGCTGACGCCCGCCGAGTGGTCCTTCCGCGTCGACGGTCTGGTCGAGGAACCGCGCACCTGGAGCTGGGAGGAAGCGCACCGGCTGCCGGCGTCGGAGTACGCGGGCGACATCCACTGCGTGACGAGCTGGTCGAAGTTCGGTGTGCGGTTCGGGGGCGTGTCGCTGGACGCCTTCCTCAGTGTGGTCCGGCCCCATGTGTCCGCCACACATGCCGTCGCCTATTCGCACACCGGGTACACCACGAACCTGCCGCTCGCCGACCTCACCGGCGGGCGGGCCTGGATCGCCTGGGAGTACGACGGGAAGCCGCTCGCCGCCGAGCACGGTGGGCCGGCCCGGCTGCTGGTGCCGCATCTGTACTTCTGGAAGAGCGCCAAGTGGATCGCGGGCCTGCGGATCCTCGACCACGACGAGCCGGGGTTCTGGGAGCAGAACGGCTACCACGCCCGCGGCAACCCCTGGGAGGAGCAGCGGTACTCCGGTGACTGAGGCACTTGGAACGAGCCCGGCGGCGGAGGGGATCGGTATGACAGGGGCGACGGCTGCGACTGCGACTGCGACTGCGACTGCAGGGAACGAGATGTTCACTCCCCCGACCCGGTTCGCCGTGCCCGGCCGGATCGCCGTGAGCGGCCAGGCCGCCGCGGTCTGGCAGACCGCGACCATCACGGAGATCCGCCGGGAGACCCCGCGCGCCGCCACTTTCCGTCTCGCGGTCCCGGCGTGGGCGGGGCATCTGCCCGGTCAGCACCTGATGCTGCGGCTGACCGCCGAGGACGGCTATGTGGCTCAGCGCCACTACTCGATCGCATCGGCGCCGGACGATTCCGGCCACATCGAGCTGACCCTCGACCACGTCGAGGGCGGTGAGGTCTCCGGCTGGTTCCACACGACGGCCGAGCCCGGTGACACGGTCGAGGTGCGCGGCCCGCTCAGCGGCTTCTTCGCCTGGCCCGGGGACCGGCCCGCGTTGCTGATCGGCGCCGGCTCCGGTGTCGTGCCGCTGATGTCGATGGTGCGGCACCACCGCGCGCGGGGCCTGGACCTGCCGTTGCGGCTGCTGGTGTCGGCGCGCACCCCCGAGGAGCTGATCTACGCGCGGGAGTACGGCGCGGAGACGACGCCCGTGTTCACACGGAGCGCGCCGGAGGGTGTGCCGGTGGGACGTATGGCCGCAGCACATGTGGCGCCACTCCTGGCCGAGCAGCCTCCCGGTGGGTGGGAGGCCTATGTGTGCGGCTCCAATGGATTCGCGGAGCACGCCTCACGGCTGCTCGTGGCGGCAGGTCAGCCCGTGGACCGTATCCGGATCGAGCGCTTCGGCTGATCAGCGGCCGGTCCTGGGGAGGTGTTCGTCCGGGATCGTCAGGAACGATGTCCGGTGCGCGGGGTACCCGCACGCCATGCGAAGCCGGGTGCGTGGCTGGCGCCGGCGGCCGAATCCGCTGCGGCGCCGGTCGGATGTCGTGGAGGCGTGGGCCCTGCGGGCCGTGACCGTCCTGCTGGTCGTCGTCGCGCCCCTGGTCGGGGTGGTCGTGGGCTGGTGGGCCCATGACGACGCCCGGACCACGGCCCGGGAGCACCGCGCCGGTCACCGTCATGTCCGGGCCGAGGCGGTCGGCGCGGCCGCGGACGCGTTTCCCCCGGCGCAGGGCGGACGGCAGCCGTCCGCCGAGATGACGGTCCGCTGGACGGAGCCCGGAGACGGTCCGCGTACCGCCACCGCGCGCGTTCCGGCCGGCACCCGGGCCGGTGAGCGGGTCGACGTGTGGCTGGACGACCGGGGCCGGAGCGTGCCCCCGCCGCCGGACGGCACGGCGATCTGGCAGCACACCGTCGTCCTCGGCGCCTGCGCGACCGGCGGCGCGGTCGCCGTGATCCTCCTCGGCCACTGCGCCGTACGGCATGCGGCGATGCGTCGTCGCCTGGACGAGTGGGAGCGGGAATGGGCCCGCACCGAGCCGGCGTGGACGGGCCGTCGGGCGTGAACCGTGCGGGCCGTTCGTCCGCTTCCGGTACAGGCCGCGCCCTCCTGTGGGTGGCTCGTACGGCCGTCTGCTTCGTCCGCCGTCCGTCGTCGGCTACGCGCCGCTCTGCATCCGTTGTGCGATGCGGGCATGCGCGCTCAGGGCGTCCGCCAGGCCGGTCAGGCGGGGCTCGCCGCGGTCGACCAGGACCCGGCCCGCGACCACCGTGGTCCAGGCCCGCGCGGGGCCGCAACGCAGCCACGCCTCCACGGGATCGCTCAGCGCACCGGCCAGCGCGACCTGGTGCAGGTCCCAGACGACCAGGTCGGCGCAGGCCCCGGGCCGCAGATGGCCCAGCTCGTCGTCGCGGCCGAGGCAGCGCGCCGAGCCGCGGGTGGCGATGTCGAGGGCGTCACGGGCGGTCATCGCGCCCGGTCCGCCACGGTAGCGGCCCAGCAGCAGCGCGGCCCGGGTCTCCATCCAGAGGGAGGCGTGGTCCGTGGAGGCGGAGCCGTCGCAGCCGATGCCGACCGGCAGGCCCAGCTCGCGCATCTCCCGCACGCGCGCGGTGCCGCCGCCGATGAGCATGTTGGAGCTGGGGCAGTGCGCCACGCCGACACCCGCGGCCGCGAGGCGGCGCAGCTCGGCGTCGTTCGGGTAGATGCAGTGCGCGACCCAGCTGCGGTCGCTCATCCACCCGGTCTCCTCGAAGTACTCGACGGGCCGGCAGCCGTACGTCTCGAGGCAGTACGTGTCCTCGTCGTGGTCCTCGGCGAGGTGCGTGTGCAGCCGAACGTCGTGCCGTTCGGCGAGTTCGGCGGTCGCGGTCATCAGTGACCTGGTCACCGAGAACGGCGAACAGGGCGCGAGCGCGACCCGCACCAGCGCGCCCGGCTCGGGGTCGTGGTACGTCCTGATCAGACGCTCGCTGTCGGCGAGCACCTCCTCCTCGGTCTGGGTGACGCTCCTCGGCGGCAGCCCTCCGTCCTCGACGGAGCGGGTCATCGAGCCACGGGTGGCGTGGAAGCGGAAGCCGATGTCGCGGGCGGCGCGGATCTCGGCGTCGACGAGGCGGGGGCGGGGATGGACGTAGAGGTGGTCGGACGACGTGGTGCAGCCGCCCATCAGCAGTTCGGCCATGCCCACGTACGCCGACACGTACGCGGCCTCCTCGTCGAGGTCCGCCCAGAGGGGATAGAGGGTGGTCAGCCAGTCGAACAGCGAGCCGTTCACGGCGGGCGCGTACGAGCGGGTGAGGTTCTGGTAGACGTGGTGGTGGGTGTTGATCAGGCCCGGGGTGACGAGCCGGCCGGCCGCCGAGACGGTCGTGCGGGCCTCGGGCTCGCTCCCGGCGGCCCCGACGCCGGTCACCCGACCACCGCTGACGGCCAGCCAGCCGCCCCGGATCTCCCGCCCTGCCTCGACGACGAGCAGTTCGGCGTCCCTGACCAGCAGTTCCGCGGCCGGGACCGGGGCATCGACGGCAGACGTCATGGCGCCATCGTAGGTGCTCCACGCGGCAGGGATCTGGCGAGTCGTCCGATCACCCACGTACGGTGTGATCATCCGCAGTCACCTTTAGCAAAGGCGGTCCTCCATGGCCCTGTTCGACCTTCCGCTCGACGAACTGCGCGAGTACCGCAGCGAGTCCGTCGAGCCCGAGGACTTCGACTCGTTCTGGTCCAAGACCCTCGAGGAAGCGCGCGGGCACGATCTGGACGCCCGTTTCGAGCCGGTCGACACGGGGCTGTCCACGGTGCGGGTGTACGACGTGACGTTCGCCGGGTACGGCGGTCACCCGGTGAAGGGCTGGCTGCGGCTGCCCGCCGGGGCGACGGAGCCGCTGCCGCTGGTCGTGGAGTTCATCGGCTACGGCGGCGGGCGCGGTCTGCCGCACGAGAACCTGCTGTGGGCGTCCACGGGGCGCGCACACTTCATGATGGACACGCGCGGCCAGGGCAGCGCGTGGGGCGCCGGTGGCGGGACCCCCGACCCGGTGGGCGCCGCGCCGGCCTACCCCGGTTTCATGACCCGTGGCATCGACGCGCCCGAGAACTACTACTACCGCAGGGTGTTCACGGACGCGGTCCGCGCCGTGGAGGCGGCCCGCTCGCACCCCCTGACCGACGCCTCGCGCACGATCGCGCTGGGCGCCAGCCAGGGCGGCGGCATCACGATCGCGGTCGGCGGCCTGGTGCCGGACCTGACGGCGATCGCGCCGGACGTGCCGTTCCTGTGCGACTACCCGCGCTCGGCGACCATCACCGACCGCCACCCGTACCGCGAGATCGGCCTCTACCTCAAGACGCACCGCGGCCGCACCGAGGAGGTCCTGCGCACCCTGTCCTACTTCGACGGCGTCCATTTCGCGGCCCGTGGCCGGGCGCCGGCGCTCTTCTCGGCGGCCCTGGAGGACCAGACCTGCCCGCCCTCGACCGTCTTCGCGGCGTTCAACGCCTGGGCCCACGACGAGAAGGCCATCGAGGTCTACGACTTCAACGACCACGAGGGCGGAGGTCCCTTCCACGAGGCGGCCAAGCTGAAGTGGCTGCGCTCGCACGCCTGAGAGCGTCCGGGACCTTCCACCCAGTCCGACCAGTCGGTACGTTCAGGAAGTCCGGGTCGCCCCGCTGCGGCCCGGCTCTTCCTGCGGACGACGAGGGGTGGGCTCATGGCGGAGCACGAGGCGCGGGTGCACGGGCACTGCGATCCGCGGTTCGCGGCGGTGCGGACCGCGTTCGAGGCGAACTTCCGGGAGCGCGGGGAGCTGGGCGCCGCCGTCGCCGTCACGGTGGACGGGCGGAGCGTGGTGGACCTGTGGGGCGGCTGGGCCGACGCGGCCCGCAGCCGCCCCTGGGAGCGCGACACGCTGGTCAACGTATGGTCCACGTCCAAGGGGCCGACGGCCCTGTGCGCGCACATCCTCGCCGACCGGGGACTGCTCGACCTCGACGCCCCGGTGGCCGCCTACTGGCCGGAGTTCGCCGCCGCGGGCAAGGACCAGATCCTCGTACGGCACCTGCTGTCGCACCGCGCCGGCCTGTCCGGGCTGCGTGAGCCGCACTCGCTTCAGCAGCTCTGCGACTGGGAGTTGACGACTCGGCGGCTCGCGGCGATGGAGCCGTGGTGGACACCCGGGACGGGGTCCGGGTACCACGCGCTCACCTACGGCTTCCTGGTCGGGGAGGTCGTACGGCGGGTGTCGGGTCTGCTCCCCGGGGCCTTTCTGGAGCGGGAGGTGACCGGTCCGCTCGGCATCGACTTCGCGATCGGGTTGCCGGAGAAGGACTCCGGGCGGGTGGCCGAGCTGGTGCAGCCACCCGTCGCGGCGACCAGTGAACAGGCCGCGATCTTCAGCCAGTTGGCGCCCGCCGCCCTGGCCGCGCTCGCCAACCCCGCGGTGGGCGCGGCGCAGGCGAACTCGCCCGAGTGGCGGGCCGCCGAGATCCCCGCCGCGAACGGCCACGGCACGGCACGGGCCGTCGCCGCGCTGTACGGAATCTTCGCGGGCCGGGGGTCGTACGACGGCCACCGCGTCCTCTCCCCCGCGGCGGCCGAGCGGGTGCGCGAGGGGCAGGGCAGCTGCCGCGACCTGGTGCTCGGGGCCGGGTTCGAGAGCGAGACCGAGGTCGGCCTCGGCCTGTGGCTCAGTGGGCCGAACGGCTCGTACGGGCCCAACCCCCGGGCCTTCGGACACGACGGCTTCGGCGGCTCCTGCGGACTGGCGGATCCGGAGGCCGGGCTGTCGCTGGGCTATGCGATGAACTCCATGGGACCTCATATCGCCGATGACCCGAGGAAGATGGCGCTCGTGGACGCCGTGTACAGCGCCCTGTGACGCTCGGTCGGCACGGGCCGCCCCGGCTCGGGATGGGGCAGGCCGGCCCCCGCCAGGAGGTGTGTCGTGTCTTCCCTGCCTACGAGTCGGCGTCGCCGACGGCAGGCCGAGAGCGCACGACCCGCGACTGACGGGCCAGCGCCAGCAACCCGCCGTCCGCCGACCAGACCGCACTGTCGTCGACCGCCCAGCCGCTGCTCGCGTGTGCGGTACGGATGCGGACGAGCGCCCAGCCCTGGTGGGTGTCGTCGAGGGCGTCGGTGAGGTGGACGGTGAGTTCCGCGGTGGGCACCGGGCGTGGGGTGCGCCAGCGGGCGTACAGCGCGGGCGGGAGGACGTCGGTGAGGGTGACGGCGGCAGGCGCGTCGATGGCCCGGCCGTCGAGGAAGCGGATCCATGCCGTGAGCTCGGCCTTGTCACCGCCGGCGAGCGGGCGGTCCCCGGTCGCCGGACGGATCTCCAACTGCCGGGCGAACGGGGACAGTTCGTCAGGGAGCTCCAAGGAGCGGCAGTCCTGGGGCCCGGGCACGTCCGGGGCCGGGTGCCCGTCGTACGCCGGCCCGGGGCGCCCCGCGCCGAACAGCGCCGAGCCGACGAGGACCGGTACCCCGTTCTGGTGGCCGGTGAAGACGCAGGTCGCCGTGCGACGGCCGACTGCGGCCGGTGCCGTGCCGGAGAAGTGCAGCGGGCTGTCGTCGACCGGCGCCAGATGGTGCGTGGTCAGGGTGCGGACCGGGTGGGCGCCGCCGGTGAACCGGTCGCGTACGGCGGTCAGGGCGAGGGCGGCCACATGGCCACCATGGGCCCCCTCCCAGGACCACCACCGTGGGTCGATACGGATCTCGGAGTCGGTCGTCAAGGTCACGGAGCCCACCATAGCCAGGCGAGTTGGAAAAACAAACCCTCTACGGCAGGCGAGTAGGAAATTCCAACCCACCTAGTCCGCGCGGCGTCGTGCCACCACCATCCGCACGCGTGGACTTCCGTCCCGCCGCCGCCCGAACTCGGGCAGGGCCTGCAGCTCCACCTGGAATCCGCCGCGTGCCAGTTCGCTCCGCACCTCCCCGAGCCGGAAGGCCCGGTAGTACATGACGAACGGCGGCCGCCACAGGGCGTTGCGCACCCGCATCACCGCGTCGAAGCCCAGCAGCATCCAGTAGACCGGGGACATGGGACCCGGCGGGGCCACGACCGGGAAGACGAAGCACCCGCCGGGCCGCAGGACGGAGTGGACCTGGGCGAACAGCCCCGGCAGCTCACGGGGCAGGAAGTGGCCGAACGCGCCGAAGCTCACCACGAGGTCGAAGGCGGGGGCGAACGGCAGGGCGCGGGCGTCCGCGCGGACCCAGTCGACCCGCGGCTCGCCCGCCGCCCGCACCCGGCGCCGGGCGACGTCGAGCATGCCGGCACTGAAGTCGACGCCGGTGACACTGCGCCGGCACACCTCGGCCAGCACCTCCACACCCGCCCCCGTACCGCAGCACAGGTCGAGTCCGTCGTCGTACGGTCCCGTACGCGCGAGTGCCGTCGTGACGGCCGACAGCACCGAGTCCGGCGTACGGAACGGCGTGTGATCGAACTTGGGGGCGAGCAGGTCGTATCCGCGCTCGACGGACGACAGCGCCTGGACGGCGAGTTCACGCAGGGAGGGACCTTCGGGACCGAACATCGCGGTCACCCCCGCCCGACGCGGTGCTTCAGGACGGCGAGGACGCGCTCGCACCAGCGCAGGTTCTCCTCCTCGAAGGAGATTCCGCGCAGCAGTGTCAGATACGGCCCGACACGGTCGGACTCACGCAGGTACTCGTCCTCGGACCGCCCGTCGAGGAGGCGGTCGCGGACGCGTTCGTACCGGTCGAGCTTGCCGCGCGCCCAGGTCATGCGTTCCTCGATCAGGGCACGGGCGGCCTCGGGATCCTCCATGGCCTGCACCTTGATCAGGAGTTCGTCGCGGACGGAGGTGGGGCGCCGGGGCGGCTCGACGGCGAAGGCGCGCAGGTCCTCCCGTCCGGCCGGGGTGAGCGTGAACATCCGCTTGTTCGGCCGCCGTTCCTGCTGCACGAACCGGGCCTCGACCAGGCCGTCCTGCGCGAGGCGTTCCAGCTCCCGGTAGAGCTGCTGCGGGGTCGCGGGCCAGAAGTTGGCGAACGAGACGTCGAAGGACTTGGACAGCTCGTAGCCCGAGGCCTCGCCTTCCAGGAGGGCGGCGAGGACGGCGTACTTCAGGGACATGTGGACACGTTAACAGCAGGTGATTATTGTCATCCACACCTACTCAACTAATTGACTATGGGGTGATCCGATGCGCGCGTTCCGCGAGGCGGTGGAGGCGGGCGACGCCGACGCCATAGAGGCCCTGCTGGCTGAGGACGTCGTCTTCACCAGCCCGGCGGTGTACAAGCCCTACGCCGGCAAGGCGATCACGGCGGCGATCCTGCGCGGTGTCATGCGGGTGTTCGAGGACTTCCGCTATGTGCGCGAGATCAACGACCCGGGCGGCCGCGACCACGCTCTGGTCTTCACCACGCGCGTGGGCGACCGGGAGATCACCGGCTGCGACTTCCTGCGGGTGAACGAGGACGGCCTGATCGAGGACTTCATGGTGATGGTCCGTCCCCTGTCCGGCGCGCAGGCTCTGGCCGCGGCCATGGGGGCGCAGTTCGAGCAGATCGCGAAGGAGGCGGAGGCGCGGTCGGCGTGACGGCCGCGTCCGGCCGCGGGCATGCCTCGGCTCACCCTCGCAGGCGGAGTCCGGCGAGCCAGACGTCGGGCGTGCCCGGTCCGTCGCCGGGAGCAGAGGGCGCTCGGCATGCCCGCAGCACTTGGGCGAGGATCTCGCGCAGCTTGCCAGTGCGGTGCGTGGGAGTGTGCGCGGCCATCGGGGCCTGCCATGTCGTAAGGGCGTATTCACCCCACCGACGAAGGCCTCCTAAGCGGATCGACACTCCGTCAGCCGCCTCTCCAGGAACCTCCGTTCCGCGTCGTTCTCCACGAGTTCCAGGGCCCGCCGGTACGCCTCTGCCGCCTCCTGAGTACGGCCCGCCCGGCGCAGCAGATCGGCGCGGGTGGCCGGGAGCAGGTGGTACCCGGCCAGTTCTCCCTGGTCCTCCAGCTCCGTGACCAGGGCGAGGCCCGCCTCCGTGCCGGCGGCCATGCCGACGGCCACCGCGCGGTTCAGGCGGACGACGGCGGAGGGTACGAAGCGGGCCAACTCGCCGTACAGGGCGGCGATGTCCGCCCAGTCGGTCTCCTCGGCGGTGGGTGCGGTGGTGTGGCAGGCGGAGATGGCGGCCTGGATCTGATAGGGCCCCGGCCGGCCGCGTCGCAGCGCGGTCTCCAGCAGGGCGGCGCCCTCGTCGGCCGCGGACCGGTCCCAGGCCGTGCGGTCCTGCTCCTCCAGGGTGACCAGGTCGCCGGCGGCGTCCACGCGCGGGTGCCGCCGTGCGTCGTGCAGCAGCAGGAGCGCGAGCAGGCCGAGCACCTCCGGCTCGTCCGGCATGAGGCGGGCCAGGACGCGGGCCAGCCGGATCGCCTCCGCGCAGAGATTCGTGCGGACGAGATCGGCGCCCGCGGTAGCCGCGTAACCCTCGTTGAACAGCAGGTAGATGACGCCGAGCACGCCCGTCGTGCGCTCGGGCAGGAGGTGCGCGGGCGGCACCCGGTACGGGATCCCGGCGTTGCGGATCTTCCGCTTGGCGCGTACCAGGCGCTGTGCCATGGTCGCCTCGGGGACGAGGAAGGCGCGGGCGATCTCCGGGGTGGTCAGGCCCGCGAGCGTGCGCAGGGTCAGCGCGACCCTGGCCTCGATGGGCAGCGCGGGATGGCAGCAGGTGAAGATCAGCCGCAGCCGGTCGTCCTGGACGCCGCTGTCGTCGCCGCTGTCGTCATCGTCTTCGGGTCCGTACGACGGTTCGTCGCGGGCCGGCACCGCCGCCTCCCGGAGTTTCGCCGCCCCGACCGCCTCCCGGCGCAGTACGTCCAGGGCGCGGTTGCGGGCGGTCGTGGTCAGCCAGGCTCCCGGGCGGCGCGGCACTCCGTCGCGCCGCCACCGGTCGAGGGCCTGGGCGAAGGCGTCCTGTGCGCACTCCTCGGCGAGGTCCCAGTCGCCGGTCACCCGGATCAGGGTGGCGACGACCTGGCCCCATTCCTCGCGGAAGGCCGTGGCGACGGCCTCCTCGACGTCGTTCGTGTCGTTCACTCCCAGACCGGCCGCACCTCGATCGAGCCGCCGCCCAGGGCCGCCGGGTGCCGGGAGGCCAGGGCGATGGCCTCGTCCAGGTCGGCGACCTCGATGATGTCGAATCCGGCGACGTACTCTTCCGACGCCACGAAGGGCCCGTCGCTGAGCAGCACCTCGTCGCCCTGGACCCGGACGGTCGTGGCATCGGTGTGCGGCCGCAGACGGGCCCCGCCCTTGACGACGTCACGCCCGCGGATCTCGTCGGTGTACGCGGTGGGGCGCGGGTACTCGGCGATCTCCTCCGGGCCGAGTTCCTCGCCGCGGACCGGCGTGCAGATGAACAGGACGTACTTCATGACCGTTCCTCGGTGGCGAGGGAGACGTGCTCGTGCGCGATCAGCCAGCGCAGACCGGCGTTGCGGTAGCCGGTGGTGACCCGCGTCAGGTCGTCGAGCCGCGTGCCGTCCGTGCGGGTGGCGCGCAGACGGACGAGGGCGTGACCGAAGGCGACGCTCTCGTCGACGTGGACTCGGAAGTCCAGCACCTCGCGGGTGACGGGGCCGGTGACGCCGGCGAGCAGCTCCTCCATCGACTTGCGCAGGGCGTCGGCCCCGCGGTGTTCCCGGCCGTCGACGAACGCCGCCGCGTCCGGGGCGTAGCACGCCGTCATCCGGTCGACGTCGCGCTCCCGTGCGGCGGAGGTCAGCTCGGTGTCGAGCGCGCGGAGCCGCGCCTCGTCACCCTCGTCCTCCCAGAAGGGCCGCACCTCCATGGCCCCGATGGCGGCCACGGGATGCCGTGCGGCGGCCTCGATCGCCTCCTCCATGCTGTCGCACTCGAGGATGTCGAACCCCGCGACGTACTCCTTCGTCTCCGCGAACGGGCCGTCGCTGCGCAGCACCTCACCGTCGCGCACCCGTACGGTGACAGCCCGGTGCGGGAGCGCCAGACGGTGGCCGTGCAGGCGTACCCGGCGGTCGCCGAGATCCTCCACCCAGGGCTCGACGGGGTTCATTCCCGAGGCGTCGGCGGTGTCGTCGCCGCAGACGAGCAGCATGTACTTCATGGATCCTCCCGGTCCTCGTGAGCTTCCTACATCCCACCGACGAACGGGACCGGCCCGAATCGACAGCCCGGCCATGAATCGACAGCCCGGCCATGAACTGGGCCACTCGTGGTACCGTCAAGTCAGCACTTGTGTACGCCCGATCGTGGGCGCCGGTGCCAGTTCCCCTTGCAGTTCCGTTCGCCGGTCGGCCTACCGGCTTCGTCTCACCACCTCGTGACCAGCGGTTCCGCCGCGCTCGAGGTGCTGTTTCCCGCCGCCCGGAGGCGCTCCGTCCGCCCTCCCGATGTCCGCGGCCCACCCCTTCCCTTCGCATGTCCCATGCCTTCCGTCCGTGAAAGGACCGACCACCGTGACCACCACACTCGAAACACCTCCCGTCCAGCAGCAGCCCCCGGTCCGAGCCGTCACCGGCGTCCTCGACGTCGACGCGCACGGGAAGGGCCACCTGCGCGCCGAGAACCTGCTGCCCTCCCCCTCCGATCCTCAGCTCTCGCCCGCCCTGGTCCGCCGGTACGGCCTGCGCAAGGGCGACCTCGTCGAGGGCGCACTCGGCGACCGGCGCGCCCTCACCGAAGTCGCCCGCGTCAACGGGCGTACTCCCGACAGGAACCGACGCCGCTTCGGCGAGCTGACGCCGCTTCACCCGCGTGAGCGGATCCGTCTCGAACACCCGGCGTCCGGCCTCACCGGCCGGGTCACCGACCTGATCGCGCCGGTCGGCAAGGGTCAGCGAGGGCTGATCGTGGCCCCGCCCAAGACCGGCAAGACCGTGCTGCTCCAGCAGATCGCGGCGGCCGTCGCCGGCAACCACCCGGAGTGCCGGCTGATGGTGGTGCTCCTCGACGAACGCCCCGAGGAAGTCACCGACATGCGGCGATCCGTGCGGGGCGAGGTGTACGCCTCCACCTTCGACCGGGCGCCCAAGCAGCACATCGCGCTGGCCGAGCTCGTGATCGAGCGGGCCAAGCGGCTCGTCGAGGCGGGCGAGGACGTCGTCGTCCTGTTCGACTCGCTGACCCGGCTGTGCCGGGCGCACAACAACGCGGCCGCGTCCGGTGGCCGCACCCTGAGCGGGGGCGTCGACGCCGCCGCGCTGCACGGGCCGAAGCGGTTCTTCGGCGCGGCGCGGCTCGCCGAGGAGGGCGGCTCGCTCACCATTGTCGCCACCGCGCTGGTGGAGACCGGCTCCCGGGCCGACGACTTCTTCTTCGAGGAGCTCAAGAGCACCGGCAACATGGAGCTGCGCCTGAGCCGGGACCTCGCCTCCCGCCGGGTCTACCCCGCCGTCGACATCAACCCGTCCGGCACCCGCCGCGAGGAACTCCTGCTGCCCCCCGCCGAGTTGACCACCGTACGCGGCCTGCGCCGGGCGCTGCAGACCCGGGACGGCCAGGCCAACCTGGAGACCCTCCTGGAGCGCATGCGGGAGACCCCCGACAACGCGACGTTCCTGCGGCGGATCCAGCCGACGCTGCCCGGCGACTGACCCGCCCCGCGGGCATCGCCCGTCCGGGTGCCGGCGCGGTCCACCCGGCCCGGGCAGCGCGGTGGACGGCGGCCGCGTTCCTACGTTGACGGTATGAAGATCGGATTTCCCTCCCGAACTCTCGCGAGCGCGTGCGCGCTGTGCACGGCGGGCCTGCTGACGCTCGCGCCCACCGCCGCGGCCGCCCGCGCGGGGCACGACCCCGATCCGCCCGGCGGCCCACGGGCCACGACACCGCGGCCGGCGCTGCTGTACCGTCCCGGCACCCACGTGCGGCCGCACGCCGGCGCACCCCGGCTGCCGCGGGTCTCCGCCCTGTCGTGGCTGGTGGCCGACGCGGACACCGGAGAGGTGCTCGCCGCGCACGACGCGCACCGGGAACTGCCGCCCGCCAGCACCTTGAAGACCCTGTTCGCCCTCACCCTGCTGCCGGCCCTGCCCGCGGGCGTCCCGCACACGGTGAGCGAGGAGGAGCTGGCCGGGATCGGGCCCGGCAGCAGTCTGGTCGGGGTCGCCGAGGGACGTACGTACCGGATCGCCGATCTGTGGCGCGGGGTGTTCCTCAGCTCCGGCAACGACGCCGTGCGGGTGCTGGCCGCGCTCAACGGCGGCTGGCGCGCCACCGCCGCCCGCATGCAGGACAAGGCCCGTGCGCTGGGCGCGCTCGACACACGGGTGCTGTCGCCGGACGGCTACGACACGCCCGGCCAGGTCTCGTCGGCGTACGACCTGGCGGTGTTCGGCCGGGCGGGGCTGCGCAACGCGGACTTCGCCCGGTACTGCGGCACGGCCGAGGCGACGTTCCCGGGCAGGGACGGATGGTCGTACGAGATCCGCAACACCAATCGGCTGCTGACCGGGGCGCCCGGCGTGGACCCGTATCCGGGGCTGATCGGCATCAAGAACGGCTACACCAGCAGGGCGGGCAACACGCTGATCGCCGCCGCCCGCCGGGGCGATCGCACCCTCGTCGTGACGGTGCTGAACCCTCGGGCGGGCGGCGGGTTCGCCGTCTACGAGGAGGCCGGCGAACTGCTCGACTGGGGGTTCGACGCGGCCGGGCTCGTCGAACCGGTGGGCTCGCTCGACGCCTTGCGGGCGAAGCCCAGGCCAGGGCCCGCGACGGTACCCGTGGTGGCCGACGTGGCACCGGATGGCGGGTCTGCCGGGCTCGGCTGGGCGGAGGCGTGGGCGATCGCGGGCGCCGCCGGGGTGGGGGCCGGCGCCATCTCACTGGTGCTGCGTGCCAGGTGGTTCGAGCGGGTGGAGCCGGACTGACCGACCGGCAGCCACAGCAGCAGGCCGAGCGTGATCCAGGCGTAGGTGTTGCTGCCCAGGAAGCCGTCGACGCCGGACGCGTCGTCGAACCACAGCCACACCACGCTGGTGCACAGCACCGCGTACAGGGCGCCCGCGATCCGGGTGTGCCCCGCGCGGACGAGGACGGCGAAGGACGGCAGCAGCCACACCAGGTGGTGGACCCAGGTGATCGGGCTGACCAGACAGGCGGTCAGCCCGGTGAGCGCGAACGCCGCCGTCCACTCCCCCGCCGCGACCGCCCGTCTGGTTCGCGCCGCCCAGACGCCGAGGACGAGCAGCACGACGCACGCCCACACGGCGCGGTCCGACACGCCGAGCCGGGCCAGGATGCCCTGCAGCGACTGGTTGGAGACATAGTCGAGGCGGCCCACCCGGGTGGTGTCCCACATGGCGTGCGTCCAGTAGAAACGGGAGGCGTCGGGGGCCACCCAGGCGGCCAGCGCCGTGGCCGCTGCCGCGACGGCCGTCGCCACGGCCGCGGTTCGCCAGCGCCGGGCCACCAGCAGCAGGCCGATGAACGCAGCCGGCGTCAGCTTGATCGCGGCCGCCAGGCCGATGCCCACGCCCGCCCAGCGCTCCCGCCCGGTGGACAGCAGCCAGCAGTCGAGGAGCACCAGCGCCAGCAGCAGGATGTTCACCTGGCCGAAGCTGAAGGTGTCCCGCAGCGGTTCGAACAGGGCGAGCGCGCAGGCGAGGAGCGCGCAGCCGTACCAGCCGTAGCGCCGCCAGGACCGCCCGGCCAGCACCCGCAGCGAGAAGGCGAGTGCGGCCAGGTTGAGCAGCAGCGCCAGGGCGATCGCCGCGTGCAGACCGACCAGCGCCATGGGCGACATGACCACGGCGGCGAAGGGCGGGTACGTGAAGCCGTACATGGTGCCGGGCACCCGGTAGTCGTAGATGCGGCCGCCGTGGTGGATCCAGCTGTCGACGGTGCCGTAGTAGACGCGCAGGTCGAACCAGTCGCGCAGCAGCGGCACGGTCACGGTGAACACGGTCACGGCGGCGGCGAGCGCGAGCACGAGGGCGAGCCGGCCGCGGTCGGTGCGCGGAAGTCTCATGCGGTGCGCTCCAACGCCGGGGCCTGCGCGGCCAGCTGCGCCTGCCAGAGGACGACCACCGCGAGCGCGCCACCGGAGACGGCCAGCACCAGCTGGCCGACGTCCGCGGGGCCGCCGCTGGGCAGGACGGCGAGGGCGAGCACTCCGGTGAGGGCCGCGACCCGGTGCCGTACGGATGTGCTGGGTGCGGCGGCCGCGATGAGGAACAGGCCCCACAGGGCGTACCAGGGGCGGATCGCCGGTCCGAAGGCGGCCACGGCGGCCAGGCTCAGACCCAGGGCGTACACCGGGCGCGGACGCCAGCGCCACCATATGAGGACCACGAGGACCGCCGTGAGCACCATCCCGAAGGCGTGCCAGGCCGGGACGGCCAGCGGCGCCAGATCGCTGCCGATCCGGTCCAGGAGCGAGGCGGTGGCCCGGCCCAGCAGACTGGTGAGCGCCCAGTTCTGCGAGGAGACCGGGGTGTCCAGGGCACCTATCCAGCCGTATCCCGTGCCCGCGACGGCCGTTGCGGCCACCGTGGTGGCGGCGGACGCGGCCACGGTGGTGAGCAGGGCCCTGGCCACGTGGTGACCGGCCCGCATCATCAGCAGCACCACCGCGGCCAGGCCCAGCGCGGCGGGCGCCTTGACCAGGGCGGCGAGCGTGACGAGTACGGCGCCCAGAACGGGCCACCGGCCGAGGGCCGCGACCAGACCGGCGCCGAGCAGGCCGAGCATGATGGCGTCGTTGTGGGCGCCCGCGACCAGGTGCAGCAGCACGAGCGGGTTCAGGGCGCCCAGCCACAACGCGGCGGCCGGGTCGGCTCCGCTGTGCCGGGCCAGGCGCGGCAGCACGGCCGCCATCAGCGCCACGCCGAGCAGCGCTATCAGGCGCATACCGAGGAGCCCGGCGGGGAGTTCGCCGCGGGTCAGGCCGGACAGGGCGGAGGCTACGCCGAGGAAGACCGGGCCGTACGGGGCCCCCGTGTGCTGCCACAGCGGGGCGACCTCGTCCGCGAGCGGGCCGCCGAGGTGCGCGGGTCCGTACGCGTACACGTCGATATGGGCGTCGACCATGGCCCCCTGGGCCAGGTAGCTGTACACGTCCCGGCTGAACAGCGGTGGCGCGATCAGCAGCGGGGTGGCCCAGACCGCCAGCACCAGCAGCAGGGCGCGCGGGGTGGGCGGGTCGGCGCTGCGTACGAGCCGGCCGAGCAGCAGCCATGCCGCTATCAGCAGGACGACGCCGAAGTACACGCCGACCAGGCCCAGGGCCGCGTGGACCGAGGACGGGGCCAGGAGTTCCCGGACCGGCAGCGCACCGGCCGTCTCACCGCCCAGGGCGAGGAAGGCGGTGCCGGCCAGACCGAGTATCTGGCAGCGGCGGAGATCGACGGGGAAAGCCATGGCCAACACTCGCTCAGCGTGTCAACGCCGGGTGGCCGTCATATGACGGGGTTCCCTCCGGAGGGAGACCGCGATGTGTCCGGCGCGTGATCGTCTGCGGGTGGTTGTGTTCTCTGGGGCGCGTCTGCCTGGCGCGGTTGTTCGCAGGCTGCGAGCCGGTGGGGGCTGGTCGCGCAGTTCCCCGCGCCCCTACGGAGATCACCGCATCGCCGGCCGAGATGTTCCGTTAGAACACCGACAGTCCGGTCAGCGTCGTGAATCTGTCCAGGGCCGCCACCCCCGCCACCGAATTGCCCCGTTCATCCAGCCCCGGGCTCCACACGCACAGCGTGCACCGGCCCGGTACGACGGCGATGATGCCGCCGCCCACGCCGCTCTTGCCGGGCAGGCCCACCCGGTACGCGAAGTCGCCCGCCGCGTCGTACGTGCCGCAGGTCAGCATCACCGCGTTGACCTGTTTGGCCTGGCTGCGGGTGAGGAGGCGGGTGCCGTCGGCGCGGATGCCGTGGCGGGCCAGGAACGTCGTGGCCAGGGCGAGGTCGGCGCAGGACGCCTTGACGGAGCACTGGCGGAAGTACTGGTCGAGCAGGGCCGGCACCGGGTTGTCGATGTTGCCGTAGGACGCCATGAAATGGGCGAGCGCGGCGTTTCGGTCACCGTGCGCCGTCTCGGAGGCGGCGACGTCCTTGTCGAAGTCCAGGGCGGGGTTGCCGCTCTCGGCGCGGAGGAAGGCGAGGAGTTCGCCGGCCGCGTCGCCGGTACGGGTCTGGAGGCGGTCGGTGACGACGAGGGCGCCCGCGTTGATGAACGGGTTGCGCGGGATGCCGTTCTCGTACTCCAGCTGGATCAGGGAGTTGAAGGGGTTGCCGGAGGGCTCACGCCCCACGTGCTCCCAGAGTTCGTCGCCCTCGCGGGCCAGGTCCAGGGCGAGGGTGAAGACCTTCGTGATGGACTGCGTGGAGAACGGCTCGCGCCAGTCCCCCACGCCGTACACCGAGCCGTCGAGTTCCGCGACGGCCATGCCGAAGCGACGCGGGTCGCAGGCCGCGAGCGCCGGGATGTAGTCGGCGGGCCGGCCGCGGCCCGGGGTCCGCTCGATCTCCTCCGCGATGCGCTCCAGGATCGGCTGGAAGGTCAGTGACGACGTCGACGCTGCCATGATCACCATTGTGCCTCCCGGCCGGTCCCGGCGCGCATCCGCGGTTCGGTTCGCGCTGGTCAGGCCAGGGCCTGCCCGCTGCCCGCGACGACCTCCGGGCGCAACAGGTCGGCGAGGGTCTCGGCGGGCAACAGGCCCTTCTCCAGGACGAGTTCGGCCACCCCGCGGCCGCTGACGAGGGCCTCCTTGGCGATGTCGGTGGCGGCGGTGTAACCGATGTGCGGGTTCAGCGCGGTGACCAGGCCGATGGAGTTCTCCACACTCCGGCGCAGCGCCTCGGTGTTGGCGGTGATGCCGGCCACGCAGCGCTCGGCGAGCGTCACGCACGCGTTGCGCAGATGTGTGATGGACTCCGACAGGGAGTGCAGGATGATCGGCTCGAAGGCGTTGAGCTGGAGCTGTCCGGCCTCGGCGGCCATGGTGATGGCGACGTCGTTGCCGATCACCTCGAAGGCGACCTGGTTGACGACCTCGGGAATCACGGGGTTGACCTTGCCCGGCATGATCGACGAACCCGCCTGCACCGGCGGAAGGTTGATCTCGCCGAGTCCCGCACGCGGCCCGGACGACAGCAGACGCAGGTCGTTGCAGCTCTTGGACAACTTCACGGCGATGCGCTTGAGCACGCCGGACATCTGCACGAACGCACCGCAGTCCTGGGTGGCCTCCACCAGGTTGGCCGCGGTCACCAGCGGCAGCCCGGTGATCTCGGCGAGGTGGCGGCGCGCCGACTCGGCGTATCCGGCGGGGGCGTTGAGCCCGGTCCCGATGGCCGTGGCACCCAGGTTGATCTCATGGATCAGCTCGACGGCCTCGGCGAGCCGGGCCCGGTCCTCGTCGAGCATGACGGCGTACGCCGAGAACTCCTGCCCGAGCGTCATCGGCACCGCGTCCTGCAGCTGCGTACGGCCCATCTTGAGCACGTCGCGGAACTCCACCGCCTTGCGGGCGAACGCGTCCTGGAGGACGGCCATCGCCTTCAGCAGCCCGCGCACCGCGAACACCGTCGCGATCTTCACGGCGGTCGGGTAGACGTCGTTGGTCGACTGACCGAGGTTGACGTCCTCGTTGGGGTGCAGGAACCGGTACTGGCCCTTCTCGTGGCCGAGCAGCTCCAACGCCCGGTTGGCGACGACCTCGTTGGCGTTCATGTTGGTCGAGGTGCCGGCGCCGCCCTGGATGACGTCGACGACGAACTGGTCGTGCAGCTCACCGGCACGGATCTCCCGGCAGGCGGCGACGATGGCGGCGGCCTTCCTCGGCTCCAGCAGACCGAGCTCCTCGTTGGCGAGAGCGGCGGCCTCCTTCACGGCGGCGAGGGCGTCGATGAGGTGGGGGTAAGCGGAGATGGGTGTTCCGGTGATGGCGAAGTTCTCGGTGGCGCGCAGGGTGTGGACACCCCAGTACGCGTCGGCGGGAACGTCGCGGTCGCCGAGCAGATCGTGCTCGCTACGGGTGGCGGCGGTCATGAGGGAACGGGTCCTCTTTCAAAGGGGTTGAGGGTGGACGCACCCCATAGGGGCGCGGGGCTCTGTCAATTTGCGGCTCCGCCGCGTGGGCGCGAGCCAGCCACGAAAGGCCCGCAGCCGCCGGGCAAGGAATCCGGCAGATCCTCAGGCGCAAGCCGGGACGACAACCGGCTCCAGCGAACGAACGGGCCGCACACACCCGACCTCCCTGCCGCCGCCGAGAAGCGCCTCACCCTGGAACTCGGTGAGCAACTCGGGATCCACCCCGGCCCACCCAAGAGCGGCGGCAGCCACTGGCACCCGCGCCCGATTGGCCCCGTCGGCGATCTTCACGGCAACGGCCCGCCCGTCCGGCAGCGCGGCGACCTGCACGCCCTCGAAACCGTCCTTGGCCAGCAGCCCCGGCACGGACCGCATCAACCCGGCCACATCCCGCCCCGAGCCGGAAGCCATCTCGGCGTGCTCCCGCATCGCGTCCGCGACCCGCGCCTCGGGCGTACCCGGCGCCGCGGTGGTGATCCGAGCCGCCGCGCGGGCAAGCCCGTGCAGCGAGACGGAGAACAGCGGCGCCCCGCACCCGTCGACGGTCACACGTGCGATCCGCTGCCCGGTGAGATCCTCGACGATCTCGGCGATGGCCTGCTGGAGCGGGTGCCCGGGGTCGAGGTAGTCCTCCAGGGACCAGCCGTTGAGCCGGCAGGTGTACAGCATGGCCGCGTGCTTGCCGGAGCAGTTCTGGGCGAGCCGCGACGGCAGCCGGCCCTCCCGCACCCACGCGTCCCGCACCACCGGATCGAACGGCATGTCCGGGACGTTGCGCAGCTGCTCCTCGGTCAGCCCGGCGAGTTCCAGGATCCGCCGCGTCCCGGCGAGGTGGCGTTCCTCGCCGGAGTGGCTGGCCGCCGCAAGGGACAGCAGATCACCGTCCAGCGGCAGCCCGGCGCGCACCATGGCGACGGCCTGGACGGGCTTGAGCGCCGAGCGCGGGTAGAAGGCGGCCTCGATGTCACCGAGCTGGAACCGGACTTCGCCGTCGGCGCCGAGGACGACGACGGAGCCGTAGTGGGTGCCTTCGATCATTCCGCCGCGTACGAGGTGGGCGACGGGGGCGTGGAGGGGTTCGCGGACAAGGGGTGCGTCCGCTATGGCACTGCTGGAACTGCTGTACATCACTGCCTGGTTGTCGTGGGTCGAGGAGGGGTCGTCGACCGACACGGGTTTCACGCGTCGGCCTTGGAGGAGGCGCTGGTGGAGGCGCGCCCGATGCGGCCGCGGATGGTGTACCAGCCCACGACCAGCGCTCCGACGATCAGCGGCAGGCACAGCACGGTGGTGCGGCCGGCGCCTCCGTCGGCGTACATGAGGACCAGGACGGAGGCGAGGAAGGCCAGCGTCACGAGTTCGGTCCAGGGGGAGCCCGGCAGTCGGTAGCCGGGGCGGGTGAGCTCGCCCTTCTGGGTCTTCTGCCAGAAGAGCAGGTGACAGATCATGATCATGCCCCAGGTGGCGAGGATGCCGATCGCCGCGAAGTTCAGCACGATCTCGAAGGCCTCCGCGGGGACGACGAAGTTGAGTCCGACGCCGAGGACACAGATACCGCTGGTGAGCAGGATGCCGCCGTACGGGACCTGGCTGCGGCTCATCACCGAGGTGAACTTGGGGGCGGAGCCGGACATCGCCATGGAGCGCAGGATGCGGCCGGTGGAGTACAGGCCGGAGTTGAGCGAGGACATGGCCGCGGTGAGGACGACGAGGTTCATGACGCCGCCGGCCGCCGGGACGCCGATGTTGGACAGGACGGTGACGAAGGGGCTCTCGCCCGCCTTGTACGACGACCAGGGCAGCAGCATCGAGAGCAGGACGACCGAGCCGACGTAGAAGAGACCCACGCGCCACATGATCGAGTTGATCGCCTTCGGCATGATCTTCTCGGGGTTCTCGGTCTCACCGGCCGCGACGCCGACGAGCTCGACGGAGGCGTAGGCGAAGACGACGCCCTGGACGATCAGCAGCATCGGCAGCAGGCCGTTGGGGAAGACGCCGCCGTTGTCGGTGATCAGGGACGGGCCGGGGGTGTGGCCGTCCACGGGCTGCTGGGTGACCAGCAGGAAGATGCCGATCAGCATGAAGACGACGAGCGCGCCGACCTTGATGATGGCGAACCAGAACTCCAGTTCGCCGAAGATCTTCACCGAGATCAGGTTCACGGTCAGGACGACCGCCAGGGCTATGAGTGCGATCACCCACTGCGGTATGTCGGAGAACATGCCCCAGTAGTGGGTGTAGGTGGCCACCGCGGTGATGTCGGCGATGCCGGTGGTCGCCCAGTTCAGGAAGTACATCCAGCCCGCCGTATACGCGCCCTTCTCCCCCATGAACTCCCGCGCGTACGACACGAAGGCGCCGGAGGAGGGCCGGTACAGGACGAGTTCGCCGAGGGCGCGGACGACGAGGAAGGCGAAGATTCCGCAGACCGCGTAGGCGATGAACAGGGACGGACCGGCGTCGGCGAGTCGGCCGCCGGCGCCGAGGAACAGGCCGGTGCCGATGGCACCGCCGATGGCGATCATGTTGACGTGCCGGGCCTTCAGCGACTTGCTGTAGCCGTGGTCTCCGGCGTCTACGTGACCGGACGAGGGGCGCGTCTCTTCTTTGAGGTGCTGCTCGCTCACGCCTCGGGTCCGCCTTCCGTGGGGCTGTCCGTGCGCTCGGGGCGCACGATGTCGGTGAGGGTGGTCTCGACGCGGTCCAGGTGATGTGCCATGGCGTCGGTGGCGTCGAGTTCGGAACCGTCGATCAGCGCCTCGACGATCGCCCGGTGCTCGCGGTTGGACTGCTCGCGGCGGCCGCCCAGTTCGTTGAGGAAGGCCGACTGACGCGCCAGTGCGTCGCGGATCTCCTCGATGACCCGGCGGAACACCGGGTTCTGGGCGGCCTCGGCCACGGCCAGGTGGAAGAGGGTGTCCATCGCGACCCACGCGGTGGTGTCCGTCTCCCGCTCCATACGGTCGAGCAGGTGAGCCAGGTGGTCGAGGTTCTCCGGGGTGCGGCGCAGGGCCGCGTACCCGGCGACCGGGATCTCGACGTGCCGGCGCACCTCCAGCAGGTCGCTGGCCGAGTAGTCACCGAAGGTGGGGTCCTCGACGGTGCTGGCGACGACGAAGGTGCCCTTGCCGGTCTTGGAGACGGTCAGGCCCATGGTCTGCAGGGCCCTGAGGGCCTCGCGCAGCACGGGGCGGCTGATCTCCAGGGTGCGGCAGAGCTCCGCCTCGGAGGGGAGCTTGTCGCCGACGGCGTACTCGCCGCGCTCGATGGCACCGCGAAGGTGTGCCAGGACCGCTTCCATGGCGCTGATGCGTCGCGGGGGCTGTCCGGCTGTCCGGCTGTCTGACAGGTTCACGGGAGAGATACTCCGGGTGAGCCGAGGGTGGTGTCAAGGGGAGCCGAAAGGAAAGATTCACCGGGGGTGAACCCTGAAAGTCGAGTACACACCACCCCCGTTCCGGGGTTTGGCAGGACAGCGGCGCGCACTGTCCTGCCAGGGCTCCCGACGGAATGGCTTGACCTGCGGCTTTGCCGTGGTTCGTCTCAGCGGGCCGCGCAGGGCCGGATCGCGACGAAGTCGGCGTAGTGGTCGCGGTAGGTCTGCGTGAAGGTCGACGGAGGGCACAGGCCGGCCCGGCGGCTCATGTCACGGGCGTCCTGCGGCAGGAGGAAGCCGGCCCTCCGGTAGTCGCGGAGCTTGTCGGCGAAGGCGCTCGCGTAGGCCTGGTGGCCGCTGAAGCCGAGTTGCCGCATGGTGCGTACGTTGTCGTAGCTGCCGATGAAGCCGGCGACGAAGCGGGCCTCGCCGAGCTCGACGAACGGCAGCCGGGGCAGGCGCCGGCCGGTGCGGTCCTCGGTGATCGCGGCCACACCCGCCCGGCTCGGGCTACGACCACACCGCCCCGGCGATCGACACCCCGAGGAACGCCGCCCCGAGTCCGGCGGTCACACTGCCCACGGCATTCGCGACGGCGTACAGCCCGGCCCCCGTCTCGGTCAGCCGCAGCGTCTCGTACGAGAAGGTCGAGTACGTGGTCAGCGCCCCGCACAGGCCCGTGCCCAGCAGCAACTGGAGGTGGGGGCTCGCGGCGCCCGCGGCCGCCGCGCCGGTGAGCAGGCCCAGGATCAGGCAGCCGGTGACGTTGACCAGGAAGGTGCCCCAGGGGAACACCGAGTCGTGCCGGGACTGCACGGCCCGGTCGGTGAGGTAGCGCAGGGGCGCGCCGACGACTGCGCCCGCGATCACCAGGAGCCAGTTCACGGCGACTTCTTACCTTCCGTGTCCGAGGCGGGCGAAGTGTCGTCGCGTCCGGCGTACCGGATGACCTCGCAGTCGTCGAGCGTGACGAGCCCCTCGGTGACGAGCTCGTCGAGTTGCGGCAGGAAGGCCCGTACGCGCTCCTCCGTGTCCACGATCACGACCGCGACCGGCAGGTCCTCGCTCAGGGACAGCAGGCGTGAGGTGTGGATCAGGGAGGACGCGCCGAAACCCTCGATGCCACGGAAGACGCTGGCGCCCGCGAGGCCCGCGGCGTGGGCGCGGTGGACGATCTCCGAGTAGAGGGGTTTGTGGTGCCGGGTGTCGTTCTCGCCGACGAAGACGGTCAGGCGCAGGGCCCTGCCGGTGAGCCGGGTCATGGGTGCCTCCACTTCAGAACGCGGCGGGTCGCCGCCGCGCCGAGCCAGACCGCGCCGAGTGCCGCGACCAGGGTCGCGGCGAGGTAGGCCAGTGCGGTGCGGGGGTGGCCGTTGTCGATCAGTCGCTGGACGTCGACGGCGTATGTGGAGAACGTGGTGAAACCGCCGAGGACGCCGGTGCCGAAGAAGGGGCGGACGAGGCGGTGGGCCGCCCACACGTCGGTGATGACCACCATGAACACGCCGATCACGGCGCAGCCGGCCACGTTGGTCCAGAACGTCGCCCAGGGGAAGCCGCCCTGCTGGCTCGGCCACCACAGGGCGAACGCGTAGCGGGCGGTGGCCCCGACGGCTCCCCCGAGTGCGACCACCGTGACGACCGGTGCCTGTGTCCGCCAGGCGGGCCGCCGCGGGGTGCGGGCGGGAGCGCGGAGGTTCTCGGTGTCCGGGGTTGTCACTGGCGTACGTCTCCTACTCGCCGGGGCCCGGGCGTGCGGGCCGCGTCGTCGCAAGTAGGGACCGTTGGCGGCACCGATGCCGCGGTTCGGGTACGGCGGGCCCCACCGCCGTGCCGCGAGGCTGGTCGCGGCCGGTGAACAGGGTAACTCCGGGCGGCCGGGAGGGTCACTTCGGGGCTTCGGCCTCGGCGGTGCCCGCTTCTGCGGATGCTCGGCGGGCGTCGCGCGGCTACCGTCGAACTGCCCGCTGAGCAGCACAGGCCCGTACTCCCGAAGGAGCGTGGTCGGCGTGGCCCGCACCCGTCGTCTGATCCTGAGCTCGCCGTCCGAGGTCTGGGGACTGCTGTCCGACGGCCATCGCTACGGGGAGTGGGTCACCGGCACCCAGGAGGTCCTGGCCGCGGACCCGCACTGGCCTGACGTGGGCGCCCGGCTGCGGGTGCGCGTCGGTGTCGGGCGGCTGACCCTGGAGGACACCTGCGTCGTCCGCATCTGCGAGCCGCGGCGCCGCCTGGAACTGGAGGCGAAGGCGGAGCCCTTCGGCGCGGCCCGCATCGCCATGCGGTTGATCCCTTGGGGCGAGCACACCCTCTTCGTCCTGGACTGGCATCCCCTTCGGGGCCCCGGCACGCGGATGCACGGGCTGCCCGTCGACTACGTCGTCGCCATCCGCAACGGCATGATGCTGACGAAGCTGGCCCGGATCGCGGTGCGCGAGCATCGCGAACTCGGTCGGGAGGCGGAACTCGGCCCGCGCTGGAGTGACAGGGCCGGCTGACCGGATCCCGAACCGCCCGGGTGCTCCTGCGCTACCAGGCGCTCCTGCGCTGCCCGGCCCCTCCCGCTCTCCGCCTACCAGCCCTTCTCGAACATCCGCGCGACCTCGGCGATGCGCATCTCGTCGCGCCGGTAGTGGAGGCGCCGCCTGATCCGCTTCGTGCGCAGCAGACCCAGGTCCACGAGGAGTCCGAGGTGAGTCTCGGCGACCTTGCGCGGCACGCCGAGTTTCCCGGCCACGGCGTCCGCGGTGACACCGTCCTCGACCGGGTCGCCATGCCGCTGGTCCGGGAAGTGCGCGGCCGGGTTCTTCAGCCATTCCAGGATGTCCAGGCGCCTCACGCTGACGGGAGTCCTCAGCATCTCGTCCCTCCCTCCGTCGGGCCACGTGGTAACGCGTCTTCCCACTGTCCCGCAGCCGAAGCCACCGTGTCCGGCAGTCCTGACCCCTTGTCCGGTACCGAACGGCCGTACGACACAAGGCGGTTCGGTCCTGACGCGGCGAGGCCCGGCCGCAGGGGCGCGGCCGGGCCCTTCTGTCGCAGAATCAACGAACTCAGCGGTGGCTGAACCACGCCATCGAGGACAGCGCCTTGTCGTCGTAACCGAACAGCGCCTGGTTCTCCCAGCCGTTGCCGGACGAGGCGTCGGTCGGGTCCCAGCCGTTGCCGGAGACGGCGGTCCAGGTCGCCTCCCAGTAGAAGACGCCGAGGCCGCGGCCGTTCGGGACGGCTTCCACGATGCTCGCGATGTCGTTCATCCACCGGCGCTGCCCGGCCGTGTTCGCCGGGTAGCCGGAGACCAGCTCGCCGGTAGTGTTGATGATCTCCTCGTGGGAGTCCTCGCTGTCCAGCCGGAACGGGTAGGCCGTCTCGGCGACGAAGACCGGCTTGCCGTAGCGGGAGGCCGCGTCGTCCAGGGTCGTCTGGAAGTCGTAGAGCGGGCCGTGCCAGTAGCCGTAGTACGACAGGCCGATCGCGTCGAACTTCACGCCGTTCGCGACCGCGCTGTCGAACCACCAGCGGGTGCCGGACAGGTCACCACCCTTGGCGAGGTGCAGCGCGACCGCGGTGGACGAGTTGACCGCCTTGACCGCGTCGTAGCCGGAGTTGAGCAGCCCGGCGAGCTGCGACCAGTTGTTCGTGGAGCCCTCGTTCCACAGCATGCCGCCGTTGATCTCGTTGCCGACCTGGACCATGTCGGCGGTGGTGCCCTGCGCCTTCAGCGCGCTCAGCACGTCGTACGTGTGGTTGTACACGTCGGTCTTCAGCTGGCTGTACGAGTGCCCCGCCCAGGCGGCCGGCTTGCTCTGGGCGCCGGGGTCGGCCCAGGTGTCCGAGTAGTGGAAGTCGACCAGCAGTTTCATGCCGGCCGCCTTGACGCGCTTGGCCATGGCGAGGACGCGCGTCTTGTTGTTGTAGCCGTCGGCCGGGTTGACCCAGACCTTCAGGCGCGCGTAGTTCATGCCGGCGTTCTTCAGAATGGCGACCGCGTCGCCGGTCGTGCCGGAACTCGTCTTGTAGACGCCGCCCTTGGCCTCGCTCTTGGCCAGGGAGGAGATGTCGGCGCCGTGGATCGAGGTGCCGCCGGTGCCGGACGCGAAGGTGAGGTCGTCGACGTTGATCCAGTTGCCCGCGTTGGCGTCGCTGTTGATGCTGATCGTGCACTGGTTGTTGGTGACATTGACCGGAACGACGATGCGGATCCAGCCGCTCGCCGAGACCGGGATGTCGGTGCGCTGCTCGGCGCCGCCGCAGTTCTTCAGCGCGAGGTACGCCGAGTTCTGGCCGCCGCCGGAGCGGACCCAGGCGGTGAGCTTGTAGTTCCCGTTGGTCAGGCCGGACAGGTACTGGTAGGTCTCCACCTTGTAGGCGGAGGACGCCCAGTGGGTCAGGCGGTAACTCCCGCCGTGGCCGCCGGCTTCGGTGAAGGAGGCCGAGTTCTGACCGGCCGCCGAGTACGTGGACCAGCCGGCCGGGGTCGCGGTGCCGGTGCCGTCGGACTCGAAGCCGCCGTTGGTGAGCGTGCTCGCCGCCGAGGCAGACGGCGCGGGCAGGGCGGTGAGGGCGAGTCCGGCGGCGAGCGGTATCAGCAGGACTCGGAGGGTGCGTCTGGGATGGAACATCTTCGTCCGTCGTCCCTTCGACGTATGGGGATGGGGGTGCCCCCCGCCGGGAGGGCCGGCGAGGGCCTCGCCACCGCGATGGGGAACCCCTGCGGTGAGGAGCCCCTCCGCCCGCGGCTCGTGGCACGCGCGGGCGGAGGGGAGTCGGCTCAGCCGTCGAGTCGGACGACCCGGACGGCTCCCGCGGGCACTTCGAGGCGGCCCGCGGCGCGTTCACCGGTCAGCAGCTCGGTGCCGGGTGCCTCCAGCGGCACCTTGGCGTCCGACGCGGTGTGGTTGACGGCGAACAGATAGCTGCCCGACTCGCCGGCACGGCGCACCACCTCGACGTCCCGGGGCAGGTCGACACGCGGTGCGACCTGCGCGTCCTCGATCGCACACCCCAGCAGCGCGTCGAGTCCCCCGGCGCCCGGGCGGGTGGAGACGTACCAGGCGGTGCCCTCGCCGAGTCGGTGCCGGGTGACGGCCGGGTGGCCGGCCACGAGGCCGTCCTCGTACGTCCACACGGTCTCGGCGCCGTTCGGGACGACGAACTCCGACCAGACGTCGCCGGTCAGCTCGGAGCCGTCGGGACCGGTGATACGCACCGACTGGTCCTGGAGCAGCGGCGAGAACTCCTCGACGGTCAGGCCGAGCACGTCCCGCAGCGGGCCCGGGTACGCGCCCTCGTGCACGGCGTCGTGCTCGTCGACGATGCCGGAGAAGTACGACACGACGAGGGTGCCGCCGTTCTCGACGTACCGGCGCAGATTGCGGCCGGCCGCCTCCGTCATCAGGTACAGCGCGGGCACGACGACAAGGGGATAGGCCGACAAGTCGGCTTCCGGGTGGGCGAAGTCGACCGTGAGGTGGCGGTCGTAGAGCACCTCGTAGAAGGCGTCGGCCCGCTCGCGCGGGTCGTGGTCCTCGCTGGGGCGCCAGTCGAGGTTCTGCGCCCACCAGGAGTGCCAGTCCCACAGCATCGCCACGTCGGCCCGCGTGCGCGTGCCGCGCACGCCGCTCAACGAGTCGAGTGCGGCGCCGAGTTCCACCACCTCGCGCCACACCCGCGTCTCGGTGCCGCCGTGCGGGAGCATCGCCGAGTGGAACTTCTCGGCGCCGCGCCGGGACTGCCGCCACTGGAAGAACATGGCGCCCTCGGAGCCGCGCGCCACATGGGCGAGGGAGTTGCGGGCCATCTGGCCGGGCGCCTTGGCGGGGTTGCGGGGCTGCCAGTTGACGCCCGACGTGGAGTGCTCCAGCAGGAGCCAGGGCGCTCCCCCGGCCACCGAGCGGGTGAGGTCGGCGGCCATCGCGAGGTTGACGTGGGTGCGGCGGCCGTCGGTGATCAGGTAGTGGTCGTTGGTGACGATGTCGACCTCACGGCCCCAGGCCCAGTAGTCGACGGAGTCGCACTGGCTCAGGGCCGTCATGAAGTTGGTGGTGACCGGGACGCCGGGTGAGAGGCGGTGCAGGATGTCCCGCTCCATACGGAAGTTCTCGCGCATGGTGGCGTCGGCGAAGCGCTTGTAGTCCAGCGCCTGGGCCGGGTTGACGGCCGTCGGCGTCAGGCGCGGCGGGTTGATCTGCCCGAAGTCGGTGTAGCGCTGGCCCCAGAACGCTGTGCCCCAGGCCTCGTTGACCGCGTCGACCGTGCCGTACGCCGACTCCAGCCAACGCCGGAAATAGGCCGCGCAGGACTCGCAGTAGCAGGCCGAGACGGGGACGCCGTACTCGTTGTGCACGTGCCACATCGCCAGCGCCGGGTGGTCGCCGTAGCGTTCGGCGAGCTTGGTGGTGATGTTCGCGGCGGCCGCCCGGTAGTCCGCGTTGCTGTGACAGATCGCGGCTCGGGAACCGAACTCGTGGCGCACGCCCTCCGGCGTCACGGGCAGTGCCTCGGGGCGGGCGCGGTAGAACCACACCGGCGGGCACACGGTGGGCGTGCCGAGGTCGACGCGTATGCCGTGCTCGTGCAGCAGGTCGAGCAGGCGGTCCAGCCAGCCGAAGTCGTACAGCCCGGGTGAGGGCTCCAGCAGGGCCCAGGAGAAGATCCCGACGCTCACCATCGTGACGCCGGCCTCCCGCATCAGCCGGACGTCCTCCTGCCAGACGCTTTCCGGCCACTGCTCGGGGTTGTAGTCCCCACCGAAGGCGAGCCCGGTGAGGCCCCTGGGGGTGGTCTCCGGCATGGATCTCTCCCGTTTAATCGATCATTTGGGAACGTGCACACACTCGATCAGCGGTGTTGGCCCAACATAACCGCACAGCAACAACCATTGACAAGTGTCCGGGATGTTTCTCTACTGTGAACGCTCACAGAAGCATGGCAGGTCTTCGCAGCGGGCGAAGACCCCAGGTCAGGGGAGAGATCCATGCCCATCACCAAGCGTCGGCGGCTCCTTTTCAGAAGTGCGGCCCTCTGCGTCTCCGTCGCCCTCGGCACCACCGCCCTCGCCGCTTGCGGTTCCGAGGACGACACCGAGGCCGAGTCCGGTCCCGTCTCGCTGACGTACTGGACCTGGACGCCCGGCATGGACAAGGTCGTCGACCTGTGGAACAAGGGCCAGGGCAAGAAGGACCAGATCACGGTCACGGTGAAGAAGCAGGCGTCCGGCGACACGCTGGTCACCAAGATCCTCACCGCCCACAAGGCCGGCAAGGCGCCGGACCTGGTCCAGGCCGAGTACCAGGCGCTGCCGACCCTCGTCAGCAATGACGCGGTCGCGGACATAGCCGGTGAAGTGGGCGACGCGAAGAGCAACTTCGCCGACGGGGTGTGGCAGCAGACCACGCTCGGCACGGACGCGGTCTACGCCGTCCCGCAGGACATCGGGCCGATGATGTTCTACTACCGCGAGGACCTGTTCAAGCAGTACGGCCTGACGGTCCCCACCACCTGGGAGCAGTTCGCCGAGACCGCCCGCGCGCTCAAGAAGAAGGCCCCGGACAAGGACCTGACCACCTTCTCCGCCAACGACTCCGGTCTCTTCGCGGGCCTCGCCCAGCAGGCCGGCGCCAAGTGGTGGACCACCGAGGGCGACAAGTGGAAGGTCGGCATCAACGACGCCGCCTCCCAGAAGGTCGCCGAGTTCTGGGGCGACCTCGTCAAGGAGGGCGCCATCGACAACCAGCCGATGTACACGCCGGCCTGGAACAAGGCGCTCAACACCGGCAAGCAGATCGCCTGGGTCTCCGCGGTGTGGGCCCCGGGCACGCTGACCACGGCCGCGCCCGACACCAAGGGCAAGTGGGCCATGGCCCCGCTCCCCCAGTGGTCGCAGTCGGAGAACGTCACCGGCAGCTGGGGCGGCTCCTCCACCGCCGTCACCACGGACTCCAAGCACAAGGCGGCCGCCGCGAAATTCGCCGCCTGGCTCAACACCGACGACGCCGCCCTCCAGGCGCTGGCCAAGGAGAGCGGCATCTACCCGGCCGCCACGAACGCCCAGACCAGCGGCGCCTTCACCACCCCGCCGGCCTACTTCTCGAACCAGTCGGACTTCTACACCAAGGCCGCCGGGATCGCGAAGACCACCGCCCCGTCCGCCTGGGGCCCGAACGTGAACGTCGCCTATACGACCTTCAAGGACGCCTTCGGCAAGGCCGCCAAGGACAAGTCCGACTTCGTCGCCGCCCTGACGGCCATGCAGGACGACACGGTCGCCGACCTCGAGAAGCAGGGCTTCGAGGTCTCCGAGTGACCAGCACAAGCCGGAAGGCGTACGGGGTGAAGGGGGCCCCGTACGCCCACCCGTCTCCCACCACCACCCTCAAACGAGCGCGGAGCGCGCCCTATTTTTTCCTCCTCCCCGCGACGGTCCTCTTCCTGCTCTTCTTCGCACTGCCGATCGGCTACGCGATCTGGCTCAGCTTCCACAAGGTGAAGGTCTCCGGGCTCGGCCTCGGTTCCGGCGCCCGCAAGGAGGTCTGGGCCGGCCTGGAGAACTACACGGACGCCCTCACCGACAGCGAACTGGTCACCGGCGCGCTGCGCGTGCTCGGTTACGGCTGCATCGTGGTCCCGGTGATGCTGGGCCTCGCCCTGCTGTTCGCGCTGATGCTCGACTCCGAGAAGGTGCGGCTCGCTCCGTTCACCCGGCTCGCGATCTTCCTGCCGTACGCCATCCCCGGCGTCGTGGCCGCGCTGCTGTGGGGCTTCCTGTACCTGCCGGACGTGAGCCCCTTCTACTTCGTGCTCGACAAGCTGGGCCTGCCGCAGCCGGACCTCCTCGACGGCGGTCCGCTGTACCTCGCCCTGTCGAACATCGCCGTCTGGGGCGGCACCGGCTTCAACATGATCGTCATCTACACCTCGCTGCAGGCGATCCCTGCCGAGGTGTACGAGGCGGCCAGGCTGGACGGCGCCACACCGCTCCAGATCGCGCTGAAGATCAAGATCCCGATGGTGGCGCCGTCCCTGGTGCTGACCTTCTTCTTCTCGATCATCGCGACGCTCCAGGTGTTCAGCGAGCCGACCACCCTCAAGCCGCTCACCAACTCCGTGTCCACGACGTGGAGTCCGCTGATGAAGGTGTACCAGGACGCCTTCGGCAAGGGCGACATCCACGCGGCGGCCGCGCAGGCCACGATCATCGCCCTGGCCACGCTGCTGCTGTCCTTCGGCTTCCTGCGGGCCGCCAACCGTCGCAACAAGCAGGAGGCAGCGCGATGAGCTCCCTCGCCGTCGGCAAGGCCGACACGGCCGCCGGCATCACGCCCGGCACCGCCCGCAGCCGGCCGCCGCTGCGCCGCCGGATCGCGCTGATTCCCACGGTCACCCTGCTGCTCGGCGCGATCTACTGCCTGCTGCCCGTGGCGTGGGTGGTGATCGCGGCGACGAAGTCCGGCAGTGAGCTGTTCTCCACGTTCACCTTCCTCCCGGGCACGGGTTTCGCGGACAACCTCTCGGACCTCAGCGCCTATCGGGACGGCGTGTACTGGCAGTGGATGGGCAACTCGGCCCTGTACGCGATCCTCGGCGCCCTGCTGTCGACGGCCGTCTCCGCGTTCAGCGGCTACGCGCTGGCCGTCTACCGCTTCCCGGGCCGCGAGACGATCTTCGACGTCCTGCTGACGGGCGTACTGATGCCGCCGGTGATCCTGGCCATCCCGCAGTACCTGCTGCTGGCCAAGGCCGACCTGACGGACTCGCACCTGGCCGTACTGCTGCCGCAGATCCTCTCGCCGTACGGCGTCTACCTCTCGCGGATCTACGCGGCCGCGGCCGTCCCGGCCGACGTGGTCGAGGCCGGGCGGATGGACGGGGCGAGCGAGTGGCGGATCTTCACCCGGGTCGCGCTGCCGATGATGGTGCCGGGCATGGTGACGGTGTTCCTGTTCCAGTTCGTGGCGATCTGGAACAACTTCCTGCTGCCGTACATCATGCTCAGCGACGACGAGAAGTTCCCGATCACGCTCGGTCTGTACACGCTCCTGGAACAGGGCGCCAACACGCCCGCGCTGTACACCCTGGTGATCACCGGCGCGTTCCTCGCGGTGTTTCCGCTGGTCGCGCTCTTCCTGGTCATCCAGCGGTTCTGGAGCCTCGATCTGCTCTCCGGAGCCGTAAAGTCATGACCATGAGCAACACGGGGGGCCGACGCAGACCGCCGACGATCCACGACGTGGCGCGCGAGGCCGGAGTCTCACGGGGCACGGTCTCGCGCGTGCTCAACGGCGGGCACTACGTCAGCCCGGCCGCGCAGGAGGCGGTCAACGCGGCGATCCGCAGGACGGGTTACGTCGTCAACCGGCATGCCCGTTCGCTGATCACGGGGCGTTCGGACTCGATCGGCTTCCTGCTGACCGAGCCGCAGGAGAGGTTCTTCGAGGACCCCAACTTCAATGTCCTGCTGAGCGGCTGCACCCAGGCGCTCGCCTCGCACGACATCCCGCTGCTGCTGATGCTGGCCGGCACGCGGGACGAACGGCGGCGCATAACGCGGTACATCACGGCGGGCCACGTCGACGGGGTGCTGCTGGTGTCCAGTCACTCCGGTGATCCGGTGGCCGAGGAGTTGCGTGCGGCGGGGGTGCCCCTCGTCCAGTGCGGCAAGCCCATGGGGCTCGGTTCCAAGGTGAGTTACGTGGCCGCGGACGACCGGGACGGCGCCCGTGACATGGTGCGCCATCTGCTGTCGCTGGGCCGCCGCCGTATCGGCATGGTGAGCGGCCCGCTGGACACCCCGGGCGGTGTCGATCGCCTCGCCGGCTACAAGGAGGTGCTCACGGAGGCGGGCGTCGAGGTCGACGAGCGGCTCATCGTCTCCGGCGACTACAGCCGGGCCAGTGGCGAGGCGGGCGCCGACCGGCTGCTGGCGCAGGTCCCTGACATGGACGCGTTGTTCGTGGCGTCCGACCTGATGGCACAGGGCGCCCTGGCCGCGCTGCGCCGGGCGGGCCGCCGGGTGCCCGAGGACGTGTCGGTGGGCGGTTTCGACGACTCCGTCGCGGCGACGGAGGCCACCCCCGCCCTGACGACGATCCGCCAGCCCTACGACCGGATCAGCGCCGAGATGGTGCGGTTGCTGCTGGCACAGATCGGCGGCGAGGACCCGGCTGCGGTGATCCTGCCGACGGAGCTGGTGAAGCGGGAGTCGACGTAACGGCGTCACGGCACAAGCGGGCCCGCGAGGGTGCGCCGCACGGTGATGCGGCCGTCGGCGCGCCCTCGACAGGTGATCGGTCAGGAATCGAGAAGTCCGGTGCCGCTCCCCCGTCCTAGCGTGAAGCCACCGACGAAACACGTCGGACCGCACGTCACCCAGGAGGACGTCATGACCGCCGGACTCAACACGATCATCTACCCCGTCAAGGACCTCGACCGGGCAAAGGCCCTGTTCACCGCCCTGCTGGGCACCGAACCGTATGCGGACGAGCCGTACTACGTCGGCTTCAAGGACGCCGGACAGGACGTCGGCCTCGACCCCAACGGGCACACCAAGGGCATGACCGGCCCGGTCCCCTACTGGCACGTGACCGACATCAGGGCGACCCTGGCGGCCCTGCTGGAGGCGGGTGCGGAGACGCTGCAGGACGTGAAGGACGTCGGCGGCGGCAGGCTGATCGCGTCCGTGAACGACGCCGACGGCAATCTCGTCGGGATCCTGCAGGACCCGGCTGCCTGAGCCCGCCCTGTCGGGCAGGCGTGGCTCGATCAGGCGTTCGCTTGCGCATGCACTAGTTGCACACTCAATGAATGGCCGAATCGGTGCTACCGTGCCGGTATGGCAGCGAAAACGGCCGGCGCGGGGCTCGAGGAACGGTGGCGGGACATCCTGTCGGTGCACGCGCGCACCATGAACGAGATCGACCGCGTGCTGCACCCGCACGGGCTGGGCGCGAGCGACTTCGAGGTGCTCGACATCCTCGCGTCCACCACCCCCCGGGAGGGCGACCAGTGCCGGGTGCAGAACCTCGTGGGGCGGGTCCATCTCAGCCAGAGCGCCCTGTCCCGGCTCATCGGCCGGCTGGAGAAGGACGGCCTGGTGGAGCGTTCCATCTGCGCGGAGGACCGGCGCGGGGTGTACGTCACCCTCACCCGCAAGGGCCGTGACCTGCACGCCGACGTCCTGCCACTGCAGCGCGACGCGCTGGCCCGGATGCTGGGCTCCTGACGCCGCAGTGCGCAGGCAGAGCGGCTAGAGCACGAACTCCGCCCCGTCCGGGAGGACTTCGGCACCCGCCTCCGACACCTGTGCGCGGGCCGCCGAGGCGGGGTCGAGCAGGGGATTCGTGTCGGCCAGATGGGTGTAGATCCGGCGGGCGTGCGGATGGCGGGTCAGGGCGGTGAGGCTGCCGGCGGGTCCGGAGACGGGCAGATGCCGCCCGGCCCGCGCCGCCTCGTCCGCCGCGAAGTGGGTGCCGTCCAGGACGACGCAGTCCGCCGCCGCGACGAGGTCGTCCAGCATCGGAGTCCAGCTCCGCACGCGGGGTGCGTACACCAGGACGCCCCCGGTGGCCAGGTCCTCGATCCGGTAGGCCGTCACCCAGCGGCCGTCCCTCGCCCGGCCCGGCACGTATGCCGGCGGCTCCCCCGTGACGGGGTGCGCCGTGACGACCAGGCCGCCGGCCAGCACGAAACCGCCCTCGGCCAGGCTGTCCGCCCACTCCCACGGGGCATGCCGGTCGAGGGCCACCTGGGCCGGGCCCAGGGCGCCGAGCACCTCGGGAGCCGCGTACGTCTTCAGCCCCGCGGTCTCCCGGAGCACTGCCAGGCCGGCCAGATGATCGGCCTCGGCATCGGTCAGCAGGACGCCGCGCACCGGAGTGTGCCGGGGGCCTGGCCACAGGGCGGAGGCGGCCGTGAGCTGGGCGCGGATGTCCGGCGAGGTGTTCAGCAGCCACCAGTCCCGGGAGTTGCCGGTGACGGCCGCGCACTCCGGGGTGCGGGCGGGCAGCTTGCCGTCACGGGCGGCGGCGCACCGCGCGCAGGCGCAGTTCCACCGTGGGAAACCGCCTCCGGCGGCGGTACCGAGCAGGACGACCCTCAAGACGACCCCCCACCCTTTCACGTCGGCCCTCCCGGTGGGATCTTCCCTCTCCGTACGTCCGAACCACCCGGCGGCGGGGAGCAGTTCCGGCCGACCTTCACCGAGGCGCTGTGGGCGGGGATGCGTTCTGCGGGATGCGTCCTGCGGGGATGCGTCCTGTGGCGCTACGGCCGTGCCAGCAAGGTCCGTACGCCCTCCGAGGTCAGCGTCAGGGGGTGGGGCGAGCCGGCGTCTATGGTGAGCGCCAGGTCCTCGGTGGGCCACTGCGAGGCGAGTGCGCCCAGGGGGACCAGGCGGTAGCGGGAGACGAAGGGCAGCAGCGCGGCCATGGCGGGCTCGGAGGTGAACACCGGGACGGTCGGGTCGCCGCCCGGCTGCTCCATGACCGGCAGCGCCACGGTCGCGGGGTCGGCGGCGTCCTCCTCGCGGGCGTCGTCGGGCACGGGGACGAGGACGTCGCTGCTCGCGAGCCTGTCCATCGCCGCCCTGTCCTGCGTGTCCTCGGCCAGCGCGTCCAGCGCCCGGCGGGCCGGAGTGGAGGTGTAGTCGTTCGCGGGTGTGGTCATGGCGGATCCCCTGGTAGCGGCAGTCGTACGGCCCTGCTCGCGTACCCGATCCGGAGCGGGGCATTCCTATAGGCGTCCAGGGGATCGGCCGGGTGGTCGGGAGATCGAGAGATCGTTCTCAGCGGACCGATGGGATCAGGGGATCAGGGATCAGGGATCAGGGGCTCAGGGGATCAGGGGATCAACGGAATGTGGTCGGACGGCAGGCCCAGGCGGTCGCAGCCCACCCGGCGGGCGAGGGGCTCGGCCATGCCGGGGCCCACATGGGTCCAGTACGTGGCCGCGTCCCGGAAGTAGCGCTGCATCCGCTCGCCGTCGCGCGCGTGCCGGGAGCCGGCCGTGCGGAAGAGGATGTTCTGCAGGACGTCCCAGGTCATCCGGCCCGCGCTCAGGAACATGAGGGCGAGGCGGTTGTCCTCGGCGATGGTGAACGGGGCTTCCCCGGTGGCGTTGCGGCGGCAGGTCTCCATCCACTCCTCCGCGGTGCGCCGCAGCGCCGCCTCGGCCGTGTGGATCACGCCGAGGGCCTCGCCGAGGTGCCGCTGGTAGTCGTGGAGCTCGGCGCGGGTGCGGTCGGGCTCGAGGAGCAGAGGGCGGCCTGCGACGGCACGGGCGTACTCGTCGGCGGCGGCGTGGGCGGTGCCGATCATGATGGCGGCCAGCTCGCCGTGGAAGAAGCTCGGCGCACGACCGGCGTACATCGGGTTGCCGTGCAGTTCGGAGCCGGCGCTGCCGCCCTCGACGGGCAGGTCGAGCAGGCTCGCCTCACAGGTCAGGTACGCGGGGATACGGGCCTTGTCCATGTGGATGCTGTTGGAGCCGCTGCCCCGCAGGCCGAGGACGCCGTGCCAGTCGTCGAGCACCGTCCACACCGAGCGCGGGGCGACGAACAGCACCGGCGGTCCGGGCGGACCTCCGGGCCGGTCGGGGGCGCGCAGGGTCTGGCCGACGTAGTGGGTGGAGTAGGGGGCGCCGGAGGAGTACGGCCAGGTGCCGTCGAGCACGACATGGGCGTCGCCGTCGGGCTGCGCGACACCGATCGGCGCGACCGTGGAGGCGGCCCGGAAGTCGCCGTCGGCGCCGAAGATCTCGTCCTGCGCCCGCTCCCCGAAGAGTGTGGCGACCTGCAGTACGTGTGCTGCGGTCAGCGACAGCGCCCAGCCGGTGGAGGGGCAGCCGCGGGCGACCTCGGTGACCACCCGGTAGAAGGTGGGCAGCCCGAACTCGTAGCCGCCGTACCGTCGCGGCTGGAGGATCCGGTAGAAGCCGGCCCGCAGGAAGTCGTCGTGCGTGTCCTTGGGGTAGTGCGTCAGCCGTTCGGTCTCCGGCTGGCGTTCGAGCAGCACGGGCCGCAGGTTCACGGCGCGTTCGACGATGTCGCGTTCGGTGAGACCGGGCTCGGGAACGGCGATCACGATGCCTCCTGACGTGTGGGGCCGTCCGTTCGTGCCGTGATGCGTGACGCGATACGGGTGATTGAACACGGCAACCGCCGCGGGGTACCGACGGGATATCGCCAAAAGCCGGGCGCCTGGGGGCGAGAGCGTGATCAGGGGTGCCCGCGGGGCGCGGGGCGCACAACGCGGCACGGCACAGCGCGTTCCCGGACCCCTCCGCCTGGCTCGACCGGCTCCACCCGGCACACCCGCGCACCGACGGCACGCGTCACCGCCTCCGTCAGCGCGCCGTCCGTGAAGAGCGCCCCCGTTCCGTCCTCCAGGGCCCACCCGGCGGGCAGCGCTCCGCTCGCCACCGCCGAGCGGTAGGAGGGGCGGCGCCCCGGCTCGCTGTCGTAGTGCGGGCACACCGATCCCGGCAGCAGTCCCAGCCCGTCCGCCAGGGACGTCAGCGGCCCGAAGGAGTCGGTGTGCGAGGCCTCGGCCCAGCAGTTGGCGCCGGCGCTGATGCCGCACAGCAGCGTCCCGCGGTCATAGGCCTCGCGCAGCAGCCGGTCCACACCGTGCACCCGCCACACTGCCAGCAGGTTGGCGGTGTTGCCGCCGCCCACATAGACGACATCCTGGGCCAGGAGGAAGGCACGCAGCGTCGCGTCATCGAGTGTTCGCTGGAACAGGGACAGCACGGACGGCACGACGGACCGGCGCGTTCCGAAGGCGGCCAGAAACCGCTCGGTGTACGCGGGGGCGTCTCCGCTCGCGGTGGGCAGGAAGCAGACCTTGGGGCGCGGCGTGCGCGCGTGGTCCAGGAGCCAGTCGTCCAGGAGACCGTCCTCGTCGGTGGAGAAACCTCCTCCGAGGAGGGCCAGGCGGCGCGGGGCAACGTCGGACACCGGTGGGTCTCCTCTGCGGGCATGGCGAGGCGGGCAGCTGCCCGGGCACGATGCCGGGTCCAGGGCCCGGCACGCAACCGGATTCGGGCGCCTCGGCGTGCTCCCGCGCCGAGGCGCACTGTGCCTCCGGCATCTGCCTGGGGCGAACAGTCGTAGCCTGAAGAGGACGGGACAGGCTCCCGCCCTGATGGGCGCGGGAGGCGGTGTATGCGTTACGACGACCGTAGGGCGGCTGGGCGGCTGCTGGCCGAGGGGCTCGAGGAGCTGCGCGGGCAGGATGTCGTCGTGCTGGGGCTGCCTCGGGGCGGTGTGCCCGTGGCAGCCGAGGTGGCCCTGAGTCTCGGTGCCCCGCTGGATGTGCTGGTGGTGCGCAAGCTGGGCGTGCCCGGGCAGCCGGAGTGGGGCTTCGGGGCGATCGGCGAGCACGGGGTGCGGGTCCTCAACCAGGACGTGATCGACGCGGCCGGGTTGCGAACCGGTGAGCGCGAGGCCGTGGAGGAGGCCGAGCGGGGCGAGCTGGAGCGGCGTGTGCGGAGTTACCGGGGGGAGCGGGCCGCGCTGCCGGTCGCCGGGCGCACCGCGCTCGTCGTGGACGACGGACTCGCCACCGGGGCCACGGCGGAGGCGGCCTGCCGGGTCGTACGAGGTCAGGGGGCGGCCCGGATCGTGCTCGCGGTCCCGGTCGGGGCTGACCGAAGCGTCGCCCGGCTGCGGAGCGTGGCCGACGACGTGGTGTGCCCGCACACGCATCGGATCCTCGGCTCGGTGGGCGCGTGGTACCGGGACTTCGACCAGGTCACGGACGCCGAGGTGACCTCCCTGCTCGCACAGGCGGCCCACCCCGTGCCACGCCCTTCCAGCGCGCCGTCCTCGCAGGCCGAGAAGGCCGCAGAAGCTGCAGCAGTGCCCAACACACCCACACGCTCCGCGCCATCCGCATCGCCGTCGGACCGCGAGGTACTGGTCCCCGCCGCAGGCGCGCGGGTCGGCGCTCGGCTGGTCGTGCCGGACGGAGCGCCGGCGGTCGTGGCGTTCGCGCACGGCAGTGGCAGCAGTCGGCACAGCCCGCGCAACCAGTACGTCGCCACCGCCCTCAACCGCGCCGGCCTGGCCACCCTGCTGCTCGACCTGCTCACCGAAGACGAGGCTCACGACCGGCACAACGTCTTCGACATCCTGTTGCTGGCCCGGCGCCTGCACGCCGCGTCCGTGTGGCTGCACGATCAAACCGGACTGCCCGTCGCCTACTTCGGCGCCAGCACCGGAGCGGCCGCAGCGCTGGAGGCCGCCGCACTGTCCGGCTCCGGGGTCCGCTCGGTGGTCTCCCGTGGTGGCCGCCCCGATCTGGCGACCCCGGCCGCACTGACCCGCCTGCGGGCGCCGACCCTGCTCATCGTCGGCAGCCGCGACACCCAGGTGCTCAGTCTCAACCGCCTGGCGGCCGACCGGATGCACTGCGAGCACCGGATCGCGGTCGTCCCGGGCGCCACCCATCTCTTCGAGGAGCCCGGCACGCTCACCACTGTGGCCGAGCTGGCCCGGGACTGGTTCACCGCCCACCTCGACCGGCCCGGCACGGGGACGCCACGCCGTTCCGCGTAGCCCGGGGGCTCGTTCCCGACCGTCCGGAGGGCGTGGTTCCGTCGATTCCCGGGCCCATGGAGATTGCGTGCAGAAGATCTGTTTAAATTCCGAACATCTGCACGGAGAGGGACCCCACGTGAGCGAATCGAACGGCCCCGTCTGCCCCGAGTGCGGCATGCCCCGGGCAGCGGACGGGACACCGGCCTGCTCGTGCGGCCGGCTAGCGTCCGACGCCCGTCGCGAGACACGCACCGCGGAGGCGGCCGCCGCGGAGGACTTCGATCCGGTGCGGATCCGGCCGTTCGTGGAGCTGGATGACGGCCCCGGGACGGATCGGGTCGAAACGCCGCAGCGAGCAAGGGAGTCGACGGCTGCGGACGCTCTGCCCACATCCCCGGACGCCGCGGAGACACCACCGGGCCATGCGTCGCTCCTCGAAGGGGATACAGACGCGGACGAGGCGCCGGCCGCGGACACGGAGGACGGTCCCCGGCGCAGGCGGCGCGCTCTCCTGCTCACCGGAGCGGGCGTCACCGTGGTCGCGCTGCTGACGGGCGCCTTCCTGGGTGGGCTGTTCACCTACGACAGCCCGTCACGGGACGAGGCCGTGTCGGACGACATACGGGCGCCCGTCCCGGACGGTTCCGCCGAAGACGGCACCTCCCCCGAGGGCCGTTCCTCCGGAACGGCGTCGGCATCGCCGTCCCCGAGCTCGACACCATCGCCGGTCACGACCCCGGCCGACCGCTCCCCCACACCGACCGCCGTCCCGACGGCGGCCCCCTCCAGCGCGGGAACCACCACCAGCGCCGCCCCGGAACCGAGCGACGCGGAAGGACGACCCCCGGTCCTCCGCTTCGGCGACCGGGGACCGGAGGTGGTCGAACTCCAGCTCCGCCTGCGCCAGATCGGCCTCTACGGCGGTGACGCCCGCGGAGAATACGACCGTACGGTCGAGGGCGCGGTACGCACCTACCAGCTCACCCGCGTCGTCGTCACGGACGAGTCGGGCGTCTACGGCACGGCTACCCGGGCATCGCTGGAGTCCGAGACGTCGGAGCCGTGACCCCTCCGAGAGGGAAGGCGTGACTACCTCGTCGCCGCCGGCAGCTCGGCGACCGTCGTGACCCGGATCAACGGCCGGTACAGGTCCATCACCTGCAACGCCTTGGCGTGCGAGTCGTCGTCCGCACCCGCGCAGGCGTCGGCGACGACCAGCACCTCGACGCCCGCGTCGGCGGCCGCCAGGGCGGTCGACAGGACACAGCAGTCGGTGCTGACGCCGGCCAGGACCAGCCGGCCCTCCGAGGTGGCGCGACGGGCCAGTTCCGGGGTCCACTTGCCGAAGGTGGTGGTGTCGAGCACGTGCCGCGCGTGGGAGGCGAAGTCGTCCGTCAGCTGCCAGAGTCGGGCGTCCGGGGGTTGCAGGGCGAAGGGCCACTGCTCGTAGTAGGCCCGCCAGGCGCCCTCCGGCTTGTCGGGTGCCACGAAGCGGGTGAACGTCACCCGGTCGCCGAAGGCCGGCAGCAGACGCCGTACGCCCGCCGCCGCCTCGGCGTATCGAGGGGCGGCCCATGGGCTGTCGGGGTCGGCGAAGACGCGCTGCATGTCGATGACGGCGAGCAGCCCGGAGGTCATGCGGTCACCCCTTGGTCCACCGTCGGGCTCGGCGCCTGCGCCTCCTGTTCGCGGACGCGTCCGCGGCGCAGCACCAGCGTGCCGAGGAAGCCGAGCGCGAGGGCCGCGAGGACGCCGAGGTTGGCGTATGCCCAGGCGCCGGACCTGCCGCCCAGGCCCAGTGGGCCCAGCAGATAGCCCTGCCACTCCAGCCAGTTCGCCGTCGAGTTGGTGACGAGGCCCCAGCCGAGGGCGGTGGCGGTGAGGGTGAGGAGCAACGGGGTGAACGGTATGTCGCCGTAGCGGCCGGCCGGGCGGTAGAGGTCGGCCTCGTCGTAGTCGCGGCGGCGCAGGGCCAGGTCGGCGAGCATGATGCCGCACCAGGCGGCGATGGGGACGCCGAGCGTGGTGAGGAAGCCCATGAACGGGCCGAGGAAGTCGTCGGCGACGAACACGATGTAGATCGAGCCCGCGATCATCAGTACCCCGTCGAACAGGGCTGCCACGTAACGCGGCACGCGCAGGCCCGCCGAGAGCAGGGCCAGGCCGGACGAGTAGATGTCGAGGACCGCGCCGCCGACCAGGCCGAGGACTGCGACGACGGCGAAGGGGACGAGGAACCAGGTCGGCAGGATCGTCGTCAGCGCGCCGATCGGGTCGGCGGCGACGGCCTCGTTGAGCGTGCTGGAGGAGCCGGCCAGCAGCAGTCCGAAGACCAGCAGGAGCAGCGGTGCCAGCGACGCGCCGAACGCGGTCCAGCCGACCACGCCCCGGCCCGACGCGGTGCGCGGCAGATAGCGGGAGTAGTCGGCGGCCGCGTTGACCCAGCCGAGGCCGAAGCCGGTCATCATGAAGACGAGCGCGCCGATGAACTCCTGCGCGGAGCCCGCCGGTACGGCGCTGACGGTGGACCAGTGGATGTGGTCGGCGACCAGGACGACGTAGACGACGGTCAGTACGCCCGTGACCACCGTGATCACGGTCTGCAGCCGCATGATCAGGTCGAAGCCCATGACACCGACGACGACGGTCAACGCCCCCACCAGGACGAGGGCGACCACCTTGGTCTCGGTGCCGCCGCCCCAGCCGAGCCGGCCGAAGACGGTCGCGGTGGCCATGGTGGCCAGGGCGCACAGGACGGTCTCCCAACCGACGGTGAGGATCCAGGAGATCACCGACGGCAGGCGGTTGCCGCGCACGCCGTACGCGGCGCGGCCGAGCACCATCGTCGGCGCGGAGCCGCGTTTTCCGGCCACGGCCACGAACCCGCACAGCAGGAACGAGAAGACGATGCCGGCGACTCCCGCGACCAGCGCCTGCCAGAAGGAGATCCCGAAGCCGAGGGCGAAGGCGCCGTAACTGAGGCCCAGGATGGACACGTTGGCGCCGAACCAGGGCCAGAACAGGGTGCGGGGTGTGCCTTTGCGTTCGGTGTCGGCGATCACGTCGAGCCCGTGGGCCTCCACCTGGAGCTTTCGGGTCGGGGATCTGCCGTCGAGTGGGTCGGGGGATGTGATCACCCCGGCATGGTCGCACCCGCTCGCCCCGCCGGGGAAGGCGGCGGCCGATCAGCGGGACGCCGCGTGGGTGCCGGTGACCTGGCTCGGACCTCTGCGGCTCAGCCGGCGTCCGCCCGCAGCGCATGGGTGCGCAGTGCCAGCAGGGCCTCGAAACGGAAGCGCGGGTCCCCGAGCCGGTCGCCGAACAGTGTCTCCAGCTGGCGCAGGCGCTTGCGGGCGGTCTGCGGGTGGATGCCCAGCGCCTGGGCCACCTCGGGAGCCGTACGTCCCCAGGACATCAGCAGGGCGTCCAGGGTCTCGGCGAGCCGGACGGCTCTTCCCCGGGGCAGGTCCGCGAAGACGCCCAGCACCCGCCGCCCGAGCAACTGCCCGATGGGGGCGCCCCGCAGCAGGTGCAGCTCGGCCAGCTCGTCGTCGACGCGCAGGAAAGCCCCGTCGTCCGGTACCGCCGGCAGATCCGCACGACGGTCGATGGCGAGGCGGGCACACTGCAGGGACAGCCACGCCTCGTGCGGGGGAACGGCCGGGCCCACGACGGCGACACGGCCCCGTGCGGCGTCCCGCACCCGCTCGAGGAGCCCGCTCGTCTCCGGTCCGGGCACGATCAGGACGAGGTCGCTCCCCCGGCCGAGGGAGAGCAGTTCACCCTCCGCGCCGAGCAACGGGAAACGGCCCGCCGACCGTACGACCACGCACGCGACGGCGTCCGGCAGCGCCCACCGGGCATGCTCGGCCAGCGGTCCGAGCGGTGCGCGCTCCTGCCCTCGCGGCGGCTCCAGCAGCCGCTCCACCAGGGCCCGGCGGGCGCGCTTCACCTCGCCCTCCGAGCGCAGCTGCGCCGCGAGGAAACCCTTCACCGACTCGTTGGACAGGGCGTTGATGTGGATCAGCACGGCTTCGTGCAGGGTCAGGACGGTGCCGGGCGGCAGCGAGTTCTCCTGCGCGAACTCGGCGTAGCGCCGGCTGCCCACCCGTGCGCCGACCCGGAAGGCGGCCTGAATGGCGTCCGTCGTCCGGCCGTTGAGGAACTCGATGCGGCCGAGGTGCCGGAAGTGGTGGAGGTGGTGGTCCTGGGCACTGTCGGGGTGCTCGATCAGCTCCGCGAACTGCAGCACGGCCCGGCGGATCGACTCGGTCAGGTCGCGGCCGAGGGCGGAGTCGAGCGGTCGGCGGTATGCGGGCACCTCCTCACGGATCGCCCTGGTCATGTCGCCGACGATGTGCTCGGCCCGGGAACGGATCAGCGCGGCGAGCACCGGGGGCAGCTCGTGCCAGGGCTGACGCGTGAACGTCTCGGCCTGTGCCGTCATCGCGTGGCTCCGTCTCGGGCGTGGGGTGAGGGTGGCGTGCGCGGGCGGGGCGCTTGCCGGCGACGGGGGGCGGTGGTGCGCACAGGAGCTGCCCCTGGTGAGGCACAGCTCGGCAAAAGTGTCACGCCCATGACACCTTTCTCGCCTCCCTCCACGGCTCTCCTGGTCGGCTCCCGCGGGCGACGCGAGTGTGGACCCGACGTTACGCGCCAGTAGCTTCCGTGTCTCGCCCTTGTGACAAGGCTCCAATTCCCCTGCCATGCAATCCCCTTGTGACAGGCCACACGGATCCGCTGACGCTCCCCACGACCACCAAGAGGAGCCTCCACCATGCGCACCCGCAGACTCAGGCGCACCCGGCGCCGACGCCTTGTGACCTCGTCCCTGGCCGGGCTCACCGCGGCCGTCTGTATCGGCGTGGTCGGCGTCGACCGCTCCCAGGCGACCCCGGACCCGAGCGACGTCGCGCCGGTCGTGGCGGCCGATCCGGTCGCGGCGGCCGATCCGGTCGGCCCGCCCCAGGACGACTTCCCGTCGGCGCTCGCGTACTCCCTCGCCCACCCCACGGCCGTACCGACCGGCGCCAACGACTTCGCCTGCCGCCCCGGCCCCGCCCGTCCGCGTCCCGTCGTGCTGGTGCACGGCACCATGGAGAACCGCTACGACAACTGGGCGGCGCTGTCGCCGCAGCTGAAGGAGGCCGGGTACTGCGTCTTCGCGCTCAACTACGGCGGTGGTTCAGGAGCACTCCAGGCCACGGGTGACATGCGGGACTCGGCCCGGCAGCTGGCGGACTTCGTCGGCCGGGTCCGGGCGGCCACCGGCGTCGCGAAGGTCGACCTGGTGGGCCACTCGCAGGGCGGTGTGGTGTCGCGCTACTACGTCAAGCGGTTCGGGGGCGCGGCCGAAGTCGACAAACTCGTCGCCCTCAGCCCGGCCAACCACGGCACCACGTTCTCGGGTCTCGGCCTGCTCGCCGCCGCGATCCCGGGCGGCACCACGCTCCTCGGCGCGGGCTGCGAGGCGTGCAGCCAGCAGCTCGTCGGCTCGGACTTCCTCGAGGAACTCAACGCGGGCGGCGAGACCGACCCGGACCTCACCTACACGGTGATCGCCACGCGGTACGACGAGGTGGTCACCCCGTACACCTCGGCCTATCTCGATGCCGCCCCGAACGTCACCAACGTCAAGCTGCAGGACCTCTGCCCGGCCGATCTCTCCGAACACGCGGGCATCAGCTACGACGACGTCGCCACGCGCCTGGTGTTCAACGCCCTCGATCCGGCCCACGCACAGCGCCCCACCTGCTGACACCGTCGCCCCGTGGCCGCCGCCGCGGGGCACGTTCAGTACTTCCTCGCTCCCGCCACGATCGCCTCCCGGATGCGGTGGTACGTCCCGCAGCGGCAGACGTTGCGGATCTCGTCCAGGTCGGCCTCGCTGATCTCGCGGCCCTCCTCGCGAGCCAGGCGGACCTTGGCGACGGCGGTCATGATCTGGCCCGGCTGGCAGTAGCCGCACTGGGCGACGTCGTAGTCCAGCCAGGCCTCCTGCATCGGGTGCAGCTCGCTGCCGACGGTGGCGGGCAGGCCCTCGATGGTGGTGACCTCGTCGGTGGGGCGCAGGTCCTTCACCGGGACCGAACAGGGGTTGAAGGCCTTGCCGTTGATGTGGCTCGTGCAGGCCTGGCACACGCCGATTCCGCACCCGTACTTCGGTCCGGTGACGCCCAGGACGTCCCGCAGCACCCACAGCAGCCGTACGTCGTCCTCGATGTCCACGGTCACGGACTCGCCGTTGAGGATGAAGGTGTGTTCGGGCACGGTGGCTCCTGGCTACTGGAAGGCGCGGCTGAGGCCGTCGGTGGGGGACGCGGGGATCGGTGGGCTGGTGGGCAGCGGCTCGAAGCCGAGCGGTTCGCCGTGATTGAGGGGGAACGTCGTCGGCATGGTGCCCGTCGCGCGTCCGTAGGCGCAGGCCACGGCGGCCATGGCGCCGGCGACGGCCAACTCGCCCGCGCCACCCGGGGTCTCGGTGGTCGGCGGCATGACGACGATCTCCAGCTCCGGTGGGGTGTTCCAATGGCGGGTGTAGAAGTAGTTGTCCCAACTGCCTTCCAGGAAGTGCCCGCCCGCGAGGTGCAGCCCCGAGCTGAGGGTGATCGCGATGCCGTCCATGATGCCGCCCATCATCTGGGCCTCGAGGCCCTTCGGGTTCACCGCCAGGCCCACGTCCACGGCGCACACGACCTTGGTCACGCGCGGCCCGGTGTATGCGTCGGGGATCTCGCGTCCGGTGGTCTCCGGACGGCAGTCGATCTCCGCGAGGACCGCGACGTACGCGTGGTACTCGGGGTGGAGTGCGATGCCCTGCGCCGTCCCCTCCGGCATCTCACGTCCCCACTCCCCCACCTCGGCGACCTTGTCCAGTACCGCCCGCGCCCGCTCGTCCTTCAGGAAGGCGCGGCGGAACCGGTAGGGGTCCTTGCCCATGCGCCTGGCCAGTTCGTCCACCACCAGCTCCTGCGCGCACCGCACGTTGGGCGAGTAGATGTTGCGCATGGAGCCGGTGTTGAAGCGTTTGTCGGTCTCGCTGAGGAGCTGGGTGACGACGCCGAAGTGGTACGGGGTCTGCTGGGTGAGCGCGAAGACCGTCTCGGAGAAGGTGAGGTCGCCCACGGGCAGACGGGCGGCCTCGGCCGTGATGATCTCGCCGACGCCGTGACCGAAGTCGGTCGCCACGGAGGTGTGCCGCTGGTCGTAGGCGAGCACCTGGCCGAGGGCGTAGGTGGCGCGCACGCGTGAGGTGGACATGGGGTGGGTACGGCCCTGCCGGAAGTCGTCGGTCCGGTGCCACATCAGCTTGACCGGCTTGCCCATCGCCCGCGAGATCTCGGCGGCCTCGGCGGCGGCGTCGTGGAAGAGCTTGCGGCCGAAGGAGCCGCCGCCCTCGGTCACATGGACCTTGACCGCCGTCACCGGCAGGCCGAGCTTCGTCGCGATGTCCTCCTGGGCGACGATCGGCGACTTCAGGCTCGCCCAGATCTCGGCCGAGTCCTCACGTACGTCGGCGATGGCGCAGTTGGTCTCCAGGGCGCTGTTGCTGGCGAAGTGGAAGGTGAAGCGGGCGTCGACCGACTTGGTGAGCAAGTCGAGTCCCGGCAGCGGGAGTTCGGCCCTGCGCAGTTCGGCGCGGATGTCGTCGTCGGAGGCGCCCTCCGCGGTGCCCGGCCCCCAGGTGACCTCCAGCGCACGTACCGCGTCGATGCACTGCCCGAAGGTACGGCCGCGCACGGCGACGCCGGTCGAGACGCGGACGACGTCGGTGATGCCGGGCATGGCCCGCACCTGCGCCAGGTTCTCCACCGAGCGGACGGTGCCGTTGATCGTCGGCGGTCGGCACACCATCGTCGGCAGCGCGCCCGGCACGTGCACGTCCATGGCGAACTTCTTGCGGCCGGTGACCGCCTCCAGGGCGTCGATGCGCCGTCGCGCGGTGCCGATGACGTTGAAGTCGGCGGGCTCCTTCAGGGTTACGGCGACCTGGCCGGTGGCCACCGAGGCGGCCTTCTCGGCGAGTTCGCCGTAGCCGAGGCTCTTCCCGGTCACGGTCGAGGTGATGACACCCGCCTTCGCCGCCAACGTGCCGACGGCCTCGCCCAGTTCGAGCGCGGCGGCCCTCAGCAGCCGGCCACGGGCCACGGCGGCCGCGACGCGGATCGGGGTGTAGGTGGAGATGGTGGTGTTGGAGCCGCCGGTGAGCTGGTTGAACAGCAGCTCGGGCCGGGCGTCGGCGAGGGTGACGCGGATCCTGTCCAGCGGCAGGTCCAGTTCCTCCGCGATGAGCATGGCGCTGGAGGTGGTGATGCCCTGGCCGACCTCGGCGCGCGGCAGGGCGAAGGAGGCCGTACCGTCGGGGTCGAGGCGGATGGTGATCAGGTTCGCCGTGGGCAGCGCGGCGTGGGTGAGCATGTCGTTGAGGTCGTAGATCTCGGCCGGGCCCGGCACCGAGGGGACCGCCGCGGCGGCCTCGGTGGGTGCGAGGAGCGTCTCGCCGAGCGGGGCGGCGACGGTCAAGGTCGAGGCGGCCACCACGTACCCCAGGAACCTGCGTCGGCCGATGCCGTCGGTGGCGGGGGCGGACGCGGTGTCCGGCCGCTCCGGGCGGTGTGTTCCCATCGGCTGCCCTCCCGACGACGTGGCCTGCACCCGTCCAGTGCGGCTCCTGACTGTGCACGGCCGACGCGCGTTCCGGAAGATCCCTGGAGCACTTCGACACGCAACACCCACATCGCGCCGCACTCGTGAAGCCGGTGGCCGTCGGCGGCTCCCGGCTCAGAAACCGCCCTTGCGGTACTCGGTGGCCCCGCCGGTGGAGGTGGCGGTGACGTTGTAGCGGTCGCCGCCGGCGTCACGATTGCCCTGGTTGTGGTTGTACTGGAACCTGAAGACGTAGGTGCCGGGCTCGAGGGTGTTTCCCGGCTTCAGCGTCACCACGTAGTCCAGCTCGCCGCTGCTCGACGCGGAGGCCACTGACACCTTGTCCCCGAGGTTGGTCCAGGTGCCCGTGCTGGCGACGCCGCCCGTCTGCACGATCTTGACGACCACCTTGAGGCTTTTGAGTGTCTTCGTGGTCTGCACGGTGACGCGGCTCTGGTCCCAGTAGGCATTGGAGTCGCCCTCCACGACGGCGTCGGACCAGAGGTAGCCGGCCGGCGCCTGCTGCGAGGTGTCCGTCGACCGGGGCGCGGAGGTCCGTGCCGCCCCGGTCGTACCGCCGTCGTCGGTCCGGTCCGAGCCGCCGGAGCCGGCGCCCCCGCCGCCGGGGGCGGGGAGATAGACCACCGCCGGACCCTTGTCCCGTTCCTGCCGCTCGGGTGCGGCCGAGGACGCGGGCGCGCTCGGCGTACCGCTGTCCACAGGGGCCTTGTCCTGCACGGCGTCCTTCTTCTCGGCCGCCGTGGTCACCGTGTCCTCGCTTCCGCTGCTGAAGTCGATCTGGGAGACGATCGCCGTGGCGCCCGTGATCACCAGGACGACGGCGGCGCAACCCCCGACGGCGTTCCAGACTCTGCGGCCGGGCAGGAAGCCGCGCAGCGGGGTACGCGCCTTGCGGGCGAACAGGTCGGCGAACTCGCCGTCCGAGCGGGTGGGTCGAACGGGGGTCTGCGGCATGAGGCGGGTCCTTAGGGGTGGGCTTCGAGAGGGGGCGGGCCGGGTCGCCCTACGGGAGGTCTTCCGGCGTGAGTGTCATCAGGTCCGACTCAGAGATGTCGGGCAGCTCGGCTACGCGGTAGGCCTGACGCTCCGTCATCGTCTGGAACAACTGGCGGGCGGCGCGGCCGTTGCCGAATCCGCGTTCCCGGGGCAGCGTGTCGAAGTGGGCGGTCAGGGCCTCGCGGGTGGTCGGCGTGAGCTCGTACTGGTGCTGGGCCGCCTGGTGCTCCACGATGCTGACCAGTTCCGCGGAGCCGTAGTCCTCGAAGAGCAGCGTGCGGTTGAAGCGAGAGGCCAGACCGGGGTTGGAGCGCACGAACGTCTCCATCTCCCGCGGGTATCCGGCGACGATCACCACCACGTCGTCGCGGTGGTCCTCCATCAGCTTCAGCAGGGTGGCGATCGCCTCTTGGCCGAAGTCGTTGGTGCCGGCGTACTGGGTGAGGGTGTAGGCCTCGTCGACGAAGAGGACGCCGCCGCGGGCCTGTTCGAAGACGCGCGTGGTCTTCGGGCCGGTGTGGCCGACGTACTCGCCGACCAGGGCGGAGCGGTCGGCCTCGACCAGATGGCCGCGGTCGAGGAGGCCGACGGCGGCGAGGATACGGCCGTAGAGGCGGGCGACGGTGGTCTTGCCGGTGCCGGGGTTGCCGGTGAAGACCAGGTGGCGGCTGAGCGGGGGTGCGGACAGGCCCATCTCCTCGCGGCGGCGCACGGTCTGCATCAGTTTCACCAGCGAGGAGACGTCGTTCTTGACCCGGTCCAGACCGGCCAGTCCGTCGAGTTCGGCCAGCAGGTCTTCCAAGGTGTCCTCAGAAGGGGCTTCGGTCTCCCGCGCCTGGGTCGCCGGGGCTGTGTCGCCGCCCTCGGCGGACGCGAGCGCCTCGGCGCGGCCGGTGGGCAGGGCGGGGTTGGTCACGTCGCGTGAGACGCAGCCGTCGAACACCGGACGGGCTCCCTTCTCCGCCGCGACGTCCTCCTCCGCGTCCCGCACCACACAGCCGCGCAGCACGGGCGCGCTGCCGGCCGCCATATGGACGGCCGGGAACGCCTCGCCGTCGCGGCCGGCGCCGGCGAAGACGCACTCCTCGAAGGTGCCGCGTGCCTTCTCACCGACGAACAGGCTGTTCTTGCCGGTGCGGGCCACGGTGACGGCCTTGACGCGTGGTTCGGCCGCGGGGCCCAGGACCAGTCCGGAGCCGGTCGCGTCGCGCACGGTGCAGTCCTCGATGCTGGGTGTCGCGCGCTCGCCGATCACGAGGCCCGCGGTGCCGGTACCGCTGATCCGGCAGTCCCGCAGCACGGCCGTGGCGCCGGGTCCGCAGGTGATGCCGGCGCGTTCGGCCTGCGTGACGTCGCACTCCTCCAGGACGACCGTGCCGGCGGACTCGGCGTTGATCCCCGTGCGGCCGCGCAGCACGGACAGTCCGCGAATCCGGGCGGCCGCCGCCGAGTCGATCTGGAGGCCCGAGAGTCCGCAGTCGCTGATGCGCACGCCTTCGACGGTGAGCTCGGCCCGGTCGGTGGCCCGGACGCCGTGTTCCGGCGTGGAGCCGATCCGGCAGTCGCTCAGCGACAGCCGGGAGTCGTCGCAGGCATGGACGGCGCTGAAACCGCAGTCCGTCACATCGCTCGACGCCAGGGTCACCCGCGAACGGTCGCCCGCCAGCAGGCCGTTGGCCCGGCTGCCGTGCACCGAGGTGCCCTCGGCGGACAGCCGTGCGTTGCCCCGGGCCACCAGGCACGAGCCGTGCGGCCGGTCCACCCGGCAGTCGACGAGTACGGCCGTGCTGTCGTCGTCGGCGCTCACGCCGGCCCCGGAGCCGCCCCGTATCCCTGTGGTCAGGAGCAGGACGTCCCCGGTGCCGGAGACGGCGACCCCGTCCGTGCCGGTACGCAGCACCTGGCAGTCGGCGAGGACCACACCCCCGTCGGCGGCCTCGGGACGCCCCGGGCTCCCCTCGGGACGGCGGGAACTTCCCAGCACCCGTATGCCTTCCGCGCCGGTCTCCTCCAACCGGCAGTCCAGCACGGCCACGGACGCCTCGTCCTCGATCAGCAGCCCGCTGCGGCCGGGGCCGGTGACACGGCAGTCACGGAGCACGGCCGCGGCCCGGCCCCGTACGCGGACCCCGGATCCGGTGACGTCCCGGACCGTCAGCCCGAGGAGGTCGGCCGTCGTGGCGGAGCCCAGGACGACTCCGGTGCCGTCGACGTCCTCGACCAACGTGTCGATCAGCTCGGTCCGGCCGGTGGTGTTCGCGTGCACCCCGGCCAGGGCCGCACCGGAAACCCGGCAGTCGCGCAGCGACAGCGAGGCGTCGGAGCCGGCCTCGACCCGGCCGCCGGATATCTCACAGCCGTCCAGCTCCAGGCCGCCGGCCGCCACCAGTACGGCGGGCAGGGCCGGGTCCTGGCCGGTCAGCGCGATTCCGTCGACGCGGACGTGCGGTGCGGTGATCTCCAGGACGGGTCGGCCGGGGTCCGCCGCCAGCAGCCTTACGGCGTGGTCCGGCCCTTCGTCCGGCAGCAGGCTCACCGCGCGGTCCAGGACCAGCACCTCGACGTAGTCGCCGGGGGCGATCCGGATCTCGTCGCCGTCGGCCGCGGCGCGTACGGCGGCGGTGATGCTGCGGTGGGCGCCGCGGCCCTTGGGGGCGACCCGGTGCACGGCAGGGATGGCGGTGACGGTCACGGGAGCTCCAATCCCTCGACTGGTGCGTCGGGTTGATCGGCCGGGGGCTGCGAAGGCGGTGGTGGCGGTGGCGCGGCGGGGGTGGTGGCCGGCTTCGGGAACGCCCGGCCGGGAGACGGCAGGTGGCCCCCGTTCTGGCTGTCCGCCTGGCTGATCTGGAAGGCGATGTACCGGGACAGCGCGGACTCGACCCAGTTCATGCCCAGTTCGCCGAGGCCGCCCTTGTGGAAGACCCGGGAGCCCGTGGCCAGGTGCCAGGCGTTGCGTGCCAGGCCGGTGCTCACCCCGCCGAACAGCGAGCCCGCGGCACCCCACATGCCGGCCCGCAGCGCGTCGACGCCCTGGACCTCGTTGCCGTTGACCCCGAACACCGACGCGCTGATGGCGTTGCTGACGAAACCGCTGAGCGCGCCGGTCGCGAGGCCCACGGTGTTGGCGTAGGTGGCGCTGCGCCAGCGGGTGGGCTTCTCGAAGGCGGCCCAGTCGGTGACCCAGTCGTCGGTGTTGCCTGCCAACGCCTGCTTGGGATGAGCGCCCCAGTCGCGCGCGCCCAAGCTGGTCTTGAAGTACCCGAGCGGGGTGTGGTTGTACAGGGTGTTGAGTCCGCCGCTGAAGGTGCCGCCGACCGCGCCGGACAGCAGCGCCTTGAAGACGTCCTCCGGCTTGAGACTGCCGTTGTTGGTGAGCTCGGTGATCAGCAGGCCCGCGGTGAAGTCGGTGACGAAGCCGGTGCTGAACGAGGTGAGGAAGCTGCGGAGCTCGCGCTGCCACATGGGCATCTCGACGGACTCGCCGTTCCTGACCCCTTGGAACAGACCGTGCCACGGGTCCTGGACCTCTCGCAGATAGCCGAGGGCCTCGATGTCGGCGCCGCGGTAGTCGAACTCCCGGCCGATGAGCTGCCAGGCCCGGTCGCCGGGCAGGCCGACCTCGCCGCCGACCCTGGGCAGGACCCCGGCGAGGTAGTGGGGCATGACGGCCGGGCCCGACATGCTGAGTCGGCCGAAGGGGTCGGTCCGGTAGACCCGTCCGTCGAAGACGCGCTGCTCGACCAGATGGCCGTTCTGGTACTCCCGCCACTGGCCCCACTGCTTGTCGACCTCGCGGTAGCGGACGGGATCGCCGTCCACCTTGACGCGCTCGCGGAAGACCTTGCCGAGGTCGTACTCCTTCCAGGCCTCCCGGTCCACGCGGACCGTGCTGGGCGTCTCGAAGTGGCGCGCTGACTGGTCGAGCAGATCGCGCAGCGTCGTCGCACGCGTGAGGTCGACCGCGGGCGACGCGGGGCGCTGCGGGGTGACGATCTCGTACGCGTACTCGCGCACCCGGCCGCCGTCCCTGCTGCGGACCACCTGATCGTCGATAAGGTCCCGCCAGCGGCCCTTCGCGACGTCGTCGTACACCCGGACGCCCTCGGAGTGGACCGTGCCGTCGGCGGCGGTCTTCGTCCACATGTAGGTGCCGTCGGGCTGCCGCACCGCGTCGACCCAGGAGGCATTGACGTCGGTGGCGTTGCGCTCGCGCACCACGTTGCCGAGCCGGTCGAGGTCGACGAAGGAGTCGTCCCAGGTGCGTGAGTAGAGCGAGCCGCGGTTCTGCTTGCGTATGCCCTCGTCGAGCACCGTGGCCGGGTTTGCGGAGTCGTACGTCTTCCATGTCCAACTGGTGCGGTAGGGGCTGCCGGACGACTCGACGAACACGTCACCCACCAGGTCCCGCCGACCGGTGACGTGCAGCAGCGAGTTCTTGTCGACCCAGATGCCCACGCGGTCGTTTGCGGCGAGGGCCCGCAGAGTCGGTGCCTCGAAGAGGTACTCGCGTGTCCCGGCACCCTCGCTGCGCAGCCGGACGCGCTCGACGCCCTCGCCGTCGGTGAAGACGTCCCGCCACCCTCCGACGCCGTCGGCGTGCCGCGTGCCGGTCTCGCCGGTCGTCGTGTTCCGCCAGTGCAGCTCGTACGGGGCACCCTCGCGGAACTCGGGAAGCGGCGCCCAGCGCGTGGCGTCGTCGGCGCTGCGCCCGACCTCGATGACACTGCCGTCGTCCAGCTTGCGGCTCTCCCGCACGACGCGGCCGAACTGGTCGACGTCGACCCAGTTGGCGCCCGAGGGGTTGAGCCGGACACCGGTCACCGTGGTGCCGTCGGCAGCGGTCTGGGTCCAGTGGCTCACGCGCTGCAGGGAGTCGCCCGCGAACAGGTCAGCGAAGAAGTTGTCGAACGGGTTGCGGCCCGCCGCTCCCTTCCACATGAAGGCGGGCGGACGCATGTCGGCGAACCGCTTGACGAGCAGGCTGCCGCCGTCCGCCAGCGTCTCCAGGCTCTCGATCTGCGCGTTCGCCGGGCCCTGACCGACATATGTGCCGGGGTCGATCCTTGTTCCGGCCGGGGCGTGGCCGGGCAGCAGTGAGTGCTCCTGGTACATCCGGGAGCCGTGCAGTCCGCCGAACGGCCAGGTCTGGCCACGCCGTTGGGCCACCGTCTCCAGGCCCGTGACGGGGTCGAGGAAGGTGTCCTTGAAGCCGACGTGGTTCGCGCTCCAGTGCCGGGTGCCGGAGAGCGCCTCCACGCCGTCCTTGTCGAAGCGCTGCCAGGTCCAGTGGCCGTCGGCCCCCTTCTCGGCGCGCACGAGGCCGCCGTCGAGGGCCTTGTGGTACGTGCGCACGTCGGAGGTGTTGAGCAGGCGCCAGGAACCGTCCGGCACGTCGTGGTACGTCCGCTGGTCCGGGTCCCCGATGCGCTCGCCGGACCGGACCCGGTTGCCCGCGTCGTCGAACTCGGTCCAGCGGGCGTGACCGAAGCGGTCCCGGGCGATGTGCAGGGTGTTGCCGTTCTTGAGGACCTCGTACTCGAACAGGGTGACCTTGCCGGGCTCCTTGCCGGTCAGCTTGAACTGTCCGGTGGGAGACGTCTCCAGCTTGGCGGTGTCGAAGCGGCCGGTGAACGGGGTGCGGTCGCCGTCGACGCGGACGCCCTTGCCGGTCACGTGGTCGATGGTCCAGTACGAGCCGGTGGGCTTGCCTCCGCTGCCGCGGATGGCGACGGTCTCCTCCAGCAGCTTGCCACCGCTCGCGTCGAAGACGGTCCGCTCCAGCGGTTGGGTGGCCGGCCCGGTGTGGATCAGGGCGATACGGCCGTCGTCGAGCCGCTCCGCGCGCAGGGTCAGGGACGCGTTGCCCGACGTGTCGAGGACCCGGGGCACCCCGTCCGGAGCGGCCGCCTCGAACCGGAACACGCCCCGGCCGCCGACGAGTTGGACGTCCCTCAGGGCGAGCGTGCCCTCGGGGCCGTAGTGCCACTTCGTCGTACCGGCGGCGTCGGTGACGGTGAAGCCGCCGCGCACCTCGGTCGGGAGGTTCGGGTCGAGTCGCGTGAGGGTGAACGCGTCGTCGGCCACATGCGTGCCCACGAGCTGGAAGGAGTCGGGGGCCCAACCGCCCTCGGTCGAGCGGCCGGTGAGCCCGAGCTTGGTCCCGTCGAGCTCAGCGGGGCCGCCCCGGACGAACACTTCCCGGTAGAGCAGCTCGCGGTTGGGGCCGAAGCCGGTGGTCAGGTCCGTCGGTGTGTGCGTGACGGTGAAGCGGCTGCCGCCGGGGCCGCCGTGCGGGGTCGGCGTGACGGTGAAGTCGCCGAAGACGCGGCTGCTGCCGCCCTGGAGGTCCTCCAGGCGCGTGGCCAGGGGCAGGTTCTGGTACTCCCGCATGACGGTGGCGGCGCCCTGCCGGATGCCCTCGTGGGCCTGTGCGGTCATGTGGCGGAGCTGGTCGTGGAGGAGTTCGGGCCGCAGCCCGGGGAACCTGTTCAGCGAGTCGGTGGCGTCGCCTGCGAGCTGCTGCACCCGCAGGAGGTCCAGGTTCTGGATGGCGTGGGAGTCGGGTGCGGCATGCAGGAACTCCATGGCTCCGGAGATGGACGACAGGTCCGCCGCTGCCGCTTCCTCGGGCAGGGCGGCCCGTATGCCCGATGCCTCGTCGAGGGTGCGGTCGAAGAGCTGGGAGATGTCGGTGAGGCCCTCGTCGAGGACGTCTTCCTCCGGGATGGAGCTGAGCGGGAAGCGCTCGGACAGCGGGTCCACCAGCCGAGTCGGCTGCGCCCCGTGCGCGCCCTCCGTGAACCGCAGGAAGCCCGAGCCGTCACTGGCCGGCAGGTCGCGGAAGACGAGGGCCCCGGTCCGGTCGAAGTGGAAGCGGCTGCCGGTGACGGTATCGGTGAGGGTGAAGCCACCGGGCAGCCGCCCGGCGAGCGCGCCCTCCGGCGCGGTGACCTGCAGCGACCTGACGGCACTGTCAGGACCGAGCAGATCGACCTGCGTGAACCCGCCCGCCTCGTTGCGGGTCGCCGAGACCCGCAGGCCGGCGGGGAGTCCCTCCCCGGTGAGCACGGCCTCGCGGCCCAGGAAAGAGCCGTCCTGGGCGAAGGTCCACGTCGTGTTCCCGGCCGGGTCGGTGATGACGAACCCGCCGTCCGGGATCCGTTCGACCGTGAAGTCCGCGCCGCGGACCGTTCCGTCCGCCGCCGGGGCACGGTCGAGGAGTTCGAGGCGGAAGGAGCCCGGTGCCGAGTCGGTGGACGGTACGCGCACCACCCGTATCTCAAGATCGGCGAGGTCGTCCGCGCCGGTCAGCCGGATCCCGGGCGTCCGTTCCAGGAGCCCGGTCCAGTGCTCGTCCAGGGTTCGCCAGGCCGCGCGGAGGTCGAGGTCGGGCGCGTCGCCCGGGTTCAGCCGGGTGAGCCACTGGTCGCCGTGCTCTCCGAGGGCGTCGGACAGTCGCAGGGCGGCGGCATCGTCCAGGCCGGACAGGTGCGGAACGGCACCGAGGGACAGATCGGCGACATCCGGCATCGGACGCACGCCGCCCGATGCCTCGTCCAGGGTGCGCTGGAAGATCCCGGCGAGGTCGTCCAGGCCCGAGGAGCCGCCGAGGTCGTCGAGCCGGACGGGCGGGACATCGGGCGCGCCCTCCGTGAAGCGCAGGAACCCGGAGCCGTCATGGGCCGGCAGGTCGCGGAACGCGAGGTTGAGGTCGGCGTCGTAGTGGAAGCGGCTGCCCGTGACGCTGTCGGTCAGGGTGAAGCCGCCCGGCAAACGGTCCTGAAGCGACCGGTCGATGGTGGTGAGCGGGAACGAATCGGTGACTTCGCGGGGACCGACCAGCCCCACGATCCTGGAGGTGATGCCGTCCGTCGTGGTCGTGGCCGTGGTCCTGAACCACAACCCGGACGGCAGCCCCAGATCGTGGTCGACGAGCGCCGTCTCGCGGGCGAGGAACTCGCCGCCGGCGCTGAACTCCCAGCGGGTGGTGCCGGCCGGGTCGGTGACGCGGAACGCGCCGCTGTCCAGGCGCTCCACCGTGAACCGCGGCTGCGGTCCCGGCCCGTGGGGCGCCGGGACGGCCTGCGTGACGTCCAGCCGGAACGTACCGGGCACGCCGTCGGCGGCGTTACCGCCGACGATCCGGAACTCCAGCCCGGCCAGGTCGCCCGCGCCGGACAGCGGCACGTCCTGGAACTCGGTCAGGCGCGCGAGGGGCAGGCCGGCGGGCGGCGTGACGTCCGCCGCACGCGCGACGGCCGGCGCGTCGGCACCGGGCAGCTCGATCCTGGGCAGGTCGATCGCGCCGCCGTCCAGGGGGTTGTGCTCGGGGACGGAGTGCAGCGGGAAACGCTCGGACAGCGGGCCGCCGAAGTCGTCGACGGCCGTCAGCGGGCCGACGTTCGGGTCCGGCAGGGTCGTTCCGGCCGTTTCCGGCAGGGTCGTCCCGGCAGCGTCCAGCCGTATCGGCGGCGCGTCCGCAGGGAGGTCCACGAACCGGCCCGCCCGGTCGAAGACGAACCGGTCGCCGGTCGCCAGGTCGGTCACCGCGAAGCCCCCGGCCGGCAGCCGCCCGGCCGCGTCACCACCCGGCAGCCGTACGACGGAGAAGGCCCCGTCACCCAGCCCCGGCGCGGTCAACCGGAGGGTCGGCACCATCTCACCGCCCGGCCCTCGGGTGAACGTCGTGACCAGCCGTGCGTCGGTCAGTGCACCGCCGGCGTGGCCGGAGAGCCGCAGTTCCTCGGACAGTCGTGTGCCGTCGAGGTCGAACCGGGCGACCCACGCCCCGTCCGGCGTCCCCACCTTCACCCCGGTGACGACACCGAGCGCGCCCCTGACAGGTTCGGTCGCCACACCCCCGGCCAGCGGCACCCCGTCCGGACCGACCCACCGCGGCAGCGTGTCCGGACCCGGCGCGGCCTCGAACCGCAGGAAACCGTCCGTCCCCGGCACCCGGTAGTCGCGGAACTGAAGAGCCTCGTCCGCACCGAACACCAGGCGCGCACCGCCCGCTTCGTCGGTGAGCGTGAAACCGCCCCCCTCCAGCGGAGCCCGGTCCCACTCCACCCGCATGTGCGACGTCCCGGCGACCTGCTCCGGACGCAGAAGCACCGTCTCAGTGCGGGGCGCGGGAGCGTCGAACCGGTCCAGCCGTGTCATGTTCGTCGTGAACGGGTCGCCTGCGCGGAGGCTGCCGGCCAGCTCGTCACCGACCCCGCGGACCGCACCGCCGGCGGGAAGGATGTCGGCGAACACGATCACCTTGGCCTTGTCACCGAACTCGCCGATCAGTTCCTGCGCGAAGTGACCGTCCCGCACCAACACCTGGTTGATCTTGATCTGGGTGTTGACCGGGAACGTCACTTCCGCCTCGGCCAGGTTCTCCGACCCCAGTACCCGGCCCGGATGACCCTGCTCCGGCACGTCGAACTTCCAGATCAGTGCCTTCGAGTTGACGAAGTTGTGCGTGGTGGCACTGCCCGTGGTCGTGGACATGATCCCCGGCCAGGAGATGGTCCTGCCGACGTCGTGGTACCCGCCTCCCGGGTAGTGCGCCGGATCCAGGATCCCGTCGAACGACGAGAAGATCTGCTGACTGTCGCCGCGCACCACGGTGTTGCCCGGGATCACCGGGGACGGGAAGTCGTCCCACGCCCGGTGGATGGCCTTGATGCTGTCATGCCACCTGTGGAGGTCCTGCAAGTCCCAGGACTCCGTCACCTCCCGCGACGCGTACCCGCGTTCCGTGGCCACCCGCTTCCAGTTCTCCAGAACGTCCGCGGCCCGGTCCGAGAAGTCGAAACCCACATGTCGCACCTGTGCCGCCGTGTATCCGGCCTCCTCGAACGCGGCCAGCAGCGGATTGATCGACCGGTACCCCGAGCTCAGGTACTTCCCGCCCTCCTGCAGATCCGCCTTCTTCAGCTGCTCGGCCGCCCTCTTCAGCTGTTCCGCCTCGAACACCTGGCGTGAGGCGGCGGCGTTGTCGAGGGTCGCCCACGCGCGATCGCTGGCGGAGACCAGGGAAACGGAGCCGTCTTCGGTGTTCCTGATCTTGTAGCGTCCGAACGTCGCCTTGCCGTCGATGACCCAGTGCGAGGTGTCCCCGCCCGGTGCGTGCCTGACCACGGGGGTCCCGGCATCCAGTCCCGACCCCAACCCGTGTGCGCCCGCGGAGGGCGGTGGAACCGGTGCCATTCCCACGATTCCCTTGCCGAGCGGCGGAACGGGGGGAGCGGAAGGAGCGTGAGGAACCGGGTGAACGGACGGAACGGCGGGAGGCCGCGGCGGTGCCAGCGGAGCCGGAGGCGGCGTCGTGGCGGTGACGGGAGCGGCCGGGACCGCCGGGCCGTCGAAGGCCACGCGCTCACCGGTCGGGCCGACCTCGCCGATGCGCAGAGTGCCCGAGTTCAAGCCCTCGGGGCCGCGCAGTTCGGCGAAGACGGGCTTCACCTCGAAGTCCGCCTTGAACGTGTCCGACAGACGGAGCTTGCCGGCGGCCTCGTCGAGACCCCGGAGCGAGCCGGCCGACAGCGCGTCACCGATCCCGGAGGAGGCTCCCGCCCTGGGGTACGGACCCTCCAGATAGCTCCTGGGAATGACGCCCTTGATCAGCCATTCCTGGTCACGGGTGGTGTTGAGCAGGACCCGGACATCCGCGACGAACTTGTTGGACTTGGCCGGATTGACGTCGTGGCTCTTGAGGAAGTTCAGGACGTCCTGCCGGGAGCTGTTCCCGCTGAGCGCGGAGGTGAAGTCCAGGCGTTTGCCGATGGTCCTTTCGATCTGGTCGGCGATCAGCCGCTGCAGATCCTTGGCCGGGAGAATCCCCACGTCCGGCAGCCGTCCGGCCTTGATGTCCACGCCCAGCCTGTAGGCGTCGAGGGTGAACTCCATGTCGCCGTAGACCTTGTGGTTGCCGATTTCGGCGAAGGAGGTGAAAGGGCTGTTGCTCTTTCGCGTGGCGTTCTCCGCGCCGGCGACATGCTGGAACGCGGTCGTCCTTCCTTCCGGGTTGGCGGGGATCATGCCGACGTCCGGATCGAAGTACGACTTTCGCAGCCCCTTGAGGTCCTGCTGGACCATGTGGAAGTTGTCCTGCCGGACGAGCTTGACGCCGCGCAGGTCCTCAAGGTCGACGTTGGACATGTAGAAGTCGTCCGACTTGAGGACCGGCTTGCGCACTTCCACCGGCGGCAGCCCGGATCCGGAGGCGCGGCCCGCCGATTCCAGTGCGTTCGTGGGGGCCGTGAGTGATGTGCTCGGTGCGGCCGGTACGTGCTTCAGGGAGTCGACCGTCGCATACGGGCCCCTCAGGTAGTCCGAGGGGATGACGCCCTTGATCAGCCAGGTGTTGTCCCGGCGCACCTGCAACAGGGTCTTGATATCGGCGGTGACGTTGGCGGCCACCCGCTTGGCGACGCCGTTCTTGGCCAGGAACTCCTGGATCTCCTTGTTCCCGGTCGTGTGGGTGAACGTCGACGGGACTTCCAGATCGAGCACTTCGGTCTTGTTCCGGATCTGTTCGAGGATCTTGTCCTGGACCTTGGTGGTGGAGAGGATCTCGATGTTCCTGACGTTCTCGACCCCGGCGTTGATGTCATTCCGGAGGGCGATCAGATCGAGTCCGATCTCCTGGTTTCCGTAACTCTTGACGATGCTGCCGGGCGGGGAAAAGGCCGTGAACGGGCTTTCCGCCTTGAACGCCTTGGCGTTGGTCGTCGACACCGCCTGGAGCGGATTGATGGTGCCGTCGATCTTGACCGGTACGAGGCCGTCGGAGGTCAGATGGCTCTTCATGCCGGACTTGAGGCTCGACGCCGCGAAGTCCATGTCCTGCCGCACCAGCCAGTGGACCTGTGGCACGACCGGCACGTCCACCTGTGCCGGATCGGCGCCGTGGACCGTCGACGGGCCCGCCGGCACCTCCGGGCGCACTGGGACGTCGACGCGCAGGGGCGCGCCGTCCGGGCCGAACCTGGTGACTATGCCGTCGGGGGCGGTGACGGTGAAGTGGCCGTCGACCATCTCCACCTTGACGTCCGGGACGATCCCGGCGTCCGTTCTGAGTACGTAGGTGATCTGCTCCCCGGGCTCCATCGTGATCCACTGCCCGGTGGGCCGTGCCAGGTCGTCCAGCAGCCGGAGTTCGCCGACGGGCAGGTGCGCCCCCGGACCCTCCAGGCGGACCATCATCACCGTGATGTTCTGGCGGACGGTGTCCAGGTTCATGCCGAGCCGGTCGAATTCGAGCCGCGCGTGATTGAACTTCAACTCGGCCGCGCTCAGGTCCAGTTCGGCCTCGGCACGGTGCAGGGGCGACACGTGGGGCAGGTCGGCGACCTGGGCGAGCTTCTGGCCGGCCGTGTCGAGGTCGACGGCGGCGTTCTGTGCCCTGACCCAGGCCTGGAAGCGCTCGGCGCCGGTCTTGCCGACGGCTCCGCCGGTGATGATCTCGCGCAGGGTGAGCGGGGGGAACCCGGGCTGTGCGGAAACCGGCTTGGTGACGAGGTCGGTCTTCACCGGCCCCAGCCCCAGCAACTCCCGTGCCCGGCCCAGCTCGCCCGGCCTGTCCGGGAGCAGCCGGGCCAGCTCGTCGAGCTTGAAGCCGAGGCCCGCCGGCGAGTCCACTCCGGTGAACTTCCCTGCCAGCGGGCCGGTGCCCAGGTCGTCGGGGTCGAGGACGCGGACCGTCACCTCGTCCTTCAGCCCGACATGGACGTTCACCGGGTCCGTCTTGCCGATGCGCAGGATCACCCCGTCCGGTACGACGTCCACCAGGTCGATCTCACCGTCGAGTATCTTGCGCAGCTGGCCCGTGGTCAGGCCGCCGAAGTTGCCGTCGATGCTGAAGGGCGCCAGCTCGGCCAGCTCGTCCATGGGCTTCAGCAGGCCGGTCCCGGTGCGGTCCATGCCCGTGAAGGCGTCCAGGTCCCGCAGTCGGGCGACCGCGCTCTGCGGCTGCTCCAGCAGAGGGGACCGGACGGCGGTGCCGGTCCCGGCCAACTCGTCGAGGTCGTCCAGGGCGTCGAGGGCGTTGCGGAACTGCGGGGGCAGCAGCCCACCGGCGCCCAGGTCCGCCACATCGATGCCGCCGCCCCGCAGCAGGGGGCCGGAGCGGGAGCCGAGGGCGTCCAGGTCCCTGAAGGCGGCCGGCTCCACGAGGTCGTCGAAGGCGCTGGAGAACCGGCCCGAGGGCATCCCGGGAACGCGGGGCAGCGAGCTCGCGCCGGTCGAGCGTGGCAGCGCGGCCGGCGCAGGCGTGAACTCGGTCAGCGCGTCGACCGCGTCGTCCCAGGCCGGGGTGCCGGGCACGACCAGCCTGCCTTGTTCCCCGAGCGGCCTCGGCGCGTCGGGGGTGCGCAGCCCTCGGCCGGTCCTCGCAGCCAGGTCGCCGGCGACAGAACCCGCGGCCCTGCCGAGGGCACCGCCGATCGGGGGCTTCCTGAGCAGGCCGCGTTCGAGGATGCCCATGCGCCAGGCACCCCGGAAGCCGAACTTGGCGAGCTCGGAGTAGCGCAGCGGCAGGAGCGCCGACAGCACGAAGTCGAAGGCCCGGCCCACGTTGGTGAGCGCGTAGACGCCCAGCCGTCGGCCCATGCCTCCGCCGACGAAAGCGGTAGCCATGAAGAAGTCGCGGCGCAGCGCGAACCGCCCCCACCGCACCGCGCCCCTGGCGAGGCCGCCGGCCGTCCGCATCGCGCTCGCGAAGGCCCGGGGCGTGCCGGCGAGCAGGCCGGGCAGCCGGGACATGCCGGTGGCGAACATGCGGCCGCCGGCCTGGAACAGCTTCCACAGCCCCTGGCCGGTCAGGGCGGCCATCGTCCGGGGCGCCATCACGAGTCTGCCGGCCTGCAGCACGAGACGGCCTCCCGCGGAGAGGGCCCTGCCGGCACCCTTCGCGCCGATACTGGCGCCGGCCTTGAGCATGCGCATCAGTCCGCCGGCCGTGGTGAGGCCCTTGGTCGACGGGAAGAGCATGCCGAGGAAGGCAAGGCCGAGGCCGAGGCCGTTGATCTTGCCCTGGCGGTAGTCCACCAGCGCCTTGAAGAAGAGGACAGCGCTCAGGCCCAACGCCAGCAGCCCCAGCGGGCCGCCGACGATCATCGCCACGATCGAGACCACGATCGTGACGATCTCCAGTGCCTTCCAGAGCCCCTCGATGAACCTCTGCTTGAAACTCTTCTTCGGCGGCGCGATGGGCGAGGACACCATGTCGGCCGCCGACCGGAGGGCGTCCTCGAGGATCTTGGCCTCACCGGTGATGAAGTCGACCTCGGCCGCGATGTCGTTCTTCGCGGCGGTGAGTTCCGCGGGGGGCGGGGCGTCCTTCCCCACCAGGCCGGCCGGCGGGATCGCCACCGCGCCGCCTCGTGCCGCGGCGCTCTCGGCCCGGCCCTGGGCCTCCCGCAGTGCGTTCGCGTATCTGGCCGTGGCCGAGGCCGCGAGGTCGAAGGCGCTGTGGGCGTTCGCCATGAACTTCTTGAGCGACTGCTTCACGTAGGTGCGCAGAGCGTCCGCCGTCTTTCCCTCGAAGCCGCCGTCCGACGCGGTGCGCAGCATGTTGTCGAGGCCGGCGTCGACGTCACCCGCCAGATCCCGAAGCAGGCGGAAATCCCGTGTGAAGCCGTCGAGGACACGAGGATTCCCGGCGACGGGATTTCCGCCGTACCCCACTTGATTCCAGTCGCCAGGGCTGGCCACAAGGTCCTCCAAGGTGTCCACGGCGCAAGGGTCGGCCCTTTGCATGCGGATGACTTCCTGGTGACGCATTCAAGGGGATCAGCGGTTCAATGAAGTGACCGAAACCACATACCTGCTGGTCAGTAAGGTTCCGGCGGAAATTCTTTTGAACCTTTCGGGTCCGTCTCTGCGTCTACAGGTCGGACACGATGCCACCGTTTGTTCGGTATCACGAACATTCCTGGCCCTCGGCCCGAACACCGGAAGAAAGGACGGAATTACGTGACCCGCGTATCGATCGACTACGATCTGATGTACGTCCTCGCCCGCCAGATCTGGCATCTCCGGGATGAAATGGATATCCCCGCGGGTGTGAAGCACAGTTTCGAAGCCGGTGACATCGGGCCCCGCCAGGAGACGGCGGAGGAACTGGCGAACTTCTCCACCGCCTGGAAGAAGGCGTTCACCGAGGGCTGGCAGGTCATGACGGACCTCGGCAACCTCCTCGACGAGATCGGGAAGGCCTTCTACGACTCCGACGCACAGACGGCGGCCGGCGCCGCGTCGATGGCGGCGGCCTACCAGCGGCAGAACGTCAAGGCGGCGAACGACGCATACAAGCAGCGGCAGGACGCCCTCTACAAACAGGCCGAGGCCGCGAACGTGGAGCGGCGGCACAGACCCGGGCAGCTCTACCTGGAGCGACAGCAGCAGGAGTTGGAGAAGAAGCGGGCGGCTCTGCAGAAGGAGCAGGACGCCCAGGCGAAGCGCCAGGAGGACCTCACCAAGCAGCAGGAGGAGCTCCAGAAGCGGCAGGAGCCCTTGCGGCAGCGCCAGGACGAACTCACCCAGCGGCAACAGGAGCTGTGGCGGCGACAGAAGGCCGAGCGCGCGGAGCAGGAAGCGGCATTCGCGGCGAAGCAGGACGCCCTGAACAAGGAATCCGAAGCCCTGCAGAAGGAGCAGGAGCCGCTGCGGCAGCGCCAGGACGAACTGCAGCGCAAGCAGCAGGAGTTGTGGAAGGAGGAGTCGGACCAGCGCCATGCGCAGGAGGCTCTCTATATGGCGCAGCAGGCGAGCCTCCAGCAGCAGCAGGACGCCTACGACGCCAAGAGCAACACGCTGACCGCGAGGCAGAAGGAGCTCTGGAAGGAACGGGACGCCCTGCTGCGCAAGAAGGGCGTCACACAGGGCGAACTCGACGCCTGGCAGCGCAAGCAGGACGCCCTGTTGGCCGAACAGGACGCACTGTCGAAGCAGGAGGGCGAGCCCCTCCAGCAGAAGTGGGACGACCTGGAGAAGCTGCGGGCCGACCAGGACAAGGCGCTCGAACCCTTCCAGGCGCGGCAGGAGGCCCTGGACAAGGAGCGGGCGGCGCTCACGAAGGAGCAGGAACCTCTCGGCAAGCAGGCGGAGGAGTTGCAGCGCAAGCAGCAGGACCTCTCGAAGGAACAGAACGCCGCGCGCCAGACCCTGGAAGGCAAGCAGGCGAAGGAGCAGAACGACCTGAACCTGGAGCGGGACTCCCTGCGGAAGGAACAGGACGCCTTCACCCCGGAATGGGGCGAGCTGGACAAGAAGCAGCACGACCTGTGGAAGGACCAGGCCGCGACCGAAGAGGCGCAGAAACAGCTCGACAAGGACGAGGAACCGCTGCGGCAGCGGGCCGAGGAGATACAGAAGGCCTACGCCAAGGAGCAGGAAGAGGTGGCGAAGAAGCCGGCCTGGACCCCGGAGAGCGGCGAACCCAACCCGCTGCACATGAACCGCGAACTCGGCCCGGACGGCCCGGCGGAGACCCCTCCGCCCGCCGTACCCACCACCTACGAGCGGGACGACGACAACGGCCACACGAAGATCGAGTACAAGCTGAACGCCAACGGTGAGATCGAGGTCGACAAGAACGGCAACCCGGTCGAGACGACGACGACGATCACCAACAAGAACGGGCTGTCGTACACCGAGACATACCGAGCACTTCCCCGCGAGGGCGATTCCGTGACGACCACCCACCGCTCCGACGGCACGGTCACCAAGGTGTACGTGGACGCGCATCCCGAAGACGGCTCAGGGGAAGCGATGCGCTACGTCACCGACGGCAACGGCGTCCCGCTCCAGACGTGGCGCAAGACGCCGGACGGCGAGTGGACTCTGGGCTGGGACAAAAACAGTGATCCCGCAGGCGAGGAGAACGTCCCGCACGGCGCGGGCAGGCCGCCCGCGTACCTGACGGTCGAGAAGCCGCTCGTCGACGGCGCAGGCCGCCCGGCCGACGACTCCTTCTCCCCCCCGATGGACATCAAACTGCCGAACGGCAACGTCCGGACGGACTACATGCGCGAGGACGGCTCCGAGCTCAGGGTCGTCACGACGGACACCACACGCTACGTCGCCGACGCGAACAACGAGATCCAAGAGGTCTGGTACAAGAACCGGAGCGGGACCTGGTATCTGAAGGAATCCAGCACCCAGCACACCCGCTACGGCGACGAACCCCCACTCGGGACGCTCGGAGAGAACTGGCAGTGACCGTCCCGCGGACGGACGTGCCTCCCATTGCCCGGCTTCCCACCCCATGACTCCCTGCGGGCGCCCACCCCCTGGCGCCCGCAGGGTCCCCACGGCCCGTATCCGCGGGCCCGGCAGTTCCCTCACCCAGGCGCACATCCGGTCGAGACCGGGCGCACCGCAACAGAAGGAGGCCCCATGGCCAAGACTCACGTCGACGAAGAGCAGGTCAACGCCACAGCCGCCAAGCTCAACAACGCCGTCAGCTCCACGCTGGTCCCCCAGCTGTCGGATCTCCAGAGGGAGGTCGAGGCGCTGCTCGGCGACGGCCTGGTACTGGCGCAGACCAGCCCGAAGCTGCGCGAGTCCTACGCAAACTTCAACACGTCGGTGACCCAGGCGGTGAACAACATCACCGAGTTCGCCAAGCAGTTCCAGCAGATCGCCAGCTCCGTGCGCGACCTGGACAGCCAGATCGCCGGCGGCATCCCCGCCTGATATCCAACAAGTGATATCGAATCGGGGCGAATGGGACACAGTTCCCATTCGCCCTGATCGTATTCGCAGGTTAAAGGTCACGTTCATCTAAAGGGGGTTGAAGCTCACGGAAACGCTCATAGACTCGCCGCCACAAAGGGAGTTACCGCTTCCGCTTGTGGCGGCGGTGTCACCTGAACTCACGTATTTCACTCCGCTCAGCACTCGCCGCGCCCGCGGCGCCCGAACAGACCGGCTCATGACACGGACGCCGGTTCCGGGGGAGGCACCACATGAGTACGTCCACCACCTGCCACGATGCCGAGAGCTCGCACAGACGCGGCGGGAGCGCTCCCACGAGCGACGCGTCCTTCCGTGAGCTCTACGAACGGCACCACGGGCCTCTGCTGCGCTACGTCTCCCGCCTGATGGGCGGCGATCGGCAGCGCGCCGAGGACTTCGTCCAGGAGACCCTGCTGCGCGCCTGGCTGAGCAGCGCGGACCAGCCCCCGGACTGGTCGCCCTGCCGGACCTGGCTGTTCCGTGTGGCGCACAACCTGGTGGTGGACTGGACACGACGCGAGCAGGTCCGCCCCGAGTACCACCAGGAGCTGCTGGAGTCGCACGCCGAGCCCGTCGACCCGATCGGCCAGGTGGTGCACCGCCGCTTCCTCGTGCACGCCCTCTCCCGCCTGTCCCTGCCGCACCGCGAGGTGCTCTTCTACGTCTACGTGCTGGGCTGGACCGGCCCGGATGCCGCGGACGCCCTGTCCATCCCGCCGGGCACGGTCAAGTCCCGCACGCATCACGCAATACGGGAGCTGCGCCGCCGCCATCCCGAGGGTGCGCTGGTGGCCGCATGACCCGGATACCGACCCAGAGCCACCTGATCTCGCTGGCCAAGCCCGACTCGTCCTTGGTGACGACGGTGATCGTCATCGTCGCCGTACTCCTGCTGCTGTTCCTGCTGCTGCGGCACGTGGTGCGCAAGCGGGGCGGCTGGCGGCGGTTCCGACGGAGCGTCGCCCGCGAACTCGCCCTGACCGGGCGGGCGTTCGGCGAGCCGCTGCGCGCCTTCCGGCGCCACCGCCGCGGGGTACGGGCGCTCTCCCGCCACCTGTGCGATCCGCGGTCCGGCCTGCTCGTACGCCGGCTGCTGGACGCGGCCGCAGCGGCGCTCGGCGATGTGCCCGGAGCCTTCGCCTACGCTCTGCGGACGGAACCCGGCTGGGCCGCCGTCCAGATCGCGGCCCGCGGACTGTCCGACCCGCCCGCTCCGTGGGAGGTCGCCGACGGGCTCGGCACGCAGGCCTGGAGTCTGAGCCTGGACGACGAGGAGTCGCTGCCGGACGCCGCGCCCCGCGTCGGCGCGCGGGTGCGGCCACTGCCCGTCGCCGTCGGCATGGCGGACGACCTGTGCGTGCACCTCGACCTGGCCGCCGGACCCCGGATGATCACCGTCGAGGGCGATGCCGCCACCCGGTTCCGCCTGCTCCAGGCACTCGCCGCGCAGCTGGACCGGCCGGGCAGCGGAGCCTCGGTCACCGTCACGGACGGCGTCCACCCGCACTACCACGGGGAGCCGCTCGACTCGGTGCTGCGGCGACTGGAGGACACGCCCGCCGCGACGACGGAGGAGGAGGCCGTCGCCGCCACGATCACGGTCGTGGTCTGCGCCTCCCCCACCCTGGAACAGGCCCGGCGGCTGAGCGCGCTCGCCGCCACCGGCACCGTCGTCTGTCTCGCCGACGGCCCGGCGGCCGGGCACAGTTGGGCGCTGCGCGTGAGCGGCCGCGGCCGGGTCACCGCCCCGGAACTCGACCTGTGCGCGGACTCGGCCCCGCTGGGCAGGGCGGTCGCCGCGGCTGTCCGGGCGGACCGGCGCCGCGCACGCCGAGCGCCGGCGCGGCAGTGGCCGATCGAGTCGGCCGTCGAGCCGCGTACGGAACCGGAGCAGCAGGCGACCGAGACGGCCGCGCTGCCGGACACATGTGAACTGTCCGAGCTCGTCGGGGAATCCAGGCACCCGGCCACCGCACCGGCCCGGACCATCGCCGGTTCCGACCTCCTGTCCGAACCGGCCACCGCCCGGTCCCGTTCCGCCGAGGCGTCGTCCACCGGCGGGGAGTGACCCGCCCGCCAGGCTCCGCCGCAGTCCGCAGTCCGCAGTCCGCAGTCCGCAGTCCGCAGTCCGCCACCACTGCCCCTTGCTCGCCCCGCGAACCACCCCTGAAGGGGAGAGATGAAACTCCTCATCACCACCGTCGTCGACGGCGATCCCGCAAGCCGTCAGGACGTCGTACTGAGCGCCGATGCCGCCACCCCGGTGCGCGACATCGCCGAGCACCTGGCGCGATTGCGCGCCGACGACCCGGCATCGACGCCGGACCAGGCGCCCGTCTGCTACCTGGGCGACGACCCGCTGTCCCCCGGAGCTCCCTTGGCCGCGACGCCCGTGATGGACGGCAGCGTCATCGGCCTCGGCGCGCCCGTCCCCCGGGCCTGCGCGGAGTACGGACCCCAGCGCTTCGCCATGCCGCAACCTCAGCGGGTGGACCACTCGCCGGTGGTGGAACTCCAGGTGGTGGGCGGTCCGGACGCGGGGCGGGTGTACGCGCTCGGCGTCGGCACCCACGGCATCGGCCCGCTGGTGGGCTCCGCCGTACCGCTTCAGGGCCGCGGCCTGCCGTCCGAGGGCATACGGATCTCCGTACGCCCGGACGGATCCGCCATCGTCGAGCTGCCGCAGGACGCCGGCGCGCGTCTGTCCGTGCCGGAGCCTCCGGAGCACCGGGGCAGGCCGAACGTCGAGCTGCTCCCCCTGTCGGAGCAGGACGAGGCGGACGCGGAGGACGAGTCGGAGGAGGTCACCGAGACGGCCGCCCTCCCCGACGGCTGGGAGCCCTGGCCGCTCGGCGGTGACCTCGCCCTCGGCGAGTATCTGCTGCGGCTGACCGAGCCGACGCAACGGGACGCCGCGGTGGTGCCGTCCGAGGGCGGCGGCGGGCTGGACTACAACCGGCCGCCGCGCATCCTGCCGCACCTCGAACCGGAGCGCTTCCGCCTCCCTGGACCACCCGAGCCGCCCAGCCGCAGGCCCATCCCGTTCATGGTGGCGTTCGCCCCCATGTTCATGGGCCTCGGCATGGTGCTCATCTGGCATTCGTACTACTACCTGCTCTTCATGTTCATGTCGCCGATGCTGATGGCGGCGAACCACGTCAGCGGCCGGCGCACGGCGCGCAAGGACTTCGAGGAGAAGTCCCGCACCTACCGGCTGCGCCGGGCCTCGCTGGAGGAGGACGTCCGGCAGAAGGTCGTCACCGAGCAGCGGGTGCGCACCGAGAGCGCGCCCGACCCGGCGATGGCCGGTCTGTGGGGCGTGGGCCCCGGCCGCCGGCTGTGGGAGCGCCGGCGCGGCGACCCCGACCACCTGGCCCTGCGCATCGGTACCGCGAGCCAGCCGTCCCTGCTCGGCATCGACGACACGGCGCGCGAGGACAACCACACCGCCGTGCACTGGACCATCCCGGACGCCCCCGTCAGCGTCGACCTCCAACACTGCGGAGTGGTGGGGCTGGCCGGTGAGACCGGCCCGGTGCAGGCGCTGGCCCGCTGGATGACCGCCCAGGCCGCCGTTCTGCACACACCGCGCGACCTGCGGATCGTCGTCCTCACCGACAAGGCGTCCGAGGAGTCCTGGGACTGGGCCCGCTGGCTGCCGCACTCCCGGGACGGTCTGCCCGGATCCCGCGGCGGCGCCGTCACCCTCATCGGCAACGACCCGGAGACGGTCGCCAACCGGATCGCCGAGCTGGTGTCCACTCTGCGCACCCGGCAGCGGGCCGCGGAGTCGACCATGAGCAAGGCGCTGCTCAGCGAACCGGACGTGCTGGTCGTGATGGACGGCGCCCGGCGGCTGCGTGACGTTCCCGGTGTCGTGTCCATCCTCAAGGAGGGCCCGGCCGTACGGATCTTCCCGCTCTGTCTGGACCACGAGGAGCGGCTCCTGCCGGAGGAGTGCACCGCGGTGGTCCGATACGAGAACCACCGGCTCACCCTGCGCCGCACCGGCCTGCCCGCCATCCCGGACATCCGCCCGGACCTGGTCCAACCTGCCTGGTGCGAGCGCTTGGCGCGGGGCATCGCCCCGATCCACGACGTCACTCCGGACGCCTCGGAGGGTCTGCCCGACCGGGTCGGCCTGCTCGATCTGCTGGGTCTGCCGGAACCGAGCGGTGAGACAGTCGCGGCATGCTGGGCCGGGCGCCCCGCGTCCACCGAGGTGCTGCTCGGCGCCGGCTACGACGGTCCGGCCGCCTTCGACCTGGTGAAGGACGGACCGCACGGCCTCGTCGCGGGCACCACCGGATCCGGCAAGTCGGAACTGCTCCAGACCCTCGTGGCCTCGCTCGCCGCCGTCAACCGGCCCGACGAACTGACCTTCGTCCTGGTCGACTACAAGGGCGGCAGCGCCTTCAAGGACTGCGTACGGCTGCCGCACACCCTCGGCATGGTGACCGACCTCGACAGCCACCTCGTCCAGCGGGCGCTGACCTCGCTGTCGGCCGAACTGGTGCGCCGGGAGCACATCCTGGCCGCCGCCGGGGCCAAGGACCTCCCCGAGTACCAGAGCATGCGCCGCCGGGAACCCGGGCTCGCACCGGTGCCCCGGCTCGTCATCGTCATCGACGAGTTCGCCACCCTATACCGGGAGATCCCGGACTTCATCCCGGGCCTGGTGAGCATCGCCCAGCGCGGCCGGTCCCTGGGCATCCATCTGATCCTCGCCACCCAGCGTCCGGCCGGTGTGGTCAACGCCGACATCCGCGCCAACACCAACCTGCGGATCGCTCTGCGGGTGACCGACGCCACCGAGAGCCAGGACGTCATCGACACCAAGGACGCCGTCAGCATCTCCCCGAGCACCCCCGGCCGGGCTCTGGCCCGCCTCGGGCACGGGACGGTCGTACCGTTCCAGACCGCGTATTCCGGGGCCGTCCGGCCGGGAGCGGCTCCCGTCCCGCAGCCGCAGCCGGCGACCGAGGCCGGGGCACCCCGGATATGGGGCACCGAACTGCCGTGGCAGCGCCTCGGCCGTGCGGTCGGTGTGCCGTGTGCCGAAGCCGAGCCCACCGCCTCCGCCGGGGACGATGGCTCCCCCACCGACCTCAACGCGCTGGTGGACGCGCTGCGCGAGGCGGCGGAACTCGCCGAGTGCGCCTCACAGCCCAGCCCGTGGCTGCCCCCGCTCGGCCACTCCGTGCTGGTCGACGACCTGCCGCAGCCCGAGCCGACCGGCGACGCCCGTCCGGCCCCGGTGGCCTGGGCCCTGTCGGACCTGCCCGGCGCCCAGGCGCAGGAACCGGTGCTGCTGGACCTCGCCGCCTTCAGCCACCTGTACGTCATCGGCATCCCGCGCTCGGGCCGTTCGCAGGTGCTGCGGACCATGGCCGGCGCGCTGGCCCGCACCCACACCGCCGCGGATGTGCATCTGTACGGCATCGACTTCGCGGGCGGCGCGCTGTCGGCCCTGGGTGTGCTGCCGCACTGCGGCGCGGTCGTGCCGCGCGGCGACACCGAGCGGCTGGAGCGACTGCTCACCCGGCTCGACGCGGAACTGCACGGCCGTCAAGAGCTGCTGACGCGGCATCACGCGGCGAATCTGTCGGAGCTCCGCGAGATCGTTGCCGCCTCTTCCCGTCCGGCGCACGTGCTGCTGTTCATCGACGGCTGGGACGCGCTGGTCGACCTCGTCGCCGAGCACAACGGCGGTCGGCAGATGGACCAGTTGAACCGTCTGCTCAGGGAGGGCGCCGCCTCGGGTCTGCATGTGGTGGCGACGTCCGAGCGGGCCCTGCTGGCCGGGCGGGCCACCGCGCTCAACGACAACAAGCTGCTGCTGCGCCTCAACGACCGCACCGACTACCACGTCGTCGGGAAGCGCCCCCGCGAGCTGCCCGACGTGATCAGGCCCGGACAGGGCTGGACCTCCGACGGGACCGAGATCCAGGTGGCGTTGCTCGCCCCCGGGGCCACCGGGCAGGAGCAGGCGGAGGCGCTGCGTGCCATCGGCGCCGAGGCGACCGGCCGCGATGCCGGGCTGCCCGCCGCCCGGCTCCCCGTGCGGATCGGCACCCTTCCGGCGAAGGTGGAGTTCACGGCGGCGTACGAGAAAGTGCCCGAGGAACTGCGCCGGCCCCTGTGGGGCCTGCTGGGGCTGGGCGGCGACGACGTCGCACCGGTCGGGGTGGACTTCGCGGGCTCCTCGCCGACGTTCGTGGTCGCCGGGCCGCCCGGCTCGGGCCGCAGCACCACGCTGGCGAGCCTGGCGGTGTCCCTGCTGGCCTCCGGCACCCGGCTCGTCGTCCTCACACCGCGGGAGTCGCCGCTGCGTGCGCTGAACGGTCATCCGGGCGTGCGACTGCTGACCTCGGCGTCCCCCACGGCACAGGAGCTCGCCGCCGCGGTGGGCAGCGGCGGCGAGCCCCGCGTGGTGATCGTCGACGACGCCGATCTGCTGATCATGCCGGCGATCGACCAGGATCTGCGCACTCTGGTCGAGTCCGGCCGGGACCGCGGTATCGGCGTGGCCGCCGGTGTCACCGGGGAGACGATGGCGGGCGCCATGGGCTGGCTCAGTGCCCTCAAGCGGCACCGCCGGGGCATGCTCCTCGACCCCCAGAGCGTGATGGAGGGCGACCTCCTGGGCGTGCGCCTGACCCACGCTCAGCTGCGCAACCGCATGCCGGGCCGAGGTCTGACCGTCGACCAGCGTTCCGGAGAGCTGATCAGCGTGCAGATCCCCGAGACGACTCTCGACTGACGGCTGCCGGTGCGCCGCAGGCGCCGGCGGCGCAAGCCGTCAGCCACTCGTCGAAGTCCGCGTCGTAGCGGGTGCCGATGTCGGTGGCGTAGGCGGCGTAACCGCCTGCATAGTCGCCCATGCGGAAGCGGGCGAGCATGCGCTGGATGTCGGCCGGGTGCTTCTCGAACATGTAGCGGACAGCGAGGTAGCCCCACGCGTAGGTGCGGGTCACGTCACTGTTGGCGTAGGTGTTCTGGAACAGCGTGCTCAGCCGGTAGGTGTGCTTGCCGGCTTCCGTGACCGCCTGGTCGTAGGTGATGCGGCGGTAGCCGTAGGAGACGTACTCGGCCACGCCCTCGATCCACCACACGTCCGGCACCGACGTCTGCTGGGCGAAGTCGCCCTTCATGTTGTGGACGGCGTCGAGGTAGTGCATGTACTCGTGGTTGAGGTTCCAGATCCTGGCGGCGTGCCCGGTGTCCTGGCTCTTCTGGTACATGACCGCGAAAGGCTTGTTGGCGGGGTCCGTCGGGTCGTCGATCACGGTCATGCCGCCGTTGTCCGTACTGATGCCGAAGATCGCCCCGGCGTACGTCCGATAGTCCTGGGCGCTGGCGAAGACGGCGAGGTCGAGGGTCGACAGGTACTGGCCCGGGATGGGTCCGTCGTCCTTGACGAGGGCGTGGACGTAGGCGTCCTGGCCCAGCAGGCTGGCACACGCCGCGGCGAGGTCGGACGAGGTGAGCGACTGGGCCCGGATGGTGCGGGTGGCGTCGCAGGAGTGGGTGATCGGCAGGGCCGCGCGCGTGAGTTGGCCGGTCAGGTCGCAGACGCCGTAGTAGGCGCAGTTGGCGCCGTCGTAGGAGTCGGCCTGTGTCGCCACGGCCACCCAGAGGCCGGCCGTGGGTCCGGTGATGCGGGACGAGTCCAGGAGGTGTTTGACCTGCGGGCGGACCGTGGGCCGCAGCGCCTGGTGTTCGACGTAACGGGCCAGGTTCATCCCGGCGTTGGAGGTGAGGTAGGCGCGGTCGGTGCCGAGCAGGTCCAGGTGGGCCAGTGCGAAGGTGCGCAGGGTCCGGGCGATGGACGGGTCGGCGGTGACCGCCTTGACGTAGTCGGGGTTCCAGTTGCCGCGCCACAGCGGGGTGTAGACGGAATTGACGGCGGCGAGCATGCTGCGGATGCCGTCGTAGGAGCTGTTGTAGCCCTGCAGCGTCCGCTGGTAGACCCGGAGGTAGCGGGCCTGCTGGTCGGCGCTGTCGGTCAGGATGAAGATCTCGCCCAGCACATCGCCGTTCGCGGCGGTGACGTCTCTGGAGCGCGGGCGGGCGAAGAAGGTGTCGAGGCCGCCGATGGTGTTGCGGGCCAGGGACGCACCGTACGGGCCCACGTCGTCCGGGTTGTTGAACTGTACGTAGTAGCCGGCCCGCAGGAACAGCACGAGTTGCAGGACCCGGGACGAGTTGTCGCCCGCGTAGCTCCGGGCCGTGCTCGTGAACGCCTTCGCGACGGTGACCATCTGGGACTCGCGGAAGACGGCGCGGGCGTCCGGACCCGTCACCGAGAACAGGGTGTTGACGCATTCGGTGGTCGACGCCTTCACGAACGCCACGAGTGCGGCGCCGGTCCGCCCGCCGAAGTCGCCCGGCGTGCACGACTTCGGCTTGGCTGCGCCCCTCGTGGGCGGTGGGTCCTGGGCCGGCGTCGGTGTGAGGGGCGGGAGCCGGTCCGGGGTCAGGGCCTGCTTCTGAACGGCGGTCCGGGCGGAGTCCTCGGTGAGTGAGGCGGTCGGCGGTGGGGGCGTCCTGTGGGGTGCGGTCGCGGAGGGCGTGACGCCCCGGTCGGCCGGGGGTGCGGCGAACACGGGCGTCGACAGGAGGCCGGGGAGTGTGGCGCAGACGGCGAGTGCGCCGAGCATGCGTCTGGGCAGCACTGAGCGGTAGCGCATCGGGGTTCCTCCAGGGAGTTTGATGCGCCTCGGAATGGGGGCTGAGGCGTGTGAGGCACTGTCTCAGCGCCCGCCCACGTCAACAATGGCGTGTGACATAGCACATGGCACGGTCGGGCCATAACACCCGACGTACTGAGCGAGCAGCCGCCTACACCCCGGTCACGCTCCATGTGCGTGCGGCCCATGACTTCAAGTGCGGGGACTGGGCGGCAAGTTCACGGTGCGCGGCGACCGCCGACTGGAACAGCGCCTCCACCATCCCCACCGGGACCGCCTCACGCCGCCAGGCCAGGACGTAACGGCACCACAGCGGGGTACCGGCCAGCGGCTTGATCACGACATGCGGGATCGGGCGCGTTGTCGGCTGTACGGCGGACACGCCGAGCCCGTCGGCGATCATCCCCTGCAACTGCAGCTGGTCGCCCAGGAATTCGTGCACGGCGACCGGCGTGAAGCCTGCCGCCGAGCACGCCGTGTAGAAGACGCCGGGCCAGCCCGCCCCGTCGTCCGGCGTCACGAACCAGGCCTCGTCGGCGAGGTCGGCGAGCGCGACCTGGGCGCGGCTGCGGAGGGGATGGCGGGACGGCAGGGCCACGAACGTCGGCTCGGTCACGATCCCGCGATGGGCCACCGCGTCCGAGTGCTCCAGCTCCCTGCCGGGGTAGTCCGCGGCGATGGCGGCGTCCACCGCGCCCGCCTCCAGCAGTTCCACGATCCGGGAGGAGGCGTACACGCTGCTCACCGCGAGCGAGACGTCCGGCAGCCTGGCCCGCAGACCGCTGGCCATGCCCGCCAGCATCGGTGAATTGGTCGCCGCCACGCGCAGCGTCCGACGTGGCGACGCCGCGTCGACGGCGGGCCGGCGCCCGATCGCGGACGCGCGGTTCAGGACATCGCGCGCCTGTGCCACCACCTCGACGCCGTACGGAGTCGGCCTTACGCCCGTCGGCCCGCGCTCGAACAGCGGCTCACCGAAGTGCCGCTCGATCCGCCGGAGTTGGGTACTGACCGCGGGCTGCGTGTACCCCAGCTCCACCGCGGCCCGGCCCACGCTCCCGGCGTCCGCGATCGCGCACAGCACCCGCAGATGCCGTAGCTCCAGCTCCATCCACCCCTCCAGTCGTGCAAATCACCTCAATACGGGATTTACGCGCACCCCAACGACCCCTGCTTGAACGATCGTCGCACCCTGCGGTTAGCATATGAGCGCCTCCTAGCTCGAAAGATAGGCCCGTGACTGTCAACGACGACTCGTTCACCAACTGGAAGAACCGCGAGGAGATCGCGGAGTCGATGATCCCGCTCATCGGGAAGCTGCACCGGGAGCGGGACGTCACCGTCCTCCTCCACAGCCGCTCCCTGGTGAACAAGTCGGTGGTCAGCATCCTGAAGACCCACCGGTTCGCCCGGCAGATCGGCGGTGAGGAGCTCTCGGTCACCGAGACCCTGCCGTTCCTGCAGGCCCTCACCGCGCTCGACCTCGGCCCGTCGCAGATCGACCTCGGCATGCTGGCCGCGGCGTACAAGGCCGACGAGCGCGGTCTGTCCGTGGAGGCGTTCACCGCCGAGGCCGTGGCCGGTGCCACCGGCGCCAACAAGATCGAGCGCGGCGAGGGGCGTGACGTCGTCCTCTACGGCTTCGGCCGCATCGGCCGGCTCGTGGCCCGCCTGCTGATCGAGAAGTCCGGCTCGGGCAACGGCCTGCGGCTGCGTGCCATCGTCGTCCGTGGCAGCGGTGAGCAGGACATCGTCAAGCGCGCCTCGCTGCTGCGCCGTGACTCGATCCACGGCCAGTTCCAGGGCACGATCACCGTCGACGAGGCGAACAGCACGATCATCGCCAACGGCAACGCGATCAAGGTGATCTACGCGAACGACCCCTCCGAGGTCGACTACACGGCGTACGGCATCAAGAACGCCATCCTGATCGACAACACCGGCAAGTGGCGCGACCGCGAGGGCCTGTCCAAGCACCTGCGCCCCGGTGTCGACAAGGTCGTGCTGACCGCCCCCGGCAAGGGCGACGTCCCCAACATCGTGCACGGCGTCAACCACGACACGGTCAAGCCGGACGAGCAGATCCTGTCCTGCGCCTCCTGCACCACCAACGCCATAGTCCCGCCCCTGAAGGCGATGGACGACGAGTTCGGTGTGCTGCGCGGCCATGTGGAGACCGTCCACTCCTTCACCAACGACCAGAACCTGCTGGACAACTACCACAAGTCCGAGCGCCGCGGCCGCTCCGCGCCGCTGAACATGGTCATCACCGAGACCGGCGCCGCCTCCGCCGTCGCGAAGGCGCTGCCCGACCTCAAGGCGAAGATCTCCGGCAGCTCGATCCGCGTGCCCGTGCCGGACGTCTCGATCGCCATCCTCAACCTCCAGCTGGGGCGCGAGACCAGCCGCGAGGAGGTCCTCGACTACCTGCGCGAGGTGTCGCTCACCTCGCCGCTGCGCCGCCAGATCGACTTCATCACGGCGCCCGACGCGGTCTCCAGCGACTTCATCGGCTCCCGCCACGCCTCGATCGTGGACGCCGGCGCCCTGAAGGTCGACGGCGACAACGCCATCCTCTACCTCTGGTACGACAACGAGTTCGGCTACTCCTGCCAGGTCATCCGCGTCGTCCAGCACGTCTCCGGGGTGGAGTACCCGACCTTCCCGGCACCGGCGGTCTGATCCCGCCCGGCAATGCGCCGACCCGTCTGCCGGCAATGCGGTGCCGACAGGCGGGTCGGCGCCTCCCGCGTTCAGTGCCCGCGGAACGCCTCCTCCAGCCACCATGACCCGTGATCGGCGACCACCTTGGCGTCGATGAGCAACGGCGCGGACCGCGGCCCGGCCACCCAGTCCGCCACGGCCTTCAGGTCGGCCCGCGTCCGGACGGTCACCGCCTCGAAGCCGTAGCCCCGCCCCACCGCGGCGATGTCCGTCGGCGGGAAGCGGACGGTGTCCAGCGGGTGCCCGTCGGGTCCGAAGTGGTGCACCTCGGCGCCGTACGCCTCGTCGTCGTACACGACGACCACCATCGGCAGCCCGAGCCGCCGCACCGTGTCGAGCTCGACGGCGCCCATCAACGCGCCTCCGTCCCCGAGCGCGGCCACCGGGAGCCGGTCCGGCTGTGCCAGTGCCGCCCCGATCGTGGTCGCCAGGCCCAGGCCTATCGACTGGAACGCCTGCGTGAAGCAGAAGCCCTTCTCGTCCGGCACCGACAGGTACGCGCTCGGATAGCCCATGAAGTTGCCCGAGTCCACGCCGAGCACCCGCTCGGCGGGCAGGATGTCGTCGAGCGCGATGCTCAACGTCCGCGGGTCGATCCGCTCCCGCGTGCTCGTGTCCTCGTACGGCACGTCCCGCAGGCGCCCCCGGGCGGCGAGGGCCGCACCGGTCTCCGGACTCCGGTAGCCCTGCCTGCGCTCACCGGCCGCGTCCAGCACCCGGCGCGCGGTGAGCCGCACATCTCCGGTGACACCGAGGTCGACCTGACGGTGGACGCCGAGTGCGGACGGTTCGTCGTCGACCTGTACGACGGTCGCCTCGGCGCCGATGAGGCTGCCGTGCCGCATCGTCCACATGTTGAGGGCGCAGCCCCAGCCGACGATCAGGTCCGCGCCCCGGATCAGTTCACAGGCAAGGGGGGAGGCGAAACCGCCGGAGATGTCGAGCGACCACGGGTTGCCGTGGAAGAGGCCGCGCGCGACGGCCGAGGTGGCGAGCAGCGCGCCGTGCCGCTCGGCGAGGGCCTCCAGGGCCGCTCGACTGCTAGGTCGTGTCCGCAAAGTCCCGTCGTCCGCCCGGAGGGCGGGCCCCGCGGCGTCTGGTGCGTGCTCTCGGCGTGCCGGGCGGAAGCCCTCGTACTGGTTGTACGTGGGCTTTCGCCCGGTGCGGCGAGAGTGCGTGCCAGGCGTCGCGGGGCAGGCGGGACTTTGCGGACACGGACTAGGGCCGCGCGATCCCCGGCCGGCCACGAAGACCGGCCGCCGGGACCGGCCGAGCAACTCGGCCAAGGCGGTCACGCCGTCCGCGTCCGGTTCGACCGCGGCCCGGTCCGGTGGTGGCGCCGCCTGTGCCGGCGCACCGTCCGGCACGTCCGACGCCTGTACGGGCAAAGGGAGGTTGAGCAGGACGGTACGCCGCTCCCGCACCGCCAGCCCGACCGCCGCACACGCCTGCACGACCGCCTCCTGAGCCGACGTGACCCGAACCGAGACCGCGCCCACCGCGTGCGCCAACGCCTCTTGGTCGACGTAGAAGTTGGAGCGGGGCTCGGTCACCTCGGCGGCGAGCACGACGAGCGGCGTGCGGGACTTGGCCGCCTCCGCGATCCCGGTCATCGCGTTCGTCAGGCCGGGCCCCTGGTGCACGCTCACCACGGCGACCTCGCCGCTCGTCCGGGCGTAGGCGTCGGCCATCGTCGCCGCGCCACCCTCATGGCGAGCGGCGACGAACCGCGCCCCTGCCGCGATCATCGCGTTCGTGACATGGAAGTTGCCCGATCCGACCACCCCGAAGACCTGGCGCACCCCGGCCGCGTACAGCGCCCGGCCGATGGCTTCCGCGGCCTTCATGAGCGCTCCACCAGCGCCAGCACGCGCGCGGGAGCTCCGGATCCGGTGACGATCGGCAGCGGTCCCGCGATGACGACGGCGCCGGTCGGCGGCAGTGCGGCGAGGTTCCGCAACTGCGTCAGGCCGTACTTCTCACTGCCCATGAGATAGGAGTGGCAGGGGTAGGCGGGGTCGAAGGAGTGGGCGGCTCCGGCGTCCGTGCCCACCGTCTCGACGCCGAGGCCGACCACCGGCGACTCCTCGGCGATCCAGCGGGCGCACTCCGCCGACAGGCCCGGGGTGTGCGGGCCGCTCTCGTCGGCGTTGAGGAACGCCTCCTGGGAGTGCGAGCGGGCGTCCCAACCGGTGCGCAGCAGCAGCCAACCCCCTTCGGGCAAGGGGCCGTTCTCCGCCTCCCATGCCTTCACATGGTCGACCTCGACCAGGAAGTCGGGGTTCTTCGCGACCTCGTCGGTGAAGTCCAGCACGGCTGCCGGTGCGATCAGCCGGCCGGCCGGCACCGAGGCCACATCCGTGAGGTCCTTGCCGGTGACCCAGTGGTTCGGGGCGTCGAAGTGGGTGCCGGTGTGCTCGCCGCTGCGGAAGTTGTTCCAGTACCAGGCCGGTCCCCGGTCGTCGTACCGGCTGATCTCCTCCAGCTCGAAGACGGCGGTCTGCCCGAAGTGGGGCGGCAGTTGGATCACCGGAGTCGACGAGGACAAGGGCGAGGTGAGGTCGACGACTTCGATCGATCCACCTCGCAGCCCGGCGACCAGCGCGGCAAGGACGGACGGTTCGGGCATGGATGCCTCCTCCGACGGAAGGTGCTCGCCCTGACAGCATCTCAGTTCAGCCCTCGACTTCCGTCCTGTCGTCGACCTATTGACGTGTTAGTGACAACGATGGCTTCATGCCTGAATGGGAGCGCTCCCACTCGACGTGGAGAAGGGAACATCATGCGCGACCCCCGCCGAGCACGCTTACGGCTCCTCCCGCTCCTCGGCCTGCTGACCGCCCTGCTCCTGCCCCTCGGCGCGACCCTCGCACCGCCGGCCACCGCCGCCGAGGCCGCAACCCGTGCGCGTCATGCCGCTGGGCGACTCCATCACCGGCTCGCCCGGCTGCTGGCGGGCGGTGCTGCGGAACCGGCTGCAGTCCGCCGGACACACGGTGACGGTGACGACGCCCTCCGGCGACTCGTCCGCGACGTGCGGTGCCGGCTTCCGGGTGACGCACGAGTGGCCCGGAGGCTTCCAGGGCGAGATCGTCTTGCGCAACACCGGCAGTTCCGCGATCAACGGCTGGACGCTGCGCTGGACCTTCGCGGACAGTCAGCGCGTCAGCAACCTGTGGGGCGGCACCGCGACGCAGAGCGGCGCCGAGGTGAGCGTCGCCTCGGTGTCGTACACGGCGACGATCGCCCCGGCGGGTTCGGTGACCCTGGGCTTCACGGCCACGAAGGGCAACACGAACCCCCACCCCGCGGCCTTCACGCTCAACGGCTCCGCCTGCTCGGTGACTTGACCTGCCCTGTGCCCACCTCCTTGGCGCCCTGCCGACGCTGGGCGTCAAGGAACCACACGGTGACACCACAGGACCGTGACAGGAGCCACACAGACTCGCTTGTAGGGCACACGAAAGATCCGGATAAGGTGAGGCTGGCCTAATAGCCGCCCCCCGTGTACTTCAAAGGGAGCCTTGCCATGCTTCACCGGCGCCGCGGTACCGCCGCCGTCGCTCTTGCCGTCGCCGCCGCCCTGTCCCTCGCGGCCTGCGGCGGTTCCGACGACAGCACCGACAAGAAGCCCGCGGCCGGAGCCGGGGACAAGAAGGCCGTGGCTCAGGGCGGCGACGAGTTCGCGGACGCCGCGAAGAAGACCGCCGAGATGGGCACCGACGCCAAGCCGGGCGAATGGCCGCGCACCATCGAGCACGCCATGGGTGAGACCGAGATCAAGGCCCAGCCCAAGCGTGTCGTGGTCCTGGACGTCGGCGAGCTCGACAACGTCGTGTCGCTCGGCATCAAGCCGGTCGGTCTCGCGCCCACCGAGGGCTCCCCCGAACTGCCCTCGTACCTCAAGAAGGACGCCGGCAACCCGGAGAACGTCGGCACCATCAACAACCTCAACCTGGAGGCGATCGCGGGCCTCAAGCCGGACCTGATCCTCGGCAGCCAGCTGCGCGCCGCGGACAAGTACGACGAGCTGTCCCAGATCGCGCCCACCGTCTTCTCCCTGCGCCCCGGCTTCACCTGGAAGGAGAACTACCTCCTGAACGCCGCGGCCCTGGACAAGACCGCCGAGGCCAAGGCGCAGCTCGCCGCGTACGACAAGAAGGTCGAGGAGCTCGACGCCAAGCTCGGCGCGGACAAGCCGACGGTGTCGATGGTGCGTTACCTGCCCGACGGTGTCATCCGCCTCTACGCCAACGCCTCGTTCATCGGCACCATCCTCAAGGACGCCGGCATCCCGCGTCCGAAGAACCAGGACATCGAGGACCTGGCCGCCGAGGTCAGCGCCGAGAACATCGACCAGGCCGACGGTGACTACATCTTCACCGGCGTCTACGGCGACGCGAAGGCCACCGACAAGTCCCGCGCCCAGAGCAACCCGCTGTGGAAGAACCTCAAGGCGGTCAAGGAGGGCCACGCGTACGACGTGCCGGACGAGACCTGGTACCTGGGCCTGGGCGTCACCGCGGCCGACGAGGTCCTCGCGGACCTCGAGAAGTACCTGACCAAGTAAGGCCGTTCGGCGACAGCGACAAGAGGAACAGCAAGAGGAAACGCATGTCCCCTGCCACCCGGCGGCGCATCGGCTGGACGGTCGCCGGCACCCTCTTGCTGCTCCTCGCCGTCCTGCTCAGCCTCGCCCTCGGCAGCCGCCAGATCCCGCCGGGCGAGGTGCTCGACGCCCTGCTGCACGGCGGCAGCGGTGACAACGCGCAGGTCGTACGCGCACTGCGGGTCCCGCGCACGGTCATCGGCGTGATGGTCGGGCTGGCCCTCGCGGTCGCCGGCGTCGTCATGCAGGGCATCACCCGCAATCCGATCGCCGAGCCCGGCGTCCTGGGCGTCAGCCAGGGCGCCTCGCTGGGCGTCGTCTGCGCGATCGCGTTCCTCGGGGTGCACACGCCGGCCGGCTACGTCTGGTTCGCCTTCGCGGGTGCGGGGCTCGCCGCGGTGGCCGCGTACGCCGTGGCCGGCAGCGGACGCGGCGGCGCCTCGCCGGTCAAGCTGGCGCTGGCCGGGGCCGCGATGAACGCGTTCATCGCCTCGGTGGTCTCCGCCATCGTCACGACCGACGCCCGGGCCCTGGACGAGTTCCGCTTCTGGGACGTCGGCTCGATCGGCGGGCGGGACGGTGAAGTGGTGGTACAGACATGGCCGTTCCTGCTCGGGGGGCTGCTGCTGGTCGCCGTCATGGCCCGCGGTCTGGACGCCCTCGCTCTCGGCGACGACGTGGCGCGGGGGCTCGGTCACCGGGTGGCCCTGGTGCGGGCTCTGGGCGCGCTCGCGGCGACCGTGCTGACCGGGGTCGCCGTCCCGCACATCGCGCGGGCGCTGGTGGGCGCCGACCACCGGTGGGTCCTCGCCCTGTCCGCGTTGCTGGGTCCGGTGGTGATCCTGGTGTCGGACGTGCTCGGCCGTGTCGTCTTCGCGCCCTCGGAAGTTCCGGTGGCCGTGATGACCGCGTTGCTCGGCGTGCCGTTCCTGGTCGCGCTGGTACGGAGGAAGGCGACGGTGCCGGCGTGACACAGTCCCTTGATCGAACGAGCCCCGCGCCTCGGCGGCCGCGCCCCGCCGGCTACACCGTGGTCCGCGTCGGGGACGGCAGCTTCCTGCTGCACCGCCGGGCGAGTGCGGTCGCGGTCCTGCTGGCCGTCGTACTGGCGACCACGGCCGTCGTTTCCCTGTGCGTCGGCGAGTCGTACGTCTCCCCGACCGAGGTCGTCCGTGTGCTGCTCGGGCAGCCGAGCCCGGACGAGCTGGTCGTCGGCACGCTGCGTCTTCCCCGCCTGGTGACGGGTCTGCTGGTGGGTGCGGCCTTCGGCGTCTCCGGCGCGCTGATCCAGACCGTCGCCCGCAACTCGCTGGCCAGTCCGGACGTCATCGGCGTCACGCACGGTGCGGGCGCGGCCACGGTGGCCGCCATGACCTTCGGGATCACCTCGTACGCCGTCCTGCCGTATGTCTCGATCGCCGGCGGGCTCTCGGCCGCAGCGCTCGTCTACGTCTTCGCCTGGCGGGACGGCCTGCACGCCACACGCTTCGTCCTGGTGGGCATCGGTGTGTCGATCGCCCTGGGTTCGGTGACCCGGCTGTTCCTCACCAAGGGGGACTATCTGGTGGCCCAGCAGGCCAAGGTGTGGCTGACCGGTTCGCTCAACGGCCGCGGCTACGACCAGGCGGCACCGCTGGCGTGGGTCCTGCTCGCCCTGGTCCCGGCCCTGCTGTGGGCGGCGCACGCCCAGCGCATGGTGTCCCTGGACGACAGCACGGCGACCGCGCTGGGCGTACGGCTCGGTCCGGTCCGGCTGGGCCTCACCGCGCTCGGGGTGGTGCTCGCGTCGGTGGCGACGGGCGCGGCGGGCCCGGTCGACTTCGTGGCGCTGCTCGCCCCGCAGATCGCCCACCGGCTGACCCGTACCGCGCAGATCCCGCTGCTGTCCTCCGCCCTGACCGGCGCCACGATCGTCCTCGTCGCGGACGTTCTGGCCCGCCGCCTGCTCTCCCCGGTCGAGCTGCCGGTGGGCGTGCTCACGGCGGCGGTCGGGGCGCCGTATCTGATGTGGCTGATCGCCCGGACCCGGGCTCGCTCGGCCAGGGGCGCCTGACCGGTCGGGCGTGGCCGTCCGAGGGCCGCGCGGCCGACGGCCGGGAATCCGCGCTCCGGGCGCAGGGCCTGCATCGAGGTGGCCCGCGGAGGCAACCTGGAGGGGTGCGGACACGTCTTGGTGTGGGAACGGGGTGGGCCGGCCGCCTGCCGGTATCAGGAACGAGGGTGTCACGATGAGCGAGAAGGCCCGAAAGCTGTTCGAGGCGCTCGACCTCGACGAGAACGGGACCCTGACCCGCGCAGAGGTGATCATCGCCCTGCGGACGAAGGGCCCCTCCCTGGCCGCGACGGGCGACCTGCCGTTGTGGGCCGTGGGAGACGAGAACGCCTCCTCCGCGCTGTTCGACGCCGCCGACCAGAACGGGGACGAGGTACTGACCCTGGAGGAGTTCGCGGCGGTGGTCGACCGCCGGTTCGGCTGGAGCTGACGGGCCGGTTCCAGCCGTACGGGGCCGGCGGCCGCCGATGAATCGCGTACCGCTGTTCCACCCGAGACTCGGCCGGGCCGACGCGCCCGTCCTGTTGCTGGTGCGCGGCTGCGGCGGGGACGGGCGGAAGTTGCCGTCCGAGTCCGGGCCGCTCCGGCCGCGCCGGACCGGGCGTCACTGAAACGCCCAAGGGGAAGGGCCCGTTCAGGTGGTGCGGATGATCTTCGTGTGTCTAGGGTCAACAGACCGATCGGCCAACCGACCGATACGGACACCGACACCGACACCGGGCCCGCGCGCCGCCGATTCCGGCGATGCCGCCGCGGCCGGAGAGTGAGCCGACAGATGCAACCGACCTTCGTCCTGGTTCACGGAGCGTTCGCGAACTCCTTCTCCTTCGCACCGCTCCAGGCCGAACTCGGCCTCCTGGGGCACCGTTCGGTCGCGGTCGACCTGCCCGGTCACGGATTCGCGGCGACGTACCCGCACGCCTATCAGGCACCGCAGGACCCCGAAGGGCTCGCGACCACGCCCGGCTCGATCAAGGGGGTGACGCTCGCCGACAACGCGGCACACCTGATCGGGATCCTGGAGCGAGCCAAGCGGAACGGGCCCGTGATCCTCGTCTCGCACAGTCGCGGCGGCGTCACGGCCACCGCCGCGGCCAACGCGCGACCCGACCTCATCGACCGCCTCGTCTACGTCTCCGCCTGGTGCCCCGTCGACCTCAGCGTCGGCGACTACTACGCCGAGCCCGAGATGGCCACGGTCGACCCTGCCTCCCTGGCACTCGCGATGGCCGGCAACCCGGCCGAACTCGGCCTGCTCCGCGTCAACTTCCGTACCGCGGACCCGGCCGCCCTCGCCGCGTTCAGGGCGGCGTTCCTCGCCGACGGCACCGACGACGAGTTCCGGACCTTCCTCAACACCTTTCAGCCCGACGAGAACCTGGACGTCGGCACCGCCGCCGACCGGGCGCAGGCCGCGACCTGGGGCCGCATCCCTCGGACGTATGTGCGGCTGGCCGACGACAGGAGCCTGCCGCTCGCCCTGCAGGACCGGCTGATCCGCGAGGGCGACGCGCTCACCCCGGACAACCCGTACGACGTCCGAACCCTCGCCGGCAGTCACCTGAAGTGGCTGACCGACCCGGCGCCCGCGGCCCGGATTCTCGGCGATCTCGCAGGGCTTCCGACGGCGGCGGAATGACGCTCCGGAGCACAAAGAGGCCGAGGTCACAGCCATGGAGAGGGCAAGGTCACAGTCGTGCCCCCTGCTGCTCCTTTGGGCCTCTGGCCTAGCATCCGAGCATGACGGTCCTGCCTGACGACGGGCTTGAGCTGGCCGCCGAGTTCCCTGACGTGTCCCACGAGCAGTGGCAGCGCCTCATCGCGGGTGTGCTGCGCAAGTCGGGCAAGGACGTCGAGGGCGCTCAGGCCGAGGAAGCCCTGTCCACCGCGCTGGAGGACGGGCTGCGCACCCGGCCTCTGTACACCGCGCACGACGCCGCGCCCGACTCCGGCCTGCCCGGGTTCGCTCCCTTCGTGCGCGGCAGCCGCGCAGAGGGGAACACGGTCGGCGGCTGGGACGTACGCCAGCGGCACACGACGGCCGACGGCACCACGGTCCTGGCGGACCTGGAGAACGGCGTCACGTCGCTGTGGCTGGTCGTCGGCGAGGGCGGCATCCCGGTGTCGTCCCTCGGCGGGGTCCTGGACGGTGTGTACCTCGATCTCGCCCCCGTCGTCCTCGACGCAGGACGCGAAGTGGAGCCGGCCGCACGTGAGTTGCTGCGGCTGTACGAGGAGCGGGGCGTCGCCAAGGACGTGGCGCGCGGCAACCTGGGCGCCGATCCGCTCGGCCACGAGGCCCGTACGGGGCAGTCGTACGACTTCCGGGCGGCGGCCGCTCTCGCGCGGCTGTGCGCCGAGGAGTACCCGGGGCTGCGCGCGCTGACGGTGGACGCGCTGCCGTACCACGAGGCCGGCGGCTCCGCCGCGCAGGAGCTGGGCTGCTCGCTGGCGACCGGCGTGGCGTATCTGCGGGAGCTCACCGAGGCCGGGCTGAGCGTCGAACAGGCCTGCGCTCAGCTGGAGTTCCGGTACTCGGCGACCGCCGACCAGTTCCTGACCATCGCCAAGCTGCGGGCCGCGCGCCGGCTGTGGGCGCGGGTCGCCGAGGTCTGCGGGGCCCCGCAGGCGGGGGCGCAGCGCCAGCACGCCGTGACCTCGCCCGTGATGATGACGCGCCGCGACCCGTGGGTGAACATGCTGCGCACGACGATCGCCACGCTGGCCGCCGGGGCCGGCGGCGCCGAGTCCGTCACCGTGCTGCCCTTCGACCACGCCCTCGGTCTGCCGGACGCCTTCGCGCGGCGTATCGCCCGCAACACCTCGACGATCCTCATCGAGGAGTCGCATCTGGCCCGGGTCATCGACCCGGCGGGCGGCTCCTGGTACGTGGAGCGCCTCACCGACGAACTCGCCCACGCGGGCTGGGAGTTCTTCCAGCGCGTCGAGGGGAACGGTGGCCTCGCGGCCGTCCTTCGCTCCGGGCGGCTCGGGCAGGACCTCGCCGACACCTGGCAGGTCCGCAGCGGCAAGCTGGCCAAGCGGCGCGAACCCGTCACCGGCGTCAGCGAGTTCCCGCACCTGGCGGAGAAGCCCGTGGAGCGGCAGCCCGCGCCCGAGCCCCCGTCCGGCGGTCTGCCCCGCGTGCGGCGCGACGAGGCGTACGAGGAGCTGCGCGCCCGCTCCGACGCCCACCTCGCCGCGACGGGCTCCCGCCCGCGGATCTTCCTGGCCGCCCTGGGCCCGGCGGCCGCCCACACCGCCCGCCTCACCTTCGCCTCGAACCTGTTCCAGGCGGGCGGCATCGAGCCCGTCACCGAGGGCACGTTCGAGGACAGCGGCGCCACGGAGGTCTGCCTGTGCTCCAGTGACGCCCTGTACGAGGAGCAGGCGGCGACCGTGGCCGCCGAGCTGAAGGCCGCCGGTGCCTCGCACGTGTTCCTGGCGGGCCGTCCCGGGGAGTACCCCGGCGTCGACGCGTATGTCTTCGCGGGCTGCGACGCCGTCGCCGTCCTGTCCGCCACCCTTGACCGCATGGGAGTGTCCTGATGACCGCCCGCTCTGGCCCCTCCGTCCCCGACTTCTCCGGGATCGAACTGGGGACGCCCGCTGCCGGCGGCGGCGCCGACGAGTGGCGTACGGCCGTCAAGAGGGCGGCCGGCGGCGACGACCTGCTGTGGGAGACCCCGGAGGGCATCCCGGTCAAGCCGCTGTACACCGGGCAGGACCTGGAGGGCCTGGACTTCCTGGGCACCTACCCGGGCGCCGCGCCGTATCTTCGGGGCCCGTACCCCACGATGTACGTCAACCAGCCGTGGACGATCCGTCAGTACGCGGGTTTCTCCACGGCCGAGGAGTCCAACGCCTTCTACCGGCGCAACCTCGCCGCCGGCCAGAAGGGCCTGTCGGTCGCCTTCGACCTGCCCACGCACCGCGGCTACGACAGCGACCACCCGCGCGTGACGGGTGACGTCGGCATGGCGGGCGTGGCGATCGACTCGATCTACGACATGCGGCAGCTGTTCGACGGCATTCCGCTGGACAAGATGACCGTGTCGATGACGATGAACGGCGCCGTGCTGCCGGTGCTGGCGCTGTACATCGTCGCCGCCGAGGAACAGGGCGTGCCGCCCGAGAAGTTGGCCGGGACCATCCAGAACGACATCCTCAAGGAGTTCATGGTCCGCAACACCTACATCTATCCGCCGAAGCCGTCGATGCGGATCATCTCCGACATCTTCGCCTTCACCTCGCAGCGGATGCCCCGCTACAACTCCATCTCCATCTCCGGCTACCACATCCAGGAGGCCGGCGCGACGGCCGACCTGGAGCTGGCGTACACCCTCGCGGACGGCGTGGAGTACATCCGGGCGGGCCGTGAGGCGGGCCTGGACGTGGACGCGTTCGCGCCCCGGCTGTCGTTCTTCTGGGCGATCGGCATGAACTTCTTCATGGAGATCGCCAAGCTCCGGGCGGCCCGCCTGCTGTGGGCCAAGCTGGTCAAGCAGTTCGACCCGAAGAACACCAAGTCCCTCTCCCTGCGCACGCATTCGCAGACCTCGGGCTGGTCGCTGACCGCGCAGGACGTGTTCAACAACGTCACGCGCACCTGCGTCGAGGCGATGGCGGCGACCCAGGGCCACACGCAGTCGCTGCACACGAACGCCCTCGACGAGGCGCTCGCGCTGCCCACCGACTTCTCGGCCCGCATCGCCCGCAACACCCAGCTGCTGATCCAGCAGGAGTCCGGCACCACCCGGGTCATCGACCCGTGGGGCGGCAGCGCCTACGTGGAGAAGCTGACGTACGACCTCGCGCGCCGGGCCTGGCAGCACATCCAGGAGGTCGAGGCGGCGGGCGGCATGGCGAAGGCGATCGACGCCGGTATCCCCAAGCTGCGCATCGAGGAGGCCGCGGCCCGCACCCAGGCCCGGATCGACTCCGGGCGCCAGCCGGTGATCGGCGTGAACAAGTACCGCGTCGAGAACGACGAGGCCATCGAGGTCCTCAAGGTCGACAACTCCTCCGTGCGCGCCCAGCAGATCGAGAAGCTGCGGCGGCTGCGCGCGGAGCGGGACGAGCAGGCGTGCCAGGACTCGCTGGACGCGCTGACCCGGGCCGCCGGCGGCGAGGGCAACCTGCTGGAGCTGGCGGTGAACGCGGCCCGCGCCAAGGCGACCGTCGGGGAGATCTCCGACGCCCTGGAGAAGGTGTACGGCCGGCACGCGAGCCAGATCCGTACGATCTCCGGCGTGTACCGCAACGAAGCAGGCGAGTCCCCGAACGTGGACCGCACCCGCGCCCTGGTGTCCGACTTCGAGGAGGCCGAGGGCCGCCGCCCGCGCATCCTGGTCGCCAAGATGGGCCAGGACGGCCACGACCGCGGTCAGAAGGTGATCGCCACCGCCTTCGCCGACCTCGGCTTCGACGTCGACGTCGGCCCGCTGTTCCAGACGCCGGGCGAGGTGGCCCGTCAGGCCGTCGAGGCGGACGTGCACATCGTCGGGGTGTCGTCGCTGGCCGCCGGGCACCTCACCCTCGTACCGGCGCTCAAGGAGGCGCTGGCCGAGGAGGGGCGCGAGGACATCATGATCGTGGTCGGCGGAGTGATCCCGCCGCAGGACGTGCCCACGCTGCTGGAAATGGGCGCGGCGGCCGTCTTCCCTCCGGGCACGGTGATCCCGGACGCCGCGTACGACCTGGTCAAGCGGCTGGCGGCCGACCTCGGGCACGAGCTGTGATCGATGTCGACGCGTATGTGAAGGGCGTACTCGACGGGAAGCGGGCGATCATCGCGCGCGCCATCACACTCGTCGAGTCCACCCGCCCTCAACACCGGGCGCTGGCACAGGAGTTGCTGACCGAGCTGCTCCCGCACAGCGGCCGGGCGCGGCGGATCGGTGTCAGCGGGGTGCCGGGCGTGGGCAAGTCGACGTTCATCGACGCGTTCGGCTCGATGCTGACGGGGCTCGGGCACCGGGTCGCCGTGCTCGCCGTGGACCCGTCCTCCAGCCGTACCGGAGGCTCGATCCTCGGCGACAAGACGCGGATGGAGCGCCTGGCCGTGGACCCGGCGGCCTTCGTCCGCCCCTCCCCCACCGCGGGCACGCTGGGCGGAGTCGCGAAGGCGACCCGCGAGTCGATCGTGGTGATGGAGGCGGCCGGCTACGACGTGATCCTGGTGGAGACGGTCGGTGTCGGACAGTCCGAGACCGCGGTCGCGAACATGGTCGATTCCTTTCTGCTGCTCACCCTGGCCCGCACCGGCGATCAGCTGCAGGGCATCAAGAAGGGCGTCCTGGAACTGGCCGACGTGCTCGCCGTCAACAAGGCGGACGGCCCGCACGAACGCGACGCCCGCGCTGCGGCACGGGAGTTGGCGGGCGCGCTGAGGCTGATGCACGGCAAGGACGCCGTCTGGACACCGCCGGTGCTCAGCTGCAGCGCCCGTGAATCGACCGGCCTGGACACCGTCTGGGAGCGCCTAGAACAGCACCGCACCCTGCTGGACTCGACCGGGCGCCTCGCCGCCAAACGCCGTGACCAGCAGGTCGACTGGACGTGGAGCATGGTCCGCGACGAACTCCTGGGCCGACTGCAGGCCGATCCGGCGGTGCGGGCGCTCGCGCCGGTACTCGAACAGCAGGTCAGGGACGGGGCGTTGACGCCGACGCTGGCGGCCGAGCGGATTCTGGGGGCGTTGGGGAGTTCGGGGCCGGCCTGAGCGCGCGGTGACCCAACCGGCGCCGGGCCCGCCTGTGTTGGCCCGGACGCCACATTCGTTGACATGTTCAAAACATGTCATTACCATCCGGGCCACTTGGAAAGCGCTTTCCCTCCGTCTGGCGCCGACCCACCGTCACCCCACGCGACGGCCAACCCCCCACAGGAGGAGCCCCGATGAGTTCACGTCGAATCGCGATGCCCCCTGCGTGCACGCGCATACCCTGGCGCAACAAGGCGGTCGTGGCCGCCCTCGCTGCCACCCTGCTCGCAGGCCCGGGCATCGCGCACGCCGGCCCGCAGACCGCAGCGGCATCGGCACCTGCATCCGCGTCGCGGGATCAGGTGACGGCCGCCGCCACCATCACCTGGACCCTCGAACGGGCCGCCAACCCCACCCAGGACCAACTCACGGCCTACGACCTCATCACCAGGGCCATGAACGCCGCGGTGGCCCGCTACAACAACCTCAGCGACCTGGGCAAGACCATCACCGTCCGCTACGACCCCGGCGTGCCCACCGCCGACGGCAACATCAACGGCACCATCCGCTTCGGCAACCGCGGCTACATGACCGAGCGGACCGCGTTGCACGAGATCGCGCACACCATCGGCGTGGGGACGAGCTCCGGCTGGTCCCGCCTCGGCGGCAGCGGCACCTGGACGGGTGCGCAGGCCACGGCGTTGGTCCGGCAGTTCGACGGTTCCGGCGCCAAGATCTCCACCGGCGGCGGCCACTTCTGGCCGTACGGCCTGAACTACGACAACGAGTTCTCGAACACGGCGGCCGACCGCCATGTCCGGATCATCGCCGCGATGGTGCGCGACGGGCTGTGAGCCGAGGGGCCGGCGCCGGAGGCCGCCGCAGCGGCCCCGGGCGTCGGCGCCCACGCGCCCGGTCTGCAACAGGGGGCGCCCCACCTGACGACGTCAGGTACTCGGGCAGGGGATGTTCAGCGCCCGCCGCGCGTCCCCGCCTTACCGGGGAATGCGAGCGCCCGTGCCGCTGACCCGGACCTTCGGGTCGCCCGCGTGCAGGGTCACGGTGAGTACGCCGGGCCTGCCCATGTCCTCGCCCTGGTGCAGGGTGAGCTCCGACTCCGCGGGCACCAGGGCGAGTTCACGGGCGTACGCGCCGAAGGCGGCGGCCGCGGCCCCGGTTGCCGGATCCTCCACGACTCCGCCGATCGGGAAGGGGTCGCGGACGTGGAAGACGGTGTCCGCGGCGCGCCACACCAACTGCACGGTCGTCAGGTCCAGCTTGCGCATCAGGGCGGCGAGCCGCTCGAAGTCGTACGAGAGATCCGCCAGCCGTTCCCGGCTTCCGGCGCCCAGCACCAGATGGCGGGCGCCGGCGAAGGCGATGCGGGGTGGCAGCCTCGGGTCGAGGTCGGCCGCCGGCCAGCCCAACGCCGCCAGGGCCTCGGCCAGTTCCTCCCGGGCGATCTCCTCGATCCGGGGTTCCACGCTCGTCAGGGTCGCCCGGAGGGTGCCGTCGGCGCCGCGCGTGACGGTCACCGGCACCGTGCCCGCGCGGGTGGCGAAGACCAGATCCCCCGGCCCGATCCGCTCGGCCAGGGCCACGGCGGTGGCGATGGTGGCGTGGCCGCAGAAGGGCACCTCGGCGCGAGGACTGAAGTACCGAACGGTGTAGGCCCGACCGGTTTCCCCGGCCAACTCCTCGGGCGGCCCCGTCAGGAACGCGGACTCGCTGTATCCCAGCTCGGCGGCGATCGCCAGCATCGCGGCGTCGTCGAGCCCGGAGGCGTCCAGCACCACGCCCGCCGGATTGCCGCCGTCCGGGTGGGACGAGAAGGCGGTGTAGTGCAGGACGTCGGTGATCTGCTCATCGATCTTCATGCCGTACGACAACCTGCGGGCCGGGGCGCCAATTCCCGGCCCGCACGCCGTCCTTTGCGGAGACTCGCTCGCGGTCGGGCGAGGGGCTGCCGATGCGCCGGAAGGTCGCCGAAGCCGGTGTGGCGCATCAGCGGCGCCGCCGTCCTCGCGGCACGCTCGCGTCGGTCGACGCCAGCAAGGGGTCTCGCACGGCTGAGACTTCGGGTCGGAACTGGACGATCAGGTCCTCCCGCAGCAGTCGTGAGAACGACCGCCGCAGCTCGCTGCGGGACGGCTCGTCGAGCGGCTGCCCGTGACGGAGCCGCGCTGTCCGGCGGCCCGCCAGGGAAGCGACGAACGCACCCGACAGGGCCGCACCGGCACCGACCACGGCCGCCACCACCGAAGGGTCCATGCCGCTTCCCCCCTCACAGCCCCGCTGCTCGATCGCGACCAGCCGGTTCCGCGCCCGGACCGCTCGTCCCGCGTGCTGCGAGAGTACCGACGGTCTCCTGGGCGCATCCTGCCCTACGGCACGGGCGATACGAGACTCCCGTGCGCGTTCCGGACGGCTAGCGAGCCACCGCGTCGGCTCCCGCCTGGGCGAACTTCTCGTCCAGTGCGCCGGACGGAGCGCCCGCGACGCCGATGCCGGCGATCGGGGCGTTGCCGGCGGTGACGGGGACGGCGCCCGCGAGGAACAGGGTGCCGGGGATGTCCTTCAGGTTCGGGGCCTGCTGGAGGCGCTCGGCGAGCTGGGAGGTGGGGGCGTTCCAGGAGACCGCGGTGAACGCCTTGCGCTCGGCGGACTCGTAGGACTGCGGGCCGGCGCCGTCGCCGCGCAGCGTCACGATGGTGTTGCCATTGCGGTCGACGACGGCGACCGTGACGCGCTGGTTCTCCTTCTCGGCGGCGTCGAGCGCGGCCTGCGCGGCCTTGGTGGCGGCGTCGATCGTGAGGTGGGTGGAGGTCGTGGTGGCCCGCGCGGAGGCGGCCGCGGCGGCGGCCGGGTTCGCGGCGGGCGCCGAGGCGTTCGCGGACACCGCGCCGAAGCCCGCCAGGGCGACGACGGCGAGCACGGCACCGCCGGTGGCGACGCGAGCGCGGCGGGAGAACTTCTTCTTGTGCACGGGGTTCATGGGTCGGTCGACTCCTTCGATGGGCGGGCGGCCCGGTTGCCGCCCCGCTTCGTCCGCTCTCCACCCTCGACCCGGCACAGGGCCCGGACGGTCGGCGCTCCGGCTCGCCCCGGCGGACACGACGGACGACACCGGGGTCATCCGATCGGTTGACCCGCCTGCCCTCGCACCGGGTCACAATGGAGGTGTTTGCCCAGTTCAGCGCCTACGAACGGGAAGGAGGCGGCCCCGGATGGGGAACCGGTCGTACGCACCGGGCACCGTGGACACCCGGTGGCTCGGCGTCGTGATGCACGCGGCGTTCTTCCTGCTGCTCGGCGGCGCGCTCGCCCGATTCGTGCTGCGCCATCCCGGCGAACCCCGCACCCCGTGGATCATCGCGCTGTGCGTCGTGCTGGCCGTCCTGCAGTTGCTGGGGCCCCGGACCGGCGACGCGGGTGCCCGGCCCACCCGGCGGCACTCGGCCTGGCTGGCGCTGGTCGTCGTGGTGTGGATGGTCCTCGTCGTGCTCGCGCCCAGCTTTGCCTGGTGCGCGGTGCCCCTCTTCTACACCGGCCTGCGTACGCTGCCGGCCCGCGCGGCCCTCGTTCTCGTGGTGGTCCTGACGGCCTTCGTCGTCGCCGCGCAGCTGGAGCTCGCGGGCCGCTTCGACCCGAACCTGGTCCTCGCGCCGCCCGCCGTCGCCGCCCTGGCCACCGCCGTGTTCCTGCAGATGGAACGGCACACCGCGCGCCAGCGCGTCCTGATCGACGACCTGATCCGCACCCGCCACGAACTCGCCGCCTCGGAACGCCGCGAGGGCACCCTCGCCGAACGCCAGCGGCTCTCCATGGAGATCCACGACACGCTCGCCCAGGGCCTGTCCAGCCAGCGGATGCTGCTGCAGGCGGCCGACCGGGTCTGGGACACCGAACCGGACAAGGCCCGCGCCCATGTCCGCACCGCCGCGTCCGTCGCCGCCCACAATCTCGCCGAGGCCCGGCGCTTCGTGCACGACCTGGCTCCCGCCGACCTCGCCCGGGGCGCCGGCCTCGACCAGGCGCTGCGTGCCCTGGCCGCGCGGGAGTCCGGGGCGGAGTTCGCCGTACGCGTCCACATCGACGACGACAGCCGCCTCCCCCAGTTGCCCGACCGAGTCCAGTCCGCCCTGCTGCGCATCGCCCAGGGCGCCCTGGCCAACGTCCGCGAGCACGCGGCCGCCACCCACGCCGTGCTCACGCTCACCCTCCTCGACGACGAGGTCGTCCTGGACGTCTCCGACGACGGCCATGGCTTCGACGTCGCCGGCCTGCCCGACTCCCCCGGCGCGGAACGCGGTCACGGGCTGCCCGCCATGCGGGCCCGGCTGCGCGCGCTCGGCGGGACCCTGACCGTCGACTCCACGCCCGGCGAGGGCACCGTCCTGTCCGCCGCCGTCCCCCTGGAGGCGCCCCGATGACCCCCGACCGCGCTCCCGTGCGCATCCTGGTCTGCGACGACCACGCCGTCGTACGGGCCGGGCTGCTGGCCCTGCTGGACAGCGCCCCGGACATCGACGTGGTCGGCGAGGCCGGCAGCGGCGAGGAGGCGCTCGCGCTGGCCGCGAAACTCAGCCCGGACGTGGTGCTGATGGATCTGCAACTGGGCGAGGGCATCGACGGTGTGGAGGCAACCCGCCGCCTCACCTCCCTCCCCGGCGCCCGCGCCCACGTCCTGGTCCTGACCACGTACGACACCGATGCCGACATCACCCGCGCCGTCGAGGCCGGTGCGACCGGCTATCTGCTCAAGGCCGAGCGCGCCGACGAGCTCTTCGCCGCGATCCACGCCGCCGCCCAGGGGCGTCCCGCCCTGTCCGCGCCGGTCGCCGGCCGCGTCATGGCCAACCTGCGCCGGCCCCGCCCCGCCCTCACCGACCGCGAGCGCGACATCCTCGCCCAGCTCGCCCGTGGCATCGGCAACCGCGACATCGCCCGCGCCCTCTACATCAGCGAGGCCACCGTCAAGACCCATCTGCGCCGCATCTACGACAAACTCGGCGTCGACACCCGCGCGGGTGCCGTGGCGGTCGCGAAGGAGCAACGCCTGCTGCCGTGAGGGCGGCACGGCCGGAGCGGAGACCAGGGCGACACCGAGCCGGAACAGCGGGCGGTGCCCGGCACCGCCGGCCTGTCACCGCTCCGCGGACAGGTATTCGGGAGCGGCCCACGCGACGTCGTCGACCGCGAGCCAGGGCGCGGCCGAGACCGCCGTCGGCGTCACCCCGGCGAAGGCCCTGACGTCCCGATGGAGGTGCGACTGGTCGGCGTAGCCCAGCTCCGCCGCCACCACGGTGGGACTGTGCCCCGCGGCGAGACGGTGTGCCGCGTGGTCGAAGCGGACGAGTCGCGCCGCCCGCTTGGGGTTGAGGCCGATCTGGGACCGGAAGCGGGACCACAGTCGCTTACGGCTCCATCCGACCTCGGCCGCCAGCCGCTCGACCCTGACCCCGCCCCGGTTCCCGACCATGCACTTCCAGACGAAGGCGACTTCCCGATCGACCGCCCGGCCTGCCTCGTGGCGTCGGGCGAGTGCGGCCTGCGCGATGGCGAACCGCTCGTCCCAGGCCCGGGCAGCGCGCAGCCGTTCCCGGGTGCGCTCGGCCTCGCGGCCCCAGAGGTCGTCGAGGGAGACCACTGTGCCGCCCAACTCCGAGGAAGCGCCCAGTACCGCGTGCGCGACGACCGGCGACAGCCGCACCTGGAGACACTCGATGTCACGGCCGTGGCCTCGCAGGCCGCTCGGCGCGAGCCCGACGACGACACCGCCGTCCTGCGGCCGACCGCTGCTGTCTTCGACGACGAGGGGCCCCTCGCCGAGGTTGACGGCCACCGTGACCGCCGAGAACGGGACCACGCTCAGGTCGACGAGGTCCGTGGTGCGAGCGCGGAATCCGGCCATGCTGACTCCCGGCAGCCGGCCGGGCGACGCCGGGGTGGCGATGTCCCAGACCGTCGCTGCGTCATGAGCCGGCCGGGCGGTTCCCATGTCGCCAGGCTACGCGACATTCGTCCAAGACGAGCCGATGGCGGGAGAACGACGCTGGTGACGTCCGCAAGTGCCCGAACGGGAAGGACCACACGTCATGCAGTCGCCCATCGACCTGTTCACACCGGCTGTCGAACTCGCCGCGGCCATACGTCGCAAGGAGGTCAGCCCGGTCGAAGTGGCCGACCGCTGTCTCGAGCGCATGGACGAGCTCGACCCCCGGCTGAACGCCTTCTGCCACCGGGCCGACGACGACGTACGCAAAGCCGCGTCCGCCGCGGCCGACGCGGTGGTGCGGGCCGGGTCGCCCGACGAACTGCCGCCCTTCCACGGCGTCCCGCTGCCCGTCAAGGATCTCGTCGACGTGGCCGGGTGGCCGACGACGTACGGCTCCGCGGGTGCCGGGACGGCGCCGGCCGTGGCGTCGGACCCGGTCGTGCAGCGGTTGGTCGACGCGGGCTTCGTCCTGCTGGGCAAGACCACCACCTCCGAGTTCGGCACACTGCCCTTCACCGAGAGCGAGGCCCTGGGCATCTCGCGCAACCCGTGGGACCCGGAGCGCACGCCGGGCGGGTCGTCGAGCGGAGCGGGTGTCGCCGTCGCTGCCGGGATGGCGCCCATCGCCCATGCCGAGGACGGTGGGGGTTCCATCCGCATCCCCGCGTCGTGCAACGGCCTGGTCGGCCTCAAACCCACCCGTGGCCTGGTCACCAACGCGACGGTCGAGGTGGAGGGGCTCGCCACCAGCGGCGTGCTCACCCGCTCGGTGGCGGACTCCGCGGCCGCGCTCGATGTGCTCGCGCGCCACGATCCGGGTGCGTGGTGGTCGCCGCCGACCCCGTACAGGTCTTTTGCCACCGCCCTGGAGGCGGACCCACCGGCCGGGCTGCGGATCGGTGCGCTCACCGACTCACCGATCGACGGCATAGCCGTGGACCCGGCGTGCGCGGCAGCCGTGGACGTCGCTCTCCGGGCACTCGATTCGGCCGGCCATCCCGTCGTCGACACGCGCCTTGCGCTGCCCCCGGCCGAGGAGTTGGTCGCCGCGTTCACGACCATCTGGAACATCGGCGGTGCCGGGATCGCGCTCGCGGACCCGGACGGAGTCGAGCCCCACAATCGTGCCCTGCGCGAGGCGGCACGGTCGGTCGACTCGTGGGCCTACGCGGAAGGTGTGCGCAAGACCCAGCACTTGTCGCGGCGCATTGTCGAGGCCTTCGTCGCGGGCTTCGACCTCCTGGTCACTCCCACGATGGCCTGCCTCCCCCCACCGGTCGGCGCCTGGCGGGCGGGGACCGCGGACAATCCCGTGATGGCGCTGCGGAACAGCTACCCGATGGGGGTGTTCACGTCGGTGTTCAACGTGACGGGCCAGCCGGCGATCTCACTCCCCCTCCACCACGACGAAGCCACCGGCCTGCCCGTGGGCATCCAGATCGTCGCCGCACCGTGGCGCGAAGACCTGCTGCTGCAGGTCTCCGGCGTTCTGGAGCTCACGCACCCTTGGGTGGACCGCCGCCCGCCTGTCGGCTGACGCCGCCGGCCGAGTCCCCTCGGACGCGCATCGCCGCCGTCCGGGGCGTCACCCTCACCCTGGAGAGCCCGACTCGGTGATCACAGTGCCCGATTTGGGACCATGGCACTGTGGACGGAGATCCGGTCTTCGGCGGGGCCGAGCCGGTGGACGCGCTCGATGTGGCGCCGACGCCCCGGACGGCGGTGGCGTGGCTGCCTCCGCGCGAGCTCTGGCCGGCCATTCAGGACATCCGCTGGGAGCACGACCCGCAGGTGCGACGGTGGCCGCCGCACGTGAATCTGCTTTTCGGCTTCGTGCCGGAGGAGGAGTTCGAGCGGGCCGTACCGCTACTCGCCGCAGCGGCGGCGAAGAGCGCGGCGTTCACGGCCCGCCTGAGCGGTGTACGGCACTTCCGGCACCGGCACTATGCGACGGTGTGGCTCGATCCGGCCGCTGCGGATCCGGCGCCATGGGCTCGTCTGCGCCGCGAACTGCTGCTGCGGTTCCCGCTCTGCCACGGACGCGGCGGCCGCTTCACCCCGCATCTCTCCCTCGGCCGCACCCAGAATCCCGGACCCCTGGCCGCCGAGTGTGCCGTCCGGCTCGGCACACTGTCGGCGGCGGTCGAGGAAGTCGTCCTGCTCTCCCGTCGCGGCGACGAACCCATGCGGCCCCGGGTCGTGGTCGCACTGGGCACGGGAGAGGTCCGGGCGTCCCTGGAGTGACTGGTTGTCAGCAGGTGCGGCCGACGTAGTAGGCGCCCTGGATCTTGTCGGCGGAGCCCAGCCAGGTCCTGCCGGGCGCGACACACCGCTCGTAGTCGGGCGCCAGGGCCACTTCGACCTTGATGACCACCCTTGAGCCGTCGGACGTGCAGTGGTTGTAGTAGGCGTCGGAGCCGGTCTCGTAGAAGCCGCACGGGTCTGCGGCCGCCGGGGTCGCATGGGCGGTCAGGGTGCCGAGGGACGTGAGCACGAGGGCGGCGGAACCGAGAACGCCGGTCACCATACGACGAACACGCAAGGGAACTCCTTGGGCAGTGGAGGACGAGTTGCCTGGAAAGGCCTTTGTCCGCCGGTCAGTTGGATACCGGAACAGAATCCCCGCGCCGCTCGGCCAGGTTGATCGACTGTCGCGCCGTTCACCTGACGAATCGATTGTTCGCTACTTCGATGTGGTGATCTTGCGGAGTTCTCAAGTCCGGCCCGGACAAACCTGCACAAGCATCGCCTCCCGGTACGCGCCGGGCCGTTCGGCGCGCGTCAGCCGTTGAAGCGGCGCCGCGATTCCTCGATGTGGCCCAGGTATGCGTGGGTCCAGTCGCACATCCCGTCGATCGTCACCCGCAGCGCCCGGCCCGGCTCGGTGAGGGTGTACTCGACCTTGGCCGGCACCGTCGGGTACACCGTGCGGTCGACGAGGCCGTTGCGCTCCAGCATGCGCAGGTTCTGGGTGAGCATCTTGTGGCTGATGCCCTCGATCCCGTCCCGCAGCTCGCTGAAGCGCAGGGTGCGGTCTCCGATGCACTCGATGATCAGCAGCGCCCATTTGTTGGCGATGTCGGAGAAGATCTCCCGCGCCAAGGAGTCCGCGCGCGTCACATCCGCTGCGTCCACCGAGCCCTTGAGCTGCTTGGTTCCCATCTGGTTCCCCAGTCACCGAAAAGTGCGTTCTTCCACGTCAGCACATACTCTCCTACGGTTCCCGGGTAACCACAAGTGACCACGAGCGCCCAGGTCCGGAGCCAGGGGCGCCCTGGTTCGAGGAAGAAGGCGGGCAGCATGGCCATCACCCTGGTGAACCCCACGGGACTGCCGGAGATCGACGCCTATCGGCAGGTGTCGGTCGCGTCCGGTTCGAAGATCGTCTTCATGGCCGGACAGGTCGCCTGGGACGCCGACGGCGTCACCGTCGGCGAGGGCGACCTCGCCGCCCAGGTCGAGCAGTGCTACGTGAACGTCGCCACCGCTCTGGCCGGGGCCGGCGCCTCCTTCGACGACGTGGCTAAGCTGACCGTCTACGTCGTCGACTGGACCCCCGACAAGATGCCCCGGCTCATGGACGGCATCTCCCGCGCGGCCCAGCGGCTGGGCATCACCGCGGCGCCGCCCGCCACGCTGATCGGCGTCGCGGCGCTGGACGTACCGGAGCATCTGGTCGAGATGGAGGCCACCGCGGTCCTGGACTGACACCGGCAGCGGGGAGGGCGCGCTCAGGGGCGGCGGGGGTAGCTCAGGGGCGGGGGTCACAGGCCTTCCGCGGACTGCGGTGCGCCAACCAGCGGCCCATCCCACCTGCCGCCCACAGAAGCCACACGCGCCGCCCACCCGCGCTCCGCCTGCCGACGGTTTCCCTCGCCTACCGGTTCGGGCTGGTCACGGAGGCCGTCCGGAGCGACAGCTCCCCTTCGGCCACCACCCGGAAGGAGTTGGGGGGTCGTCCGGTCACGCGCCGGACGGTGTCCGTGGTGCGGTCCTCGGCCCCTTCGGCGATGGCGCGGTCCATGTCGGCCAGCATGATGGCGAACTCGCTCGGCACCCCCGCGTCGAGCCGGTCAATCATGGCGCCGTATGTCAGCCGGTGACGGGTCACCGGGCGGCCGGTCACCTGCGTCTGAGGCACGCCGTCGAGGAAGGCCCCGCACCGCTGGGCCCCGCCACGCCACCGCTGCGGCACGTGCCGGCGCCGCTCGACGCCGTGCTGTGCTTCAAGCTCGACAACCGCCATCTCGCGCCGGCCCTCGAGACCACCGGCTCGGACAGCCCGTACCGGACGGAGCACTACGAGCGCTGGCACGCCCTGCTCCGGGACCTGCTGGACCGCGTCCCTGCGGTGGCCGACAGCGAGTTCGCCGCCCACGGGCTGCTCGCCGCCACCCGGGCGGATCTCGTCGAGTACCTGGCAGGCGAGAAGGCAGTGCCGCGCGAGGAACTGCGCACGCAGTTGGCGAAGTTCACCGCAGGGGTGCTTGGCAGCGGCGCGTGAAGCGGTCGGCTGCAGTTCCTCTCCGATGGGCCTGCGGCGCGGCGCTCACCAGGGCGAAGGCGAGGTGCACGGCGGACGGTCGGACGGTCCCCCGCGCCGCCCGACCGGCCATCGGCTGTACAGCGGGGACGCTATCGTCCGGCGGCCGGGGCGGTCTTGGACGAATTTGCACTCGCCGAGAGGGCCACAGCCCCCTCCACCCGGCGGGAGGCCACCAGCCGTCCGGGGGTGGTGCCCGCGATGGCCCGGAACTCGCGGTTGAGGTGTGACTGGTCGTAGAAGCCGCAGGCCGTCGAGATGTCGGTCAGGCTCGCGGTCCCGCGGCCGAGCAGCGCCACGGCGTGACGGAAGCGCAGCACGCGGGCGGACCCCTTGGGTGTCAGCCCGATCTGCTGGGTGAACCGCCGGATCAAGTACCCCTGGCTCCAGCCCACTTCGGCGGCGATCCGCGCGATCGGCATCGCCCCCGCGCTGCCGGAGAGCAGTCGCCAGGCGTGGCCGACCTCGGGTGCGGGCTCCGGACCGCGTCCGAGCCGGGCGAGCAACGCCGCGTCCAGCAGGTCGAACCTGGCCGCCCAGTCCCGGGTCGACGCCAGCCGATCCACCAGCGTCCCGGCCTCCGGCCCCAGAACGTCCCGGATGTCGACGGCCAGATTGGTCAGCTCGCTCATCGGCATGCCGAAGAGCCGGTAGGCCCCGAGCGGCGTGAACTCGACCCGGATCGCCTCCTGGCCGCCGGGATGCACACAGAGCGCGGGCCGGTCCTCCAGCCCCACCACCAGCGAGCCGATCCTCCCGCTGCCCTCGCCGGCCATGCCCAGCCGTCGTACCTGGGAGAACGGCTCCGCAAGGCTGATCAGCAACGTGGCACACCCACTGGGCACCAACCGCGCCTCGTACGGCGAGGTCACCGCTTCCCAGTAGCCGACGTAGCTGCGCAGATACGGTCGCAATCCCGGGTGCCAGGGTCGCGTGACCCGCCACAGACCACCGAGCCGTATGACCTCGACCGCACCCGCAATCGCCGTGGCGCCCATCGCACCATGAACCACCACGAGGCTCACCTCACCCCCGAGGGACCGTCCGAGCAGCCACCTGGCAGCTCCGCCGTACCCTCGTCGGCCGTCCGTCGTGACAACCGGTCATCGCATGTGTTTCACAGTATCCATGGTGCCGCAGCCAACTCACGGGGGAAGGGAGCGGAGTTGGCGTGCAGACAGGTGCACATCGGTGCCTGCCGGGTTCGTACGGCCCGAACGTGTACGTGCGTTACGTAGTTTCGCTACTGAACTTGGGACCGGGCGCGCGGGCCCGTCGGCAGGCCCGACCGTCCCCGCGGCCGTAGTCTCCCGCCCCGCCGACCCCGGCTGTGAGCTGGGCGGAGTCGCCTCCGGCCGTTGCCGCATCCCCCGCCTCATGCGACCAACGAGTCCCGGATGCCTACCACTTCGGGGACAAAACGCCACGTCCGGCCGTGGTTAGCCTTGGCGCGCCGACGGCGGAAGATCGTCGGCATTCCGGTCGAAAGCACGCTCGGGGGCGTGCTTCATCTGTGCATGGAGGTTGGGTGATACACACTCAGCACGGTCAGGGCTCCGGGGTGCGTCGTACACGCCGTGCCCTCGCCGCGGCCGCACTGGCGCTGGGGCTGGTCAGCGGCGGCGCGACGGCGTTCCCCGCGTCCGCCGCGGCGGGGGATTCGGCGGTGGACAGGAGCGTACGTCGGTTCGCCGCGGAGAGCGGTGCCGGCTCCTCCTCGGGCCGGGTCGCTCCCATGATCGTGGGCGGCTCCGAGACCACCATCGGGCAGGCCCCGTACATGGTCCAGATCTTCTACCTGGACCCCTCCGACCAACTGTGGTTCTGCAACGGCGCGTTGATCGCGCCGAACAAGGTGCTGACCGCCGCCCAGTGCGTGCACGGCCGCAACCTGACCAACCGGGACCGTGCCGTGATCGTGGGCGGCACGACGTACCGAGGAGACCTCGACGGCGGGACCCGTATCGGGATCAAGCGCCAGTGGACGCACCCCTCCTACAGCCCTTCGGGAGTCACCCACGACCTCGCCGTCCTCACCCTCGACGGAACACTGCCGTACACCCCGCTCAGGACGGCGTTCGGCAGCGACAGCGCGCTGTACCAGCCGGGGGTCCGGGCCACGGTCCACGGCTGGGGCGTGACCGGAACGGCCGACGGCGGGTCGGGCGAGTCGGACGCGCTGAAGACGGCGACCCTGCCGATCCGGGCGGACTCCACCTGCGACACCGCGCTCAAGACGGCGCTCGGCGGCCGGGACGCCTTCGTGGAGTCACTGATGACCTGCGCGGGCGAGCCCGCCACCGGCGACGACGCCACGACCACCACGCCCTGTATGAGCGATGCGGGAGCCCCGCTGGTCGTGAACGGCCGTATCGTGGGCGTGTTCTCCTGGGGCGTCAGCGACAGCGAGAAGTGGTGCGGCGTGCGGGGCACCTATCCGGTGTTCACACAGACCGGCGCCTATGCCGGTGCGACGCAGGCGCGGACGTTCGACACCGATTTCTCCGGTGACGGCAGGGCCGACCTGTTCGCCCGGAAGTCGAGCGGTGGCACCGCGTACGCGTACAAGGGCGCGACGCTGACCACGCGGAGCTCAGCCGGCGGCGGCTGGGGCGGCTACAACAAGGTGCTGCAGAGCGACCTGAACCGTGACGGCGTTCTCGACTACGTCATGCGCACCACGTCGGGCGTCGTGCGCTGGCGGCACAAGTCCTCGGGTCAGTGGGTGAACAGCCAGATCGCCACGGGGTGGACGGGCGTCCGGCAGATCCTGGTGCCCGGCGACGTCAGCGGTGACGCCCTGCCGGACCTGCTGACCGTGGACTCGGGCGGCACTTTGTGGCGCTACCCGGGCAACGGCAAGGGCGGCTTCGGCAGCCGGGTCGAGCTCGGCACGGGCTGGCAGGCGTACGCCCAGGTGGTCGCGCACGGCGACTTCACCGGTGACGGGCGTCCCGACGTGGTCGGCCGCACCTCGGCCGGTGCGCTGTACATCCACCCGAGCGGCACGACCGGCACCTACCCCTTCGGCTCCCGCAGGCTGGTGAGCCGGTCGGTGTTCAAGTCGGCCACGGCGCTGGCGGCGGTCGGCGACGTGAACGGTGACGGCAGGGCCGATCTCGTCACCCGAACGGGCTCCGGCACGCTGTGGCTCCATAAGGGCAACGGAAACGGCACCTTCGCGACCGCGGTGAAGGGAGCCACCGGACTCAACTCCTTCAATCTCTTCGGCTGATCCGGACGCGCCCGAGCCGGTCCCGTTCCTTCCTGCGGGGCCGGCTCGACGGTCTGCCGGCGCGAGGCGGAGGTCTCCGGCGACCCGTCGTGGACGGCGGGGGCGCCACTCGAAGGAGCGATGCGGCGAGTCCGGTGCCCTACTCCCGCCGGTCCGCGGCCACGGTCTCGTCGACGCATGCGGCCACCCAGGCCAGGAAGGCCTGTACGTCGGTGGTGGGCAGTGCGGTCGCTGCGGCGCGTGGGCGTTCGTAGCTGCGCAGGGCTGCGCGGACGAGCGGTCGGAAGCGTTCCTCGGACGCGGCGACCGCCTCCGCCGCCCGGCGCTTGGCCGGCCAGCGGCCCGTTCGGCAGAAGTGCACCGAGCGGCAGCCGTTGAGGACCCGGTTGTCCGCGAGATGTCCCTCGCCCTCGCTGTGCTCACTGATCGAGGCGCGAATCGCCGTGAGCAGGTCGGGGCGGGCGGGTTCGGCGATCACCGCCCGCGCGGGGCGGCCGTACAGCACTCGTCCGGCCTGATGAGCGACGGAGCGGTCGATGACGTACCAGAAGGCCGGGGATCGCGTCGGGTCGAAGCTGACCCGGTCGGGCAGTGCGGGCCCGGTGTTGAGGTCCAGCAGGTACCCGGCCGCACCGGACGGCCGGGCGGTGAAGTCCGCGTCGTAGACCACCAGCTCCAGCCCCGCCGCCGGGCAGGGCAGCGCCGGGTGCGCGAGCGCGGTCGCCAGGTCGGACAGCGCCCGCCCGGGGAGGGAGGCGTCCACGACCACGGTCACGTCGGTGTCGCTGCGCCCGTGCCGGTAGTCGCCGAGCGCGACCGAGCCGACCGCGATGACGCTCACCAGGTGAGATCCGCACAGGGCGTGTGTGCGGTGAACGACCTCCTGGAGGTAGGGGCGGAGTTCGGTGGGGACGGAGTGCGGGTCCGCGAGGGTCCGGGTCATACGGTCAGTGTCCGTCGAGGCCGGAAATCGACGAATGCCCGAGAACGTCCGGACCACGTGACATGCCAGGGCTGCCGGGGCCTCCGGTATCACGCCGATGTCGGGGCACTGCACCGTGCGGGAGACGGGCATCGCGCCATCCCCCGAGGGGCAGACGGCGTGCGCGCGGCCTGCCTAGCCTCCCGGGCCATGCGATCACCACGTACGAGCCGCATGGGTCTCACCGCCGTCCTCGGCCTTGTGCTCACCGTGTGCGGGCTCGCCCCCAGCGCGAGCGCGGCACCGGCAGCGGCACCGGCCGACCTGACGTTCACCACCGACGCCGCCACCACGACTCCCGGCGGCACGGTGAAGCTCTCGATGACGATGACCGACAACAAGACGTACGACGTCCTGTTCGTCCACCAGACGATCGAGCCCACCTGGCTCACCACCCAGCGCCCCGACCTGAAGTACGGTTTCCCGGGCTGCGCCCTCATCACCGCCGCCGGCAACACACCCTGTTCCGGCACCGGCCCCGGCAACCTGGGTCCGAACCACGGAGCCACCATCACGCCCGGACAGAGCCGCACCGTGACGCTGACCCTGCAGGTCGCCGCCGGTTCGGGCTGCAACGGCGACATCGGCTTCTACTCGTACTACTACGCCGAGTTCGGTGACGCGACGAACACCAGTGGCGGTCCGGTCTTCACGCCGGAGACCCGGGTGGTCTGCGCCTGACGTCCGACCCGCGGGCCGGCCAGGCCGGGCCGAAGCCCCGCGCATCCACCTCCCCCTGCGCGGGGCTGTACGGCAGTCGGCTCAGGCGAGTTCGACCAGGAGATCGCCGCCCTCGACCTGCTGGACGCGGGTGATGGCCAGACGCGCCACCCTGCCGGACTTCGCCGCGGTGATCGACGCCTCCATCTTCATCGCCTCGATGGTGGCGACCGTGGCGCCGGCCTCCACCTCGTCCCCCTCGGCGACCGTGAGGGTCACCACGCCGGCGAACGGCGCCGCGACATGGCCGGGATTGGCCCGGTCCGCCTTCTCCGTCACCGGGACGTCGGAGGCCGCCGCCCGGTCGCGGACCTGGATCGGCCGCAACTGGCCGTTCAGGGTGGACATCACGGTGCGCATGCCTCGCTCGTCCGCGTCGCCCACGGCCTGCAGCTCGATCAGCAACCGCACCCCGCGCTCGAGGTCGACGGCGTACTCCTTGGCCGGGCGCAGCCCGTAGAAGAAGTCCTTGCTGTCCAGCACGCTGGTGTCGCCGTAGGTGTCACGGTGCGCCTCGAACTCCCGTGTCGGTCCCGGGAACAGCAGCCGGTTGAGGGTCGCCCGCCGATCCTTCGCCAGCCCCTCACGGTCGTCGGCGCTCAGGTCCCGCACCGGCTTGGCCTCGGCGCGGCCCCGCAGCGCCTTGCTGCGGAACGGCTCGGGCCAGCCGCCGGGCGGGGTGCCCAGCTCGCCGCGCAGGAAGCCGATGACGGAGTCGGGGATGTCGAAGCGGTCCGGGGTCGACTCGAAGTCCTCCGGGGACACTCCGGCGCCCACCAGGTGCAGCGCCAGGTCACCGACCACCTTCGAGGAGGGCGTGACCTTCACCAGGCGGCCGAGCATCCGGTCGGCGGCGGCGTACATCGCCTCGATCTCCTCGAACCGGTCGCCGAGGCCGAGTGCGACCGCCTGGGTGCGCAGGTTGGAGAGCTGCCCGCCGGGGATCTCGTGGTGGTAGACGCGCCCGGTCGGCGAGGCGAGGCCCGCCTCGAAGGGGGCGTAGACCTTGCGGACGCTCTCCCAGTACGGCTCCAGGTCACCGACGGCCTGGAGGTCCAGGCCCGTCGGCCGCTCGGAGTGGTCGGTCGCGGCCACGATCGCCGACAGCGACGGCTGCGAGGTGGTACCGGCCATGGAGGCCACCGCCCCGTCCACCGCGTCCGCGCCCGCCTGGATCGCGGCGAGGTAGGTGGCGAGCTGGCCGCCCGCGGTGTCGTGGGTGTGGATGTGGACCGGCAGGTCGAACTCCCGGCGCAGCGCCGACACCAGCTTCGCCGCGGCCGGTGCCCGCAGCAGGCCGGCCATGTCCTTGACGGCCAGGACGTGGGCGCCCGCGTTCACGATCCGCTCGGCGAGCCGCAGGTAGTAGTCCAGGGTGTAGAGCTGCTCGGAGGGGTCGGACAGGTCGGAGGTGTAGCACAGGGCCACCTCGGCGACGGCCGTTCCGGTCTCCCGTACGGCCTCGATGGCGGGCCGCATCTGGTCGACGTCGTTGAGGGCGTCGAAGATGCGGAAGATGTCGATGCCGGTGGCCGCCGCCTCCTGCACGAAGGCGTCCGTCACCTCGGTGGGGTACGGCGTGTAGCCCACGGTGTTGCGGCCGCGCAGCAGCATCTGCAGGCAGATGTTCGGTGCCGCCTCCCGCAGGGCCGCCAGGCGCTCCCACGGGTCCTCGGCGAGGAAGCGCAGGGCGACGTCGTACGTCGCGCCGCCCCAGCACTCCAGGGACAGCAGCTGGGGAAGGGTGCGCGCCACCACCGGGGCGATGGCGAGCATGTCCTTGGTGCGCACGCGGGTGGCGAGCAGGGACTGGTGGGCGTCGCGGAACGTGGTGTCGGTGACGCCGATGGTCGGGGAGGCGCGCAGCCAGTTCGCGAAGCCCTCGGGGCCGAGTTCGACGAGTCGCTGCTTGGACCCGGCCGGGGGCTCACCGGCGGGCAGCGCGGGCAGCTTGGTCAACGGGTCGAGCAGGTCGGGCCGTTCGCCGTGCGGCTTGTTGACGGTGACGTCGGCGAGGTAGGTGAGCAGCTTGGTGCCGCGGTCGGCGGAGTGGCGGGCGGTGAGCAGGTGCGGGCGCCGCTCGATGAACGACGTGGTGACCCGGCCGGCCTGGAAGTCGGAGTCGTCGAGGACGGCCTGCAGGAAGGGGATGTTGGTGGCGACGCCGCGGATGCGGAACTCGGCCACGGCACGCCGGGCGCGGCCCACCGCGGCGCTGAAGTCCCGTCCTCGGCAGGTGAGTTTGACCAGCATGGAGTCGAAGTGGGCGCTGATCTCCGTACCGGCATGGGTGGTTCCGCCGTCGAGGCGGATGCCCGAGCCGCCCGGCGAACGGTAGGCGCTGATGCGGCCGGTGTCGGGCCGGAAGCCGTTGGCGGGGTCCTCGGTGGTGATACGGCACTGCAGCGCGGCACCGCGCAGCGTGACGGTCTCCTGGGCGAGGCCGAGGTCGGCCAGCGTCTCGCCGGCCGCGATGCGCAGCTGTGCCTGCACCAGGTCCACGTCGGTGACCTCTTCGGTCACCGTGTGCTCGACCTGGATACGCGGGTTCATCTCGATGAAGACGTGGTTGCCGTCGCGGTCGAGCAGGAACTCCACGGTGCCGGCGTTGCGGTAGCCGATCTGCCGGGCGAACCGCACCGCGTCGGCGCAGATGCGGTCGCGCAGGTCGGGGTCGAGGTTCGGCGCGGGCGCCAGCTCGATCACCTTCTGGTGGCGGCGCTGCACCGAACAGTCCCGCTCGAACAGGTGGATGACGTTGCCCTGCCCGTCGGCGAGGATCTGCACCTCGATGTGGCGGGGTTCCACCACGGCCTTCTCCAGGAAGACCGTGGCATCACCGAACGCGGAGGCCGCCTCACGGGATGCCGCCTCGATGGCCTCCCGCAGCTGGGCGGGATCCTCGACGCGCCGCATGCCGCGCCCGCCGCCGCCCGCGACCGCCTTGACGAAGACGGGGAAGCCGATGTCCTCGGCTGCGCTCACGAGTGCGTCCACGTTGGTGGACGGCGCCGAGGAACCCAGCACCGGCACCCCGGCCGCGCGGGCCGCCGCCACCGCGCGCGCCTTGTTCCCGGTCAGCTCCAGGATCTGCGCGCTCGGTCCGACGAACGTGATGCCCGCCTCCTCGCACGCCCGGGCCAGATCGGGGTTCTCGGACAGGAACCCGTAACCCGGGTAGACGGCGTCCGCTCCCGCGCGGCGCGCCGCGCGAACGATCTCCTCCACCGAGAGATACGCCCGGACCGGATGCCCGGGCTGGCCGATCTCGTAGGCCTCGTCGGCCTTGAGCCGGTGCAGGGAGTTGCGGTCCTCGTGCGGGAAGACGGCGACGGTGCGCGCGCCCAGCTCGTAGCCTGCGCGGAACGCCCGAATCGCGATCTCGCCGCGGTTGGCGACCAGCACCTTGCGGAACATCCTGGATCCCTTCAGCCTGCCGGTGACTGAGAGCCTGGGTCATATTTCCGGCCGGATCAGCGCGCGCCGTCCGGTGCGTGCGGTCGCAAGGCGCCGGAGCGCCCTCGTGGCGGAGCCACGTGGGCGTTTCGGCAACGCGGCTGGGCCCCCTGCTCAAAGAACTTGGGGGAGTGCGTGCCAGGCGTCGCGCGCCCGGCCGGAGATAAGACTCAGGCTCTGAGCACCCATGGTGTCGGGGGCGTTCCTCCCACGCTATGTGAGCCGGGCCACTTATCGATGATCGATCACCGACCCGCGCCCGCCCGCCCGGACGGGCCTAGGCTGTCCTTGGGCCTTATGTGGTCAAGGGTCGTGTGAGCGAGGTGCCCCTATGACCAGCGCGAGTCACCGCGGTGCACCGGCGCACGACGCGATCGGCGAGACGCCGGGCCGGCCCGTGTCGGCGGCGGGGCATGCCGGGGTGTTCCAGGACCTGCTCCCGCTGGCCCTGTGGGTGGTGGACGCCGACGGGCGCCTGGTGCAGTGGTCGCTCGCCGCGCAGGACCTGCTGGGTCACACGCCTGAGCAGATGGTGGGGCAGGAAGCCAGGCGCGTCCTCGTGCCCGAGGAGAACCTGGAGCTGGCCGACCGTCTGGGCCGGACGGTGCGCAAGGGCGCGGCGGTGGTGGCGCGGCTTCCGGTGCGGCATCGCGACGGGTCCCTGGTCGACATGGAGATGTGGCACTGTCCGATCGCGGATGTCCGGGGGCGTCCGGGTGTGCTGGCCATCGCCGCGGAGACATCCGCCGTGGAGCGGATGCGGGATGCGCTTGCCGCGCTGGAGGGACTCTTCACCCAGTCCCCCATCGGGCTGGCCATGCTCGGTCCGGACCTGCGCTTTCTCCGGGTCAACGAGGCGCTGGCCCGGATGGACGGCGTCCCGGTCGCCCAGCACGTCGGCAGGCGCGTGACGGAGGTCGCCCCCGGTGCCGGTGCGCTGGAGTCGGTGATGCGGGAGGTCCTCGACCGCGGTCAGGCGGTGGTGGACTTCCGCCACACCGCCGGCTCGCCCCCGGAACGGCAGCGGACGTGGTCCTGCTCCTACGCGCCCCTGCTCGGCGGTGCCGGCCGGCGGGTGGGGGTGATCGCCTCGCTCATCGACGTCACGGAGGGGCAGCGGGCCCACCTGGAGGCGGAACGGGCACGGCAGCGCCTCGCGCTGCTGGCGGAGGCAGGTACGCAGATGGGCTCCACCCTGGATCTGACGCAGACCGCGCGGGAGGTGGTCCGCGTCCTGGTGCCCCGGCTCGCGGACTCCGCCGACGTCCAGCTGCTGGAGGAGGCGGTGGCCCCCGACGAGACCGCCGCCTCGGCGCACGGCGTGGTCCGGCGCGTCGCGGCCACGTTCACGGACCCTGCCGCGCCCGCCGACTACCTCGCGGTCGGCATGACCCTTCAGGTCCCGCCCGGCTCGATGTACGAGCGGCTCATCAGCGAGGGACGGCCCATGAACCTCTACCTGAGCGACATCGGCCCGCTGGTCCCCACCCCGGGCGCCGAACAGCTGCGTGAGTACCTGCGCGACCGCGTGGGCTCGGCGCGCCTGATCCCGCTGGTGGCCCGGGGCACCGTGCTCGGCGCGGTCGCGGTCACCCGGACCCGGGATCGGGAGCCGTTCGACGACCAGGACACCCTGCTGATCGACGAGCTGGTCGCCCGCGCGGCGCTGAACATCGACAACGCGCGCATGTACAGCCGGGAGCGCGACGCGGCGCTCACCCTCCAGCGCAGCCTCATGAACCCGTCCCTGCCCGACGTCAACGGGCTGGAACTCACCGGGCGCTATCTGCCGGCCGGCGATCACGAGGTCGGGGGCGACTGGTTCGACGCCATCGCCCTGTCGGGCGGCCGGACCGCACTGGTGATCGGGGACGTGATGGGACACGGCATCCACGCCGCGGCGGTCATGGGGCAACTGCGCACCGCCGTACGGACCCTGGCCCGCCGGGACACCGCGCCCGACGAGGTGCTGCGCGCCCTGGACACCGCCGTGGCGGACCTGGGCGAGAACGAGATGGCCACTTGCCTGTACGCCGTTCACGATCCGGTCACCGGCCACTGCCTGATCGCCAGGGCGGGCCACCCGCCGCCCGTCGTCGTCGACGAGCGGGGAGGGGTCGACTTCCTGGACGGCCCCGCGGGCCCGCCCCTGGGCGTGGGCGGGCAGGGCTGTGAGGTCCAGCGGACGGTCCTCCCGCCCCGAAGCCTCCTGGTGATCTACACCGACGGTCTGATCGAGACCCGGGGCACCGACCTCGACGAGGGCATGCGCCGGCTGGCACAGGCGCTACGGCAGCCCGGGCGCCCCCTGCGACAGGTCTGCGACGACCTCCTGGCCCACGTCATGCCCGAGGTGGCGGACGACGACGTGGCGGTGCTCCTCGCCCGGGCTCTGCCCCGGTGAGCCCGGGGGGGGTTGGACCGGGAGCCGTCGCGGACCTGGGCTCGCCCGACCGCAGGCGCAACGACCAGGCGCGAGACGCCCGCACGGCCGATACTGGGAATCAGCCACTGCAAAGCCAGTCACGCGGAAAGGCAGGAGCGCCGGGGCTCGGCACCACTGGCCCCGTGAACGGCGCGAGATGGGTGGGCGATGCACAACACATCCCCGACGTGGCTCAGTGAGAGCCCGGACGATCCGTTCTCGGTCCACCGATCCGCGTCGGCCGTCCTGGACGGTCGCGGACGTGTCGTCGGGTGGAGCGAACAGGCCACCGCGCTTCTCGGGTACCAGGCCGACGAGGTGCTGGGCCGTGCGGCGCGCGAGGTCCTGATCGCCGACGGGGACGAGGCCGTGATCGCCGAGGCGAGCGCCGCGTGTCTGCGACAGCGCGGCTGGTTCGGGCTGCTGCCGGTCCGGGACCGTGCGGGCCACCGCGTGTTCGTGGGGTTCAGGGCCCGGAAGGTGCGGCGGCTGGACTCCACCGACGAGTGGCTCCTGGTCGGCTCGCTCGCCGAGGACATCGTCCAGTGGGACATCGACCGGGCCGTGCTGGACGGCTTCTTCCGCCGGTCCCCCGTGGGCGTCGCGGTGCTCGGTCCGGACCTGCGCATCCTGCGGGTGAACCGGGCGATCGCACGGTTCGGCGGGCTGCCGACGGAGGCGTACCGCGGGCTTCGCACCGCCGACTTCCTGCTCGGGCCCGACACCAAGCTGATCGAGGATCGGCTCCGGGGGGTTCTGGCGACGGGCCGGCCCCTGATCTTCGCCGAGCAGCGCTGCCGGTTGCTGCGTGACCCCCAGAAGGAACTGATCGTCTCCGTGTCCGCCTTCCGGATGGAGGACCCCTCCGGCAAGGTGCTGGGCGCCACCGAGATCGTCGAGGACGTCACCGACCGGCACCGGGCCCGCCGGCGGCTCGCCCTGCTCAACGAGGCGGGCGCCAGGATCGGCAGCACCCTGGATGTGGCCAGGACGGCGCGTGAGCTGGCGGAGGCGGCGGTTCCGGCGCTCGCCGACGCCCTCTCGGTGGATCTGCTGGAACCCGTGCCCCGGGGCGAGGAGCCGGCTCCCGACGCCATGGGCCCGCTGCGCAGGATGGCGGCGCGCAGCATCCTGCCCGACGCCCTGCGGGTGATGTATCCCGCCGGCCATCTGTTCTCCTTCCCCGAGGACACGGCACCGTCTCGCTGTCTGGCCGAACGGCGTCCCGTGCTGGAGCCCTTCCTGGAGGGCAGACGCGAATGGGTCGCCGCCGAGCCGGAACGGGCCGCGAGGGCGCTCGCGATGGGTGTCCACTCGCTGATGGTGGTGCCGCTGGCCGCGCGCGGTGTGGTCCTCGGCCTGGTGTGTCTGTGGCGCGCGCAGCGCCCTGAGCCGTTCGAGGAGGACGACCTCACCCTGGCGGAGGAGTTCGCCGCCAGGGCCGCGGTCTGCATCGACAACGCCCGTCGCTACACCCAGCAGCACAACGCCGCCGAGGCCCTCCAGCGCAGCCTGCTGCCCGGTGAGGTGCCCGAGCACCCGGCCGTCGAGACAGCGCACCGCTATCTGCCCGCGCATGCCTCCGCCGGTGTCGGCGGCGACTGGTTCGACGTCATCCCCCTGTCGGGACTGCGCGTCGCGCTGGTCGTCGGCGACGTCGTGGGGCACGGCATGCACGCCTCGGCGACCATGGGCCGGCTGCGCGCCGCCGTGCACACCCTGGCCCACCTCGACCTGGCCCCGGACGAGGTCCTCGCCCGGCTCGACGACCTGGTCGACCACCTGGCCACCGAACAGCGGGGGGCCGACGGGACCACCCCTCCGATCGTGGGCGCGACCTGCCTGTACTCGATCTACGATCCCGTCTCCCGGCACTGCGTCATGGCACGCGCGGGGCACCCGCCGCCGACCGTGCTGGGTCCGGACGGCCGGGTCCGCCCGATCGACCTCGCGGCCGGACCACCGCTCGGCGTGGGTGGCCTGCCGTTCGAGGCGGCCGAGGTGGAACTGGACGAGGGCAGCCTGATCGCCCTGTACAGCGACGGGCTGCTCCTGGCCGGCCAACGCGACATCGACCAGGGCCTGGCCCTGCTGCGCTCCGCGCTGGCCGGTCCCTTCCATTCGCTGGAGCACACCTGCAAGGCGGTGGAGGACCTGATGCTGCCCGAACGGCCCACCGATGACGTCACCCTGCTGCTGGGGCGGACCCGGGTGCTGGCGGCGGAGAACGTGGCCACCTGGAAGCTGTCGTCCGAGCCCACCGCGGCCGGCCGAGCCCGGACGCTGGTGAGCGACCGGCTGACCGAGTGGGGGCTGGAGGAGTTGGCCTTCACCACCGAACTGATCGTGAGCGAACTCGTCACGAACGCCTACCGGTATGCCGGCGGCCCGCTGCAACTGCGACTGATCCGCGACGGCCATCTCATCTGCGAGGTCTCCGACACCAGCAGCACCTCTCCCCATCTGCGCCAGGCCAGCAGCACCGACGAGGGCGGACGCGGCCTGTTCCTGGTGGCCCAGCTGTCCGAACGGTGGGGCACGCGCTACGGCCGCAACAGAAAGACCATCTGGGCCGAACAGCCGCTGACGGCGCGCCAGGGCGAGTGATGTCCCGGTAATTGCGGCTTCAGGCAAACAGGGCCCGAAAACGGTTCACATAAGCGCGCCTTTAAGTTACTGAAAGTGGTGATACGGGGCCACATCAAGCCGTCCCCAGGCAATTGACGGCACGTCGGACCGCTCGTCGTCGCCGCACCCTGAAGATCGTCAGCCCGCCCCTGGCCCTTGGTGGCGCCGCCTGCCGGCGTGCACGGCGTGGCGCGCCCGCCCCGCCCACCGTCGTGCGTTTTCGGCCCGCGCTCAACCGAGCGGCGCCCCGCGCATCTTGTGAGGCGTTGCCTCCGCCTGCACGATCGGGCTCGCTCGTACGGAAGTCCGTTCCCGGATCGATCCACTCGAGGAGGCCCTTGTGACGACCGGCCGCACCACACTCAGCCCCGAGGCCGCACGGCAACTCGCGACAACCACCAAGACGGCACCGCAGATGCGCGGCATCACCCCTCGCTACCTCCTGCGCGCCCTCCCCTGGGTCGACGTCGAATCAGGCGTCTACCGCGTCAACCGGCGCCGCACCTACGTCCTCGGCGACGACCGCATCGGCACCCACACCGACGAGGGAAGCCCGCGCGTCATCCCGGGCGACTTACGCGAGATCCCGTACCTGCGCGAGACCGACGACGCGCTCCTCGACCAACTGGCCGACGCGTTCACCGAGATCGGCTTCGAGGCCGGGCAGGTGCTCGTCCAGGAGGGCGACACCGCCGAGCACCTGTGGGTGATCGTCCGCGGCCGGGCCGAGAAGCGCGCCGCCGGGCGGTACGGCGACGAGGCGCTGATCCAGGTCATCGGCGACGGGCAGTACTTCGACCTGGAGGCGTGGACCAGGGACGAGCCCATGCCGTACGCCGTCAAGGCCGTCACTCCCGGCGTCGCCCTGCGCGCCGAGCGTTCCGCACTCGCCGGACTCATGGACCGCGAGGAGGCGCTGCGCGGCGCGGTGGAGTCGTACACGGCCGACGGCATGCCCGCACCCGGCACCGAGGCACCCATCGACCTGAGCAGCGGTCATGTGGGTGAGGTCGACCTGCCGAGCACGTACGTCGACTACGAGGACCTGCCGCGTGAGTACCACATGACGCTCGCCCAGACGCGGATGCTGGTGCACTCCCGGGTCGCCGACCTCTACAACGGGCCGATGGACCAGACGCGGACCCAGGCCAACCTGACCGTCCAGGCCCTGCGCGAGCGGCAGGAGAGCCTGATGCTCAACCACCCCGATTCGGGTCTCTTCCACAACGTCCCGGCCGGTCAGCGCGTACAGGCCCGCACCGGCGCTCCCACCCCCGACGACCTGGACGAACTCCTGGCGAGGGTGTGGAAGCAGCCGGCGTACTTCATCGCGCACCCGAGGGCCATCGCCGCGTTCGGCCGGGAGTGCACACGGCGGGGAGTGCCTCCGGTGACGGACAGCCGGTTCGGCAGTCCGCTGCTGACCTGGCGGGGCGTACCGCTGCTGCCCTCCGACAAGGTGCCCTGCCCGGGCGGCTCCGGCAGCTCGGCCGGCACCACCGAGATCCTGCTGATCCGGATCGGGGAGGCCGAGCAGGGCGTGGTGGGCCTGCGCCCCGCGGCCGTACCGGACGAGGTCGAACCCGGCCTGTCCATGCGGAACATGGGCATGGACCAGAAGGGCATCACGTCGTACCTGATGACGGCCTACTTCAACACCGCCGTGCTGGTGGACGACGCCATCGCCGTACTCCAGAACGTCGAGGTGTCCAAGTACCATGACTATGCCTGACGTCAGCGCGCCGCTGGTGCCGCGCCCCTCCGTGGGGGTTCAGGGCCGACCGGGCGGCTTCACAGCGGAGTCGGTGCGGCAGGACTTCCCCGTCCTGCACCGGACCGTCAACGGCCATCCCCTCGTCTGGCTCGACAACGCGGCCACCACCCAGAAGCCGCGTCAGGTCATCGAGGCGCTCACCGCCTACTACAGCACCGCCAACTCCAACATCCACCGCGGCGCCCACACCATGGCGCGGGAGGCCACCGAGGCGTACGAGGCGGGCCGGGCTGCCGTCGCCGACTTCCTCGGTGCGCCCAGCCCCGACGACGTGGTCTTCGTGCGCGGCACGACGGAGGCCGTCAACCTCGTCGCGCAGACCTGGGGCCGGGCCCATCTCGGGCCGGGCGACGACATTCTCGTGCCGGTTCTCGAGCACCACTCGAACATCGTGCCGTGGCAGCTGATCGCCAAGGAGACCCGGGCCCGGGTCGTGCCGGTACCGCTCACACGGAACGGGGAGATCGACCAGGACGCGTACGCCGATCTGCTCTCCGCCCGCACCCGACTCGTCGTCATCAGCCACGCGTCGAACGTCCTCGGCACCGTCCCGCCCGTCAAGGAGATGACGGCCCTCGCCCACCGCTACGGCGCCAGGGTCCTGGTGGACGGGGCACAGGCCGTCGCCCACTTCCCCGTCGACGTCCTGGACTTGGGCGCGGACTTCTACGCCTTGTCCGGGCACAAGCTGTTCGCGCCCACCGGCATCGGCGCCCTGTACACGAGGCAGGAGATCCTCGCCGGCATGGCACCGTGGCAGGGCGGCGGCAACATGATCGAGTCCGTGGACTTCGGGAAGACCACGTTCGCGGCCGTTCCGCACAGGATGGAGGCCGGCACCGGGCACATCTCGGGGGTCATCGGACTGCTCGCCGCCGTGAACTGGCTGACGTCCCTGGACCGCGCGGCCGTCGCCGCGTACGAGGATGCGCTGATGTCGTATGCGTTGCAGGCCCTTGCCACGGTGCCCGGACTCGAGCTGATCGGTTCGGCGCCGGACCGGATCGCGGTGCTCACCTTCACGCTCGCGGGGCACGATCCGGCCACCGTCGCCGACTGGCTGGACCGTGACGGGATCGCCGTCCGTGCCGGCCACCACTGCGCCCAACCGGCCCTCGCCCACTACGGGTTGGAGTCGGCGGCGCGAGCGTCCCTCGCGCTCTACAACACGTCCGACGACGTGGACCGGCTCGTGACGTCGCTGCGCGGACTGCAAGCAAGCGCCTGACGAAAGGAGAGTGGGGACTCAGCGGGTCCGTCCGGCCGGTGACGGCCGGGCGGACCCGCGGCGGATCACGCCGGCCGATCCGTTCGGCCGCCGGCCGGGCCGGCGGATTCGTTCGTTCACTTCGTGCCGACCGTGCGGAGCACCGTGAGCACGAGTGCGCGGATGACCTGGACGATCTCCGGGACGGCCACCTGTTCCTGGGCGCTGTGGGCGAGGCGTATGTCGCCGGGACCGAACTGCAGGGTCGGGATGCCCGCGGCCGCGTAGAGCCGTAGATCACTGCCGTAGGAGGCTCCGCGTTCGGCGGGCACGGCGCCCCGGTTGGCGGCAACGTGTGCTTCCCGTACGACGTCCCGCAGCGGATGGCCGACGGGCAGGCGGCCGCTGGCGAACTGACCGCCCGGCCACGTCACCGTCGCGGGGTGGTCGCGCAGCCAGGGGTCGGCCGCGCACGCCTCGGCCACGCGCGCTTCGAAGGCGGCTCGTGCCGTCGCGGGGGCCTCGTCGAGCCGGACGCCGAACCGTCCCTCGGCGACCAGCAGGTCGGGGACGCTGCTGGCCCAGTCGCCGGAGCGGACCGTGCCGACGGACAGGGCGTACGGGATCGGGTACTCCGCCATCAGCGGGTCGGGGTCGGTGTTCCGGTCGGCCTCCAGCTCCGCGAGGGCCCTATGGATGGGCAGGTACGCGTCGATGGCACTCACGCCCTGCTCGCGGGAGCTGGCGTGCGCGGCCAGCCCCGGGACGGCGATACGGAAGGTCAGCGCTCCCGCGTTGGCGGTGATCAGGGCGCCGCCGGTCGGCTCGGTGATGACACAGGCGTCACCCGTGTGGCCGCGCTGGAGGGTCCCGAACGCGCCAAGGCCGCCGTCCTCCTCGCCGACCACGAAGTGCACCGCCACCCGGCCGCGCAGCCGCACGCCGCTCGCCCGGATCGCCGCCAGCGCCGCGAGGTGGGCCACCAGCCCGGCCTTCATGTCGCAGGCCCCCCGGCCGTGCACCGTGTCTGCGACCACCCTCGGTACGAACGGGTCCCCGTCCCATCGCTCGAGATCGCCGGGCGGCACGACATCGACGTGGCCCTGGAGGATCAGGGTCGGCCCGTCACCGCCGTTCTCCGTGACTCCCACGAGCCCCCATGCCTCGTCCCGCGGTGCCTCCGAGCCCGGGAAGTCCGGGTGCGCCAGCAGCGCGGGCAGATGCATGGACCACAGGTCCACGTCCAGTCCCAGGCGTCGAGCCGCCCGGCCAGGTGGTGCTGGAGCTCCGACTCGGCCGGGCTGCCGGTCACACTCGGTATCGCGATCAGCTCAAGGAGGCTCCGGGCGATGGCCGCCTCGTCGATCGCCGCCAGCGCGGCAGCCTCCTGTGCGCTCAACTCGGCACTCAACCCGTCGGTGGTCATGGGCGGTTGCTCCTGTCGCGGGTTCAGCGCGTCACTGCTGCGGGCATCGTGCCGGACTGCTCCGGATCCTAGGGCGCGGCCATGGGATGCTCAATCTCCATGTTCGCGACAAGCCGGCCCATCGGCCTTGGAGCCACACGAGCCCCGCATGCGCGCATCCGGCGCAGGCCGCACCCTGGTGCCATGACCGGCGTACAGCCCATCACCGTCTACCCGCCGGCTGCCGACGGCGGCCGGCGCGTCCGCGTGGACGATCAGTTCGTGGGGATGGCGTACGGGCTGCTCGACATCGTCGAGTTCCTGCGCCTGGCGGGCCTGGAAGACGTCGACGACGACTGGGTACGGCAGTCCCCTCTCATCGAGTGGCGGGGCGGTGGGCCGGATCGCTGGGAGCCCTGAGCCTTCGGGCAGGACGCGGCCGCACCACGCCGGTGAACCGACTGGCACATGGTGCCGTCGGCCCGGCCGCGCGGACGCGGCGGCCGGGCCGACGGGGTCGTGGGCGAGGACTCGGGACGAGTCCCTGCCGGGCCGAGCTGTTACCCGGCTTGTGAGGCGTCGGTGTCGGACGCGACGTCGGCCGTCACATCGGTCACCTTCCAGCGCTGGTTGGCGCCCGAGTTGGGCTGCCAGAGGCCGACGCGGGCGCCCTCGCTCGTGGACTGGCCGGCGACGTCCGGGAGCTGGCCGGTCGCGGCGTTGACGAGCGTCCAGGTGCCGTCGCCGGTGGTCGACATGATCCACTGCGCGGCGTCGTCGCGGACGCCCTCGTCGGGCTCGGCCACCAGGGCGCCGTCACGGACGGCCAGCCGCTTGCCCTCCGTCGCCTCGGCGAAGACGTACCGCTTCCGGTTGTCGGTGCCGCGGATCTGCTCGAGCCGCCACTGCTGACCGCTCGGGTCGGCGGCGTCGGCGCTCCTGATGACGAGGCCCGTGCCGTCGTCGGCGATCGTGAGGTCCTTGCCGCTCTGGACGCCGGTCAGCCGGTAGGTGTGGCCCTTCTGGAGCTCGGCCGCGTCCCTGGCGACGCCGGACACGCCCTTGACGAGGAAGGACGTCACGGACTGGGCGGGCACGGTGATCGTGGCCTGCTTGCCGGCGACCCGGACCGGCCGCTGCCGCTCCAGCTTGCCGTCGGCGCTGGTCACCACCGGGGTGACGGTGGCGTGGGAAGAGACCCGCCCGAACTTCGACAGGTCGAGGGTGACCTCGCGGGCCTCGGCGGTGCTGTTGACGTGCACGACGGTCGCCGCGTCGCCCTTGCGGGAGAGCGCGGCCGTGCTGGAGGTGTCGTTCGTCTTGATCAGCCGGTCGCCGGGCTTGATGTAGTGGGTGAAGTTGCGGGCGGTGTCGAACTTGGTGTTGGTGTAGATCGGGCAGCTTTCGAGGGTGTCCTTCGAGGTGCACTTGAAGGAGAGCTGGATCTCGCCCCAGTTGCCGCCCTTCGCGGACTCACCGCCGGGCTTCATGTTGTCGTAGTCCTCGACGGGCTGCCAGAACACCCAGGCGCGGGGCTCCAGTTCACGAAGGTCGTCGACGATGCGCTGGGCGAGGCCCAGGCCGGGTCGCATGTCCGTGAAGCTCTGGCCGTCGCCCCAGTCGCCCTCGACCTCGCTCATCCACAGCGGCTTGTCCGCGGCCTTGGCCAGGTCGCGCACGGTGGTGCGCTGGCCGGTTCCGTAGGTGTGGACGTTCATCTGGCCGACCAGGTCGCGGACCTCCTGCGGGTAGGAGTTCCAGTTGGTGGCGAAGGTGCCCGGGTTGGTCTCGTCCATCGCGGAGATCTCCGCGTTCGTCCGGGACTTCTCCAGCGTGGGGGCCAGCGCGCGGAGCACCTTCTGCTGGAGTTCGGGGCCCATGTGGGCGCCTTCCTGCCGGCCGCCGACGGGCTCGCCGTCCGGGCCGAGTTTGGTGCCCCAGTAGTTGGTGTTCGGCTCGTTGAACGGGTCCAGGGTGTCGACCTTGATGCCGTGCGCCTTCTCCAGCCGCTCGGTGGCCCCCACCAGGTACTCGGCGAAGTCGTCGACGGACTCGGTCTTGAGCTGGTCCTTGCCCGCGTCGAAGTTGCCGGAGACGTAGCCGCTCTCGGTCATGAACCACGGCGGCGAGTTGCTGAACGTCTCCCAGTGGGTGATGTCCTTCTTGATGCGGTCCACCCACCAGCGCTGCGTCTTGTCGGCCTTGTCGTTCCAGTCGGCCGGGTCCTCGGCGTCCCACCAGTCGACGTCCTCGCGTGTGGTGCCCGCCGGGGCCTTCCACCAGCCCTCGACCGCTCCGCCCGCCCGCAGGTAGTCCTTGACGTCCGGGGCGTTGCCGCCGCCGATGTTGTAGCGGGCGATGTTGAGGGCCAGGCCGTCGTCCCCGAAGAGGAGCTTCGCCAGCTTCTCGCGTATCGCGGGCGGGTAGTCGCCGGTGGCGTTGGCGAACCAGACCAGGCTGGTGCCCCAGCCCTCGAACCGTTCCTGCCGGTAGGAGGGGTCGGGCCGGACGGTGACCGCGGCGGCGGCCGCGGCCGTGTCGGCGTGTGCGAGGGGCAGCGTGGTGGTGGCCAGGACCGTTCCGGTCGCCAGGGCGGTGACGCCGATGGCCCCGAGGAGCCTTCTCTTGCGGGTGCGGTGTGCCATCTCGAGTACTCCAGCTCTTCTGCGTGCCGCTCGTCCCGGCGGGGCGCAGAGATCGGGGCCCGCACGGGGCGATCTGGTGCGTTTCGGTGCGTTCTCGTATGGTTTGGACTAGCCAATGTTTACGTAAACATCCACTGCCGCGATGTCTACACTGTGCGAATCTCGGCGGTCAAGGAGTGGTCCGGGACCGAAAGTTCGGACCGAAAGTTGCGTGACTGGGGGACGGAATGGACACGACTGACGAGGGTGGCCGTACGCCGGCACGAACGCGCCGGTCGGACGGCCGTACGCGGCGGCGCGCCGCCCGCCCCCGGCAGGGCGCCTCGATGGCGGACGTCGCCCGTGTCGCCGGCGTCTCCTCCCAGACGGTCTCCCGCGTCTCCAACGGCTTCCCCGGCGTCACCGACGAGACCCGCCGGCAGGTCCTGGCCGCCATGCGGGAACTCGGCTACCGGCCCAACAGCGCCGCGCGGGCACTCAAACGCGGCGAGTTCCGTACCCTCGGCGTGATCACCTTCTCCCTCTCCACCATGGGGAACATCCGCACCCTGGAGGCGATCGCCACCTCCGCCGCCCAGCAGGGCTACGCCGTCACGCTCCTGCCCGTCGCCGTGCCGACCCAGGACGAGGTGAACGGGGCCTTCTCCCGCCTGGGCGAACTCGCCGTGGACGCCGTCATCGTCATCATGGAGATCCATCTGCTGGACGCGGCGACCGTCTCGCTGCCGCCCGGCGTCCAGGTCGTGGTGGCCGACTCGGACGCCGGCGACCGCTACACCGTCGTCGACACCGACCAGGTGGGCGGCGCCCGTGACGCCGTACGGCATCTGCTGGACCTCGGCCACGACACGGTGTGGCATCTGGCCGGCCCCGAGGACTCGTTCGCCGCCCAGCGCCGTGCCCACGCGTGGCGCACCACGCTCACCGAGGCGGGCCGCGAGCCACCGACCCCGGTGCGCGGCGACTGGTCGGCCGAATCCGGTTACCGGGCCGGTCTCCGGCTCGCCGACGAGCAGGACTGTACGGCCGTGTTCGCCGCCAACGACCAGATGGCGCTGGGTCTGCTGCGTGCTCTGCACGAGCGCGGGCGGAGAGTTCCCGACGATGTGAGCGTGGTCGGCTTCGACGACATCGCCGAAGCCGCGTCCTTCCTGCCGCCCCTCACCACCATCCACCAGGACTTCGCCGAAGTGGGACGGCTCTGCGTCGAAGGGGTCCTCAGCAAGATCCGCCGTCCCGAAGACGATGCGCCGACGGGACAGGGCACCACCCTCGTCCCGACGCGGCTCGTGCTGCGCGACAGCACGGCACCGCCGCCGCCACGCGGGGCGCGACCGCGGTAGCCGGGCGTCCGTGGGGCGCGATCTCCACCGTTACGTCCCGCGCTTCACATGCCTCGACCCGCGCCGCGGGCGCCGTCGTGTCCGTGAAGAGCGTCCGCTCCCCGGTGAGGCTCGCCCAGGCGCGGAACGACGCGCGCCCCAGCTTCGCGCCGTAGGCCGGCACATGGACGTGGTCGGCGCGGTGGCACATCAGTTCCTCGAGGCGGGTCTGGCCCAGGTCCTCTCCTGAGCTGTCCTCTCCGCGTGTCCCGCCGCGATGAGTTCCGTCCGGTTCGCGGGTCTGCTCTGGTGACCGTCACGGGACGCCGTACGACGCGGCCCGGCACCAGACACAACGGAGGACACCATGACGACCCCGCCGAACGACCCGACCACCGCACCGCACGGCCGTCCGCCCGTCGTCGACCTGGCCACCTGGCAGGCCGCCCGCGACGAGCTCCTGATCCGCGAGAAGGCCCACACCCGCGAGGGCGACGCCCTTGCCGCGGCCCGCCGCCGGCTGCCCATGGTGGAGTTCGACGGAACCGTCGAGGTCGTCGGACCCGACGGCCCGGTCCCCTTCCTGGACCTGTTCCAGGGCCGCGACGAACTCGTGGTCTACAAGCACATGTGGTACGACGGCGCGCCGCACCAGGGGCAGTGCGAGGGCTGCACCACCACGGCCTGGCACCTGAAGGACGCCGTCTATCTCAACGCCCGCGGCGTCTCCTTCGCCGTCCTGACCACCGGCCGTTGGGACGAGGTGGCCCCCTACGTCGAGTTCATGGGCTACACCCAGCCCTGGTACTCGGTGCGCGACGTGGACGCGCCGGTCGGCGGGGAGATGGGCTACCTCACCTGCTTCCTGCGCGACGGCGACCGCGCGTTCCTCACCTACTCCACGACCGGCCGCGGCAACGAGCGGGTCAACGGGTCCCTGGGCCTGCTCGACATGACGCCCTACGGCCGCGGAGAGGCATGGGAGGACAACCCCGAGGGCCGGCCCGAGGGGCGCAACGCGTGCTGGTCCTGGCGCTCGGACGCCGACGGGAACGCCACCTGGGGCCCGACCAGCCGCCCCGTGCCGCAGTGGACCCGCCCCGGCGCCACCCCCGTGGAAACTCTCGGCCGGCAGGGCCACCACCACTGACGCGCGCCGCGACGACCTGAACCGTCGGCCACTCAGGGCCCCATGACGCGGCGTCACCGCACTTCCCGTAGCGTGTCACTGCCGAAAAATACTACCAATAACCAATAAATTGGACGTGCGATGTTCAGATAAAAGGGAAAGTGAAGGGTTCTCCATGCCGTCGAGGCTTCGCCCACGTCCGAGAGCCGGACTCGCCACAGGCGTCGTCATGGCTACCGCGGCGGCCCTCGCGGCTCCCGCCCACGCCCAACCCGCAAGGGCCCTGCCGCTGTTCGAACAGCAGATCATCTTCAAGGCGTCCCAGGATCCGGGAGGCTACGCATGCTTCCGGATCCCCGCGGTGGTGCGGACCAACCAGGGCACGCTCCTCGCGTTCGCCGAGGGCCGTCGGAGCACCTGCGGAGACGCGGGGGACATCGACATCGTGCTGAAACGCTCGACCGACGGCGGCCGCACCTGGGGACCGCTCCAGGTCGTCAGTGACGGTGCCGGCGACACCCACGGCAACCCGGCCCCGGTCGTGGACCGGAACACCGGCCGCATCCTGCTCCCGCAGACACACAACACGGCGAGTGCCGACGGCTCGAACTGTGACGTCCCGTGCGACCGCAGCCCTCATCTGCAGTACAGCGACGACGACGGTCGCACATGGACCACGCCGCGCGACCTGAGCGCGCAGATCATGCCCGCGAGCTGGAACTCCTGGTACGCCACCGGTCCCGTCCACGGGATCCAGCTCACCCGCGGCGGCCGCCCCGGCCGGCTGGTCTTCGGCGTCAACGCCGAGACCTGGAACGGCAGCCGGGTCACGACCAATCACGCGGCCCTCATCGTCAGCGACGACGGCGGCAACACCTGGCGCAGGGGCGCCACCGACTCCTGGCCCATCGCCACCGACGGCACCTTCCGCCAGAAGCCGTCCGAACTCACCCTCACCGAGCGCGTCGACGGTGCCATCGTGGTCAGCGGTCGCGAGCAGGACGGCACCGATCTGGGCCACCGCACCCAGAACTTCAGCCTGGACGGCGGCGACAGCTTCGCCACCCCGTTCCGGCCCCTCCCGGGCCTCTACACCCCGCAGGTCCAGGGATCGACGCTGCAACTGGGCGGCCGCCTCCTGCTGTCCTGCCCCGCGGATCCGGACCGCCGGCGGACCATGATGATCCGCACGTCCTACGACGGCGGTGGCACGTGGGAGAGCGTGGACCGCGGCACCGTCGTCACCCAGGACTGGTCGGGCTACTCCGACATGGTGCTCATCGGCGGCAACGTGGTGGGACTGATGTACGAGGGCGGGACCGTCGACGCCCGCGACGAGATCCGCTTCGCCCGTTTCAACGAGGAATGGCTCGCACCGCGCCGCGGCCCTGACCCGACCACGGCCGACCGCGCCCCGTCCACCCAGCCGGCGATGGTCCTCGGCGGGGCCACCCCCACATCCGGCGTGTTCGGTGGCGCCCTGGCCTTCGACGGCGCCGACGACGCGGTGCGCCTGCCGCTCCGGCCCCAACTCCAGCTCGGTACCCAGAACTTCACCGCTTCCCTGTGGTTCCGCTACACCGGTCGAACGGGAGAGCAGCCACTGCTCTGGGTGGGCGGCATCGGCGGCAGCCAACCCCAGTTCTGGCTGCGTGGGGAACCGGCGAGCAACCGGGTGCGCGGTCTGATGACGGTGCGCAGCGGCGCGACGACCGTGCGGTCGGCGTCCGTCAGCACCACCGGCGCGTACAACGACGGCCGGTGGCACCACCTCGCCCTGCGCCGCGGCGGCGGGCGGCTCACCCTGTTCATCGACGGCAGCCCCATCAGTACGGCTGACGTGGCCGGATCCGTCAGCCGCAACTCGCCGTTCGGCGTGCACATCGGCCAGCGCATGGACAGCCGGGCGTTCTTCACCGGTGCCATCGACGAGGTCCGCGTCTGGAACCGTGCCCTGACCGACGCCGAGCTCACCCGCGTACGCCAGTCGAACATCGGCCCGTCCACGAACAGCACCATGTGGCTGCCGATGGACCAGGTGACCGCGGGCGGCTGACATCCCGGCGCCCGTGCGCAGGCATCCGCCGCTGTCCGGGCGCCGGGGCGACCCCGGGGTGCCCACCATGAGGCTTCCGGGGCGGTTCCGAGCGGCGACGGCAGCCCGTGACCACCGTCACCCTCGGGTCCCCGGCTCCTCCGGGACCGTGGGCGGCTCGGTGGGGGTCGGCGCGGGCGGGCGGAAGAGGACGGACCTGGCCACGGGCGGGGCGAACAGGGCGGTGACGGGCGCGGAGAGGGTCAGTACGGAGCGGAAGGCGCGCCCCACGACGGGATCACCGGGGTAGCACTCCTGCACGCGCCGCAGGTACCAGTCGGCGACCCGGTCCGCGGGCCCGCCGCCGAGCGCGTTGCCGAGCGCGCCCGGCATCTTGCGGTCTGCTCCGGCGGAGATGTCCCACGCCTGCCGGGACGCCGCGAGGAGTGCCCGCTGCACCCGCCGGGTCGTGGGGGTCCGGCGTCGTGGATCGGCCAGTGCGTCGCGCAGGGCGACCGCACTCATCGCGGCGACGGCCATGCCCTGCCCGTAGATCGGGTTGAAGGTGCACAGGGCGTCGCCGGTGGCGAGGAAGCCGGCCGGGCTGCGGCCGGGCAGGTCGTAGCGACGCCGGACATTGGCGGTACGCCGGTAGCCGAACGCCGGCGAGAGCGGTTCGGCCTCGTCCAGCCACGCATGCAGCAGCGGATGCGGCAGCCTCTTGGCATACGTCACGAACTCGTCGTCGCCTGTGGGCGGTTCGTCGCCGCGCAGCCCCGAGACGATGACCAGATGACTGCCGTCCTCCAGCGGCAGCGCACCTCCGGCATGGACCTGGTCGGGGCTCGGATAGACGTAGTAGCCGGCGGTGTCACCGTCGAGGACGCCGCTCCTGCCGCGGTAGACGCGCGAGGCGTACGCCAGTCCCGTGTCGATGGTCTCCTCGCGCGGCGCCTCGGCGCCGATCGCCGCGAGCCACTGCGGGGCCTTCGTGCCGCTGCCGGAGGCGTCGACGACCAGGTCGGCCTCGAGTTCCCGGCGCTCCGCACGGACATCGCCAAATCCGCGGTCCCGCAGCAACACGCCCCGCACCCGCGAGGCGTCACCGAGGAGCCCTACGGCATCGGTCCCCTCCACCGTGCTGATCACCGGATTGGCCAGGACCCGCCGCCGCACCAGCTCCTCGAGCTGCGCACGGGAGCCGGTGTAGATGTACGTCGTCGCGGGCAACCGGCGGAACCAACGGCCGCTTTGGCGCAGCACCAGGTCCGACGGCATCCCCACCCGTGGCGCCCCCGCCGCCCGTAATTCCGCGAGGAAGCCCGGCAGCAGTGACTCCAGAGCCGACTGGCCTCCCTCCAGCAGCACATGCGGGTGCCGGCCCTGCGGTACGCCGGGCCGTGGCGTCGTCCCGTCCGGGAACCGGTCGCGCTCCACGACGGTCACCCGGTCGGCGTACCCGGCGAGGACGTGCGCGGCCAGCAGCCCCGCGAGGCTCCCGCCGACAACGACGGCGTGCCGCCCGTGCCGGCCGTCGCCCACACCCCAACGCCCCACCTCTTCGGCCGAGTTCACTGATTCGCTCCCTTGATCGCAGCATTCGGAGAAGGAACCAGTATCCAGCTCCGCGGGACGGCTTGATCGAGTTCCGACCCTTTTGCGCCTCCAGAGGACGTTCGGGCTCGACCGATGAGTTCTCGCGGACCGTCGAGTCAGTACGGGCATGACTGAAGTGAACAAGCCGCCGGTCGTCCCCCGCCGGGAGTGGCTGGCCGCGATCGACACCCTGCGGGTCCGGGAGAAGGCGCACACTCGGGAGGGTGACGCGATCGCCGCAGCCCGGCGACGGCTGCCCATGACCGAGGTGGACCCGTCGGCCCCGCTCATGGGAGCCGACGGACCCGTCCCGCTGATCGACGTCTTCGAGGGCCGCACCCAGCTGTTCGTGTCGTATCACATGTGGCACGACGGCCGTCCCGCCGCCGACCAGTGCGAGGGCTGCACCTTCTTCACCGGCCAGGTCCGCGAACTGTCCTATCTGCACCAGCGCGACGTCACCTTCGCGGTCTTCTGCCAGGGCCCCTACGCGGAATCCGACCACTACCGCCGCTTCATGGGCTGGGACATGCCCTGGTACTCCGTACCCGCCGAGTCCCACGAACGTCTCGTCGCCGGCCGCCACTTCGGGATGAAGGCGTGCTACCTCCGTGACGGGGACCGCGTCTACGAGACCTACTGGACCACCGGCCGCGGCGTCGAACCCATGGCGCCCTCCTACGGCATCCTCGACATGACCGTCCACGGACGACAGGAGACCTGGGAGGACTCCCCGCCCGGCTGGCCGCAGCCGTACGAGGCGCGCGGGCAGCAGTTCCGCGAGAACGGACGGCCGACGGCGCAATGGCCACGGATCGCCGCCGGCCACGACGAGGACCTCCACACCGCCCAACCGCGCACAGGAGGCTCAGGCTGTTGCTTGTGAGCCCCGGGCCGGCGCTGCGCGAGGCAGACATGCGGACGGCTGCGTAAGTATGCGCACTCCGGCTCCAAGCGACCGCGCCCGTTCGCTCGCTGCCGCCCGCGGCAGCGGGCCATCCCGCTGGGCCCGTCCCTGCGGGATGGCAGGCATCCGCGACGGCACGTTCCCGCCACCGTGAGTGACCTGCCGGATACGGGGTACTCGACAGCGCTGTGGAATCCCTTGTCCCCCCAGTCAACTCACACAATGAATGGGACCCCCTCGAGGAGATCGTCGTCGGCCGTCTCGACGGCGCGATCATCCCCTCCCGCCACCCGGTGGTGACCTGCAACGTCCCGCCATGGGCAGGGCGCCTGCTGGGACTCGCCGGTGGCTTCAGGTACCCGCGGATACTGATCGAGCGGGCGCAGCGCGAACTCGAGGAGTTCGTCTCCCTGTTGCGCTCCCTCGACATCACGGTCAGGCGCCCGGACCCGGTCGACCACAAGCGGCGCTTCGGAACCCCTCACTGGTCGTCGCGCGGCTTTTGCAACACCTGTCCCCGCGACAGCCTGCTCGTCGTCGGTGACGAGATCATCGAGACCCCGATGGCCTGGCCCTGCCGGTACTTCGAGACCCACTCCTACCGCCCGATCCTCAAGGACTACTTCCTGCGCGGCGCACGCTGGACGTCGGCCCCGAAACCGCAGCTCACCCCCGAGCTGTTCGTTCCGGGGTTCCGTGCGCCGAAGCCCGGTGAGCCCCTGCGCCACATCCTCACCGAGTTCGAGCCGGTCTTCGACGCCGCCGATTTCGTACGCGCCGGTCGCGATCTCTTCGTGACCCGCAGCAACGTCACCAACCGCACGGGCATCGAATGGCTGCGGCGCCACCTCGGGCCCGGCTACCGGATCCACGAGATCGAGAGCCGCTGCCGTACGCCCATGCACATCGACACCACCTTCGTCCTGCTCGCGCCCGGCAAGGTGCTGGTCAATCCCGAGTACATCGACGTGGACCACCTGCCCGAGGTCCTGGACTCGTGGGACATCCTCATCGCGCCCGAGCCAGACCCGATCGAGGACCGCCTGCTCCGGATCACCTCGATGTGCGGCAAGTGGCTCAGCATGAACGTACTCATGCTCGACGAGAAGCGGGTGATCGCCGAGCGTCACCACACCGGTATGCTGCGCGCTCTCGAGCAGTGGGGCTTCGAGCCCATCCCGAGCGACCTGCTGCACTACGCGCCGTTCGGCGGATCGTTCCACTGCGCGACGCTCGACATCCGGCGCCGCGGCACGCTCGAGTCCTACTTCGACTGACGGGCGACCTCGATCGTGATCGAGTAGATACTCACCGCCGTACCCGGCGGGGCACCTTCACACCAGTCCGTCGTAAGCAGCCACGTGCCCCACTGCGCCACAGCACATTTCGTACCGGCCGCCCACCAATTCCCGTTCCCCTCTTTCAGGAGAGACCGGAGGAGCGATCAAGCAGCTGTGGCGCCTGTTCCGGGACTTTCGAAATGAGGGCTGCCCGTGGCCTTTCCGGGCGAATTCGTCGCCACCATCATGGGAAGCCGAGTTGCGACGACGGGGGGTCGCCATGACTGGTCGCAGTGGGCAGGGCAGGCGTTGGAGAGGGCTGACAGCAGGGCTGCTTTTAGCGGCTTTGACACTGGCCGGCTGCGGCGGAGGAGGCGGCGACGGGCAAGGCGCAGCCGGTGACAGTGGTGGGGGAAGTTCGGGCGGGTCGAGCTGGGACCCGTGGGAGGGCGACGGGACCGGCAGCCCGGGGGACGGCGGTGGCAAAGACCCGGGCGGGCCCACTTGGGATCCCCGGGATGACGAGGGGCCCGGCGGCTCAGGCCACGGCGGCGGGGACGGCGGCAAGGACAAGGACACGGGCTTCGCCTGGCTGCCGCCCGGCCCGGACTCACCCAACACGAATATCCGGATCGACCCGGAGGACATCTACGACCGGCTTCACAGGTTCGAGTGCACCGGCGCCCTCGCGGACATCGAGGCGAACGGCGAGACGGACAAACCGTGGAACCTCGTCCGCGGGCTCACCTTCGCCTGTCTCGCGGCGAAAGGCGAAACCGCCAGGTGGAAGGACGCAGTTCAGCAGTACGACTCCCTGGATGGACCCGGTTTCGCCCGCGGAAGCTGCCGGGATACGGCGGCGTATCGAATGCTGAAGCAAGTTGTCGACTGGCATCGACAGCACCCGCAGGGAAAGGTCACCTTGCTCCCGGCCTCCGAGGCCACCACAGCATGCCCACTGGGCATTACCAACGTGGACCCGGGTCCCGAAGTGGTGCTGGAGCCGCCGTACTGGGGTTTCACGGTCGAAGGCACGTGGCCGAGTGAGGTCATCAACGTGGACCTTGAGATCGAGGGCGCCACGGTACTGACTTTGGCGCCGCACAGTAACCAGTGCTGCGAGGGCGCGAAGGTCTCGTTTCAGTTGCCGGAGTCCTTTGAGGGAACCGGGCTGGTGGACCTGACCCTCCATTTCCAGACGGGCGGCTCCATGACCCGGCAAGGTGCGATCAGCATTGACGGAGGATCGGTCGCCCCGTCCCCGGACCCGGACTCTCCATCACCGAACTCGCCATCCCCGGAATCCCCTTCGTCTTCCTTCTCCTCACTGCCGTGACGGCCCCGGACCCGGCACCGCCTGCCGCCGGCAGCCCATCAGCTCCTGACGCCGACCCCGCCCCGGATCCAAGCCCGGACCCCGGTGGGGACGCGAGCCCGAACCCGGATCCTGACGTAGACCCGAACCCGCATCCGCATTCGGACCCGCACCCGGACCCGGACCCGGACCCTGATCCCGACAGCGGTGCGGCCCCTCGGCCCGAACCAGCCGGGCGGGCCGGGCTCACCGAGTTCATCGGGACCATCGGATCACTCATCTCCCTCCTCACCGCTGTGCTCTTCTACTTCGGCTGGTCCAGCACCGATGCCGAGGCGAAGGCCCTCGGACTGCGTGACACGGTCTTCCACTTCTCAACCAGCGACTATCTGCTCCGCAGCGTCGACGCCCTCTATCTCCCCGCCCTCATCTGCGCCACCGCCGCGTTCGCCGCCCTCGCCGCACACCGCCGGATACAGCGCGGCCCCGGCCGGGCGGCGCGCGTGCTGCGATTGCTGCGCCACGCCTGGGCGCCGCCGCTCCTCATGCTGCCGCTCGTCCCCCTGCACCCCGCACTCTTCGATCTGCTGGTGCCGCTCGCAACGATCGCCGGGTTCCTCCTCACCGGCTATGCCCGTACCCGCGACAGCCCGGATCTGCGGATGTGGTCCCTCTGCCTGGTGGTTGCCGTCCTCGCATTGTTCTGGGCGGTGTCCTCCTATGCGGGCGTCGTCGGCCGGGGCCGTGCCGCCCTGACCGCCGCAACCGTCGACTCCGCATTCCCCGCCGTCGCCGTATTCAGCAAGGACGACCTGCTCATCCACGGCCGTGGCAGCTGTCGCTACACCATCACCGACAGAGCAAGCGCCTTCCGCTACCGCTACGCCGGACTGCGCCTCTTTCACATCTCGGGCGACCGGATCTTCCTGGTCTCGCGGGGCTGGAGCCCAGCCAGGGGCACCATGTTCGTGGTGGAGGAGAGCGAGAAGCTACGCGTCGAGTACATGAGCGGTGCCGACCCGCGCTCCGCAGAGTGTCCTGCGCCTGACCAGTAGTTCGCGCCGCCATGGACCGCTACGCCGCGCGCGGCTGCGAGCGCGGTGCGCACCCGATGGTTCGCCGTATCGCCTCGGGGACGCCGTGGCGATCTTGTTCAGCGGCATCACCCGTGCGGTCCCCGGGGTGTGGTGAAGTGGGGATCATGACGACGAGTGACGCGATCGTGGTGCCCGAGCTGTACTCCGGCTACCCCAACGTGGCCTTCGGCGGCTATGTCGCCGGCGTGCTGGCGGTGAGGTCCGGGGCGCCGACGGTACGGGTGGACTTCCGTGGGCCGGTGCCCGTCGAGGTGCCGGTGCGGATCGCCGAAACGGCGGGCGGGGTCGTCGAGTTGGGCGACGTGGAAAGGCCCCTTGCCGCGGCGCGCCCCGCCGAGTTGCCGCTCGACGCGCCGCCCGCGCCCTCCTGGGACGAGGCGGCCGCCGCGGCCGAGAGGTTCCGGGCGGCGCCGCCCTCGGGTGTCGTCGACTGCTTCGGCTGTGGCCTGCGCGCCGCCGACCGCGGTCTGCGGGTGTACGGCACCCCGGTGCCCGGTCTCGGCCTGGTGGCCTCCGCCTGGATCCCGTCCCACGCTTTCGCCGACCCGGACGGCCTGTTCCCGCCCCATCTGGTCTGGGGTGCGCTGGACTGCCCGGGGCACTGGGCGGGCCGTTTCCTCGGCGCCCAGCTCCCGGGAGCGGTCACCGCCGCACTCACCGGAACGATCCTGCGGCCGGTCACCGCTGGCGAGCCGCATGTCTCGTACGCCTGGCTGCTGTCGGAATCCGGCCGCAAGCACACGATGGGCGTGGCGCTCGCAACGGCCGAGGGCGAACTGTGCGCCGTCTCCGAGGCGTTGTGGATCGACCCGCGACCTGCCTCCTGAGGCCTCCTGAGGTCTCGGGAGTGCCTTCTGAGGCCTCGGGAGTGCCGTCTGAGGCCTCGGGAGTGCCGTCTGAAGCCCCCGCCGGTCCTCTTGATCCCTCGCCATCCGGCTCACCTGGCCACGGCCTGCCCCCGCCCCGCGCGCCTTCAGGGGCGCCGCCAGCCATCGTCTCGTAGGTGCGAACCGGCTTGCGGTCCCATCCGCAGCATCCCCCCGTCCACCACCCACGAGGCACCGGTGACATAGGACGCGTCCGGACCGGCGAGGAAGGCGATCACGGCCGCGACCTCGCGGGCGTCGCCCGGGCGGCCCACCCGGCACGCCGGGCCGCCGTTCGGTGCTGACGTCGGTGTCTGTCTGGCCCGTCATCGGTGTGGCGATCTCGCCGGGAGCGACGGCGTTGACGGTGATCCCGTGCTCGGCCAGTTCCAGGGCCATCACCTGGGTGAGCAGTCCGAGCCCTCCCTTGGCGGCGCAGTACGGCGCCGCACCCACGCGTGGCTGGTGCTCATGGACACTGGTGACGTTGATGATCCGGCCACCGTCTCCCTGGCCGATCATGCGGTGGGCAGCGCGCTGTCCGCACAGGAAGGGCCCCACCAGATCGACGTCGAGAACCTGGCGGACGGTGTTCAGGTCCAGGTCCAGGAACGGGGTCATGGTGCCGGTCCCGGCGTTGTTCACCAGCACGTCGACCCTCCCGAGGTCATCGGCCAGCCGGTCGATGACCCCGGCGGCCTCGGGGAGCCCCGTGAGGTCCAGTTGCTCGATCGCCGCCCGGCGCCCGGTGGCCCGTACCTCCTCGGCCGTCCGCAGTGCCCCCTCGTGATCGCGGTGCCAGGTGATGCCGATGTCCATGCCGGCCTCCGCCAGCCGTACCGCGGTGGCGCGGCCGATGCCCGAGTCCGATCCGGTGATCAGGGCCACCGGGGCGGTTCGAGGGCCGGGAGTGTCGTGGTGCGGTTCCATGAAGGCTCCAGTGCCTCGGGGCTGCGGAGGTGCGCCGCCGACAGGTCACGGCACCCGTCGGTGGCGCACGTGCGTCAAGGTGCCTCGCGGCCGTGACCGGTGTCTTCTGTCGCCTCGACGCCCTCCAGTGGCTTGCCCGCCGTCGTACCGCGTTCGGGCTGGTAGCCCTCTGTGGCACTCGCCGTACCCGGCACCTTTCGCTTCTGTGCCTGCCTCTCGGCGCCCGAGTGCGCCCCGGGTTCCTCGCCGTTGCGCGCCCGGTCGTAGCGGTCCCCGCGGTCCTTCTTCTTCCCGGTCATGCCCGCCCTCCCATCAGGGTCGGATCTTGCAGTTCTGCTGGGTTCCCCGGTACGGCCACGGGAAACGGCAATGCGTCACCGGACGTGGCGGAGAGACTGTGGGCACATGCACGGCGGGTGCCCTGCTCCGGGGCACCGGCAGGTCAGCGACCGACGGCATCCGGGGCGCCAGGGGCAGCGGAGGACACAGAGGAGGCGGAGGAAGTGGCGGAATGGGAGCCGCCGAGGACGACGGCCCGGGTCGGTGTGCGGTCCGCGGTCACGGACCCGCGCTGTCCGCGTTCGCCGCGGGTCTCGGCGATCAGCATGTCGACACAGGCCGGCAGACCCTCCTGTCGGGCCGCACGGCGCATGCGCTGAGCGGCGCTTCCGTCCGCGAGGGCCGCTTCGGTCAGCTCGCGGACGAGGTGCCAGTCTCCGTGTGCCTCCAGCGCGGGCCGCAGCCGGACGAGCAGCTTCCGTACGACCTCGTGCGCCGGAGCCTCCTGGTGGGTCTCGGGGTCCACCAGCATGCCTTCGAGCCCCGACCGGGCGGCACGCCATGACGCGCCGCGCAGCCACTCGTGCCTGCCCCCGCACCCGGGAGCACGGCGCGCGCGCAGCCGTGCACGGGCCTCGGTCACCAGGGCGCGGAACAGCCCGGCGATCAGCACGACGGTCTCCGCGCGTGGGCAGGCGTCGCAGGTGCGCAGCTCCAGCGTCGGCAGATGGGCCGAGGGGCGGACGTCGTAGTAGATCATCCCGGGGTCGCTGATGATCCCGGCCTGCACGAAGTCGTCCACCGCCGCGTCGTACTCGGCGGCGCTCGAGAAGCAGCCGACGGGACCCGCGGTGGGCCAGCGCTGCCACAGCAGAGTGCGCCAGCTCGCGTACCCCGTGTCGGCACCCTGCCAGAACGGTGAACTGGCGGAGACGGCCAGCAGTACGGGCAGCCAGGGTGAGACCTCGCACATGGCCCGTACGGCGGTGTCGCGGTCGGGCACGTCCACATGGACCTGGGCGCCGCAGATGAGCTGCTCGTCGGCGACCTTGCGGTACTCCTCCGCCATGTGGCGGTAACGCGCCTCGGCCGTGGGGCTCGCCGAGGCCCCGGGGGCCAGCGGAGCCGTACCCGCGGCCACCACGGCCAGCCCCAGCGAGGAGGCGGCCCTCTCGAGCCGCCGCCTCATGTCGGTGAGGTCGGCGTGCAGGTCGTACAGGGACGTGTGTACCGCGCTGTTGGACTCCACCGTGCACTGATGCAGTTCGGTGGTGAAGGTCTTCCGGGGAAGCCGTCGCAGCACCGCGCCGGCGCGCGGCACGAGCAGCCCGCTCTCCGCCTCCAGGACATGGAACTCCTCCTCCACTCCGATGCGGATGGTCACGGTCACTCCTAGGATCCGAGCGCCTGCCGGCAGGGGAGGATCGGACTCCGGCCCTGGGCGGATGGAACGGCTTGTGGTGTGCTCTGAGTTCCCCGCTCCCGACCGGATAAGCTCCGCCTCGCGCGTTTGATGCACCCTTCCCTCAGATGAGCGGCGAGGGAAAGGCGAAGCCGCTCGCCGCGGCGGCGCACACTGCGTGACCGACGGGGCGACGGGGTACTCGCGGGGCATCGATGCCAGGCGCCTGTCGAGGAGAAACCGATATGCGTGTGCGTGATTCCGTGGTCGTGATCACCGGAGCCTCCAGCGGCATAGGACGGGCCACCGCCGTCGCCTTCGCGCGCAAGGGATGCTCCGTCGTCCTCGCCGCTCGACGGCCGGAGGCACTGGAGGCGGTCAGGCAGAAATGCGAGGGCCACCGCGGCGCCCGGGCGCTCGTCGTGCCGACCGATGTCACGGACGCCGGCGCGGTCGAGGAGCTCGCCCGTCGAGCGGTGGAGCGGTTCGGGCGTATCGACGTATGGGTCAACGCGGCGGCCGTGACCGCGTTCGGCCCCTTCGAGGAGACTCCTCTGGAAGACGTCCGCAAGGTCCTGGACGTCAACGTCATGGGGTACGTCCACGGTTGCCGCGCCGCCCTGCGGGTGATGCGGGAGCAGGCTCGCGGCACGCTGGTGAACGTCTCGTCCGTCGCCGGCGTGGTGAGTCAGCCGTACACCCATGCCTACGGCATGTCCAAGTACGCCGTCCGGGCCCTCGGCGCCAGCCTGCGGCAGGAGCTGCGGCTGGAGGAGGCGAACGGCATTCACGTGTGCACGGTGCTGCCCGCCACGATCGATACACCCCTGTTCGAGCACGCCGCGAACTACACCGGTCGCAAGCCGAAGGCTATGCCCCCGGTCTACAGCCCCGAGCGCGTCGCCCGGGCCATCGTGGACTTGGTGCGGGTGCCCCGGCGGGAAGTCGTGGTCGGGCCGATGGGGCGCTCCCTGGTGCTGGAGTCCAAGGTGGCGCCCGGCATGACGGAGCGGATGATGGCGCGGCAGGTGGACAGGACCCATCTGTCCCGCAAGGAGCCCGCTCCGGCCGGTCACGGAAACCTGCACGTGCCGACTCCCGGGCCGGGGGCCACTCACGGCGGGTGGGGCGGACGGAGCCGCACGATGATGCGCCGGCTGGCCGTCGCCACGGTCGCGGCGGGGGCGGTGGCGGGCGCGGCACGAGGGGCCAGGCCCCGTTGACCCGGTAGTCCCCTCGCACGAGTTCGCCGCCACGGCCGGCACCCGCGGCAGTACGGCCGGCACCGCCCACGACCGGAAACGCTGACGGCCGTGGCCCGGCACGCCGACACGACCACTCAGCCCTCCACGTCGGCGGCTTCCCGGCCCTGCGCCTTGGAGCACCTCAGCGCGAGGGCCGCGATGTCGTCGTCGAGCCGTCCGCCGCTGTGCTGGAGCAGATCCCGGTGCAGTTGGTCGAGCAGCTCGCGGGGCTGGCGCATGCCCTGCCGCCGCATCCAGTCCGGCAGCGGGAAGAACTGGCCCTTGTGGTCCCGGGTCTCCGATACGCCGTCCGTGTACAGCAGTAGCTGGTCGCCGGGGGCCAGGGCGACGATGTCGACCCAGTAGCGGTCACCGATGAGCGCGGCGAGGTTGAGGGGCGGGGAGGGGATGGCGGGCTCCAGGACCCGGATCTGTCCGCAGTGCGCGATCAGCGGCGGCGGATGCCCGCAGTTGAGTAGTCGCATATGGCCGCCGCCGTGCGGGATCTCGGCGAGGAGAGCGGTGGCGAAGTGCTCGGGCTGGTCCTGGACGGGGAACGCGGCGCTGTGGCGTGTGACGGTGGTCTCCAGGCGGTGGATGATGCCCTGCAGGTCGGGCTCGTCGTACGCGGCCTCCCTGAAGCAGCTGATCACCGCCGACGCCGCTCCCACCGCGGACAGGCCCTTGCCCCGTACGTCGCCTATGAGCAGCCGGACCCCGTGCGGTGTGCCGATCGCCTCGTAGAAGTCGCCGCCGATCCGGGCCTGTTCCTGGGCCGCCAGATACAGCGACTCGATCTCGACGTCCTCGATGCGGCGCGGCAGTGGGCGCAGCAGCACCTTCTGGGCCGCGTCCGCGACGAGCCGGACATGGAAGAGCATGTCCTCGCGCTGGAGTCGGACATGGCTTCCGTACGCGGCCGCCAGGGTGACCGCGATGATCGCGGCCGACGTGTACTGCGTCCCGAGATCGGTGTGGAAGAAGCTGAGGACGATCATGGTCAGCAGGCAGAACGCCCCCAGCAGGATCGTGGGGAGCACGGGCCACATCGCGGCGGCAAGGGCGGGTGCGGCCGGCAGCAGGCGGCTGACGGCTATCTCCCTGGGCGTGGAGAACGCCAGAGCGGCGATGAGGACGGTCAGGACCACGGGTGACAGCCGGGCAGCGTCCCATCGGCCGCGGTAGGCGGGGCGACGGCGCCACAGCCGTGCAGACATGATCACAAAAAGCATCATATCGACCCAATCGGGCATTCAGCGCGGAAGGATCATGCGGCGGAGGTGAGAATTCACGGCGGACGACCATGTCCGCGGAAGCCGAGCCCATGCGACGCAGGACCGCACAGACACCCGAGGCCGGTCGAACAAGGGTCGCGCGAGCCCTGGCCACTCGGGATCACCGATGCTAGAAAGGTCGCATGGCGAGCCGTTTCGCCCGTTTTCGACACCTATCGGTTAAGCGCCTGATCAGCAGGAGCACGCGGAGCGTGGCCGGGCAGGTGTTGGTTTTCCAGGTGGCTCTGGTGGTGCTGCTCGTCATCTGCGGCGTCTTCGCCCTCATCCTGCAGTCGGAGCGGGACACCAGCGCCGAGGCCAGGCGCCGCTCCACGGCCGTGGCACAGACCTTCGCGCACTCACCAGGCGTCCTGGAGGCGCTGCAAACCCCGGATCCGAGCAAGGTTCTCCAGCCGCTCACCGAGGCGGCACGCCGGGCCGCCGGCGTCGACTTCATCGTGGTCATGGACACCGAGGGCATCCGGTACACGCACCCCTTGCCGGACCGGATCGGCAAACGGTTCGTGGGCGAGATCGGGCCGTCGCTGGCGGGAAAGGTGTACGTGGAGCACGTCAACGGCCCGCTCGGTCGCGAGGTGCAGGCCACCGTCCCGATCGAGAACCCCGGCGGCGAGGTGGTGGCCCTCGTCTCGGCCGGGATGAAGGTCAAGAGCGTCGAGAGTCAGCTGGCCCGGCAACTGCCGATCATCCTGGGCGCCGGGGCCGCGGCGCTCGTGCTGTCCACCGGCGTGACGGCGCTGGTGGGCAGGCGGCTGCGACGGCAGACACACAGCCTGGCGCCCGACGAGATGACCCTGATGTACGAGCACCACGACACGGTGCTCCACTCCGTCCGGGAAGGCGTGTTGATCGTGGCCGCCGACGGGCGGCTGATGCTGGCCAACGACGAGGCCAGACGACTGCTGGAGCTGCCCCCGGACGTCGAGGGGCGGCTCGTCTCGGAACTGCCGGGCCTCGATCCCGACACGAGGGCCCTGCTCAGCTCGGGGCGCGAGGCCACCGACGAGGTGCACCTCGCGGGAGAGCGGCTGCTCGCGGTCAACCAACGGCCCACGGATCGTGAGGGCGGCCCCAAGGGAACGGTGGTGACGCTGCGCGACTCCACCGAACTGCAGGCGGTCACCGGAAGGGCGGAGGTGGCACGGGAGCGGCTCAGGCTGCTGTACGACGCCGGACTGCGCATCGGCACCACCCTGGACGTGCTGCGCACCGCCGACGATCTGGCGCGGGTTCCCATTCCCCGCTTCGCGGACTTCGTCACCGTGGACCTGGCCGACGCGGTCCTGCACGGCGAGGAACCGGCCCCCACGGCGACGGACATGCGCCGCGCGGCCGTGTCCGGCATCCGGGACGACCATCCGCTCTCCGAACAGGGCCGGCTGTTCGACTACCTTCCCGCCACGCCCCAGGCGCGCGGTTACGGCAGCGGCCGCTCCCAGCTGGTGAGCGATCTGCCGACCGCCATGGACTGGCGCGTACAGGACCCGGAGCGCGCCAAGGCGATCATCGACTACGGCATCCATTCCCTGATCACCGCCCCCATCCAGGCCCGTGGCGTCGTGCTGGGCATGGCCAACTTCTGGCGTGCGGGGCAGCACGAGCCCTTCGACGAGGAGGACCTGTCGCTGGCGGAGGAGCTGGTGGCCAGGGCGGCGACCAGCATCGACAATGCCCGCCGCTACACCCGCGAGCACACCCTGGCGGTCACCCTCCAGCGCAGTCTGCTGCCGCAGGCCATGCCCGAGCAGAACGCCCTCGACATCGCCTACCGCTACCTCCCCGCCCAGTCGGGTGTGGGCGGCGACTGGTTCGACGTGATTCCCCTGCCGGGGAGCCGGGTGGCGCTGGCCGTCGGCGACGTGGTCGGCCACGGTCTGCACGCCGCCGCCACGATGGGACGGCTGCGCACCGCGGTGCACAACTTCTCCACCCTCGATCTGCCGCCCGACGAGCTGCTGAGCCACCTGGACGACCTGGTCGGCGGCATCGACCAGAACGAGGCGGCGGAGAGCGCGGCGGGTGTCGTGGGCGCCACCTGCCTGTACGGGATCTACGACCCCGTGACGCGCCGCTACGTCATGGCTCGGGCGGGGCATCTGGCGCCCGCGCTGGTCCAGCCCGACGGAACCGTCACCTTCCCGGACGTGCCGGCCGGCCCGCCCCTGGGCCTGGGTGGCATGCCGTTCCAGACCGCGGAGCTGTGCCTCGCGGAGGGAAGCCAGCTCGTGCTGTACACGGACGGCCTCATCGAGGACCGCACGCGCGACCTGGACGTGGGAATGGAACTGCTGCGCGACGCGCTCGCGGGCCACCCCGGCCGCCCGCCCGAGGAGACCTGCCAGGCGGTGCTGGACAGCCTGCTCCCCGGACGTCCCAAGGACGACGTCGCCCTGCTCGTCGCCCGCACCCGGGAACTGCCGCCCGACCGGATCGCCGACTGGGACGTGCCCCGGGACCCGGCCGCCGTCGCCGGTATGCGCGACGCCGTGTCGCAAAGGCTCGAAGCGTGGGGCCTGTCGGAGTTCGGCTTCACCATGGAACTCATCCTGAGCGAGCTGATCACCAACGCCATCCGCTACGGCGCCGGGCCGATCCATGTGCGGCTGATCCGCGACCGCACGCTGATCTGCGAGGTGGCCGACGCCAGCAGCACCTCACCGCATCTGCGGTACGCCGCGACGACGGACGAGGGAGGCCGGGGCCTGTTCCTGGTGTCGCAGATGGCCGAGCGCTGGGGCACCCGCTACACCCCGCAGGGCAAGGTGATCTGGGCCGAACAGGCGCTGCCCGACGCCATCCACCAGCCCGCCCCGACACCGGCCGACGCGGACACGCCCCCGGACGATGCGGCGGCCGACCCGGGAACCCGGGCGTGACGGTGGCTGCGATCAGGGCAGTCACCGACAAGGCAGGTCCTGACCACGCCCGACTCGCATACTTGCCGCCATGGCCGTCTATGACACGCTCGGTGCGACGTACGCCCAGACCCGCCGCCCCGATCCGCGGATCGCCGCGCAGATCCACGCCGCGCTCGCAGACGCCACAGACGTGGTCAACGTCGGAGCGGGCACCGGTTCCTATGAGCCGCCGCAGACGGTCCTCGCGGTGGAACCCAGTCAGGTCATGATCACCCAGCGTCCGGCGGGAGCGGCGCGAGCGGTGCGGGCCGTCGCGGAGCGCCTGCCGCTGCGCGACGACGCCGCCGACGCCGCCATGGCCCTGCTGACCGTCCACCACTGGGCCGACCTGTCGGCCGGAATCAGGGAACTGCGCAGGGTTGCCCGCCGCCGCATCGTGATCCTGACCTGGGACCAGAACGTCTTCCGCGAGCGGTTCTGGCTGGTTCGCGACTACCTCCCGGAGGCAGCCGCGTTCGACGACACCCGCTGCATCCCCGTTGACCGGCTGATCGACCTGCTGGGCGGCGGCCGCCAGGAACCCGTCCGCATCCCCCACGACTGCGTCGACGGCTTCGGCGCCGCGTACTGGCGCCGCCCACACGCCTACCTCGACCCGCAGGTACGCGCGGGAATCTCCATGCTGGCCCAGACCGGCGACGACACCCTCGCACCGGGGCTGAGCCGGCTCGCGGACGACTTGAGGACCGGCCGCTGGCACACGCGCCATGCCGAGCTGCTCACGCTCGACACCGTTGATGTCGGCTACCGGTTACTCGTGACCGACCAGTGACCGCGCACGTCGCCCGCGCACAGCCGCCGCTACGGCGAGCGGTGCGGGCCGGCTCACCGGCTGCTCGCGGTGGCGGCCACGGCGGGCAGGACGGCGAGGGCGAGGACGCCGCCGGTGAGCGCGAGGACCGGGTAGCCCGCGGCGGAGACGACGAGACCGGAGCTCAGGCCCCCGGTGGCGCCCGCGATGGCGATGGAGACGTCGACCAGGCCCTGGGTCTTGGCACGGGTGGCCAGCGGCACGGCGTCGGTGATCATCGCGGTGCCGGAGACCAGGCCGAGGTTCCAGCCCAGCCCCAGCAGGGCGAGCGCCAGGGCCAGCAGGGCGACGGAGTACGCGGGCGCCGCGGCGGCGGTGATGCCGGCGGCGAGGAGGGTGAGTCCGGAGGCGACGGCGACGACGGACGGGCCGTATCGGTCCACGAGCCAGCCGGTCAGTGGTGAGGGCAGGTACATGGCGCCGACGTGGATGGCGATGACGAGGCCGGAGGCGGCGGTGCCGTGCCCGTGGTCGTGCATGTGCACGGGAGTCATCGTCATGATCGCGACCATGACCAGCTGAGTGAGGATCATCGTCAGCGCGCCCGGTATCAGCCCCGGCCCGCGAGTCTTCGCCGTGGTGGTCTCCGTCGGTTGCCGGAGGTCGAGGCTGCGGGCGAGCAGCAGGGGGTCGGGGCGCAGCCGGACGGCGAGGACGAGGGCGGCCAGGGCGTAGGCCGTACCGGAGAGCAGGAAGGGTCCGGCAAGGGCGGGGATGCCGAGGCTGTCGGCGAGGTCGCCGGTGGGTGCGGCGAGGTTGGGGCCGACGACACCGCCGAGGGTGGTGGCGACCAGGACGGTCGAGACGGCCCGGGCACGGTGTGCGGGGGCGGCGAGGTCGGCTCCGGCGTACCGGGCCTGGAGGTTGGTGGCCGTACCGGCGCCGTAGACGAACAGGGCGATGAAGAGCAGCACGGGGTTGTCGGCGACGGCGGCGACGATGACGCCCGCGCTGCCGACGGCACCGGTCAGATATCCCGCGGCCAGACCCGGTCGGCGGCCTCTGGCCTGGGAGATACGGCCCACACCGACGGCCGCGAGGGCCGATCCGGCCGTGAACAGGGCGCTGGGCAGGCCCGCCAGGTCGGTGGAGCCGAGCATGTCCTGCGCGAGCAGGGCCCCGACGGTGATGCCGGCCGCGAGCCCGGCCCCGCTCAGGATCTGGCTGCTGACCAGGACGGCGAGAACACGGCGCTGTGCCTCGGGCCGCGGGGATGTACCGGCTGTCGGCTCCACGGTGGCGTCGCTTGTCACCGGCAAACCTCTCCCCCTGGCCGCAGGACGTCCACGACGAGATAGCCGTCGATACGGCGTACGTACTCACTGTCGGGATCGGACGGGAGCGCGTGTCCGAGGTCGCCCGCGCGGACCTCGCCGATCCACTGGTCGTGCTGGTACTCATGGTTGATGAGCGCGGTGAGCAAGTGGGCGGCCACGATGGCGAGTTGAGTCGGGGCACCGACCCGGCCGGCGGCGATGTCGCCGATGCGGGCGTGGACGCGCTCCGCGACGGTCTCACGGAACTCGGTGAGCCGCTTGACCGTGGGCAGCGTGCCGCGGAACTTCTCCGGGTTCGCCGAGTCCATCAGGGCGTCCAGCTCCGGATCCGGGCTGGGCTCGGCCGCGGTGAGGTTGCGGATCATGAAGTGGGCGACATGGGCCTGGTGGCCCAGGTGCCAGCCGATGGCGCTGGAGTTCTCGTGCGGGCGCCAGGTCACCTCGTCGGGGGTGAGGTCCCGCCACAAGTCGTCGGTGTACGCGCGGGCGCGGTCGTACTCGTGCAGCAACGCGTCTATCGGGAGCATGAGTTCGCCTCTTCCGCGGTCACTTCTGTGGTCACTTGTGGGGTCACCTGTGGGGTCACCTGTGGGGTCACTTCTGTGGTCAGGGACGCCGTCACCGCCCGTTCGGCGGCGGCGAGGGCGCCCTCGATGTGTCCGGCGTATGCGGCGGCCGTCTCGGTCGAGGCCCAGTGCATCCTGCCGTCCAGCGCGGGCCGTCGGTAGAGGGGGCGGCCGAACAGGGAGTAGTCGGCCGGATGTCGCACAGCGGGCGGCGCGGCGGGCCGCCCGCCGGGACCCGACATGTCGCGCACCTCCCCCAGCGGACCGGTTCTGCTGACCGCCGCCCCGGCGAGCCCCGCCTCCCGCCAGAAGGCGGCAGGGTAGCGGGCGACGACCTTGGCGACCGCCCCCATCCACACCGGGGTCGTCCGAGGCGGACCAGCTCCGGGGACAGGTGTGACCCGAAGCCGATGCGCGCGAGGGCCAGCGCGGGAGGTACGGCCACGACGACGTGCTCGGCGTGCAGCACCGAGCTCGGCGTACGGACTTCGAGGCCGCCGGTGACGCGGGGATGAATGGCGCTGACGGGACTGTCCAGGCGTACGGCGTCGGCGGGCAGTTCGGCCGCGAGGGCGCGGGCGAGGGTGTCGGCCCCCGGTGCGAAGCGGCGGGCGGGGGCGTCGAGCAGGTTGCCGTGCAGCCGTCGTAGGCCGGTGGCGTCCTGTACGAGTGTGTCCCCCGCGAGATGCTGCTCGAAGGTGTCGATGCCGAGCCGCGCGGCGAGATCCGCGACGCGCCGCTCCCCCCCCCTCCCAGTACCAGGTGGCCCCCAGGTCGAGGGTCCCCGGCGGGCCGGCCGTGCTGAGCAGACGCCCGCCGACGCGCCCGCCGGCCTCCAGGCACACGATGTCGCGGCCGGCGCCTACCAGGGCGGCGGTCGCGGCAAGGCCGGCGATCCCGGCACCGACCACGACGACGTCGTGGCCGTCACGCTGAACCATGTTCTCTCCCCTTCAACGGCCGTTGCGCGTCCGTGGTACGGCCGTCACGCGCTGGTGGTGAGGACCATCCGGAAGCGGGCCCTGCCCTCTTGCTGGGTGTCGAGCGCCTGCTGTGCCTGCTCCAGCGGGACGGTCTGCACCCGGGGGCGGACACCGGTGGCGACCGCGAAGCGCATGGCCTGTTCGGTGTCGGCGGGGCTGCCGGTCAGATGACCGGTGACGCTGCGCGCCGCCATGACGAGCCTGGCCAGGGGCAGTTGCAGGGGAGACCCGTCGAAGCCGACGACGGTGAGTCTGCCGCGCGGGGCGAGCCCGTCCACCAGTTCCGCGAGCGGCTTGCTGCTGGAGGCCGTGGACAGGATCAGCCGCGCCCGGCCCAACTGCCGCAGCGCCGCGCCGGGTTCCTGCCGCTCGGTGTCGATGTAGTGCCGTGCGCCCAGTTCCTCGGCGAGCTTCCGCTTCTCCTCGCCCCGTCCGATCGCCACCGTCTCGAACCCCATGGCGGCTGCGAACTGCACCGCCAGGTGGCCCAGACCGCCGATCCCGAGGACCGCGACGAGGTCGCCCGGCCCGGCACCGGAGTGCCGCAGGGCGTTGAAGGTGGTGACGCCGGCGCAGCCGAAGGGCGCGGCCTCCGCGGCCGTCAGGCCCTCGGGGATCCGGGAGAGAGTGGCGGCGGGAACCGTGATGGTGCTCGACCAGCCACCGGCGTACGACATGCCCGGGATCTTCCGCTCCGGGCAGTGCACGACATCGCCGACCCGACAGGCGGAGCAGTGCGCGCAGCTGCCGCCGAACCAGCCGACGGTCACCCGCTCCCCCACGTCCCATCCCCGCACCCGAGGGCCCAGCTCCGCGATCACACCGGCGACCTCGTGACCCGGAGTGATGGGAAAACCGGTCACCGGAGCGGGGTTGCGGACGGTACCGATGTCGGCACCGCAGATCCCGGTCGCCTCCACGTCGATACGCACCTCACCGATGTCTGGAGCCCTCTCCCGCACCGGGACGACCCGTACCGCAGCGCCGGGCTCCGCCACTTGTGCGGCCCTGTGCACATGGTCAGCGTCTTGGGACACGGAAATCTCTCCTTGAAATACGAAAGGACGCGGCTGTCCGCTGTCCACGGAAATACCGCGCGCGTGGCTCCGTCCGCACCGTAGAGCACTCCGTATGACCCTGGTAGAGGATCACGGTGAATGGGGGTATAAAGAGCGGCTATAGCCAGGAGGGGAGCAGCCGGAAGTCATGTCTCCATTGCTCTGGCGGATCCCCGTGGATTCATTCGCGGGAATTCTCATGTCGACGCCGAGGAATATCCGGGTCCACGAGCCAGCGGGAGAAGGGCACAACTCTATGACGAGCGCGGACACCGCCGTACTCACCGGTACCGGCCACGACACCGTGCTCCAACCAGCGTTAGAGTGCCGTCGCTCCCCACGCCCCACTGAAGGCCACAGGAAGGCAGCGCGTCACGTGAACCACCCCCACGCGTCCATCGGCTCCGTCGGCGAGCGCCGCCTGCAACACCTGCTCGGCACGGCCGACCAGGCAGCCACCTTCTACGACCGCCAGGTGCAGACCCGGCTGACCCCGCAGATGGCGGACTTCATCGGGCGGCAGACCATGGCGTTCCTGTCCACGTCGGACGCCGGCGGCGCCTGTGACGTCACTTTCCGTGCCGGTCCCCCGGGATTCGTCACCGTGCTGGACGACGGCACCCTCACCTACCCCGAATACCGTGGGAACGGGGTCCTCGCCAGTGCGGGAAACATCACCGAGAACCCGCACATCGGCCTGCTCTTCGTCGACTTCACCCATGACCACATAGGCCTGCACGTCAATGGTGCGGCCCGGCTCCACCGGGACGAGGAGCAGCGAAGGGCCTACCCGCACCTGCCGGTGGACACCGCACCAGGACGCAGGCCCGAATTCTGGGTGCACATCACGGTGGAGGAGGCGTATGTGCACTGCTCCAAGCACATCCCCCATCTCGAGCCGGCACCGCGTCCGCGCTCGGGCGCCCCACGGCCGAAGGATGCCGACTACTTCGCCCCCCGCCCCGAGCACCAGCCCCCGCCGTACGAGGCCGAGCAGCCTGCGGGACCTCACACCGGATCGCTGCCGGGCAGGGGTTGACCCGGCGGGTACGCGGCGGAGTCCGCGCCACCTGCCATCGGTCTGCGCGCGGCAGGTCGCTCGCAGGCCGATGGCATGGGCGTCGCTGCTCCCAGGGACCATGACCGTCATATGCCGACGGGCCCCTGGCAGCACTGTCACGGCGCTGTCACGGCGCCATCTCGTACGCCCCGGACAGTGCCTCGACACGCTCCCAGACGCGCTGCGAACGCGCCTCGTCGATGACGGGACGCCGGACCGCACCGAGGGCCCAGCGCTGCTGGTCCGCAGTGGCGGAGTCCTTGCCGTACAGCTCGACGGCGAAGGCGGAGAAGTCGCGGACGAGGACGGAGAACAGCTCGTCGAGCACGTCCTCGGCGAGGTCCGTCAGGCGGGCCTGCTCCAGGATCAGCTGACCGTGCACCACCAGCGCGAACAGCTGGCCGACGGCGAGTAGCAGATCGAGGTCGCGGCTCTGCTCCTCGTCGGGGGCGGCGGTGGCGACGAACTCGCACAGGGCGTCGGCCTGCTCCCGGAAGCGGGCGACGTTCGGCACGCCGGCGTATGCGTCGTAGGCGGGGCGCCAGTCGTGGAAGCGCACGGCGCCGAGGCCGCGGGCCGGTCCCTGCTCGAAGAGGAACGTGTCGTCGGCCGCGTCGAGGCGGGTCGGCACCGGCGCGAACTCGGCCGGGTTCAGGAGGTGGTTGCGCATGAACTTGAGGATCAGCGCGAGGTTGACGTGGACCGTGCCCTCGAGCTTGGGCAGGCTGCGGATCTCGACGGCGGCCTGGGCGAAGTAGGTGTCCTTCTCGAAGCCCTTGGCGGCGATCACGTCCCACATAAGGTCGATGACCTTCTCGCCCTCCGTGGTCACCTTCATCTTCGTCATCGGGTTGAAGAGCAGGTAGCGGCGGTCGTCCGGCGAGGCTGAGCGGAAGTAGTCGACGGCGCGGTCGCTGAACAGCTTCATGCCGACGAGGCGGACGTACGCGTCGGCCAGCTCGCGGCGCACGTGCGGGAAGGCGGTGACGGGGCGGCCGTACAGGATGCGGTTGTGGGCGTGGGTGACCGCCTCGTACATCGCGTGCTCGCAGATGCCGATCGAGGCGGTACAGAGGTTGAACTTGCCGACGTTGACGGTGTTGAGGGCGGCGTCGAAGGCGGCCCGGCCCGTGTGCAGGACGTCGTCCGGGCCCACCGGGTAGTCCTCTAGGCGGAACTCGCTGACGTACTTCGAGGAGTCGACGACGTTCTTCACGAGGTGATAGGCCGGGTGGCGGCTGTCGGCGGCGAAGAAGACGTAGCCGTCCGGGCCCTCGATGTCCGTGCGTCGGCCGAAGACCGAGACGAGCCCTGCGGCGTTGCCGTTGCCGATGTAGTACTTGGAACCCGTCGCCCTGAAGCCGCCGTTGCCGTCCGGCGTCAGCAGCATGTCGGTGGAGTAGATGTCGGCGCCGTGGGTCTTCTCGGAGAGGCCGAAGGCGAACACCTCGCCCTGTGCGAGGAGTTCCGCCGCGCGGGTGCGAGCCGCGGTGTTGTCACTCTGCCAGACCGGGCCGAGACCGAGGATGGTCACCTGCCATGCGTACCAGTAGTCGAGACCGTAGAACCCGAAGATCTCGTTGAGGGCGGCGATCCGGGCCGTGTCCCAGCGCTGGTCCTCGCGGCCGGCGGCGGCCGTCGGCGTGAGGAAGGTGGCGAACAGCCCTTCCTTGGCGGCGAACGTGAGGAAGTCGGCCAGCCAGGCGCGGGAGCGGTAGTCCTCGATGAGCCTGCGCTTGCCGCGGTCCTCGAACCAGTCGACGGTGGCCCGCAGCAACCTGCGGGTCTCGGGGTCGAACTGCGCCGGGTCGTATGTGCGCGGGTTGAAGAGGAGCGGGTCGGCCATGGAGGTCCGCCTTCCGAGGGTTGAGGGTAAAGGTGGTGCGGGAACGAAGGTCGCGGAGCCGGGCGGCGCGGGCCGGCAGTTCAGCTCTCCGGGTGCGGCGTGCCGAGCCGGCGAAGGGTGGCCAGGACGTCGTCGAGCCAGGCGATCGTCATCCGCTCGAATGCGATGCCACCGCGCAGCACGACGTGCTGCAGTTCCTGACCGGCGTCGAGCGGGGTGGGGGCCGCCGGGCCGGTGAAGTCGCGCAGTTCCCCGGCGAGATAGTGCGCGAGCCGGTCGCCGTGCACCTGGCGGTGCCGTTCGACCTCACGGATCAGCACGGACGGGTCGTCGAAGGCCGCGCCGCGGATCTTCACGGCAAGCTCGTGGCGGATGCTCTCGGGTTCGATCGGTTCGTGCAGCCACCGGGAGAGGGCGGCGCGGCCGGGGCCTACGACGGAGTACTCCTTCTTGTCCGGCCGACTCTGCTGCGGCAACGCGCGCACGGCGAGCAGGCCATCGCTCTCCATGCGCTTGAGAACGCGGTAGATCTGCTGGTGCGTGGCGGTCCAGAAGTATCCGATGGACCGTTCGAAGCGCCGGGCCAGCTCATAGCCGGAGCCGGGCTTCTCCAGCAGGGAGACGAGGATCGCGTGCTCGAGCGCCATGCCTCGATCCTGCTATGCAACTCGTTGCATAGCCAAGGGGCGCCGTCAGGGTGAGACAGGGCTCACGCGGGCCGGCCGTCATCCCAAGCCGACCCTGGCTGTCAGATCGGCGGGCTCGGACACCAGCCGTGCGACGTCGACGCGGCGGCGCCGGCCGTCTGAGAGCTCGCCGATGCGCAGCCGGAGCTCAGCCGGGCGCAAGAGTGGACTACTCCGGGTTGCACTGTGCGAGGACGGTGCCTGGGTAACTGATGTCGGGCCGCCAGTCCTCGATGTTCCAGGTGTTGCCCGCGAAGGCGGCGAACTGGTGGTGGCAGAGGAACTGGTCGAACAGGCCGCCGTGGTTGCGGTGGATCCCGAGAGGCTGCTGGTACTTCGCCAGCAACTCGTCCCAGCCGGCCCGGGCGACGAAGTAGTCGGAGGGCTGTGCCCGCATCCAGTTGGTGGGCGTGATCTGCAGCGTCCACTTGGCGACGGCGTGCACCCAGACCCACTTGGCGCCCAGGATCAGGTCCATGCCCAGCCATGGGTCGGCGACCACGGGGCGAGCGGCACCCTGGTGCCGTACGGTCTGGATCAGGCTGTGGCCCTCGATGCGGTACTCGGTGGGCACCGCCCGGCCGTCGGCGTCCCTGGCCCACGGCGCCCCGATCCCGCCGACCGGCGTGCCGCGGGCGTCCAGCACGGCGATGCTGCCGTCTTCGCCCCGGGCGAGCCGACCGCCGTCCGGCACGTCCACCGGGAAGACGAACTCCTCGGGCGCCCCGGCGCTCTTGAGCACCGTCTGCACTCGCGCACTGCGCTCCATCGGCTGCACGGCCAGGTCGGTGTGCGGCAGCGCGTCGGGATAGACGACGGTGCCGTCGTCGGCGACCTGCGCGGGACGCCGCACCGCCCCCTGGGGCATGCCGAGGGCCAGCGGCGCGCCCGCGGCCCCGGGCCTCGCGAGCACCAGGGTGCCCTGACTGCTGTCGGGCAGGTCGATGTTCAGGTCGTCGCCGCGCGCCGCCAGCCCCTGGTGCGTCTCCGTACGGGCCCTGAGGAGGTCCTGGCCGGCGTCCGGGGCGACCCGCTCGATCCGCTCGGCGATGCGCTCCACCCCTTCCGCGCCGCCATCGGCCTGGGCCGGTGCCGCCCATCCCCAGCCCAGCAACACCATCGCGCTCGCGGTCGTGCCCAGGGCGCGCTTGCACGCTGCCATGCGAATTCTCGCCACCTCTCGTCGTATCCCGGCACTCCCGATCACCAGGGAAACAAGCGAAACCGCGGCGAACCATGGGGTGTTACGCCACTTCGCTTGCGACCGATCCCGGCGGGGCCTGTGTGGGCCGGGCAACCACCGCGTCACCGCGGGATGGAGGCGCCAGCGCACGGCCGCGCCCACCGCGGCGGCCGACAGCGCAACCCGAGGGGCCCGAGTGGCGGAAAGCCACCGACTGCTGCCAGGGAAGCGACCACTCGGCTGATCCTGTGTGACCGCCGCAAACGTGGCGACGGCCTCCACCACGCCGTCCAGACCGTCGTCCGCATCCGCAACCACGCCCTTCCGGAGGGCGGCCGAGGCGTGGGCGCCACTGGACAGCCGTAGTCGAGCCCCTGAGTCACCGTGCGGGCGGCCACCACTCGAACAGCAGCAGCGTCGCGTCGTCCCGAAGGCTGCCGGGCTGGGCGTCCAGGACCGAGTGGATCAGCCGCCGGAGGGTTTCCGGTGCCAGTTCTCCCGCGGCGGTGGCCCGGATGATGTAGTTGGTGAACTGTTCGAGACCGAACAAGTCACCATCCCGGGTACGCGACTCGGTGACCCCGTCGGTGTAGAGCAGCACCCGGTCGCCGGGCTGGAGGGCGATCTCATGCGTGTGCCGCGGGCGCTCGGCGAACAGGGACGGCAGCCCCATCGGCGGATCGGCGTCCCGCTCCATGGCGTCGACGAGCAGGCGCTGGTCACGGATGAGCAGCGGTGCTGGGTGTCCGCAGTTGGTCCAGCGCAGGACGCCGCTCGCCAGGTCCAGTTGGGCGAGGACGCCGGTGCAGAACTGGTCGGGGAGCCACCGAGACAGGGCCTCGTCCACGCTCTGCACCAGTTCCGGCAGGTCGGCCCCGGTGCGCCGGGCGTGGCGGCAGGCGGCCAGTGACACCGCGGTGGTCAGTCCCGAGGCCAGGTTGTGGCCCATGGCGTCGAGGACGGCGGCGTGCAGGGTGGTCTCGGTCAGGGAGTGGTCGAACGCGTCGCCACCGAGTTCGTAGGCGGGCTCCAGTACGGCCGTGGACACGACGTGCGCCGTGCCGATCGTGCGGGGCGGCAGGAAGGCGCGCAGCATCTCGGCGGGAAGCTGCATCGGTTCGGTGCGGGTCCGCCGTACGAAGGAATCCTTGTACGCCCGCTTGGACGTGATCATCATGGCGAGCAGCGCGGAGAGTGTGCGGCTGCGGCGCAGCGAGAGCGGTGTGAGGGTGGGGCAGTGCACGGCGAGCACGCCGAGCCGCTCGGCGCCGTCCACCAGTGGGAGCCAGGTCGTGAGGCCGCCGGCCTCGGATTCCTCCAGGCGCAGGGACTGGGTTCGGTACGCCCAGCCCGCGAGCGAGTCGTCGATCGGCAGCGCGGAGGCCACATCGGTCAACGGGACCAGCTGGCGCTGCTGCAGATCGGCGAGGTAGACCACCGCCTGTTGCAGCCCCAGGGCCTTGGTGCAGCGGATCACCGCGGTGGACAGGTCCAGCGCCGAGCTCTTCGGATCAGCGAGGAATTCCTCCAGGAGACCGTCACCGGGCTCTGCCGTCACCGCCTCGTCCCCTCTCGTCGGGCCGCTGCACGCGCGCGTGATCGGGTCGCGTCGTTCAGCAGTCTCACATCGTGGCCGGTGGTCCGCGCGGCGACCGGATCAGACGGAGACGAGGATGTGTTCGGCTCCGCGAGGAGAGTCAGCGCGATTCGATCGCGGCTTCAGCCGCTGCCTTGATCCGCGCGCCGAAGTTGCCGGCATCCTTGCGTGCGGCGGCGAGCGCCAGGCCGACGAGGAGCTTGCCGAGGCCGTGGCCTTCCAGAACGTTGAAGATACGGACCCGAGTCCTACCGTCGGGCAGCGGCTCGAGGTCGTAGCCGCCTTCACGGGCCGTAACGCTGTTCTTGGACACCTCGGCCCATCGGATCCTCACCGGGGCTTCGAGGTCGGTGATGCGGAACTCCCTGGCCGTCTTCATCCCGGCGTCCTTGACCGTGCTGCGGAAGACCGTACCCACGGCGGTCGGGGTCTCGGGAACCCGCTCGATCCTGAGCACGCGGGGGCTGAACTGCGGATCGTTGCGTCCGTCGGCGAGGTAGGCGAACACGGCCTCGACAGGTCGGTCGACCTCGACCGTCGCTTCGAACTGACCTGGCATGAGCACTCCTCAATCGCTCGGGTGCAGCGTGCCCGCGACTCTATGGGGCCACTGGGCCTGTCGCGAGGCGAACGGCGTGCCGCCGAGGCACGCGGGCTTCTCGGAACGGCCGCCGGCCGGCACGCCTGCGCCGATAGGGACTTCGAGGGCCGGGATCGTTGGTTCGACGGTGGTGCAGGGGAGTGCGAGGCAGCCAGGCCGGACAGCGGAACGTCGATCGGCGTGTGCTTCGCGGGCCGCCCACTCGGCCGCCGCGCGGCTCTCACGCGAGCCGTCGAGGCCGACGGTGACGGTGAGGGTGACGGTGCGGGTCATGATCTCCACCTCCTGAATCGGTGGCGCCGATTCGAGCCTCGTCTTCGGATACGGCCCCTGGCAGGGGCCGCAGGGTCCCTGCCAGGGGCCGACCGGCCCTGGCCTGGCCTGGTGTCGCTGGGTGGCCCACGCCCTCACCCTTGTTCTCGCGTGGCGGTGACCGCCGGATGCCGAAGGTCCGCAGACGTAGGGCTGAACGCCCTGTCCTCAGGGTCGGTCGGGTGCGTGCTCGGCCTCGTCGGCGCCGAGGCCAAACTGGGGGCGGCATCACCGCGTTGGACGCGGTCGACGAACTACGCCGCGAACTCTCCCGCTCCAGGCCGGAGCCGGGGCGCCCTCTCGATGGACCGGGTGGCCCCGTCCATGGACCGGGCGGCCCATGGCCCCGCCGCCGGCTGCGGGCAGACGCTGGCGGTGGAAGCACCTGCACCCCGTCGGGAGGCACGCCATGATCGCCACGACCACGCCCAGCATGCTGCGCGCCCTGCCCGCCGAGCACCGGCAGCGGCTCATGCGCGTCGCCCGCGAGGTGTCCTTCGCGCAGGGAACGCGGCTGTTCGAAGAGGGTGGCCGGGCCGACCGGTTCTGGATCATCCGTACGGGCACCGTCGAACTCGACATGCATGTGCCCGGCCGCCGCGCGGCCGTCATCGAGGCCCTCCGGCACAACGAACTCGTCGGCTGGTCCTGGCTCTTCACCCCGCACGCCTGGCACCTGGGCGCCGAGGCGGTGACGCCCGTGCGGGCGTACGAGTTCGACGCCACCGCCGTCCGCTCGATGTGCCAGGAGGATCCGGCCATGGGCCACGCCGTCACTCAATGGGTCGGCGAGGTGCTCGCCCACCGCCTCCGCTCCGCCCGCACCCAGCTGCTGGACCTGTACGCCCCCTACGGCGCCGGCAGCCGTGTCTGAACGGGCCGCGAGTGGAAGCGGCCCGCGAGCCGAAGCGAGGAAGGAGCCACCATGCACGGCACCCCGCACATCGTCAGTGATGTCATGACCCACACGGTCACCGCCGTCGGCCGCAGGGCCACCTTCAAGGAGATCGTGCGGCTGATGCAGGACTGGAAGGTCAGTGCCCTGCCGGTCCTGGAGGGCGAGGGTCGCGTCGTCGGGGTCGTCTCCGAGGCCGACCTGCTGCCCAAGGAGGAGTTCCGCGACAGCGACCCGGACCGGTACACCCAGCTCCGCCGCCTCTCCGACCTGGCGAAGGCCGGCGCGATCACCGCAGAGGAACTGATGACCTCCCCGGCACTCACCACCCGCCCCGACGCGACGCTCGCCCAGGCCGCCCGGACCATGGCGCACGCCAAGGTCAAGCGGCTGCCGGTGGTCAATGAGCTGGGCATGCTGGAGGGCATCGTCAGCAGGGCCGATCTGCTCAAGGTGTTCCTGCGCGGCGACGACGAGATCGCCGAGGAGGTACGGCGCGAGGTCGTGACCTGCCTCTTCCCGGCGCCGGGCTCGGCGCTCCGGGTCCAGGTGCACGATGGCGTGGTGCACCTGGCCGGACGTGTCCGGGACACGTCCCTGATCCCCGTGACAGCCCGCCTCGTCCGTGCCGTCGAAGGGGTCGTGGATGTGGACTTCGAGCCGGAGGCCGCTGAACCCCGGCCGCTGGGCCGGTAGGGGCGCACCTCGCGGACGATGGGGCCGGACGGCCCTGGTGCGTCCGGTCCCGGCGAGCGATGATCGGCATCACGAGCAGTCCGTGGTCCGCGGACCGTGAGCCACCGGGGAACAAGGGGTCGTCATGACCGAGACAGGCACCTTCACGGAGCAGAACCCGATCCGTGTGTTCCTGCTGGACGACCATGAAGTCGTACGACGGGGCCTGACCGACCTGCTCGACGCCGAGCCGGACATCTCGGTGGTCGGCGACGCGGACACCGTCGAGCACGCGCTGGTCCGCGGCCCCGCGCTGCGCCCACACGTCGCCGTGCTCGACGTACGCCTCCCGGACGGCGACGGCATCACGGTCTGCCGCGAGCTGCGCAGCCGGATGCCGGAGCTGGCCTGCCTCATGCTGACGTCGTTCGACGACGAGGACGCCCTGCTCGACGCCATCATGGCCGGGGCCTCGGGCTACGTCCTCAAGCAGATCAGAGGCTCCGACCTGGTCTCGGCGGTCCGCACGGTCGCCTCGGGGCAGTCCATGCTGGACCCCGCGACCACGGCCCGCCTGATGCGCTCGCTGCGCGCCGACCCCGCCGAGACGCCGTCCGTCGTACCCGAGCTGGCGAGCCTGTCGCCGCGCGAGCGCGACATCCTCGCCCTGATCGGCGACGGCCTGACCAACCGCGAGATCGGCAAGAAGCTGTACCTGTCGGAGAAGACGGTCAAGAACCACATCTCCCGGCTGCTGGCCAAGCTCGGCGTCCAGCGCCGTGTCCAGGCCGCGGTCCTCGCCTCGCACCTGGAGCAGCCCGAGACGAGCGAGCGCCGGAGGCCGTGACCTTAGCCGTGGGGGCACGGGCCGCCGCTGGTCGCTGTGGTACCGGCGGGACTGGTGGGATTTGTTGGCATTGGCGGGATCGACGGCACACGCCCTCGTGCGGCGGAAGGGAAAAACGTGGAAATCATCGCGTACGGAGTCCTCGCCGACGAGAGGCCGCTCCTCGAGGAAGCCTTCGACCGGGCATTCGGCAACGACCACGAACTGCGCTGCCTGAAGCTGTTCCTCAACCGGGACACCGCGCCCACCGCGGCCGGCCGCGAGATCGTACTCAGCAGTGTCAATGACACCCTCGACGCCGAGGTGCTGCGGCACCTGGCCAAGGGCGGGACGAAGCTGATCGCCCAGAGGGCCACCGGCTACAACAACATCGACCTGACCGTGGCACGGGAAAAGGGCCTGACAGTGGCCAGGGTGTCGTACTACTCGCCCCACTCGGTCGCCGAGTTCGCCTGGGCCCTCGCCCTGGCCGTGAACCGGCGCATCGTCCGGGCCGCGCACCGCACCCGTGAGTTCGACTTCCGCCTCGACGGACTGATGGGCCGCGACCTGCACGGCCGCACCGCGGGCGTGGTGGGCACCGGCAAGATCGGTACGGTGTTCGCCCGCATCGCCCACGGTTTCGGCATGCGCCTGCTGGGCTGGGACATCGCCGAGAACCCCGACTGCCTGGCCCTCGGCATGGAGTACGTCCCACGCGAGCGGCTGTTCGCCGAGTCCGACCTGGTCAGTCTGCACGTACCGCTGCTGCCGGACACGCATCACCTGGTGGACGCGGCGATGCTGGACCTGATGAAGCCGGACGCCATCCTGGTCAACTCCAGCCGCGGCGGCCTGATCGACACCGACGCCCTGCTGACCACACTGCGCGCCGGCCGCCTCAGTGGTGTGGGCCTGGACGTGTACGAGGAGGAGGCCGGGGTGTTCTTCCTCGACAAGTCCCTGGAAGTGATGACCGACGAACGCCTGGCCCGCCTGATGACCTTCCCCAACGTGCTGGTCACCTCGCACCAGGCGTACTTCACCCGGGACGCCGTCGCCCAGATCGCCGGGACCACCGTGCGCAACCTCGAGGACTATTTCGCCGACCGCACCAGCGACAACACCCTCGTCCACCCGGGGTCGGGGTGACGATCCGTCCGGGGTCCGGGTGAAGCGGGACCGGTGATCCGGCCTTGCCCCTGTCCCGGGCCGGTCCGGGGTAACGCTTGGCCGAGGCGGGCAGGGAGGGCCGGCTCGGCGAGATCGAAGGCCGCGGCCAGCCGTGGGACATGGAGAAGCCCTCGGGTTCGGCGAGGGCGTCCCAGTCCTCGCGTACGCCGGTGACCGGCTGGTGGGCGGGCTGCCGCTGTACGAGGTCGAGCGGGAGCACCTTCGCGTCAGCCAGGTCGGCATCTCGTCTCCCGACGGACCGGTGAACCTCGGCTTGCCTGCTCGGCCTAGAGCTCCGTGAGCACGAATGAGGAGGGAGAGCTTCTGTTCGGCGGTCGGCGTCCACTCGGACACGCGGCGCCGGATGTTCCTCGACGACCAGCGGAATACGTTGCTTGGGGGCAGTTCGACCGTGCCGTCAGCCCCGCCGGACCGCCCCGAGCTGTGCCCGGTGCAGGTCCGGGGCGGTGAAGCGCTGCGCCACCGTGCGCAGGACGCGGGCCATCGCCTGGGCGGGTGGGGTGGCGGGGCGTGCCGCGGCGCGGGCGAGGAGGATGCGGCGGGTGGGGGCCGGGACGTCGGAGGCGAACGGCAGGAGGCGTACGTCGCTGCGCCGGCTGGTGAGGGCCAGGCGGGGTGCGAGCGCGATGCCGAGACCGGCGGCGACCATGGCCTGTGCCTCCTGGTAGTCGTGCGAGGAGTAGGCGATGCGCGGCTCGAATCCCGCCTGACGACAGCTTCGGCGCAGGACGTCGGCCACGGGGTGGTTGTCGGCGCGGATGATCCACTCCTGGTCGGCGAGGTCGCCGAGGCGCACGGAGGGGTGTGTGCGCAGGGGTGAGTCGGCGGGGACGACCAGCACCGTGGGGTCGTCCAGCAGGTGAGTGAGGGCGAGCGCCGGATCGTCGAGGCGGTTCCATTCGTAGTCCCAGAGCAGCCCCTGCTCCACCTCGCCGGTGTGCAGCATCTCCCTGAGCTCCGCGAGGACTCCGGCGCGTACCTCGATGCGGATGCCGGCGTGGCGACGTCGGAAACGCGTGAGCGCCAGCGGCAGCAGGGACGCGCTCGCCGTGGGGAAGGAACCGAGCCGCAAGGTGCCCTGGTCGAGAGCCGTGAAGGAGTCCAGGTCGGCCTGGGCGGCACGCAGTTCGCGGCGGATGGCCTGACCGCGTTCGGCCAGCGCGGCACCCGCCGGGGTGGGGCGGATACCGCGTGGCAGCCGCTCGATGAGGGGCTGCCCTGCCTCCTGTTCCAGCAGGGACATCTGCTGGGAGGCGGCGGAGGTGGTCATGCCGAGGGCTTCCGCCGCGGCAGTGAGTGAACCGCGTTCGGTGGCCTCGGTGAGCAGCAGCAGGCGGCGCACGTTGAGCATGCCGCCGACTTTAGCTGAGCTAAACCCAGGTGAAGCGAACTGCGATTGTTCCGAAGTCATGGCTCTGCGAAGGTCTCCGCAATCGCCGAGCGGTTCACCGGCCCGCAATGCGCCCGTAACCGCTGCCTCGGCCCTTTCCCGTCCCCTCTGTTGATCCAGGAAGAGCCTGAAGACGTGCACATTCCCGCGACCCTGGTGCGTGGCGGCACCAGCAAGTGCTGGCTGTTCAACCAGGTCGAAGTCCCTGCCGACCGTGGCGATCTCGAAAGGCTGCTGGTCTCCGCGTACGGCGCCACCGATCCCGTGGAGCTGGACGGGGTGGGCGGGGCGACCCCCACCACCTCGAAAGCGGCCGTGGTCAGCGCCTCACCGCAGCCTGGCGTCGACGTCGACTACCTGTTCGCTCAAGTCGGCATCGGGACGGGCTCGGTGGAGTGGACGAGCAACTGCGGCAACTGCGCCACCGGCGTCGCCCTGTACGCGGTGACCAAAGGAATGGTTCCGGTCACCGGCGACCGGACACGTGTGGTGATGCGCAACACCAATACCGGCGCGGTCCTCGAAGGCATCGTCGACACCCCCGGAGGCGTGGTGCAGCACTTCGGGTACCAGACGGTACCCGGCACCCGGGCCGGCGGGGTCGCGGTCGGCCTCACCTTCCGCGACCCCGCCGGTACCACTGCCTCACTGCTCCCCACCGGCCGCGCCGCCCAGGACCTGCGGGTCGGCGCCGCCGAGCCGGTGCGCGTGAGCATGGTGACCGCGGGAGCTCCGGTCGTCCTTGTCGATGCCGCCGGTGCCGGGCGTACCGGTGCCGAGTCGCTGGAGCGGATGAGCGCGGATGTCCCGTGGCTGCGCACCGTCCGTCATACCGCCGCACCCCTGATGGGGCTGCTCCGGCCGGGCGAGGAACCGGGCGACGCGGTGCCCAAGGTGGGCCTGGTCGGCCCGCCGGTGCCGTACACCACCACCCTCGGTGAGGCGATCGGTGCCGAGGACTACGACGTGTCGGTGCGCATGCTCAGCATGAACGCCCCGCACCCCGCGATCGGCCTGACCTCTGCCGTCGCCGTCGCGGCGGCCGGGCTGCTGGAGGGGTCCGTGGTCTCCGGGATCACGGGCGGCCCGACCGACGAGTGGTTGCGCCTCGGCACGCCCGCCGGCGTCGTCGCGGTCCGCTGCACCGATGTGAGGGACGGCCTGCCGCACCGGGTCACCGTGCAGCGCGCGGCCCGTCTGCTCGCCGACGCCCGCATCTACGTACCGGAAGCAGGCAGCCCGCAAGCCGCCTGAGCCGCGACGAACATCACCTCGGTCGGGTCGGCTCCCAGCCGTCCGCACCGGGATACCCTCGCGCCCTCGGGGCGCGCCACCCCGTCCCCACCGCACCAAGGACAAAGATGTCTGCTGAAGTGATCTCCATAGGCGCCCTGCTGGTGATGTTCGTGGTCGGCACCGTGCTGCCGATCAACCTGGGCATCCTCGCCTTCGTCGCCACCTTCGCGGTCGGGACCGCCTCGCTCGGCCTCACCGAGGACGAGATCTTCGAGGGGTTCCCGGCGAAGCTCTTCGTCACCATCGTCGGAGTCACCTACCTGTTCTCCGTCGCCCGCCGCAACGGCACCATCGACTGGCTCGTCGCGGCCGGGGTGCGGCTGGTACGAGGCAAGGTGGAGCTCATCCCCTGGGTGCTGTTCCTGGTGGCCGCCATGCTGACGGCGTTCGGTACGTTCACCCCGGCCGCGGTCGCGATCCTCGCGCCGATCGGCATGAACTTCGCCTACCGCTACAAGCTCAACCCGCTGGTCGTCGGCATGATGGTGATCAGCGGCGGGCACGCGGGCGCGTTCTCCCCGCTGGCCGTCTCCGGTGCGCTGGTGCTCGGCCTGGTCGACAAGACCGATCTGCAGGTCTCCGCCGTCGCGCTGTTCACCGCCAGCTTCGTGATCAACCTGCTGCTCTCGCTCCTCACCTACGCCCTGCTCGCCAAGCGTCCCGCCCCGCTGGCCGAGGGCGCCGCGGAGGCAGCCGACGACGAGGACCTCGATGTCTCCGGCAGGCCCGATTGGCGGCAGTGGCTCACCCTCGCTTCTCTGGTGGCCCTCGTCGTCGGCGCGCTCGGCTTCCACCTGGAGATCGGCTTCCTCGCGCTGGCCGCCGGCGCCCTGCTGGCCCTGGTGGACATGAAGCGGCAGGAGAAGGCCGTTGACGGCGTCAGCTGGTCCACCCTGCTTCTGGTGGCGGGCATGATGACGTACATCGCGATGCTGGAGAAGGCGGGCATCATCGAGGAGATCTCCGAACACGCCGCGGGCCTGGGCGCCCCGGTCATCGTCGCCCTGCTGCTGTGCTTCACCGTAGCCATCACCTCCGCCTTCGCCTCCTCCACCGCGATTCTCACCGCGATCATTCCGATCGCCGTACCGCTGCTGCTCTCCAGCCACCTCAGCGCCGCCGGACTGATCGCCGCGCTCGCCGTCTCCACGACGATCGTCGACACCTCTCCCTTCTCGACCAACGGAGCACTCGTCCTCAGCAACGCGCGTGGGGTGGACTCCCGCCGCTTCTACCGGCAGGTCATCGGCTACACCGGCGGAATCGTCGCCCTCGGCCCCGTCGTCGCCTGGGGCGCCCTGGTCCTGCCCTGGTCATAGCGCAAAGGCCGACGACGGACAGCGGAGGGCGCCGAGCTGGACCTCGCATGGCGCCCTCCGTGCCGATTCTGTGCGCAGAACCAGCGGTGCCGTCGACGGCCCACATCCAAGCGACATCGGTGAGAGTCGTTATGTCAGCTCGCGCCGGCCGTCCTGCCGGGGGCCGACGCTGTCACGAGGAGTACGGCTCATGGACAGCAGCGTCGCGACAGTCCCCCCAAGGACAAAGCCACTGCGACGACGCAGACGATCATCCCGAGCGCCAAGGCGACGATCGTGCGGTCGTCGGAGCTGCTGGAGTTCAGGTGCTGGTATATGAGCACGACGGGGATGGCAAAGGCCACGCCGACAAGCGGCCACGTCCCGAGCGTGATCCAGGCGCGTCTGTGCGTGTCCTGCGGTACGGCGTCGGGTCGTCGGCGGAGTACCCGTCGATTCTGATCCTGGATCCGTCGGTGAACCGAACCACGTAACGAAAGTGCCGGCCAATGCGCCGGGAGATGTGCACGTACGGTATCTCGGAGGGTTCCTCGTCCGCGGCGTCCGGGTTGGTGGATCAACGCGATGCCTCGGGACCGGTCCCGGAAGCCATCGTCCAGGGCGCCGTCGTGGCCCAGCGACATCGATCACCGGCATGCGCGCAGCTCTCGGCCGAAACTCCGGCCGAGAGCTGTCCGTGAGGCCCTGTCAGCTGTCCGCGGGGCGTTCGAGCGCCACCTTGGGCAGCCGCCGGGAGAGCGGGGCGGGCAGCCACCAAGCCCACTTGCCCATCAGCTGCATGAGGGCCGGGACGATCAGGCAGCGGATGACCAGGGCGTCCATCAGGATCGCCACCGCGAGCCCGAGGCCGAACTGCTGGAGCATCCGGTCGGCACTCAGCATGAAGGCGCCGAACACCACGATCATGATGGCCCCGGCCGCCGTGATCACCTTGCCGGTGGAGGCCAGTCCTTCGCGTACCGCGAGGGAGTGATCCTTCGTGCGCTCCCACTCCTCATGCATCCGCGAGACCAGGAACACCTCGTAGTCCATGGAGAGCCCGAACACGATCGCGAAGATCAGCACGGGGAGGAAGGCCTCGATCGGGCCCGGCTGCACTCCGAACATGCCGTGCTGGAACACGAGAGTCATGGCGCCGAGCGCGGCGGTGATCGAGAGCAGGTTGAGCAGGGCCGCCTTGACGGGGATCAGGATCGACCGGAAGACCAGCATCAGCAGCAGTGACGAAAGGCCGACGACCACGGCGACGAAGAGCGGCAGCCGCTCGGAGACCGTGTCCGCGAAGTCCTGGGAGGCGGCGGTGGCCCCGCCGACCAGGATGTCGGCGCCCGTGTCGTGCTCCGCCTTCGGGGCCACGTCGTCGCGCAGATGGTGCAGGAGGTCGGTGGTGCCTTCGTCCTGCGGTGCCGTCTCCGGGTAGACGATCACGGTGGACAGGGCGCCGTCCCCGGAGGGCATGGCGGGGCTCGCCGCCGCTACGCCCTCGGTCTTGGCCAGCTCCAACTGGACGGCCTTGCCTGCGGCTTCGTCTCCTTGCGTCACGACGACCAGTGGACCGTTGAAGCCCGGGCCGAAACCCTCGGCGAGCAGGTCGTACGCCTGCCTGGAGGTCGTCGTCCTCGGGTCGTTGCCCGCGTCGGCGAAGCCGAGGCGCATGCCGAGCGCCGGCGCTGACAGGGCCAGCAGGGCCAGCACGGCGACCAGCAGTGACGGCAACGGACGGCGCTGTACGGCGCAGGCCAGGGCCCGCCAACGGCGGCCCTCGGTCCGGCCCTTGGCCTCCGTCCTTGCCGCGTGCCTGAGCACATGGCGCTGGATGCGCTTGCCGAGCAGCGCCAGCAGTGCGGGCAGCAGGACCAGCGAGGCAGCCATGGTGGTCAGCACGGTCAGGGCCAGGGCGAGGGCCACGCCCTGGAGCGAGCCGAGGCCGAGCGCGACCAGGCCGAGAAGCGCGATGATCACGGTGCAGCCGGCGAAGAAGACCGTACGGCCGGCGGCGTCCAGGGCCGTGCGGCCGGCGGCGTCCGGGTCGGCGCCGTGGCTGAGTTCGTGCCGGTAGCGGTAGAAGATCAGCAGGGCGTAGTCGACGCCGACACCGAGTCCGACCAGCATCGTGATGGGCGGCGTGAAGTCCGCGATGGTGAACACGTGCGAGGCGAGAACGATCAGGCCGAGGGCGGAGCCGACCGCGAAGAGGGCGGTGAGCAGCGGTACGGAGGCCGCCACCAGGGAGCCGAAGAGAAGCCCGAGGATGACCAGGGCGGCCACGACGCCGGCCAGTTCCGCGATCGGGCTGCCCTTCTCCTCGGCTCCCCGCACGGCCTCGCCGCCGACCTCGACCTGGAGACCGTCCGCCTCCGCGCCCTTGGCGGTGTCGATGATCGCGGTGACGTCCTCCTTCGGCACGGCTTCGGCCTTGGCGTCCAGCGTGACGGTGGCGTAGGCGATCGTGCCGTCCTCGGACACGGCGGAGGCGTCGGTGTACGGACTGCGTACGTCGGCGACGCCCGGCAACCGTTCGACCTCGGCCAGCATCGTCTCGACGGCCGTCTGGGCCGCGTCGATGCCCTGCCTGTCCTTGAGCACGATCTCGACGCTGTCCCCGGCCTGGGCGGAGCCGTGCTCGGTGAACAGGTCGGTGGCGGCCTGGGAATCCGTGCCCGGCAGGGCGAAGTCGTTCTTGTACGCAGAGCCTGCGGCCTGCGATCCCAGCGTGACCGTGACCAGGACGGCCAGCCAGATCAGCAGGGCGGCCCAGCGGTGACGCTGCGCCCAGCCGGCCAGGGATCCGAACCGGCCCTCCCCGGGCCGGTCCGGTCGGTCCGGTCGGCCCGGTGGTGTGGGCGGGGCAAGGGGCACGGCTGTGCCGCGGGTGGAAGACATGGGTGACTACCTCGGATTCAGCGAGAGTGGCCTGGGGTGACGAACGCGCCCACCACGGCGCCGCAGAGCGCGGGCAGGCCGATCGCCAGGAGGGCGAACACGCCGTCGACCTCCACGGCCAGGGCCCCGGCGGCGGAGACCAGCAGAATTCCGGCGGCGGCCCCGACCAGCGCGCCGACGAGCGCGGCCGTGGCCCGTCCGGGGAAGAGGGGTGCGTTCATGGCCTCGATCGTGCCTGCGCGACGGGGGCCGAATCGTCAGCCTCCGGCCGACACCGGTCGTACCCCAGCGGATGTACGCTGCCGCCGCGCGGTACCCCAGGAGTTGCGAGGGCCGGCGGCCGGCCGTGCACCGCCTGCCCCGCCCTCCTTGCTAGTCCGCCAGCCAGCCCGGGCTGACCAGGCCGGACTCGTACGCCAGCACCACGACCTGCGACCTGTCCCGCGCCCCCAGCTTCGACATGATCCGGCTGACATGTGTCTTCGCCGTCGACGGTGCCAGCACGAGCCGCGCCGCGATCTCGTCGTTCGTGAGTCCCGCCGCGACCAACTGCATGACCTCGCGCTCCCGTTCGGTGAGGACGTCGAGCCGGGGATCCGGCTCAGGGCCCTTCACCCGGCCCGCGAACTCGGCGATGAGCCGCCGGGTGACGGACGGGCTGATCAGGGCGTCACCGCGGGCGGCGACCCGCACCGCCTGCAGCAGTTCCTCCGGCTCCGTGTCCTTCACCAGAAAGCCCGTGGCCCCGGCGCGCAGCGCCCCGTACACGTAGTCGTCCAGATCGAAAGTCGTCAGGATGACCACTTTCACCGATGTCAGCCGCTGGTCCCCGGCGATCGCCCGGGAGGCTTCCAGCCCGTCCATCCCCGGCATCCGGATGTCCATCAGGACGACGTCCGGCTGGAGTTCGCGGCAGGCCGAGACCGCGGCTTGCCCGTCGGCGGCTTCGCCGACCACCTCGATGTCGTCCTCATCCGCGAGGATCGACCGGAACCCGGCCCGCACCAGCCTCTGGTCGTCCGCCAGCAGGACCCTGATCATCGGTCGCTCTCCTCCATCAGCTCTTCTGTGCTCCCGTACGGCAGCCGGGCCCGCACCGCGAATCCGCCCTCCGGCCGCGCACCCGCCGCCAGTTCGCCGCCCAGTGCCCGCGCCCGCTCGGTCATGCCGGCGATCCCGCTGCCGCCACCTACCCCGCCCGCGCGGGGTGCCGCGCCACGTCCGTCGTCCTCGACAACCAGGGTCAGGTCATCGGCTCCGTAGCAGACCCGGATGGAGACCCGCCCGGCGCCGCTGTGCTTGGCGGCGTTGGTCAGGGACTCCTGCACGATCCGGTACGCGGCCAGGTCGACCGGGGCGGACAGCGAGCGTTCCACCCCGGTCCGCACGATCCGCACCGTGAGCCCGGCCGGCTTCGCCGCAGCCGCCAGCTCGTCCAGCCGGGCGAGTCCCGGCGCAGGTGCCGTGGGCGCTTCCTCGTCGACCCGGCGGAGCACCCCGAGGGTCGCCCGAAGCTCCCGCAGGGTCTCGCGGCTGCCAGCCTTGATCGCGCCGAGCGCCTCCTCGGCCTGTGCGGGGTCCTTCTTCAGCCGATGCAGCGCCGCACCTGCCTGCACGTTGATCATCGAGATGTTGTGCCCGATCACATCGTGCAGCTCGCGGGCGATGCGCAGCCGCTCCTCGGTGGCCCGCAGCCGCGCCTCCTCCTCGGCATGGGCCGCCCGGCCGTGCCGCACGGTACCGAGGGCCACGACGGCGACCAGCCAGCCGGCGAGCATGAACACCGCCGTGCCGTTGATGTCGCTGTTGCCCGCGAAGGTGCCCGCGGACATGCCGATCAGCATCGCCGCCGCGATGGCGGCAGCGGCCTGCAGCCGGCCCTTGGCCGCGATGGCGTACAACGCCACGATCGGCACCACGACCAGCGGGCCGTCGGTGTCGCTCAACAGGTGATAGCCGCCCGTGGCCAGCGCCGTGCACCAGCCCACCGCCACCGGAAACCGGCGCCGGAACAGCAGTGCTCCGCACACCGCGACGATCAGCAGCCAGGACGCGATGCGTGAAGGCGTCGAGTTCTCACCGCTCCGCAGCAACTGCCCCTCCGCGACCGCCACCAGCACGAACGTCCCGAGAGCCAGTGCGGCGTCGGCTCGGACGCCACGCAGCAGCGGGAGAGGGGGCCGGTCGAGAGGGGACACGCGGCCATTCTGCCCGCGATGGCGATCGAGGGGGGCGAGAGCCATCAGCGAGGCTCCACGGGACGTTCCGCGACGGCGCGGGCCCAGGGCTTCGACAACCCGGTCGGGTACCGCGCGCGGCCGCGAGCCGAGTCCCCGGCGCGCGGTCCACCGGACGTGGTGCGCCACGCCGGTCGCCTTGGCCATCCGCCACTCCAGCGGGCCACGTGAGACGTACCGCGACCAGGCGGTCGCCAACAGCATGACGACCGCGATGAAGCCGAGCAGCACGAGCAGCGACGCCCCGGGCAGTTCCTCAGAGACAGACGGCCACGACGGTGATCGCCACGTCGGTGTTGCCGACGATCGACAAGGTCGTCTCACTGTGCGGAGAGGCCGCCAGCAGCCAGTAGGGGGTGTCGGCGAACGGGAAGCCCGCTGGGTCGGACCACCATGCGCTCGCCGGGCTCCCGCCCGACCCCGGCCAGGTCCAGGCCGATCAGCCTGCCCATACCGGGGGTGCGGGGCGTGCCGGTCGAAGAGTCGGCTCTCCCGTCCGTCGGGGATTCCTCCCCGATCGGAGGCATCGCGGTGTCCCGGCGCTGCGTCATGGCTCCAAGCCTGGAAACCGGGCGGTCCGCGGAGTATCCGGCGGTCGGCTGAGGTCCCCCTGCCGACCGGAGGGAGATACCCCGCCGTGTGGCTGGAGCTGCGACTCGCCCGGCCGCGGGAACTCTACGGCGCCTTAGAGTCGGGGCGGTAAAGGCCGGGTGGCATGGACAAAGGTAAGGCGGAGCGCACGTGATCCGGGTAGTGGTGGTGGACGACGAGGCCCTGGTCCGGTCGGGTTTCGGGCTCATCCTGGGTGCGTCCGAGGACATCGAGGTCGTCGCGACCGCGAGCGGGGGCGAAGCCGTGGAGACCGTCCGGCGGGAGCGGCCGGACGTGGTGCTGCTGGACATCCGGATGCCGGACGTCGACGGGCTGACCGTCCTGCGAGAGCTGCGGGCGAGGCCGGACGCCCCGGTGGTGGCGATGCTGACGACGTTCGACGCCGACGAGTACATCCTGACCGCGCTGCACTGCGGTGCGGCCGGTTTCCTGCTCAAGGACACCGAGCCGGAGCAACTCGCCCACCTGGTGCGCACCCTGGCAGCGGGCGGTGTGGTGCTCTCCCCCAAGGCGTCCCGGACACTGCTGCGGGGCCACCCCGGCACCGAGGCGGCCGTCGACGAGGACGCGGCCCGCGTCCGGCTGCTCACCGCCCGCGAGCGCGATGTCCTCGTCCTGGTCGCGGAGGGGCTGTCGAACGCCGATATCGGGGCACGCATCCATCTGGGCGCCGGCACGGTGAAGGACCACGTCAGCGCGATCCTCACGAAGCTCCGGGTGACGAGCCGGGTGCAGGCGGCGCTGCTGGCGCAGCGGGCCGGACTGCTCGACGAGCGCCCGCAGTCGGAGGCCGGCCGATGAGCCGCGCCCGCGAGCTGTGGGAGCGTGTGCCCGCACCGGTCGTCGACCTCGTCCTGGTGGCGGTGGCGGCCGTGGACGTATGGCTGAACATGTGGGAGTACACGCGCCTCGGCATCGCGCTGGCCGCGGTCGGCTGCGCCGCCTTGGCGTTCCGGCGCCGGTTCCCGCTCGGCGTGTTCCTGCTCACCCTGCCCCTCGCGCTGACGCAGGATGTCGCCGTCGCTGTGCTCGTGGCGCTGTTCACCCTGGCCGAACGCTCCCGCAACCGCCGTCTCCTCGCGGTGTGCGTCGCCCTGTCCGCCGTCGCGAGCAGTACCCCCTGGCCCCTGGCCAGCCTCACCGAGGTCGGCCGGACCATGACACTGGTCTTCTTCGTGTACAGCCTGGCAACCAGCATCGCGCCGGTCCTGTTCGGCCAACTCATCCAGACCCACCGGGACCTGGGGCGGCGGCTGACCGAGATCGAGGAGGCCAGGGAGCACGAGCGGACCCTGCACGCCCAGGCCGTCCTCGCCCGCGAACGCGCCCAACTGGCCCGCGAGATGCACGACGTGGTCTCCCACCAGGTCAGCCTGATCGCCGTACGGGCCGGAGCCCTCCAGGTCGCCACCAAGGACGCGGACGCCAAGGAGGCCGCTCGCACGATCCGTTCGCTGAGCGTCACCACCCTCGACGAACTGCGCACCATGGTCACGTTGCTGCGCGCCTCCGGCGGCAACGCCACCGAGCTGACTCCCCAGCCCACCCTGGCCGACCTGCGCAAACTGGTGGAATCCAGCGGCACGCACACGGAGCTGTCGGGTGAGCTGCCGCCCGCCGTGGGCACACCCGCGCAACGGGCCGTCTACCGCACCGTCCAGGAGGCGCTGACCAACGTCCGCAAGCACGCCCCCGGCGCCACGGCGTGCGTCGAGCTGTGGCAGGACGGCGACCACGTCGGAGTGACCGTCACCAACACCGCGTCCACGCGTCCCTCCCTGCCCCTCCCGGGTTCGCGGCAGGGCTTGGTCGGCCTGCGGGAACGGGCCGAGATCCTGCACGGCACCCTGGAGTCGGGCCCGACCGCGGAGGGCGGCTACCGGGTACGGCTGCGGATTCCCCTCAGTACGGACTGACCGACCGGCGGCTCATGCCGTCCCGTCGGGCGGCACCGCCTCACGAGACCCGCTCGGACTCCGCGCGCTCCGCTTCGGGGGCCTTCTGCACGACGGGCCTGCGCCATACCTCATCGCCTCATCGCGTCGGCGTCCGCTGCGCCGCCACTCAGCCGGTGCCTGGCGGTGGCGCGGAGCTTTCCCGGACGACGAGTTGAGTGCCGATGAGGGTGACTTCCGGGCTGCGCGGCGCTCCTCGGATCTGGGACACCAGCAGGTCGAGGGATCGACGGCCCGCTGCGCCGAAGTCCTGGCGTACGGTGGTCAGCGGTGGCCAGAGATAGGCAGCTTCGGGTATGTCGTCGTACCCGACGAGGCTGACGTCGCCGGGCACGTCGCGGCCCGCTTCGCGCAGGGCGCGCAGGGCGCCGATGGCCATCTGGTCGTTGGCGGCGAAGACGGCGGTCACCTCCGGTCGCGCTGCGAGCCGTCGGCCGAGTTCGTATCCGGAACGTGCGGTCCAGTCGCCCCTCATCACCCGCGGCGGCGCGAGCCCTGCGTCGGTGTGGGCTTCCCGCCAGCCTCGCTCGCGCAGGTGTGAGGAGTCCCAGCCGGCCGGCCCGGCAAGGTGCCAGACCTAGGCCGTGTCCGCAAAGTCCCGCCTGCCCCGCGACGCCTGGCACGCACTCTCGCCGCACGGAGCGAATATCCGAGTCGCCGGGCGGCCTGTCCCACCCCGTCAAGGACGGAGCCGGGGCCCTAGTAGGGGATGTCGAAACCGATCAACCCCACCACCGAACTACGACCGGTCACCAGAGCGCGCGCCGAGGCATTGGGGCGATACCCGAGTTCGGCTGCCAGCGCCGGAATCCTCGTGCGGGTCGCCGCGCCGACACCGGGCTGATCATTGAGCGCCCGGGGCACCGTAGTCGTTGAGACGCCGAGGCGTTCGGCAAGGTCGCTGAGCACCACCGGACGCGCCTGTTTGTCGGCGGTCGGTTCGATCACACTTCCGCGGGTGTCATCTCATCCATGAGATCAGGCCTGGTGGATCAGGTTGGCCCGGGGCGACATGACGGCTATCGCCTGCTCCGGGTCGTCCGGGCCCGGTCGTCCGGGCGTCAGCGCGCCGACCGTCCGGGCAGAGGCAGTCCCCCGGAGTGCCCGAACGGCTTCCGCCGACAGTCCGCAAGGCGCGGCGGCAGCACAGTTGTCGAAGCGCTTCGAAAGTGACATGGAGGCAGCCGACCGCCAATCGGCAGGTGATCATTTCGCCCCTCACTCATTGCCCCTCAACTGCCTGAATACCGGGTAACTCCGATGAAGGGGCAGTTGGCACCTGGGGTGACGCAGAAGAAAGAGGAGTTGCGTCCGACCACTTGTCGGGTGCCGAACCCGGCGTTAGCGTTAACGCCCGTCGAAGCGCATCGACTGCCTGACTGAAAGTTGTCTCCCTGTCAGAACTCGCCGCGTGACAGAAGGGCCACTGATCGCCATGAGTACCTCTGTGGGCCGCAGATCCGCGGAGCCCACGGGCGGGACGAGCCGCCCGTGCACGAACTGGCCGATCTGCAACCGCCGCTGACTGTCCGTCAGGGCATTACCGCGCGACTCTCTCCGCCAAGGAGCGTCAATGACAGCAGAGCGCATCACCGAACGCCTGGGCGGTCTCGCCTTCGGAGGGGACTACAACCCCGAGCAGTGGGACGAGCCGGTGTGGAAGGAGGACGACGACCTCATGCGCCGGGCCAGGGTCAACCTGGCCACGGTGGGCGTTTTCTCCTGGGCCCTGCTCGAACCGGAGGAGGGACGTTACGACTTCACCTGGCTCGACGCCCACATCGAGCGCCTGCACGCGAACGGCGTGGCCGTCGACCTCGCCACCCCGACCGCCTCCCCGCCCCCCTGGTTCACCCTGGCCCACCCCGACGCGCTGGCCGTCCGCGCCGACGGCACCCGCCTCGTCCACGGCAGCCGCGACACGTACTGCCTCGCCGCCCCCGCCTACCGCAGCGCGGCCCGCCGTATCGCCGCCGCGCTCGCTGAGCGATACGGCGACCACCCTGCCCTCGCGCTGTGGCACGTGCACAACGAGTACGGCACGCTCTGCTGGTGCGACCACGCGGCCGCCGCTTTCCGGGTGTGGCTGCGCGCACGCCACGGCTCGCTCGACGCTCTCAACGAGGCCTGGGGAACGGCCTTCTGGAGCCAGCGCTACACCTCCTGGGAGCAGGTGCTGCCACCGCGTGCGACGCAGTACCACAAGAACCCCGGCCAGACACTGGACTTCCACCGCTTCTGGGGCGACGAGATCATCGCCGCCTACTGCGAGCAGCGCGACGCGATCCGCGAGCACAGCGACCGACCGGTGACGACGAACCTGATGCTCCCCTACTACCTGCGGCTGAACCTGTGGGCCTTCGCGCGCGAACTCGACGTCGTCACCTCCGACCAGTACCCGTCCGCGCCCGGCCTGGACTCCGCCGCCCACGCCGCTTTCTACGCCGACCGCTCCCGCTCGCTGGCCGACGGCCGCCCATGGCTGCTGATGGAGCAGGGCACCAGCACCGTCTACGACGGCGAGCAGGTGATCGGCAAGGAGCCCGGGGAGATCCTGCGCCACAGTCTCGGCCACATCGCGCGCGGCTCGGAGGGCGCCCTGTTCTTCCAGTGGCGGCAGTCCCGGGCCGGCGCCGAGACCTGGCACTCGGCGATGCTCCCGCACGCGGGCCCCGACAGCCGTATCTTCCGCGAGGTCACGCGGACCGGCGAGGCGGTCGCCCGGCTCGGCGAGTTGGCGGGATCGACAGTCACCGCAGGTGGCCGTAATCGATGATCCGGACGCCATGTGGGCGCTCGAAGTGGACGGCCTGCCCTCTGCCCGCCTCGACTATCACGCGCCGCTCGCCGAGGCGCACCGCGCGCTGTGGGACGCGGGTGTCACGGTCGACTTCGCCCACCCCGAACACGAGTTGAGCCGCTACCGGCTGGTCATCGCCCCGTCCCTGTTCCTGCTGTCCGACAAGGGCGCGGAGAATCTGCGCCGTTACGTCGAGGGCGGCGGGACGCTCCTCGTCCAGCACGCCACCGGATACGTCGACGGCCGTATGCACGCCCGGCTCGGCGGTTACCCGGCCGCACCGCTGCGCGAGGCGCTGGGCATCCGCGTCGAGGAGTACCGGCCGTTGCGGACGGACGAACGGATCGCTCTGTCGGACGGAACGCGGGGCACGGTCTGGAGCGAGTCCCTGCGCACCGAGGGCGCGGAGACCGTCGCCGCCTACACCCACGGAATGCTCTCCGACAGCCCCGCACTCACCCGGCACCGCTTCGGCACCGGGTGGGGCTGGTACGTCTCCACCCGTCTGGACGAAGCCGACTACGGCGCTCTCGTCGGCCGCCTGCTGAAGGAAGCCGGTGTCGAACCGGACGTACCCGGCCTGCCCGCCGGTGTCGAAGCCGTCACCCGGCGCGCCGCCGACGGCCGCCGCTGGGACGTCCTCATCAACCACAGCACGGACACCGTCCCCCTGCCGGAGCCCGGCCACGACCTGCTCGCCGGCACTACGGCCCACGAACTGCCGCCCGGCGGCTGCGCGGTCCTGCGCGGCCACTGACCTGGAAAAGGACACATGGAAAACGAACAGCGGAGCTTGCGCTGGGGTCACGAGGCCCTGCACCTCGAGTTCGTCCTCGGCGACGACGGCAGCGCCCGGCTGAGGCATCTGGGACTGCCCGGCGAAGCGGGCGGCGACCCCGGTGCGTCCCTGCCTCTGGTGGAGGTGACGGCCGCGGGTCACGGCCGCGGCTGGTCGGGCAGCCGCCTGATCGGGACCGCTCTCGGCGAGGGGCTGCGCCACCGGGCCCACAACGCGGCCCGCGACGGCGACTGGCACATGCTGACCGTGCATCTCCACGACCCGGAGACCGGGCTGGTCGCGGAGGTGACCTACCGGTCGCCGGACGGCATCCCCGTGCTCCGCAGCGAGGTGACGCTGCGCAACGAAGGGCGGACCACGCTGCACCTGGAGTCGGTCAGCTCGCTCGCGGTGGGCTGCCTCACCCCGCGGGACCCGGCGGCCCTCGACGCCGCCGACCTGCTGTGGGCGGACAACGACTGGCTCTCCGAATGCCGCTGGCAGCGACAGCCGATGCGCCGGACCACACCCGACCCCAGCGGACGGGTGAAGTACGGGCATGGCAAGGCCGGCTTCGAACTGACCGGACAGGGCACCTGGTCCAGCAACGGGCACCTGCCCATGGGGGGCCTGACGGACCGGCAGACCGGCCGCACCTGGATGTGGCAGATCGAGCACAACGGCGGCGGCTGGCGCTGGGAGTGCCAAGAGCACGACAACGCCGCCTACGCGGCACTGTTCGGTCCCACCGACACCCACCACGGCTGGCGGCACCCCCTGGAACCCGGCGCCGCCTTCCGCACCGTCCCCGTGGCTCTGTCCTTCAGCGCCGACGGCGGCCCCGACGCCGCGTTCGCCGCGCTGACCCGCTACCGACGCGTCCACCGCCGCCCGCATCCCGACCACCGGGGTCTGCCCGTCATCTTCAACGACTACATGAACTGCCTGATGGGAGACCCGACGACCGACAAGCTGCTGCCGCTGATCGACGCGGCGGCCGAGGCCGGCGCCGAGTACTTCGTCATCGACGCGGGCTGGTACGACGACGATGACGGCGGCTGGTGGACCAGCGTCGGCGCCTGGGAACCGGCCGCCTCCCGCTTCCCCGGTGAGAAGGGGATCCACGAGGTGCTGGACCGCATCCGCGAACGCGGCATGGTGCCCGGCCTGTGGCTGGAGCCTGAAGTCATCGGCGTCCACAGCCCCATGGCCAAGTCCCTGCCCGAGGAGGCGTTCTTCCGCCGCGACGGCGTCCGCGTCACGGAGTCCGGCCGGCACCACCTGGACCTGCGCCACCCCGCCGCCCGGGCCCACCTGGACCAGGTCGTGGACCGCCTGGTCGGCGAGTGGGGCGTCGGCTACCTCAAGCTCGACCACAACATCGACCCCGGCTCCGGCACCAGCGCCCACCCCGGCGAGACCCCGGGCGCCGGACTGCTCGGCCACAACCGGGCGCACCTCGACTGGCTCGACGGCGTCCTCGACCGGTACCCGCACCTGGTGGTCGAGAACTGCGCCTCCGGCGGCATGCGCTGGGACCACGCCCTGCTGTCCCGGCTGCAGTTGCAGTCCACCAGCGACCAGCAGAACCTCCACCTGTACGCGCCCATCGCGGCCTCGGCGCCCACCGCCGTCACCCCCGAGCAGGGCGCCGTCTGGGCCTACCCGCAGCCGGAGGACTCCCTCGACGAGGTCGCCTTCACCATGGTGAACGCCCTCCTCGGCCGCATCCACCTCTCCGGCCGCCTGACCGAGCTGGAGCCCGAGGCCCGCGCCCTGGTCCACGAGGCGATCGCCGTGTACAAGGCCGTCCGCGCCGACCTGCCCCGGGCCGTGCCCTCCTGGCCGCTTGGCCTTCCCGCTTGGGACGACCCCTGGATCGCTCTCGCCCTGCAGACGCCCGCCACCACCTACCTCACCGTCTGGCGCCGCACAGGCGCTGCGGCCACCACCACCCTCCGGCTGCCCGAACGGCCGGACGGCGGCACAGCCCGTGTCGAGGTGCTGTACCCCGCCGCAGGCCAGGCCGTTGCCGCCTGGAACCCGGACACGGCCGACCTCACCGTGACCCTGCCCACCGCGCCGTCCGCGGTGCTGCTCCGCATCACCCGCACGCAACCGGACGCTCCGTGAGCGCCGACCCCGATGCCCGCCCGACGAAAGGACGACCAGGGTGCCCGCCCAGAACCGGCCCGCCCGCGCCGCCAACCCCGTGCTCCCCGGGTTCCACCCCGACCCGAGCATCTGCCGGGTCGGCGACGACTACTACCTCGCCTGCTCCAGCTTCGAGTACTTCCCCGGCGTACCCCTCTTCCACAGCCGCGACCTGGTGCACTGGCGGCAGATCGGCAACGCACTTGACCGGCCGGGCCAGTTGCGTCTGCCGGCCTCCATGCCATCGTCGGGCGGCATCTACGCCCCGACCCTGCGCCATCACGACGGCCGCTTCTGGCTGATCGTCACCAACTGCAGCGAGGGCGGCGGAAACCTGATCGTCACGGCCACCGACCCGGCCGGACCGTGGTCGGATCCCATCTGGGCGCCCGGCGTGCCCGGTATCGATCCCGACCTGGCCTGGGACCAGGACGGCACCTGCTGGTGCACCGTCGCCGGAGTCTCACAGGTCCGCCTCGACCCGTCCACCGGACAGACGTACGGGACCCCGCACAAGCTCTGGTCCGGCGGCCCCGGCGCCAAGGCCCCGGAAGCGCCGCACCTGTACCGCATCGGCGACTACTGGTACCTGCTGATCGCCGAGGGCGGCACCGAACGCGGCCACGGCGTGTCGATCGCCCGCGGCCGCACCCCCACCGGGCCGTTCGAGCCGTGCCCGGCCAACCCGATCCTCACCCACCGCGGCACCGACCACCCCGTCCAGAACACCGGGCACGCGGACCTGGTCCAAGGCCCCGACGGCTCCTGGTGGATGGTCTTCCTCGGCGTACGGCCGCGCGGCGGCACCCCCGGCTGGCACGTGCTCGGCCGAGAGACCTTCCTCGCGCCCGTGACCTGGGAGGACGACTGGCCGGTCGTCGGCGAGGTCACCCTGGACCTGTCCACACTCCCCTGGCCCCTCTCCCCCGCCCCCGCCGAGGAACAGCGCGACGACTTCGAACTCGCCGGACTCGGACCGACCTGGATCTCCCTGCGCGACCGGCCCGCCGAACACTGCACCACCAAGGAACGCCCCGGATGGCTGACGCTCCACGCGCGGGGCGAATCCCTGGACGAGCCCGACGTGGTGTTCACCGGCCGCCGCCAGCAGCACCTCACCTGCCGGGCACGCACCCTCATCGACCCGGGGCAGGGGCGCGGCGGCCTCGCCGTCCGGCTGGACGAACGGCACCACTACGCGATCGAGGCGTCCGGGAGGGACGTACAGGTGATCGCCCGCGTCGGCTCGCTGCGCACGGTCGTGGCCGAACTCCCCGTGCCCGCCGGGCCGGTGGTCCTCGCCGTCACGGTCACGGACCCACCGCCTCCGCACGGACCGTGCACCGGGCCCGATGTCGTCTCCCTCGGTGTCGAGGAGCCCGACGGCACGTTCACCGAGCTCGCGGCCCTCGACGGCCGCTACCTGTCGACCGAGGTCGCCGGCGGCTTCACCGGCCGCCTCATCGGCTTGTACGCCGCCGAAGGCACCGTCCACTTCGACTGGTTCGACTACGAGCCCCTCGAGGGCTGAACCGACCGAACGGCACGACAACCCGAGGGCACGACCAACCGAAAGGGCCCGCACATGCAGGACCTACGGCATCCCGCGCACCACCGCGACCGCGGTCGCGGCCGCCTGGCCTCCCTGTTCCTGGTCCTCGCCGTCATGCTGGGTCTGGCCGGCGGCACCTCGACCGCCGCGCCCCGCGACACGGCACAGCAGGCACGGTCCGCCATCAGAGTTCCGGCCCGCGCCATGGACGCCGTCGCCGCGATGCAGCCCAGCTGGAACCTGGGCAACACCCTGGACGCCATTCCGCACGAGGAGAACTGGGGCAACCCGAAGGCCACCAGGGAACTGTTCGCCGCCGTCCGCGGGGAAGGATTCCGCAGCGTCCGGATCCCGGTGACCTGGTCGGACCACCAGTCCGCCACCGCCCCCTACACCGTCGACGCCACATACATGAGCCGAGTCAGGGAGGTCGTCGACTGGGCCCTCGACGAGGGCCTTTACGTCGTCCTCAACGTCCACCACGACTCATGGCAGTGGATCAAGAAGATGCCCGCCGACCACGACGGAGTGCTGGCCCGCTTCAACTCCACCTGGACCCAGATAGCCAGGACGTTCCGCGACGAGCCGCGCACCCTGATCTTCGAGAGCGTCAACGAGCCGCAGTTCGAGAACGCCACGACCGAGCAGAAGTCCAAGCTCCTGCACGAGCTGAACACGTCCTTCCACAAGATCGTCCGCTCCTCGGGCGGCGGGAACACCGACCGCCTGCTCATGCTGCCCACGGACGGGTGCACGCCCTCCCAGCCCCTCATGGACGACCTGTACACCACGATCAAATCGCTGAACGACGGTCAGCTGATCGCCACGGTCCACTACTACAGCTGGTACCCGTTCAGCATCAACATCGCGGGCGGTACCCACTACGACGAGGCCGCCCAGAACGACCTCAACGACGCCTTCGCCCGCATGCGCGACACGTTCGTCGCCAGGAACATCCCCGTCTACCTCGGTGAGTACGGCCTGCTCGGCTACCCCGACCACAACCACCCCTCCCGTGTCGAGCGGGGCGAAGCGCTGAAGTACTACGAGCACTTCGGACACGCGGCACGCCTCGCCGGAGTCACCACCGCGCTCTGGGACCCCGGAACCTGGGCCTACCTGAACCGGGAGACCCTGAAGTGGACGGACCCGGCCCTGATCGCCTGGATCAAGTCCAGCTGGACCACCCGTTCGGGAACTGCCTCCTTCGACAAGGTCTTCGTGCCGAAGTCGGAACCGATCACGGCCAAGGGGGTCACCCTGAATCCGAACGGAACCAAGTTCCGGGGCCTGTGGCACGGCGAGACCAAGCTCGTCGAGGGGCGCGACTACACGCTGTGGGACAAGACTCGGCTCGTCATCACGGCCGGCGCGCTGACCCGGCTGACGGGCGACCGCGAGTACGGAGTGAACGCCACGCTCCAGGCCCGGTTCTCCCGCGGACTGCCCTGGCAGATCGAGGTGGTCACTTCCGACGAACCGGTGCTCTCCGACGCCACGGGCAAGACCGACGCGTTCACCATCGCCACCCAGTACAAGGGTGACGTGCTGGCAACGATGGAGGCCAGGTACGGCGACGGCAGCAACGCCGGCCAGACCGACTGGACTCCGTACCAGGAGTTCAACAAGTCCTTCAAGCCGGACTATCCGAACGGCACGATCATCCTGACCCCCGAATTCCTGGACGCGCTGCGTGACGGCGAACTGGTGACACTGACCTTCCACTTCTACAGCGGCAAGAAGGTCATGTACTACGTCAAGAAGTCCGAAGACTCCGTCACCGGCACTCGTGTCACACCCGCCTCCTGACCGACCGACCATGATCTGTCACTCTGCCCCCGAGCACCGCCCGCCGTTGAGGGTGCAGGAGCTCGGGGGCGCGGCATTGCCGGTGACCCGGCAGGTCGCCGTCCCGGCGGTGGGTCGGAGGTCCGGATCTGCGTGAGGAACCTCCAGACCTCTTGCGGCGCCCAGGTCCGGGAGCCGCTGACACCGGGGGTGCCGTCCTGCGGAGCGGCGATGTGTCCTTCGTCGAGCGAGGCCCAGGTGCCCGTGTCCACGGGGCGGCCCATGACGACGCCGTAGCCGTCCGGGATCCGCAGGATGAAGCTCCGGAACTTGCCGCGCTCCGGAGCAAATGGGGATACGAAATTTCGGATGTCATTCGGAAACTCGTAGTGTCCCGGATGGTAGCGAGACCCCCGAACATGTCAACACCGCGCGCATCCATCTCATGTACGCCATTGACCAGCAGCGACCTACTCCGACTGTTGTCGAATGTTTCGAAGCTTCGACCGAATAGTGCGAGAGGTATTGACGCTACTCACCGACTCCCTATGATCCTGGTTGCCCGGGACATCGATCTGCATTCGAAATATCGAACCGGGAGCAGTCGCTCCGGGCAAGCGCAACAAGGCACTTCCGGGTAGCGCCACCACGCAACGGCCGAGCCGCACAGGGAGAACGCCACCATGGATCTGTCATGCCCGCATCAAGCCCTTTCCCGTCGCCGCGCCCTGACGGCCGCCACCGGCCTGACCGTCGGTGCCCTGCTTCCTCCGGCCGCGGTTGCCGGCCCCGCTTCCGCCGCTGCCCCGGGGCCTGACCTCGCGACCGCGGCGGCCTACACGAACCCGGTGATCTGGCAGGACTTCGCGGACATCGACGTCATCCGCGTCGGTGACACCTTCTACGCCTCGGCCTCGACGATGCACTACTCGCCCGGCGCGCCCGTCCTGCGGTCGTACGACCTGGTGAACTGGGAGGTCGCCGGTCACTCGGTGCCCGTGCTCGACTTCGGCGCCAAGTACGACCTGAACGGTGCCCGTGGCTACGTCAGAGGAATCTGGGCGTCGTCACTGGCCTACCGTCCGAGCAACCGGACCTTCTACTGGCTCGGCCAGATCGACTTCGCCCGGACGTACGTCTACACCGCCACCGCCGCCGAGGGGCCATGGAACAGGCTGACGACGATCAGCACTCCCTACTACGACGCGGGGCTGCTCGTCGACAGCGACGACACCCTCTACGTGGCGTACGGCAACACGACCATCAGCGTGGCCCAGCTCTCCCCCGACGGCCGCACGCAGGTCCGCACCCAGCAGGTGTTCACGACACCGTCGAGCGTCGGAACCCTCGAAGGCTCCCGCTTCTACAAGATCAACGGGCAGTACTACATCTTCCTGACCCGCCCCGCGAACGGCCAGTACATCCTGAAGTCCTCGCGCGGCCCCTTCGGTCCGTACACGATGCGGCAGGTCCTCCTCGACCTGCGCGGGCCCATCCCCGGCGGTGGCGTCCCGCACCAGGGCGGGCTGGTACAGACGCAGAACAGCGCCTGGTACTACATGGCCTTCGTCGACGCCTACCCCGGTGGCCGGATGCCCGCCCTGGCGCCCGTGACGTGGACCTCGGACGGCTGGCCTGTCGTGCAGCTCGTCGACGGCGCATGGGGCACCTCGTATCCCAGCCCGGCCGTGCCCCCTCCGCCTCGCCCGGTGACCCCCATGACCGGCGTCGACACCTTCGACGGCCCGAGCCTGAAGCCGCGGTGGGAGTGGAACCACAACCCGGACAACACCAAGTGGTCGGCCGGCAACGGGCTGACCCTGCGCACAGCGACGGTCACCAACGACCTCTACTGGGCCCGCAACACCCTGACGCACCGCATCCAGGGCCCCGTCTCCACCGCCACGGTCGAGCTCGACCACTCCGCGATGCGGGACGGCGACCGGGCCGGACTGGCGCTGCTGCGTGACTCCTCCGCCTGGATCGGCGTCAAGCGTGACGGCGGCGCAGCGCGAGTGGTGATGGTCAACGGGCTGACCATGGACGGCAGTTGGAACACCACCGGCACCGGCACGGAGGTCGCGAGCGCGGCCCTGACGGGCAGCCGCGTCTGGTTGCGCGCGAGCGCGGACATCCGCCCCGGCACGGGTCGCCCCGGCACCTTCTCCTACAGCACCGACGGCACCACCTTCACCCGCCTCGGCCCCGCCTTCCCCCTGGGCAACGACTGGCGGTTCTTCATGGGCTACCGGTTCGCCCTCTTCAACCACGCCACGCAAGCGCTCGGCGGTGCGGTCCGCGTCCTGCGGTTCGAACTGTCCGCGCCCTGAACCGACCCGTCGACCGCACCACCCAACCCCCCACCCGTACGAGGAGAACCATGAACCCGCTGAAACGGCTCGGCCGTCGCCGCGCCACGGTGTTATCCCTCCTGGCGGTGGCCGCCCTGGTGACGCCAGGGGCCGCGACCGCAGCGCCCGACGCGGACCGGGCCTCCACTCTGGGCGCCCAAGCAGCCCAGTCCGGACGGTACTTCGGAACCGCCGTGGCCGCGGGCCGGCTCGGCGACGGCACGTACACCGGCATCCTGGACCGTGAGTTCAACTCGGTCACCGCCGAGAACGAGATGAAGTGGGACGCGACCGAACCTTCCCGCGGGCAGTTCACCTTCGGCCGCGCCGACCAGATCGCGAACCGCGCGCAGGCCCGCGGTCAGCGCCTGCGCGGCCACACCCTGGTCTGGCACTCCCAACTTCCCGGCTGGGTCAGCTCGATCAGGGACGCGAACACACTGCGCGGCGTGATGAACAACCACATCACCACCGTGATGAACCGCTACAAGGGCCGGATCCACTCCTGGGACGTGGTCAACGAGGCCTTCGCCGACGGGCCCAGCGGCCAGCTCCGCAGCTCCGTCTTCCGGGACGTGCTGGGCAACGGCTTCATCGAGCAGGCGTTCCGCACCGCGCGCTCCGCCGACCCGGCGGCCAAGCTCTGCTACAACGACTACAACATCGAGAACTGGAGTGACGCCAAGACCCAGGGCGTCTACCGGCTGGTCCGCGACTTCAAGGCACGCGGCGTGCCCATCGACTGCGTCGGCCTCCAGGCCCACTTCGGCACCGGCGGCCCGCCCGCCGGTTTCCAGACCACGCTGTCGAACTTCGCCGCCCTCGGCGTGGACGTACAGATCACCGAACTGGACATCGCGCAGGCGTCGCCGACCGCCTACGCGAACACGGTCAGGGCCTGCATGAACGTCGCGCGCTGCACCGGCATCACGGTCTGGGGCATCCGCGACAGCGACTCCTGGCGGGCAACGGAGAACCCGCTGCTGTTCGACCGCAACGGCACCAAGAAGCCCGCGTACAACGCGGTGCTGACGACGATGGGCGGCACGCCCGCCGCCACCCGCAGCACGCCCGCCGCCACCGACGGAACACCCGCCATCCCGCGCAGCGATACCAACGCCGCTGCTCTGCCCAGCCGTTACTCGTGGAACTCCAGCGGCGTGCTGATCTCGCCGAAGTCGGACGCGACGCACAACATCGCCGGGATCAAGGACCCGACGGTCGTCCAGTACAACGGCAAGTACCACGTGTTCGCGAGCGTCGCCGGCTCCTCCGGATACAACCTGGTGTACCTGAACTTCAGTGACTGGTCCCAGGCCGGCTCGGCCACACACCACTATCTGGACCGCAGCGCCATCGGTCGCGGGTACCGCGCCGCTCCGCAGGTCTTCTACTACGCGCCGCAACGCCTGTGGTACCTCGTGTACCAGACCGGCAACGCCTCGTACTCCACCAACCCCGACATCAGCAACCCGAACGGGTGGAGCGCGCCGCGCCACTTCTACTCGTCGATGCCCGACATCATCAAGCAGAACATCGGCAACGGCCACTGGGTCGACATGTGGGTGATCTGCGACAGCGCCAACTGCTACCTGTTCTCCTCCGACGACAACGGACACCTGTACCGCTCGCAGACGGCCGTCGGCCAGTTCCCGAACGGGTTCACCAACACCGTCATCGCGGCCCAGGACTCCAAGTACGCCCTGTTCGAAGCGAGCAACGTGTACAAGGTGCAGGGCGCCAACCAGTACCTGCTGCTCGTCGAGGCCATCGGATCGGACGGCCGGCGCTACTTCCGCTCCTGGACCTCGGGCAGTCTCGCCGGCTCCTGGGCACCCCTGGCCGCGTCCGAAAGCAACTCGTTCGCTCGGGCCAACAACGTCAGCTTCCCCTCGGGCGCCTGGACCCGGGACATCAGTCACGGCGAGATGATCCGTGCCGGCTACGACCAGACACTGACCATTCCCGCCTGCCGGCTCCAGTACGTCTACCAGGGCATGAACCCCAACGCGGGCGGTGACTACAACCTCCTCCCGTGGCGGCTCGGCCTCCTGACCCAGACCAATTCGACCTGCTGACCGACCGTGGGGGGGGGGGGGGGGGGGGGGGGGGGGGGGGCCCCCCCCCCCCCCCCCCCCCCGTGCGGGCGTGCAGGAGCGGCAATCCTCCAGCTGACCTGCACTGAAGCATCCCGCCAAGCCCCAGCGGCAGCGGCCCCGTACCATGGGGTGAGGC